>NZ_JBQFXN010000006.1:0-226029 GCF_056540885.1 Ruegeria sp. AL12 | reverse complement strand
GAACAGGCATCTCCCAACCAGCAAAATCAACCATCTTCCCGCCAAGCTCGACGTTCAAAGAGTGGAGAGGCGTGCGCTTCGGTGTGGTCATGATCCGGTCAACTTCCGATTATCCAAAGGTCAAAATGCATAACCGTCAGTCTGCCCCAAGCCGCATAGAATGCAATGATTCCACCCGTTTTCTAGTGAAACACCGATCCGAAGAAGAGGCGGTATACAGACGCATGCATCATGAATGTTCCTATAGGAAACTTTTTTCCGTTAGGCAACAACCCTCATTTCCATCGCGTGAAATCCCCGGCGCCCGGCCGGATGCCGGGGGGAGGATTTCACCGTCGATGCACAACCTTCCTCGGGATTTTTCGTTGCAAAGTTGCGTTTAGACAGAGAGGGACCGTACGGCACGCACCAGAACTTCGAGCCCCGCAATCAAATCGACCTCTGCCGTATCTTCTGCAAAATCATGGCTGACTCCGTCGATCGAGGGCGTGAACAGCATCGCGACCGGCATCAGGCGAGACACGTTGGTGGCATCGTGCAAGGCCCCCGAGGGCATTCTGCGCCACCGACCCGGCGCGACCTGTTCCGCACCGCGTTCAAGAGCGCGGCGCAAGGTCGGATCCATGGCAACGGGATCCAGCCCAAGGATGGGGCCGTAATCCAAACTCATCCCCAGTTGCTCAGCGGTTTCTTGTGCTGTCGCCCGAATGATCTCCTCCATCCGGGCCAAACGGTCTGCATCGGCATCGCGCCATTGCATCGAGAACCGAACCCGCCCCGGCACGATGGACGAAGCGTTTGGATGCAGGTTGACCCGCCCGATTGTCCAGACCGTCTGCGGCGTGACGACATTGCGGAACCTCTCATTGAGCCGGGTGTTGAACAGGGACAGGGCCTGAAATGCGTCGCGGCGCAGGTGCATGGGGGTGGTGCCGGCGTGGTTCTGCTGACCTTCGAAGGTGATCGACATATCGCGGATGCCAACGATATCGGTGACGACTCCGATCTGGTCTCCGGACGCGTCCAGCGAGGGGCCCTGTTCGATATGCATCTCTATAAAGCCATCGAAACGGGACGGGTCGACGAATCCCTGGGACAGATCTGCCATGGACGATCGGGCCTGGCCAAAGCTGACGCCCGCCCCATCGGTCAACACATCAGCTTTTTCCAGAGACAACCCGCCTGACCAGACAGCAGAACCTGTGGTCACGCCAAAACGCCCCTCTTCGTCCTGAAAGCTGACAACTGAAATGGGACGGTCGACGGAACGTGCGACTTCCAGCGCGGCGATGACGCCAAGGGCGCCGTCCAGCCAGCCGCCTTCGGGCTGACTGTCGGAATGTGATCCCATCAGCAGCGAAGGACCGGACGCCAATCCGAACAGGTTTCCCACCGGGTCAAACTGCGGGGTCAGGCCCGCTTCGCACATACGTCCGGCAAGCCACTGGCGCGCAGCGATATCCGCGTCGGAATAGGCAGGGCGGACAACCCCCTTGCCCACTCCCGCGGCACCGAATTCACGCAACTTATGCAGGTCGGTCAGAAAACGCGTGTGATCGACGGTCATAAACCCCTCCGAAGGTTTGTTCGAGGCGAACCATAGCCAGAAACAGAAAAGGAGCGAGGTTTTTTTCGACAGGCGTGAAACCCCTCTGGCACCAGAGGGGAACCTGCCCTAAGACTTCGGCGCAAGAGGGACCGACATGTCACATATCACATTGGTGCGTCACGGGCAGGCGAACACAACGGCGCGGGACGAGGCAAGCTATGACAGGCTCAGCGACTTGGGGCATCAGCAGGCGCGCTGGCTGGGGGCGCATCTGCGTGACACCCGCAGCCACTATGCCCGGGTCTATTGCGGCACCCTGACCCGCCACGCCGAGACAGCGGACAGCATGGGATTGCACGATCCAATCCGTGACGCGCGACTGAACGAGATCGAGTATTTCACGCTGGCGCAACTGTTCGAGGACCAACACGGCGTCGCGATCCCCACCGACCGCGAAGGTTTCGTCGAACACCTGCCCAGAACATTTGCGGCCTGGGCCAATGGCGAAATCAAGAACGCACCGGAAACCTTCGAAGAATTCGAGACGCGCGTGCGCGACGCGCTGCACGAGATCGGGACCGAGGGCGGACCGGCAATCGTCGTGACCTCGGGCGGGTTGATTTCGATGGTGGTGCGTCAGGCGATGGGGTTGGATATCCCGTCAATGGCACGGGTGGCCCTTGCCATCATGAACACGTCGATGCATCGTCTGCATCCGATTGGCGCTCAGCTGAGCCCGGTTCTTTTCAATGCCGTTCCGCATCTGGAAGCCCCTGATCGGCAATTCGCGCAGACCCACCTGTAACCAGATCGGAGACGCCTGATGCAGCTCTACTATGCACCCCGAACCATCTCGATCGCTGTTGCGATTGCCCTGGAAGAGGCCGGGCTGGAATACGAAGCGGTCAAGCTCGACTTCGCCGGGGGCGAACAGACGAAACCAGCTTACAAGCAGATAAACCCCAAAGGCCGCGTTCCGGCGTTGGTGGTGGATGGCGGCATCCTGACTGAAACCGGAGCCCTGCTGGAATTCATTGCAGCCAAGGCCCCCGAGGCCGGGCTGGTGCCGGCTGATCCGGTGATGGCTGCCCGGATGCGCGAAGTGATGTTCTACCTTGCCTCGACCATGCATGTGAACCACGCGCACAAGCTGCGCGGGCACCGCTGGGCCGACAAGAAATCCAGCTGGAAAGACATGAAAGACAAGGTCGCGCAGACGATGACCGCGTCCTGCGATTATATTTCGTCGAACGGCCTGCGTGGTCCATTTGTGCTGGGCGAGGCGTTCTCGCTGGCCGATGCCTATCTGTATGTGGTGTGCAGCTGGCTGGAAGGCGATGGCGTGGACGTTTCGGCCTTTCCCAAAATTGTCGCCTTCCGTGAGGCGATGGAGGCACGCCCTTCGGTTCAGGCAGTGCGTGCTGCCGGAATGCTCTGACAAAAGGAAATAAGATGACACATCTCTGGGTCCGGGCAGAACAGCGCCCGAACGAAGAACGGTTTGGGCTGACGCCGGAAGGTGCCGCGGCGCTGATCGCGGCCGGCATCCGCGTGACGGTCGAGGAAAGCCATGCCCGCGCCATCCCACTGGTCGGCTACAAGGAAGCAGGCTGCGAGATCGCGCCCGAGAATTCCTGGCCCGAGGCCCCGCTGGACGCGATCATCTTCGGCCTCAAGGAACTGCCCGAAGACGGTACACCCCTGCCCCACCGCCACATCATGTTCGGCCATGCCTTCAAGGGCCAGCATTCGGGCCGGGCTCTGCTGGAACGGTTCAAGGCGGGCGGCGGCACGCTTTATGATCTGGAATACCTCGTCGATGAGGATGGTCGCCGGGTCGCCGCATTCGGCTATTGGGCAGGCTACGCGGGCGCGGCGGTGACACTCAAGACCTGGGCGGCGCAGCAACGGGGCGGGATCTGCGGGCCCGTCGGCGTCTATCCCGGCAAGGACGCGCTGAACGCCGAACTTCTGGCAGAATTGGACGCCACCGGCGCGCCCCGCCCCCGCGCCATCGTCATCGGAGCTTTGGGCCGTGTAGGCACCGGCGCCGCAGACCTGTGTGAGGCGATGGGCGTCGCGGTCACCAAGTGGGACATGGCCGAAACCGCCAGCGGTGGGCCTTTCCCGGAAATCCTCGACCATGATCTGTTCCTGAACTGCATCTTCGCGCGCCCCGGAACGCCTGTCTTCGTCCCGCGCGAGGCGCTGACCGCCCCGCGCAAGCTGACCGCCATCGGTGACGTGGCCTGCGACCCGGACAGCGACTACAACCCGGTGCCCGTCTATGACCGCGCCACCACGTGGCAAGAACCCGCCCTGCGCGTGGCCACCGACCCGGTGATGGACGTGATGGCGATCGACAACCTGCCCTCGATGCTGCCGGTCGAAAGCTCGGAAGACTATGCCGCGCAACTGCTGCCGTCCTTGCTGACTCTGGCCGATCTGGACAGCGGTGTCTGGGGTCGGGCAGAAGCAACTTACAAAACGCATATTGAAGGACTCTGAACGATGACCATTCATTGGTGTGGCACCGGCCTCTCGGCCATTCCCGGCCTGCGTCGCCTGATCGAAGGCGGCCACAAGGTCACCGTGTGGAACCGGACCGTCGACAAGGCCAGGGCCGAGGTCGGAGACCTGACCGACGACATCCGGGCCTTCGACATCGACGCGCTTGGCGCCGTACTGGAGAAGGGCGATGTGATCGTCTCGATGCTGCCGGGCGACTGGCATGTGCCGCTTGCGGACCTGGCGATTTCGAAACAGGCCAATTTCGTCTCGTCTTCGTATATCGCGCCCGAGATGCGCGCGCTGGATGACAAGGCACGCGAGGCCGGTGTCGCACTGGTCAACGAGGTCGGGCTGGACCCGGGCATCGATCACCTGATGGCACACGCCCTGATCGACGACTACCGCGGCTCCGATGCGTTCGACCCGGAAAACCACCTGAGCTTCATTTCCTATTGCGGCGGCATTCCCAAGAACCCCAACCCGTTCCGCTATAAATTCAGCTGGTCGCCGCTGGGCGTGTTGAAAGCGCTGCGGTCGCCGTCGAAATCGATCCGCGATTACGCGCCGCTGGACGTTGCCCGCCCCTGGGATGCGATCAGCAGCTATATCGCCCCGCTGCCGACACCGGAAAGCTTCGAGGTCTACCCGAACCGCGATTCGATCCCCTTCGTGGCGCAGTACCATTTCGAGGACCACTGGCCGGTCAAGGAATTCGTCCGCGGCACCCTGCGTCTGAACGGCTGGGCCGACGCGTGGTCGAATGTTTTCACCGAGATCGAAACCCTGTCCGGCCCGGAAGGGGATGCGCGTCTGAAAGAGATGTCGGACCAGTTCTGGGAGGAAAACGCCTATGACGAAGGCGAGCCTGATCGTGTTGTGTTGTGCGTGGGATTGAAGGCCGAGAAAGACGGCGTCGAAGTCTGGCACAAGACCTATGTCATGGACGCCTGGGGCGACGAACGTGGCACGGCGATGGCGCGTCTGGTGTCGATTCCGGTCTCACTTGCGGTCGAGGCCGTATTGAACCGCGCCATCCCGGCCGGTGTTCACGCGGCCCCCAGCGATCCCAAGCTGGTGCAGGGATGGATGGGTGAAATCGACAAGCTGGCCCAGCATCTGCAAATCGTCGATCACACGGCCTGAATGCAAAAAAGCCATTCCAGACTGTCTGGAATGGCTTTCATTTTTGTACTTTACGCATATTGTCCTCGTTCGGGTTTCCCTCACCCGGCCTTCAGATATACCGCTGGATGGTATCTTCGATATCACTGCGGTTGATGCCCAGCTCGGACAACTGATGATCGGTCAAAGCATTCAGATGCTGGGCTGCGCGGACAATATCAGGGCTGATCGAACGGATCCGCATGGCACGATCGAACAGCAAAAGCGCGCTGGCGGCCGGAGCCGGTTGATTGGTGGGCGGTACGACGTCGAACATTCTGGTAACCTCGCTGACAGGCTTTTGGGGATGGGTTTCAGTGCACGCTGAATACTTGATCACTGCCGGTATGGCTTGTTGTGATACACACTTTCATATGCGCGTCTTTTGATCTGATCCCGCTGGATGCCGATGTCGGCCAGTTGCACGTCATCAAGCTTTTCCAGATCCCGCACGGTTTTCGAAAAAATCCGGCGGCGGAAATGCTCGACCTTTGCTTCTGCATAGTTTGAAAACAGACCGTCAAGCAGGCCACCCCGGCCTTCGAATGTTTGTGTATGTGACATGTCTTTCTCCTCCTGAACTCAATGTCTTTGTCTTCCTGACATCAGATTTGGGAAGGCTGCCTTAACGTTACCAAACCGGTTCATTAAGGTTTGTTAAGACTGTATTGGAGGGAAAGTTCGGGCTGGACCGAGGCGTTGATTGCAAACTTCGATCCAGGCCCGCGACATGTCTTTTCAGTGGCGGATCAAGATAACGCGAATATCGATCCGTCGCAGAAAACGCCCCTTTGCACGCAGGTCACATCAGATCGTTTTCAACGTCCTCGGCTGATATCCCCAGCGCGTCCAGACCGTTCTCAAGGTGGTCTGACATGTGCGGAGTGCCGATCAGGTAGTCGGCGCAGGGGGTCGAGGCCTCGGCCTTGGCAGTGGCAATCGCTTCGGCCAGATCCTCGGGGAAAAAGCTTTCGCGGCCGATCCACATGATGGCAACCAGTTCGGCTTGCTCGTCTTCGCTCATACGTTCGATGAAGGCGCGCATTTCACCTTCTGCCCGGTTCAGCTCGCGCCCCATCATGGCAATCTGAGCGACCTTTCTTGCCGATATTTCCAACATGCATCAGCTCCTCGTGTTCGCGGTTGTCGTGCCATCACAATCACCGAACAACGGCCGAGTCTTTGATCTTACGCAAACAACGGCCCTAGTTCCGCGCACGCGAAATCGGCTGGTCCGGTACCGGTTGCCTGCGAAACGGGCGAAAGGTGGCTTTTTTCAGCCACAGCCGGAAAGCCTGCCAGACGATCAGTGCAAAGGTTCTCCGGGCGCCGAATGGCCGCCGCAGCAAGGACCACAGAATCACGCGGTTGGTCAGGGGTTGCCGCGGGCCGGTCAGCGTCGCGATCAGCCCACCATCAGCGCGGCCGTAATCAATCCAGACACCGACCCGATCCGCGCGATAGTCAAAGCGGAACGTATAGCTGCCTTCGATTTTCTGAAACGGTGAAACATGCATCAGCTTGTCCGCCACCACCCTGTCAGTCGGTTCGATGACCGAGAAATCGGGTTTGTGACACAGGTAACTGTGACGGGTGCCATAGGTATTGGTGACCTCGGCCACCACGGCATAAAGGTGATCGCTGTCGTCAAAACAGAACCAAAAACTGACGGGATTGAAAACGTGACCCAAAACGCGCGGTTGCGTCAGCAACTTGAAACGCGCCGGTTGTTGCACCGACATTTCATCAAATCGAACGCGGAGCCACTGGGCCCCTTCCCCATGACCCGGCTCTCCCCCATGGTCGGCGGTGCGCCAGTTCGTGACATTCGCGCGATCAACCGAAAACAGCAAGGGGGTGTCCAGCTCTGCTTCGGGATCCAGCAGGATGTAATCGACCGAGTATCGGAATGCGTTTTCAATCGCACCCTTGCGCCCGTGATAGGTATGACCCGCGATATGGTCTATTTTCTGCGTCATCCGCTGCTTTCTGGCCTTCACGTAAATGCTTTGAACTACACTGATTTCCTTCAGATGCTGGTAATCCTGATACGGCAATTTGCACAATTTGGATCATAATGTCCCGATAAAGTGATCCGGCTTGGGGAACGCGCCGTAATGAGGTTATGTTTACCGAGATCGATACCGTGACCTTGGACGAACCTGCGGCTGAACCGGCCGTCCTTCAGCCTCGGCGCGAAAAGAAATGCATCAAGGGTAGACGGGTGAACGGAAGAAACGGCAGGCGCGAGACGAGAACCGAATGGGTGGATCACGTCAGGCGCATCCGCGACGCGCAGGATCAGGCGGCTTTTGCCGAACTGTTCCAGCATTTCGCGCCACGAATCAAGGCGTTCCTGATGAAGTCAGGATCAGACGCCACGATGGCTGAGGAGTGCGCCCAGGAGGTGATGGCGACCTTGTGGCACAAAGCCCATCTGTTCGACCCGACGCGGGCAACGGTGGCCACCTGGGTGTTCACCATCGCTCGGAACAAGCGCATTGACGTTCTGCGAAAGCAACGCCGCCCCGAACCCGAAGAACTGTGGTGGGGTCCCGAGGCCGAGCCTGAACAGGACGATGTCATCATGCTGCAACAGGAAACCGCGCAGCTGCGCACCGCTTTGACAGCGTTGCCGGACGCGCAGAGAGAGCTGATCGAAAAGGCGTATTTCGGTGATCTGAGTCATCGGGAAATTGCGTCTCAGACCGGGTTGCCCCTGGGAACGATCAAATCACGAATCAGGCTGGCGCTGGACCGCTTGCGCCATGCGATGAACTGAGATGAGTACGATGAGTAAATCGATCAAACATCACCTGACAGATGACCTGCTGATGGCATATGCCGCAGGCAATCTGCCCGAAGCCTTCGACCTGATGGTCGCGACGCACCTGTCGCTGTGCGACCATTGCCGTGCGCGGGCGGAAAGCTACGATGCCGTGGGCGGGCATGTTCTGGAGGAACAGACGGACTCCATCGCCATGAGTGATACATCTCTGGCCTCTACTATGGCGTTGATCTCCAAAGGCGCGCCAGCGGCCAAACCGGCGCGTCCGAACTGCCCGGTATTGCCGGCCCCGTTGCAGGATTATGTCGGCGGTACGGTTTCAGATATCCGCTGGAAACCGATCGGCATGGGCGTAAAGCAAGCCATCCTGCCAACCACAAGCGAGGCCTCGGCCCGGTTGCTGTTCATTCCAGCCGGAACGGCTGTACCTGATCATAGCCACAACGGTATAGAATTGACGATGGTGCTTCAGGGCGCATTCTCGGACGAAGTGGATCGCTTCGCCCGTGGCGACGTCGAAATCGCGGACGAGGATTTGGAACACACGCCTGTGGCGGACATTTCGGAAGATTGTATTTGTCTGGCGGTTACCGATGCTCCGTTGAAATTCACCAAGTTGATGCCACGCCTGTTCCAACCCTTCCTGCGCATCTGAATTTGCCCGCGAGGGCCGCGTACGGCGTGTTTTGAAGGGAATGGTTATGTTCGAAAGACTTGCTGTGTGCGTCCTTCTCGTTGCAATCGCGCCCGTCGCATCGGCCCAAATGTCGGCCGAGGTTCAGTTTCAGCCCGGCAATTTTGGCACCATGGTCAGCGGGACCATCTCAGGAGATGAGTACTTCGACTATTCGCTGGGCGCCAAAGCCGGACAGGAGATGTTTGCCGATCTTCAGGTCAGCGACACCAATGGTAACGGCGTGATCTATTTCAACATCCTGCCGCCGGGCAGCGACGGTTTGGCGATCTATAACGGGTCGATTGACGGCAATACGGCCCGGATCACCTTGCCCGACGATGGAGACTATACGATCCGCGTCTATCTGATGGGCAATGACAGGGATACCGGAAAAACCGTGGGGTACAATCTGGATCTGTCTATCCAGTAGATTTCAACCTTCGTGCCGCGCAAGGGGCACAACGCCGTTTTCGGCCTTGGTCTCGATTTCTTCAAAGTCGAAATTGTCCAAACGCTGCGCACGTCGGCCAGCCTTTTCGGCGCTGATCTTGATTTCCGAGATATCCTTGGCCGCCTGCCCGAAATGACGATCCAGGTTCGAGACGCGATCACCCAGGCGGTCCACATCCTTGTGCAGCAACCCCAACTCTTTGCGGATCGCTCCGGCCTGTTCGCGCATACGCGCGTCTTTCAGGATAGCCCGCATGGTATTCAACGTGGCCATGCACGTCGTCGGGGACACGATCCAGACCCGCGCGGCGAACCCTTCACGCACGACATCGGGCAGACGCGCGTGCAGCTCGGCGTAAATCGCCTCGGAAGGTACGAACATCAAGGCGCCGTCCGCAGTTTCCCCGTCCAGGATGTACTTTTCGGAAATCGCCTTGATATGCACTTTCACCGCAGCGCCGAAGGCCCGCAGGCATCTCTCGACATCCGCCTTCGTCTGCGCAGCGGCCAGCGCCTCGAAATCCTCCAAAGGGAACTTTGCGTCGATCACAATCGGTCCCGGCGGGTTCGGCAAGTGAATCAGGCAATCCGCCCGCCTGCCGTTCGACAAAGTGGCCTGCAACGAATAACTGTCAGCGGGCAGCGCCTTGGACACGATATCGTTCAGCTGGATTTCACCGAACATCCCGCGCCTTTGCTTATTCGACAGGATATCCTGCAAAGACAGCACATCGCCTGACAGTTTGGTGATATTGTCCTGTGCCTTGTCGATGGCGGCCAGACGTTCCTGCAATTGGGTCAGCGAGGTCGCCGTCTGTTTCGACGAGCCATGCAACGTTTCTTTCATCCGTTCCTGCATCTCGGCCAGCGCGCGCGCCGATTTCATCGCATTATCCGCCAGCCGGTCATTCATCTGTTGCTGGACCGAAGCCAAACGCGCCTCGACCGTCTGAATCACCTGCATCTGCGCGTTGGCCTGAGTGTCCGAGACATGCTGAAGACCGCCGCGCAACTGTTCCTGTCCCTGGCCCAGTTGCTGAACATGCTGACCCAGATGCGCCATCTGCCGCGCCAAAGGTTCCGCCATCCGGGCCGAGCGGTTGGCCGCCCGCAACGACAGGAACAGCAGCAGCAGAATCAACGCCACCACGCCACCCCCGACCAGTATGACAGGGTCATTCAATGCATATTGGGTGCCTGCAATCTCGATCATCACAACTCGCGTGTTCTTGTTTTATTCTTCATAGCCCCGCCGGGCCGCAGGATCAACTGCGCCCGAACAGGCGTTCGATGTCGCTGAGTTTCAGTTCCACATAGGTGGGCCGCCCATGGTTGCATTGGCCGGAATGCGGTGTCGCCTCCATCTCGCGCAGCAGGGCATTCATCTCTTCGGCGCGCATCCGACGACCGGATCGGATCGACCCATGGCAGGCCACCCGGCTGAGGATCGCCTCGATCCTTGCCTGCACCATCTGGCTTTCACCCTGATCGGCGAGTTCATCCAGGATGTCGAGGATCATGGCGCGTGCATCGACTTCACCCAGAATGGCGGGGGTTTCGCGTACGGCAATGGCGCTTCCGCCGAAGGGCTCGATGGTCAGGCCAAGGCGCGTCAAGTCATCTGCGACGGCCATCAGGCGGGCGCAATCCCCGTCGGACAATTCCACGATTTCCGGAATCAGCAGAGCCTGCGCCGCGACGCCGTTCTCGGCCATCTGCGTTTTCAGCTTCTCATAAACCAGCCGTTCATGTGCAGCATGCTGATCTACGATCACCATGCCATCCGCGGTCTGGGCAATGATGTAATTCTCGTGCACCTGTCCGCGGGCTGCACCCAGCGGCAGATCCTGCGCCTGAGGCTGCTCCTGCACCTCGACGACCTGCGCAACCGGAGTCGGCTCGACAATGCTGCCGCTGTAGTCGTTGGCCAGCTCCGCAAAACCCGGAGCCTGCGCGCGATACGCCGCCGTACGCGCGGTAGGTGACGGGCGATCCATCTGGTAAACCCGCGCCGGAGCAGGCTGTGCGGGTTCCGGCCGCATCGCGCCCAGCGTCGCATTCGCCACGGTCGAGGATGCCCTGTGCCCGGCTTGCGCCAATGCATGGCGCAGACTGGACACGATCAGCCCCCGCGCGACACCGGGATCCCGGAACCGAACCTCGGATTTCGCGGGGTGGACGTTCACGTCAACCAGCGTGGGATCGCAGTCGATGAACAGAGCTGCCGCCGGGTGGCGATCCCGGCTCAGGAAGTCGAAATAGGCCGCCCGCAGCGCGCCAGTCAGCATCTTGTCGCGCACAGGACGTCCGTTGACGAAAAGGTACTGTGCCACCGCAGCGCCCCGGGAATAGGTCGGCAGGGCAGCATAGCCATAGAGCCGGATGCCCTCACGCGTGGCATCAATCTGCAAGGAGTTTTCCGCAAATTCGCGCCCGATCACGCGGGCCAGTCGGGCGTGGAGCGCATCAAACAGATCTCCGTTCTCGCGATCCGCGCGGAAGGTCACGCGACCCTCTCCGCCGCCGGATACATCCCGCAGGGCGAAGGTCACGGAAGGTTCGGCCATGGCCAGCCGTTTCACAATATCGGTGATCGCCTGCCCCTCGGCCCGGTCCGTGCGCATGAATTTCAGGCGGGCCGGTGTGGCGTAGAACAGATCGCGCAGTTCGACCACAGTCCCCGCGCGCAGGGCGGCGGGTTTGACCGCATCCATCTTGCCGCCCGCGACGTGCACCTGCGCCGCATCCGCGCCGGGAACACGGCTGGTTATGGTCAGACGCCCAACAGCACCCAAGGATGGCAGCGCCTCGCCCCGAAAGCCGAAAGTGTGGATGTTCAGCAGGTCCGAACCGTCAATCTTTGACGTGGCATGGCGGGACAGCGCCAGCGGCAGATCTTCCGCCGCGATACCGCAGCCATCATCCGTGACCCGGATCAGGGTCTTGCCGCCATCCGCGATATCGATGGCGATCCGCGTGGCCCCGGCATCGATAGCATTCTCGACCAGTTCCTTGACCGCCGACGCCGGTCGTTCCACCACCTCACCAGCCGCGATGCGGTTGATTGCGGCATCGTCGAGCTGCCGAATTACGGGGCGTTTTTCGCCGATATTGGGGTTTGCCTGCGCCATACCCCTACACCTAGCATAGTCGCGCACGATTCTGCCACCGGTTTGAACCGCAGATTTCAAAGAGAGGGGGCGCCCGGGTATCCGCGAACGAGAACTCATTCAGGATCACCCGGACGTGCCAAGTGAGTGGTGTGTTTCAGCTAATTTATGAGACCGCATTTATCACGCACCTGTCGGAAAATCTGCTTAAGATTCTCAGGCTCAGTTTCTTGGCAGAGATTGGCCGATGACGTGTGGGCATGTGTGGCGGGAAAATGCCTGATCAGGCAGATATGCGCGCGCCGATCCTGCCCCGGCAGGGTCCGAACATCGCTGCCGCCGCAAGAATCAGGCCTGACATCGTGGCGATCATACCCGCCGCGCTGACGGCATCCGCGCCGCCCAGCCACAGCGGCCCATAACCTGCCAGCACATAGCCCGACACCGCCGAGGCGATGGCGAACACAACGCTCCAGGCAATCTGCGCTTCCAGCCGGTTGGTCAACATCCGCGCCGCGGCGGGCGGGCAGATGAACATGGCGATCACGATGATCGAGCCCACCGCGTCGAAGGCCGCCACCGCCGCAATTGCCGCGGTGATGACCAATGCCATGCCCAGAACGCCGGTGCGAATGCCAATGGTCCGGGCAAAGCCTTCGTCGAAGGTAGAGATCTTCAGCGGCCGCCAGAACAGCCAGGTGAACAATGACACACCTACCAGTGTCAGCGCTATGCGGGGTAATTCCGGGGGCAGCCCGGACAGCGCCTCTGTGTCCAACAAGGACGACCATCCGGTGGCGTCCAGCCAGATCAGGCTTTCGAGATTGCCGTAAAGCGCATGTTCCACATCCAGATGCACTGTCGACGTATCCGTCTGCTCAAGCAGCAGGACACCCGCGGCGAACATGGTGGTAAAGACCACGCCCATGGCGGCCCCGGGTTCGATCTGACCCAATCGGCGAATGGCTTCGATCAGCACCACGGCCACAACGGCAGCGCCCGCCGCGCCCAGCATCATCGGCCAGGTCGATATCGCCCCTGTGATCAGAAACGCCACGACGATTCCCGGCAGCACCACATGGCTGATCGCGTCTCCGATCAATGCCTGTTTGCGCAACACCAGAAAATTGCCGGGCAACGCGCAGGCAATGGCCGCGAACGTACCGATCAGCAACGGTGTCAGAGACAGGGGGACAAATTCTTCACCACTCATACCGGCACCCCCATTGGTCCGCCGATGCGACGGTCTATCTCGGCAATCTGATCGCGGGTCAGGACGGTTTCGATGTCCCGCAACCCGTCATAAAGCGCAGCCGTTGCCTCATGCGCCTGATCTGCGCGCACGATTTCCCAGCGCTTTTCGTCCCGCAACGCCTTGGCCGCGCGGGCTTTGCCGATGTTGGTCGCAACGCCGTCCGCGCGCACCAGCCCAGCGCGGCGCAGCAAGCGCAGGGTCAGGGGCTCATAGATCTTTTGCCCCTGCGCCAAGGCCAAGAGACCCTGACGAATATGCACCCGACGTTGAAAGCGCAAATGGCGCAGCACCGCCGCCAAAACGCCACGTATCGGCGCCAGAAACAAAGACACGACAAAGAAGGAAAAGCTGACCAGAACGATGATCGGCCCCGTCGGAAGGTTTGGCGCCGAGGCTGAAATGGCCGCGCCAATGTACCCCGCCAACCCGCCGGCCAATCCCGCAAGCAGAACCACGTGGTCCGAGCGTTCGGACCAGAACCGCGCGGTCACGGCGGGAATGATCAGCAAAGCCACGATCAGAATCAGACCCACGATTTTCAGGCCGACCACGGTCACGGCCATGACCAAACCCATCATGGCCAGATCGATCCTGTGCACCGGCAACCCGCGGGCTGCGGCATATTCAGGATCGAAGGCCACAAGAATCATCGGGCGACGAATGATCATGACCAGCAGCAGCGTCGCAGCGCCGCCGACCGCAATGATCATCGCATCAGCCCAGAGCATCCCGGCAGTGGACCCCAAAAGGAAGCCTTCCAGCCCGGCCTGACGGCCTACGCCCATCGTCTGAATGACCGTCAGCAACACTATGCCAAAGCCGAAGAAGACCGACAGGACTGCTCCGATGGCGGCATCTTCGGCCAAACGCGTGTGACGCGTCAGCCAGTTCATGCAAAGAAGGCCGATCCAGGCCGAGATGGCCGATCCTGCCAACAGGCCCAGCAGGTTGCGCCCGTCTCCTCCGAGTGCGACCAATACCATGAAAGCCAGACAGACGCCCGGCAGGGTTGCGTGGCTGATTGCGTCACTGACCAAGGCGCGCTTGCGCAGAAACAGAAACGTCCCCGTCACACCGGCTGAAACACCCAGCAAGGTTGCACCGATGGCAACCAGCGTGGCGTTGTAGCCAAGTTGCAGGGTCAGAGCATCCCAAAGCATGCGTTACCCCAACGCGCGCGATATCTGATCGATCTGCGCGGTTGCCAGTCGACCGCCATATGCTGATTGCAACGTTTCCGCCGTGAAGGCCTCGGCCACTGGTCCCTCGGCCACCTTGCGGGTGTTGATCAGGAAGACATGGTCGAAATAATCGGTCACGGTCGCAAGGTCGTGATGCACCACGACAACCGTCTTGCCCGCCTCTTTCAGGGATTTCAGCACCGAGATGATGGCTTTCTCGGTGGCGGCATCGACGCCTGCAAAAGGTTCGTCCAGAAGATACAGATCCGCGCCCTGCGCCAACGCGCGCGCCAGAAAGACACGTTGCTGCTGCCCGCCGGACAGCTGCCCGATCTGGCGATCCGCGAAATCCCGCATTCCCACGCGGTGCAAACAATCCATCGCACACGCCTTGTGGCGGGCACGCACACGGCCCAGCAAGCCAAGTTCGCGCGACAGGCCCATCAGAACCACGTCGATGACGCGCGTTGGAAAATCCCAATCCACGCTGGCACGCTGAGGAACATAGGCAATGCGCGCGCGCTGCGTGTCCAATGGCTGACCAAACACGGTCACTTGACCTGACAAAGGGGAAACGATGCCAAGCGCCGCCTTGAGCAATGTGGACTTCCCGGCTCCGTTCGGCCCGATGATCGCGGTCATCGCCCCGGGCTGTACGGTCATGTCGACCGAAAACACCGCAGGTTTCTGCCCGTATGAAACCGTCAGGCCGCGCAGGGCAAGGGGGCTGTCGGCCAACCCCTTGTCACCGACGGTCACGCCTTCATTGCTGATCAGGCCCAGCATCGATCAAAACCCCGCCGACAGTTTTCCGTCCATGCCACGATCTGGCACATCACCACCCAAAGCACTGGCAATGACCGTGATGTTATGGTCCAGCATACCAAGATAGGTGCCTTCATAGGTTCCTTCTGCACCCATGGCGTCCGAGAACAACTCGCCCCCCACGCGCACCTCATGACCCTTGGCCGCCGCGCCCTCGATCAGCGCGCGGATCGAACGATCCGAGACCGAACTTTCGACGAAAACAGCCGTGATCTTGCGGTCAACCAGCAGATCGACCAATTCGCCTATCCGGTTCAGTCCCGCCTCGGACTGGGTTGAGATGCCCTGAATTCCCAGAACCTCGAACCCGAAACTTTCACCAAAGTAACCAAAGGCATCATGGGCGGTGACAAGAACCTTGTTGTTGTCCGGAACAGACGCCAGAACTTGATCTGCATAGGCTGTCAGACGATCGATATCTGCCAGGTGGGCCTGCGCATTCGCTGCAAAAACTTCGGCCGCTTCAGGACGTACCTCGGTGAGGGCCGCCTGCACTTCAAGCACCACGTCCCGCCACAATTCGGGCGTCATCCAAACATGCGGATCATATTTGTCGGCGTAATCGTCATGCGCGCGCAGCTTCGACGTGTCGATACCTTCGGCAACTGCAACCACGGTCCGCTTGCGTTCAAGGTCATGGAAGAAATCTTCCATCTGCGCTTCGAGGTACAAACCATGCCACAGGATCAGATCCGCACGCGTCATCGCCACGATATCGCTGCGGGTCTGACGATAGGCATGCGGGTCGACGCCCGGCCCCATCAGCCCCTTGACGTCCACCTGATCACCACCGACCTGACGGGCCGCGTCAGCAATCATGCCCGTCGTGGCCACAACCTTGAGGGGTGCATCGGCCCAGGCCGTGACCGGCAGGGAAAAGGCCAGCGCCAATACCGCAAGAAAATTCCGGCGAATCATCTTCTACCTCAGTTTTTGCTTCACGTTCGAACTGAATATGAGAACCATTCGCAAGTAAGTCAACGCTAATGCGAATTATTCGCAAGAAAGCGGTTACATTTTGTCCATTTGGTCAAAAATTATCCAAACATTGCCCGCCTGCATCTTCCATTCCCCGGTCTCCCGTGCGAATTTTGTCGCAAACCTCCCAAAGGACGTGACAATGGATACGCAGAGCTCAGAAAGCCCCGTGCGCACCGCGCATCTGCCGCAAGTGACCGAAGCCCGGAATCCCGGCATGGATCTGGACCTGGACTGGGTGCGCGCCGTGCAGGCCAACACCTCGGCCATCGAACGCCGGGCTTCAACCCTGCCCGGGCGCCGGTCGGTCAAGAAAGAGCATCAGGCCGCCTGGCTGCTGAAGGCGATCACCTTGATCGACCTGACCACCCTGTCGGGCGATGACACCGAGGGCCGCGTACGCCGCCTGTGCGCCAAGGCACGGCAGCCGGTGTCACCTGACCTGCTGAAAGCGCTGGACATGCCGCCGATCACCACCGGCGCGGTCTGTGTCTATCACGACATGATCGAAACGGCGGTGGATGCGCTGAAAGGCACCGGCATTCCGGTCGCGGCCGTCTCCACCGGCTTTCCGGCGGGCCTGTCGCCCTTTAACCTGCGCGTGGCCGAGATCGAGGAGAGCGTGAAAGCCGGGGCCGAGGAGATCGACATCGTGATCTCGCGCCGCCATGTGCTGAAAGGCGACTGGCAGGCGCTGTATGACGAGATGAAGGCGTTCCGCGCAGCCTGCGGCGAGGCGCATGTGAAGGCCATCCTGGCCACCGGCGAACTGGGCAGCCTGCGCAACGTGGCGCGCGCCTCGCTGGTCTGCATGATGGCGGGGGCGGATTTCATCAAGACCTCGACCGGCAAGGAAAGCGTCAACGCCACCCTGCCCGTGTCGCTGGTGATGATCCGCGCCATCCGCGATTACTATGACCGCACCGGCCATCGCGTGGGCTACAAGCCCGCAGGCGGGATTTCCAAGGCCAAGGACGCGCTGGTCTACCTGTCGCTGATCAAGGACGAGCTGGGCGACCGCTGGCTGCAACCCGACCTGTTCCGCTTTGGCGCATCGTCCCTGCTGGGTGATATCGAGCGGCAGTTGGAACATTTCGTCACCGGGGCATACTCGGCCGGCTACCGGCACCCGATGGGCTGAGGACAGGAACAATGACAGTCAAAGAGATTTTCGAGACCATGGAATACGGACCCGCCCCGGAAAGCGCCGCCGAGGCCTTGGCATGGCTGGTCGATCAGGGCGACAAGTTCGGCCATTTCATCGACGGCGCCTTCACCAAGCCCGGCAAAGGGTTTGAAAGCCGCAACCCGGCCACGGGCGAGGTTCTGGCCAAGCTGACCCAGGCCACACGGGCCGATGTGGACGCCGCCGTTGCCGCCGCCCGCAAGGCCCAGCCCAAATGGGAAAAGCTGGGCGGCCCCGCCCGCGCCCGTTACCTCTATGCCATCGCGCGGCTGATCCAGAAACACGCCCGCCTGTTCGCAGTGCTGGAAACGCTGGACAACGGCAAGCCGATCCGGGAATCGCGCGACATCGACATTCCGCTGGTGCAGCGGCATTTCTACTATCACGCGGGCATGGCCCAGCTGATGGAAACCGAGCTGCCCGACGCACAGGCGCTGGGGGTCTGCGGCCAGATCATCCCGTGGAACTTCCCGCTGCTGATGCTGGCGTGGAAAGTGGCCCCGGCGCTGGCCATGGGCAACACGGTGGTTCTGAAGCCCGCCGAATACACCTCGCTGACGGCGCTGCTGTTTGCCGATATCTGCATGCAGGCCGGGCTGCCCAAGGGCGTGGTCAACATCGTCACCGGCGATGGCGCGGTGGGCGAGATGATCGTGAACGCGGACGTGGACAAGATCGCCTTTACCGGTTCGACCGAAGTCGGCCGCCGCATCCGCGAGGCCACCGCAGGGTCGGGCAAGTCCCTGACGCTCGAGCTGGGCGGCAAGTCGCCCTATATCGTCTTTGACGACGCCGACATCGATTCAGCCATCGAAGGCTTGGTCGATGCGATCTGGTTCAACCAGGGCCAGGTCTGCTGCGCGGGGTCGCGCCTGCTGGTGCAGGAAGGCATCGCCGACCGGTTCTACACCAAGCTGCGCGCCCGCATGGACACGCTGCGCATCGGCAACCCGCTGGACAAATGCATCGACGTAGGTGCCGTGGTGGATCCGGTTCAGTTGCAAACGATCACCTCCATGGTCGACAGCAATACGGTGGGCCGTGTGCATCAGGCTGCCTGCGAATTGCCCGCAAACGGCTGCTACTACCCGCCGACGCTGATCACCGGGCTCGAAACCTCGGACCCGTTGATGCAGGAGGAGATATTCGGCCCGGTTCTGGTCTCGTCGACCTTCCGCACCCCGGCCGAGGCGGTCGAACTGGCCAACAATACCCGTTACGGGCTGGCGGCCACGGTCTGGACCGAGAACGTCAACCTTGCGCTGGACATCGCACCCAAGCTGGTCGCGGGCGTGGTCTGGGTCAATGCCACCAACCTGTTCGACGCGGCCGCAGGCTTTGGCGGCGTGCGCGAAAGCGGTTTTGGCCGGGAAGGCGGCTGGGAAGGGCTGAGCGCCTATACCAAGCCCAAGGGCAAGGCCAAGCCGCTGGCCAAGATCGAACCCGTCGTGGGCGAAGGCGGCCCGGTCGACCCGATCGACCGCACCGCCAAACTGTATGTCGGTGGCAAGCAGGCGCGGCCCGATGGCGGCTATTCCCGCGCGGTCTGGGGCAAGGCGGGGCTGCAGGGCCATGTGGGTCTGGCCAACCGCAAGGATGTGCGCAACGCGGTCGAGGCTGCGGCGGGGGCCAAAGGATGGTCCAGGACCACCGGCCATCTGCGGGCGCAGATCCTGTACTATATCGGCGAGAACCTCTCGGCCCGTTCCGACGAGTTCGCGCATCGCATCGACGCGATGACTGGCCGCAAGGACGGTGCGAAAGAGGTCGACGCCGCGATCCAGCGCCTGTTCACCGCCGCCGCCTGGGCCGACAAGTATGACGGCCAGGTGCATGGCGTTCCGATCCGGGGCGTGGCGATTGCGATGAAGGAACCGGTGGGCGTGATCGGCGCGCTGTGCGGCGACGAGACACCGCTGCTGGGTCTGGTCTCGGCCATGGCGCCGGCGATCGCGATGGGCAACCGGGTGGTTTTGGTGGCGTCCGAGCCCTATCCGCTGGCGGCCACAGATTTCTACCAGGTGCTGGACACCTCGGACGTGCCCGCAGGCGTGGTCAACATCCTGACCGGCAGCCACGAGGAGCTGGCCAAACCGCTGGCGTCGCATCTGAACGTCGATGCGGTCTGGTCCTTCTCGTCGTCGGACCTGTCGGCGCAGATCGAGGTCGTCTCGGCCGGGAACCTGAAACGGACCTGGGTGAATAACGCGACGGCAATCGATTGGGGCATGGACCATTCCCGCCGCTTCCTTCAGGCTTCGACCGAAGTGAAAAACATTTGGGTGCCCTACGGCGAGTAGGGCTCCCGCCAAGGGAGGCCTACATGGATTTTTCGGGAAAAACCGTCATCGTCATCGGTGGCACCAGTGGCATCAACCGGGGCATCGCCGAGGCCTTCGCGGCCTCGGGCGCGAAACTGGCCGTGGCCAGCCGCTCGCAGGACAAGGTGGATGACACCGTCGCCGCGCTGAAGGCGGCAGGCGCGGCCGAGGCGATCGGCGCGGCCTTTGACGTGCGCGACGCCGAGGCGGTCGCCGAGGGGCTGAAACAGTTCCACGCGGCGCTCGGCGATTTCGACGTGCTGGTTTCGGGGGCGGCGGGCAACTTCCCGGCGCTGATGGCGGAGATGTCGGCCAACGCCTTCCGCACCGTGGTCGAGATCGACCTGATGGGCACCGTGCATGTTCTGAAAGGCGCCTATCCCTATCTGAAACGGCCCGGCGGCAACATCATCAACATCTCGGCCCCACAATCCTACCTGCCCTACGAGGGCCAGGCCCATGTCTGCGCCGCCAAGGCGGGCGTCGATCAGATCACCCGTACCCTGTCGATGGAATGGGGTGTGGAAGGCATCCGGGTGAACTCGGTGGTGCCGGGCTTCATCGAGGGCACCGAAGGCGCGAAACGGCTGGCCCCCACCCCCGACGCGGGCGAGCAGCTGCGCCGGGACGTGCCGCTGGGCCGCTGGGGTACGCCGCAAGACGTGGCCAATGCCTGCCTGTTTCTGGCCTCGGACATGGCCAGCTATATCAGCGGTACGGTTCTGGCAGTGGACGGGGCGTTGTATCAGCGCGGCTCGGGCCAGTTCGGCCAGATGATGGGAGACATGCTGCGCAGCATGAAAAAGGGGTAAGCCGCAGCTTACCCCAAAAGGTTCAGTTCGTTGTTTCCAGGCCCACCGGCTTGCCAACGACGACAAAGTGCAGACCGTCCGGGTCAAGCAGTTCGGCAGCAACGCGGTTCACATCTTCCAATGTCACCGCGTTCACCTTGTCATTGCGGGTGGCGATATAGTCAATCGGCAGGCCTTCCATCTGCATTCCGACCATGATCGAGGCAATCTGACCATTGCCATCGAACCGCAGCGGATAGGCGCCGGTCAGATAGGTCTTGGCGTCGTCAAGTTCCTCTTGCGTCACACCCTCGGTGGCCGCGCGCGCCCATTCATCGCGAATTACGTCGATGGCTTCGGCGATACGGTCGTTGGCCGAGGACACGGACCCAAGATAGACCGAAGCCAGATCCTTGGGCACCAAATAGGTCCCGACCCCGTAGGTCAGGCCACGCTTTTCGCGCACCTCCTGCATCAGCCGGCTCTCAAACCCGCCGCCGCCAAGAATATGGTTCAGAACAAAGGCCGCAAAGAAATCCGGGTCATCCCGATCAATCCCGGCCTGACCGAACAAGGCCACGGACTGAGGTGTGTCGAATTCGACAACACTGACGCCGCCGGGAATGTTCACCTCGGCCTTGCCCGGGATGGGCTTGCCGGTGTCCGGCAAGTCGCCAAGCAGGGTATCAAGCAGGGTACCCAGTTCCTCTGCCGTGATATCGCCGACGGCCCCCACGTACAGACGATCCTTGGCGAACACGCCTTCGTAAGCCGCGACCACGTCATCGCGGGTCAGGGCCGAGACACTTTCGATGGTGCCTTTCCCTTCGGATCCATAGGGGTGATCGCCGTAGGCCATCTGCGCAAAGGTGAGGCCTGCGATTTCGTTCGGGTCAGTCTGGTCCGAGCGCAGGCCCGACAGAACCTGCGCGCGCACTCGGTCAACCGCATCCTGATCAAAACGCGGTTCGTGGATCGTCGTGCGCAGCAAATCGACCACTTCATCCCGGTTTTCGGACAGAAAACGCGCGGAAATCGAAACTGAATCGTCGCCGGCCTTGTATCGGAACGAAGCCGCCAGAGCTTCCAGCTCGCGGGCATAGGTCCGCGCATCCATGTCGCCCGCACCTTCTTCGATCAGCCCGCTCATCAGGTTGACCGCGCCGCGTTTGTCAGGGTCGTCCAGCGACGTACCACCACGGAACCGCAACTCCAGCGCGGTGAATGGGATGGAATGGTCCTCGACCAGCCAGGCTTTGATGCCGCCGGGCGAGGTCACTTCTTCGATCTGGATCTCGGCCAAAACCGGCAAGGCGACCAGGCAGGCAATCAGCGTTGCAACAAACCGTTTCATTGCGTCACCTCGTCATCGCGCATCAGCCAGCCGGTGACCGACGCCTCGGGTTGCAGAACTTCGCGGGCCGCGGCGATGATCTCATCCCCGGTCACGGCCTGAAGGATCTCGGGCCAGGCCTGAACATCGTCGACCGTCAGGCCGCTGGTCAGGGCCCGGCCATAGCGGTTGCCGATGCCGTCCACGTTGTCGCGCGCATAGGTCTGGGCGGCGCGCAGCTGCATCTTGATGCGCTCAAGATCCTCTTCGTTCACACCTTCAGCGATGAAGTCGGCCACGGCCTGGTCCATGGCGTCTTCGGCCTCTTGCAGGGAAACACCCTCGGCCGGAACGACGATCAGATCAAAGGTCGTGTCATCCAGTGAAACACCGCGATAGAACGCACCGGCATAGACGGCCTTTCGCTGATCAAACTGCAACTTTTCGTTCAGGTAAGACGTCGTGCTGCCGCCCAGCAACTCGGCCAGCAGAAACAGAGCCGCCGCTTTTTCCTGTTCGCCCGGATCGCGTTCCGGGGCCAGATAGCTGCGCTGAACGTAAGGCTGGGCCACGCGCGGGTCCTTGAAGGTCAGGCGACGCTCGGCCGTTTGCGGCGGCTCTTGGGACCGAACCCGCTCGGGCAGGTCCGGGTTGGCGGGAATCACACCGTAATACTGATCGGCAAGCGCGCGGACTTCGTCGGGGTCAACGTCACCTGTGACCACCAGAATGGCGTTGTTGGGCGCATAATGGGTCTGGTAGAACGACAGCGCGTCCTCCATGTCCAGATCCTCCATCTCGTGCATCCAGCCGATGATCGGCACGCCGTAGCGGTGGTTCAGATACTGGGCCGCACTCATCTGTTCGCCGAACAGGGCGCGCGGATTGTTTTCGGTGCGCTGGTTGCGTTCCTCGAGAATCACGTCCCGTTCGGTCAGAATGTCCTCTTCGCTCAGCCGAAGATTCCGCATCCGGTCGGATTCCATCCGCATCATCAGCTCTAGCCTGTCGGCGGCGACACGCTGAAAATAGGCGGTATAGTCATACGAAGTGAAGGCGTTGTCGTTGCCGCCATTGGCAGCGACAGTGGCAGAGAACTCTCCCGGGGCCAGCGTGTCGGTGCCTTTGAACAGCAGGTGCTCCAGGAAATGCGCCACGCCGGATGATCCGATCGGCTCATCAGCGGATCCGGCCCGGTACCAGACCATATGCTGCACGACCGGGGCACGGTGGTCTTCGACCACGACGACATCCATGCCGTTGTCCAATGTGAATGTGGTAACCGCTTCTTTCCCATCCTCGGCAAATACCGGGGCGGCCGCGATCAGGGCAGCCGACAAGGCCAGGGCCCGAACCATAGGGCATCCTCCGTTTCGTTTCTGGTATTCAAACTACGGTGACGCGGCCCGGGTTCAAGCCCGATGACGGAAAGTTAAGAATTATTCACCCGGTGGCGAAGAAGGAGTTTCGATGCCGGCCCGGCGGGCGGCTTCTGTTTCCGCGAACGGATCGATCGATTGTTTTTCGTAAACCTGACCATAGCGGTCGACCGGGAACAGACGCAGGCCGGTCCAGCGCCCCCGGCGTTTGCGGAACGCGGCGTCATCAGCCTCGACCACCTGCCGCGCATCGGGAGAAACACCATAGCGACTGGAGGCCGTGACAAGCGCTGCATCCGAGGATGGCACAGCCGCGTTCGGATTCAGCGCAGCAGCATTGCCGCCCAGCGCAGCCACCGCATCGGCATTTGGGTTCGGATCCGTCAGATTCGCGCCACCCGGCGTGGGTGCAGGCAAGAACGCATAGTCCTGAGGTTGGGTCAGCGGTTTGACCGGCAGCACGGAAAACTCATCCGGCCCCGGGCCCGGAGCCTCCAGATCCCGCAGGCCGGGATTCGAACACGCCGCAACCGCAGCGGCAACAGTCAAAACAAATAGGGCGCGCGGCATCCGCATTGGTGTCTCCAGCCTGTTTCAGGCGCTTTTATCGCATATCATTCCGCGCGTCACGAGGCCTTTTTGCCGTCAAACAGCACCAGCCCGATAGCTCCTGCAAATATGAAGACATCTGCGAGGTTGAAAACAAACGGATTGTTGATGCCGCAACAGGACATGTTCAGGAAATCCAGAACAAAACCGTAAAGAACCCGATCCACCACATTCGCCAGCGCACCGCCGATCAGCAGGCCGCCGCAAAACAGCATCAGCCCCGAATGGGCTGCACGGCCGAGCCACACAAGCACGCCAACACAGATCGCCACGGAAATACCGATCAGAATCCAGCGCGCAGCCTCCGAGTTTCCTTGGAAGAGACCGAAATTGATGCCCCGGTTCTCGCCGTATTTGAACACCAGCAGCGGCGGCACAACATCAATGCCGCCGGGCTGATCGGCCACGCGCATGACGTGAACGACCAGGTATTTGCTGATCTGGTCGATCGCAAAGGCGGCCAGCGCCGCCCAGAGAAGCAGGCGTGACCGCATCAGTGACGGAAATGGCGCATGCCGGTAAAGACCATGGCCAGGCCGGCCTCATCCGCAGCGGCGATGACTTCGTCATCCCGCATGGACCCACCTGGTTGGATCACACAGGTTGCGCCTGCCTCGGCCGCTTCCATCAGGCCGTCAGGGAAGGGGAAAAACGCGTCCGACGCAACGGCCGAGCCGATGGTCAGCGGTTGGGCCAAGCCCAGCACGTCAGCCATACGTTCGGCTTTCTTGGCGGCAATCAGGGCCGAGTCCACACGGCTCATCTGGCCCGCGCCGACGCCTACGGTGGCGCCGTCTTTGACATAGACGATGGCGTTGGACTTAACGTGCTTTGCCACTTTCCAGGCAAACAAAAGGTCACGCATCTGTTCGTCGGTCGGGGCCTTCTTGGTCACAACTTTCAGATCATCCATGCCGACAAAGCCGTTATCCTTGTCCTGCACCAGCAACCCACCGGCCACCTGACGCACGGTTTTCCCACCGGCGGTCACATCCGGCAGCGCTTCGGTTGTCAGCAGGCGCAGGTTTTTCTTGGCGGCAAAGATTGCCTTGGCCTCATCCGATGCGCCCGGAGCGATCACGACCTCGGTGAAAATCCCGGTGATCTCTTGCGCGGTCTCGGCGTCCAGAGGCTGATTCAACGCCACGATACCGCCGAAGGCAGAGGTGCGGTCGCAGTCGAAGGCAGCCTTGTAGGCCTCAAGCAGGGTTGCACCCCTGGCCACGCCACAGGGGTTGGCATGTTTAATGATGGCGCAGGCGGCGCCCTGCTGGGGGTCAAACTCGGCCACCAATTCAAAGGCCGCATCCGTGTCATTGATGTTGTTGTAGCTCAGTTCCTTGCCCTGATGCTGGATCGCGGTCGCTACACCGGGCCGATTGGTGCCGTCGGTGTAGAACGCAGCCTGCTGATGGCTGTTCTCGCCATAGCGCAAGGTTTGTTTCAATTCACCGGCAAAGGCGCGGCGCTTGGGGGCTTCAAGCTCCAGCGCATCGGCCAGCCAGTTGGACACTGCCGCGTCATAGGCAGCCGTACGGGCATAGGCTTTCTGCGCCAGCTTGCGGCGGAATTTCGGACAGGTCGCGCCTTCGTGCTGATCCATATCGCCCAGCAGTTTTTCGTAGTCTTCAACGTCCACGACCACGTTTACGAACGCATGGTTCTTGGCCGCCGCGCGGATCATCGCCGGACCGCCGATGTCGATATTCTCGACGCACTCATCGTAACCTGCGCCTTTGGCCACGGTTGCTTCAAACGGATACAGGTTCACAACCAACAGATCGATTGCACTGATGCCGTGTTCGTTCATGGCTGCAACATGGGTATCGTTGTCGCGCAGGGCCAGCAGCCCGCCATGCACCATCGGGTGCAGGGTCTTGACCCGGCCATCCATCATCTCGGGGAAGCCGGTGATCTCGCTGACATCCTTCACCACAAGCCCTGCATCGCGCAGCGCCTTGGCCGTGCCGCCGGTCGACAGCAGTTCGACCCCGCGCTCGGCCAGCGCCTTGCCCAGCTCGATCAGCCCGGTTTTGTCGGATACGGAAAGCAACGCGCGGCGCACGGGGTGAAGATCGGTCATGGGTCCAAAGGTCCTTTTGGCGTCAGTCTAACTCGGGCTCGTCCCGATGCGTATCGCGCACGGCATAGGCTGTGTCCTGTGCCTTGCTCAGAGTCCACCGGGTGCGCGTCGCATACTCCATTGCGCGCCCGGATAGAACGATCTGTTTTGTCGCGCGTGGCTTCAAACGCCCTTTTTCAAGGTAAACGCTTGGCTCGACGGACAATTTTCCAACGCCGTCATGACGGAAAACCCAGATTTCACCGCTTTTGAGCGCCATCGATACCGCCGCACCGCCCAAATCCAGCGCCGCATCGACATCCGGATGCAGGTGAAACCGGATGTCATAGCCAATGCCTTTGAGGCCCGAAGCGTCCATCGCCTTGTCAAATTGACGCTTTGCCTTGTCGGTCGCCGTCAGCAGAATATCCTCGACCGTCAGCTCGCGCCCGTCAAATCGCAACTCAAAGGTCCGCGCATGGGTCAGACCAAAGACCTTTGCGTATCCATCGTGCCCCGCCATAAAGCGGATCCCCTCGAACGCATCCTCGAAATCAACGGGCACCTCCTGTGGTGCGTCCACCAGCGCCTGCGCTTCACGCCCCGGCACCGGGTTGGCCAGCCGGGCGCTTGAGAACCCATCCAGGCAAAGCGTCGAGTGCGACGGCGTCGCCCGTCCTGCGCGGCGCCATTCCAGCCCGAAACTGGCCCCCGACCCGCAATTCACGATCAGCGGTCGCCGCCCCGAGGTCAACTCGAACGCCAGAGTAGAGGCATGCGCATTGTAAGAGGCCGCCCCCGACGGCGGTATGCTGGCATCCACGATCACCGTGGTGCGTGCAGCCGACAGACGGGCATAGCCCATCGGCAATTCGGTGGCCGCCTTGTGTTTGACGCCGCTTTGCGCAAGGGCCTGTTCCAGTCGCCCCTCGACACCGCGCCCGCCACCATGAAACCGCGCCAACGCCCCATCCGCGTGGCGCAGGCTGCGCAAGGTCGGCGCGATCCGTTTGATCGCATTGGCCTGGGCGGCAGGCGTCCCGCGACCAAGATCATTCAGCGCCGCCGAAGTCCAGCTGAGCAGCGTGAACACCTCGAGCAATTCTTCCGGATTGCGGGTTGGTATTCCGCCCTGCGCATCCACCTGACGGTCGCATTCCCCGGCCAGGGCGCGCAGGGCCGGGTCGGCCATCCGCTCCAGCCCCTCCAGCGCCAGCCCGGCCTGCACCAGTCCGGCCAGCGCCTCGAACCGGGGCAGTCCCGGGGTTGCGGCATGCCAGCGTTTGGACAGGAACCATGTTTGCTGGGCCAGCGAGCGGAAAAACAGTTTGCTTTGTTTTTCATCCGCCCCTCGCAGCAGAAAAAGTGCGTGGTTGATCCAGCGCATCACCCGACGTCCGGTCAGATCAGGCGCCCAGCCGGGCCCTTGCCCGCGGCCATGAGATTCTATCCATCCCCAGACCCAGCGCTGCGCCTTTTCCCGCGCACGCATGTCTCCGACCGCGGCCAGATCATCCAGCCATGCAAAGCCGTGACGTTCTTCGTCAAAGCCGGCACTGGGGGCGGTGACGTCCCAAAGCCCGGTATCTTCGGCCTCGACCAGATAGCCGGCGAACAACAGATTTCCGGCAACCAGTTGCCGGCCACGTGCGAACGAACCCACCGAGCGCGGATCCGGTTGCGCAACAAACCCTGTGACCGCCTTTTGCCGCTGGCTCAGGCGCGCGTAGAAACGGTTCTGAAACCGCATCCACCGACTGGCCATGGTGTCTGATTTCGACATGACGCGTGTTACTCTGCCCCTTGCGCTCTGCTGGCGCTTGAGACCCAACGATAGACCGCGCCGATCGTCAAGTCATCGAAAAGCGTGCGTTCAGACGGTTTTGGTCAGACACGCGATATAGAACCCGTCCATACCACCTCGATCCGGCCAATAATCCGGGCGCAATCGCAAGCCGCCTTCTTCGGTGATCCAATCCGTTTCGACACCGGGTACGTTCAGCGCGTCGCGATCCACGCTCATGTCCGAATACATGTCCAGCGCCTCTTCCACCTGAACTTCCCCCTCGTCCGGCAGCAGGGAACACGTGCAATAGACCAGACGCCCACCGGGTTTGAGCAAGCCCCACGCATGGGCCAACATGCGCGACTGGAGCTCGATCAGGCCGCCGAATTCCGAACCGTCCTTGGCAAACGGCAAGTCAGGATGCCTGCGAATCGTACCCGTGGCCGAGCACGGCGCGTCCAGCAGGATCGCGTCGTACCGGTCTTCGTGTTCCAGCGCATCGCCCACGATGACCTTCGCCCTAAGGCCGGTCCTTGCAAGGTTCTCGCGCACCCGTTCCATCCGTGATTCCGACACGTCTAGTGCCGTGACATCAGCCCCTGCGGCCGCAAGCTGCATCGTTTTCCCACCCGGCGCCGCACACAGATCCAGAACTTTCTGGCCCGCCTTCGGGGCCAGAATGCGAACCGGCAATGCGGCTGCCGCATCCTGCACCCACCAGTCTCCGGCCTTGTACCCCGGCAGGGTCGAGACCTGACCCGCATCGTGCAACCGCACCGACCCGGTCGGAAGGATCTCGCCTGAAGGGCCTTCCGCCCCGGGTTTCAAGGTAAGGTCCAGTGGCGCACCCGCGAAATGTGCCTGCTCGATTCCGGTTACGGCATCCGTGCCCCACGCTGCGATCAGCGGTTCACGCAACCAGTCCGGCAAACGCGGAACGCGCATCTTCGGCCACGCCTCGGGGCCTTCTACCGCAACCTTGCGCAGAACGGCATTCACCAACCCCTTGAGGCGACCATGCTTGCGCGAACGGCTGACGATCTCGACCATGGAATTGACGACGCCATGGGCGGCTTCGCCGTTGCAAAGCTCGACCGCACCCAGTCTCAGCGCGTTGTGGACCGTCAGAGCGGGTGTTCGGTTCAGGTGGTTGGCCAGCAGGCGGTCGGCCCGTTCCAGCCCACGCAGTGTTTCCAACGCCAGTCGCTGGGCACGCGCGCGATCCTCGGGTTCCAACCGATCCACTGCGCCCGCCGCCAGACACTCGGCCAGCAGGCGACCTTCGCCCAGAACCTGATCCAGAAGATAGATTGCGCTGCGCCGTGCTGCTGTCGCGCTGTTAGACATTGTACCGCCTTCATGTGACCTGCGTCCGCATTGCCAATGGCGGACGCGGGCGTATATCAAGACTGCGCAAGGAAAGGAACCCGATGTCATGAGTGACGACCGCAAAGACTTGCCCCCCGCCGCCCAGCGCGCCCTAGCCGAAGCGGAAGAACGCCGCCGCAAAGCCAAGGCCGAGGCCCGGGAATTGCCGAAAGAACTGGGTGGCCGGGACGGCCCGGACCCGGCCCGTTACGGTGACTGGGAAAAGAAGGGTATCGCCATCGATTTCTGAACGGTCAACCACGCAGCGCCTTGAGGAAATCCTCGATCAGGGCACGCTGTTTTCTGGACTTCGCCCGGTCTTCAGGCCAGGTCAGCCAGTACCCGTCCTTGGTGTGTAATTCGGGTAAATCCAGCCGCCGCAACCGCCCCTCTTGCAGGTCGGCAAGGGCCAAGGGAACCGATCCCAAAACCACACCCATGCCGCGCCGCGCAGCCGAAATCGCATGTTCCATCGAATCAAAGCTGATTTTTGATTGCGGCAGGTCCTGCTGGCCGTTTTTCTGGCTCCACTCTCTCCAGCCGGGGCGTTCTCCGCGCAGGTCGATCAATGGGGCGCCCCAGTCGACACCCGGCGGCGCCATGGGTGCAAGGACCTCGGGCGCGATCAGGGCGGCATCACGCCCGGCCCAGATGCCCCGACCATATCGGATTTGCAGCCAGGTTCGTTCTTCGTCCAAAGACGACCGGCGCGCGACCGAGTCGGTCATCACCCGAACCCCTGGCTGCATCTCGTGAAACCGGGTCAGCGCCGGCAAAACCAGTGCGTGGATGTTCGACGACAAGCCGGCCACGCGCAGCTCGCGCGGGGATTTTCCAAACAGGTCCTCGGTATTGCGCTCCAGCGCGCGAAGGCTGTCCTGCACCAAAGGCAGATAGCTTTCACCTTCGACCGTCAGTGACACGCCCCGCGCCTCGCGCACGAACAAGGATCGGCCCAGCCAGGCTTCGAGGTTGCCGATCCGCTGGCTGACAGCGGCCTGCGTCAGCCCGAACTCCCTGGCTGCTGCCGAGAACCCACCAAGACGCCCGGCGGCCTCGAACACGCGCAGCCAGTCCAGTGGCGGTAGCCCGATCCTTTTCTTAGCCATTAGATTTTCCAAGCCTCAGCCGAAATAAGGATTAATTGTCGTAATGCCATGAACAGCGTATCTGCTCAACCAATGCTCGCGCCGAACAGGAGACCCCAAATGCTGCGCACCGCCAACCACGACACTTCGGTCGTCACCGTCGCGTTCGACACAGGAACGCAAGCCCGCTTTCACGCCGTCTGGTTGCGCGACAACGCGCTGGACCCGGAAACCCGCGCCCCGGGCAACGGCCAGCGACTGATCACCATCGGCGATATCCCTGCTGACATCTCGGTCAGTTCAGCCGAGGTTGTCGCGGGCGGCCTTCAGGTCACGTTCCAGCCCGAAGACAAAACCGTTACCTTCCCGGCCGAATGGCTGGCCGAACACAACTATGATTGCGAACGGGACGACACGCTGGGCCGCACCGGCCCCGGCATCATCACCTGGGAAGGCGGGGTCGCCGCCCCCTCTGGCGACTGGAACGAGGTTCATGCCAGCCCTGCGGCCAAACGCAACTGGCTGGCGTCTGTGGCGAGTTACGGCTTTGCCAAGCTGACGGGCGGGCCAACCGAACCGGAATCGCTTTTGAAAGTGGCCGACCTGTTCGGCTATGTCCGCGAAACCAACTATGGCCCTTATTTCGAGGTTCGGACGGAAGTGAACCCGACCAACCTCGCCTATACCGGGCTTGGCTTGCAGGCCCACACCGACAACCCCTATCGCGACCCTGTGCCGACGCTGCAAATCCTCTATTGTCTGGAAAACAGCGCCGAAGGGGGCGACTCGATCGTGGTCGACGGCTTTCGCGCTGCCGAAAAGCTGCGTGCGCAGAACCCCGAAGGTTTTGCGCTGCTGGCAGGCTACCCGGCACGGTTTGAATACAAGGGGTCTGACGGTGTCTGCCTGCGGTCCCGCCGTCCGATGATCGAATTGTCGCCGGATGGCGAACTGGTTGGCATCCGCTTCAACAACCGTTCCTCAGCGCCTTTCGTGGACGTGCCTTTCGACAGGATGGAAGCCTATTACGCGGCTTACCGCCAATTGGGCGAGATCATCGACGACCCGGCCATGGGCGTGTCGTTCAAACTGGAGCCGGGTGAAAGCTTCATCGTCGACAACACCCGTGTCCTGCATGCACGGCTGGGCTATTCCGGTGCCGGTTCGCGCTGGTTGCAGGGATGCTATGCCGACAAGGACGGGCTGCTGTCCACACTGGCGGCGATGGAGATGACGCAGCCGGAGGCGGCGGAATGAAGCCCGATTTCTCGACCCTGAACCGGGACAATATCGTCGCCTTCATCGGGGATATCTTCGAACGCCGCGGCGGTGAGGAATATCTGGGCGAACCCGTCACCATGGCCCAGCACATGCTGCAAGGCGCCACCATCGCCGAACAGAACGGCCGGCCTGAAGAGATCATTGTCGGCGCATTGTTGCATGATATCGGCCATTTCACGTCCGAATTCGGGACCTACCACCCCGATGATACCGAAGACCGCCACCACGAGGATGCGGGTGCTGAGGTTCTGGAGCAGTTCTTCCCTTCGGTCATCACCGATTGCTGTCGATATCACGTGGCCGCCAAACGGTATCTCTGCGCCACCAAGCCCGAATATTTCAACCGCCTTTCTGCCGCCTCGGTCCATACCCTGGAACTGCAAGGCGGCCCGATGAGCGCCGAAGAAGTCGCCGCCTTCGAATCCAATCCGAACCTGAAAGAGATCATTCAGGTCCGGTATCTGGATGAGGCCGGCAAACGGACGGACATGGAGACACCGGATTTCGCCCATTTCGCACCGATGGTGCAGCGCATGGTCGACAAACACCTGGGGGCATCATGACGGCGCCCGAGTACATCTTCGAGGCCAGTTCCAAGCCATCCCTGCCGTTGCACGAGGTTCCCCTGATCCGGGCGACGGACAGCACGGTCAAGGGGTACGGCTGTTTGGTCGACGACCCCGAAACCTTTGAAATCGAGATCGTACGCTGGCCGCAGCAGGGCTGGCGACCGATTGACGACGGCACGGGTGACGAAGGCGGCTGGGTTGAAGGCACGTTCAAATGCGATTGGCAGGGTGACGTGCTTTACGGTGAGAACGAGGCGGTCAAAGGCCACTATGTGCTGGGTTGGTCCGCCGACCCCCAACAGGCGCAAACCGACCGACAAACGGCCCCGCGGGATCAAGTGTTGCTGTGGCATATGAACTATCACCCCGATGGCGGGCAGATGTTCTGGCCGCTGGACAACAAGCCCTTCATCGTGCCCGCGGCCCTGCCCGGCGACAATCTGACCCTCGAAAAGGTGGTGGCATTCTGGTGCGACGGGTCAAAGGGGCTCTATATCCATCCCGGCATCTGGCACGAGGGGATTTTCCCGGTTGAAGACAACCAGCGTTTCCTTGACCGGCAAGGGGCCGTTCACGCGCGCATCAGCGCGGATATCGGCAACGAGTTCGGCGTCTACCTCGCCTGCCCCTTGCGGGCCGACAAGATCAGGAACCTGTGACTAGGGCATTTTGATGAGCGGAACGGCTGCGGGCGATCCAGATCTGCACGGCCAGCAGATAAGGCACAAAGAACGCGAAATTCTGCACCAGATCAAAAGGGCCCGAGAAATCGGGCTCTGACCCCACCCCTCCGGTCAGCAGATACCACAGTGTGTAATGCACGCGGTAAAGCCACGACCCCAACGCCAGCCAGAAGAGCCGCAATCCCCATGCCCAATGGCCTGCGCGATCCCCTTCCAAAGCCCTGCGCGCCACCATCAGCGCAGCCGTGAAAAGACACAGCCCGTACAGAAAAAAGGAGGCAGACATCAGCGGCCCTCCGATGGTTCCGCGCAGGGGAATATAGATCATGCCCGCCAGCCCGGTGATCCATGCCAGCGCCACCAGACAGGCTCCCATCATGCGGTGAAATCGATTGTACCTGAGCCGCAGCCCCTTCAACAGTTGAAGCGGGACGAGTGCGACCAAAAAAGTTCCTGCCAGAATGTGCACCAACATCGCGGCATTACCGACATTCTCACCATCAGCGAACAAATAGCTGTGCCGGGCGGCGTCCTGCGACAGGCCTTTGCCGATCATTCCAACGCCATGCGCAACGAATGGCAACAGTGTCAGGTAAAACACCGCAAGCAAAATGCCGGTTGCCAGTCCAGAGCGCCGAATCCTCATGAATCAAAGCTTAGCGTCGGCGACCGCTTCGTCTATGGCTCACAGACCCAGCACATCCACCATGTCATATTGGCCGGGCGCCTTCCCCTGCCCCCACAGCGCTGCCTTCAGCGCGCCGCGGGCAAAAATCGCGCGGTCGCTGGCCAGATGGCGCAGGACGATGCGCTCGCCGGGCGCGGCGAACAGGACGTCGTGTTCACCAACGATGTCGCCGCCGCGAATGGCGTGGAAGCCAATGTCACCACGCTTGCGCGCACCGGTGATGCCATCCCGCCCCCGGTCAGCCACATCCGACAGTTTGACGCCACGCCCTTCGGCGGCGGCCTCGCCCAACATCAGCGCGGTGCCGGATGGTGCGTCCACCTTGTGATGGTGATGCCCTTCGATGATTTCGATATCAAAATCCTCATCCAGTGCAGCCGCGACTTTCTTGGTCAGTTGCACCAGCAGATTGACGCCAAGGCTCATGTTCCCTGCCCGCACGATCACCGCGTGGCGCGAGGCCGGTTCCAGCGCGGCGATCTGCTCATCCGTCATGCCGGTCGTGCCGATCACATGCACGCAACGCGCCTGCGCGGCCAAAGCGGCAAAGTCCAGCGTCGCCTCGGGCGCGGTAAAGTCGATCACCGCCTGTGCCTGCGCAAAAGCTTCCAGCGGGTCATCGGTAATTTTGACGCCCAGCGCCTGGCCACCCATGGCTTCGCCCACATCCCGACCGACCCAGTCATGCCCCGTGCGCTCGACCACGCCGACCAGACGCGCCTGATCACTGTCGGTTACGGTCTTGATCAGCATCTGCCCCATGCGGCCCGAAGCCCCTGTGATGACGATCCCCGGAATATGGGTCATGGCGGTATTCCCTTGCTGCAAACTGCTCAAAGCCTCCTACCCCGTTCGCGCCCGCTTGGCAAAGCCCCGGTTTGCGCTTAGATCGGGGATTATGGCAAAGAACAAATTCCACGATGGCCCCGGCCCGTCCCAACGACAGCTGCGCGTCGGCGAACTGATCCGCCGCACCCTGTCCGAGGTTCTGGCGCGCGGAGATGTCCACGACCCCGACCTGAACCGCATGTCGATCACAGTGGGTGAGGTGCGCACCTCGCCCGATCTGAAAATCGCCACCGCCTATGTGCTGCCCTTGGGCGGCAAAGGGCAGGAGGACGTGATCGATCTGCTCGCCCGCAACAAAAGTGAACTGCGGCGCATGGTTGGCAAAAAGGTCGGCCTGAAATTCTCGCCCGATCTTCGGTTCCGCCTTGATGACACGTTTGACCGCCTGGACGACACCCGCCGTATGTTCGAACAGGACGCGGTGCGCCGCGATCTGGACGAGTGATCCGGGCATTCGTCACATTGGGCGCGGTTATCTGGGCCGCGCAAGCCTCTGCGGTTACTTGCGAAAAGCTGACCCATAATGACAAGCGCTATACCGTCTGCGAGGTCGACGCGGCAAACGAAGACCTGCGCCTGTTTCTCAACGACGAAAACGGGGATCTGCTGGGGCATTTCTCGTCGGTGAACGAGGCGCTGGCCCCCGGCGGCAAGCGTCTGGCCTTTGCCATGAACGCGGGCATGTACCACGACGACCGGTCGCCCGTCGGCCATTATGTCGAGAACGGCAAAGAGGTCATGCGGGTGATCTCCAACCCCGGCCCCGGCAATTTCGGCCTGCTGCCCAACGGCGTGTTCTGCATCCGCGAGGGCCGGGCTGATGTGTTCGAGACGCTGGATTTCATCGACCAGTCCCCCGACTGCCGGTTCGCCAGCCAATCCGGCCCGATGCTGGTGATCAATGGCGCGTTGCATCCCCGGTTCCTACCCGATTCGACCTCGCACTATGTGCGCAACGGGGTGGGCACCAGCGCCGATGGCACCCGGGCGGTGTTTGCGATTTCCGAAGATTACGTCACATTCCACGAATTCGGTCGCCTGTTCCGGGACGTGCTGGAAACTCCGAATGCGCTGTTCTTCGACGGCAATATCTCTCGCATGTATGACCGCGCGAACAATCGGTCCGATGTCGGGTTTTCGCTGGGGCCGATCGTGGGTGTGGTCGAAGACGCACCTTGAAATTGACAGGGCGATGGCGATCCGCTAGGTCGCGCGCCTCAGCAAGATTGAAGGTGCTACATGGGACGCAAACGCAAGGGTCGCGACATTTCCGGCTGGCTGGTGGTGGACAAACCCGCGGGCATGACGTCGACCGCTGTGGTCAACAAGGTGCGCTGGGCGATGGATGCCAAAAAGGCGGGCCATGCGGGCACGCTTGACCCCGAAGCGACCGGCGTGCTGGCCGTGGCTCTGGGTGAGGCGACCAAAACAGTTCCCTACATCACGGATGCTCTGAAAGCCTACACCTTCACTGTCCGTCTGGGCCAGGCCACCAACACTGACGATGCCGAGGGCGAAGTGATTGCCGAAAGCGATGCCCGCCCGTCAGACGAAGACATCAAGCGGGCGTTGACCCCGTTTCTGGGCGACATCATGCAGGTTCCGCCCAAGTATTCCGCCGTGAAAATCGACGGCCAGCGCGCCTATAAACTGGCCCGCGACGGCGAAGACGTGGAACTGACAGCCCGGCCTCTTTGGGTCGAGGAACTGATCCTTGTCGACCGCCCCGACCCGGATCACGTGGTATTGGAGATGACCTGCGGCAAGGGCGGTTATGTCCGCTCGATCGCCCGCGATCTGGGTGAAGCGCTGGGATGCCACGGCCACGTCCGGGAACTGCGCCGGATCTGGTCCGGACCGTTCGAGGCCGAAGACGGGTTGAGCATCGAACAGATCGACAAAATGGCAAAGACCACGGCGCTGGACGACTATCTGCACCCGCTGGAAGCCGGCCTGTCCGACCTGACCGAGCTTAAATGCACCCCCGAAGGCGCAACCCGCCTGCGCAATGGCAACCCGGGCATGGTGTTGGCCTCGGATGTTGAATACGGCGACGAGGCATGGGCCTCGCTGGATGGCAAGGCCGTGGCCGTGGGGGTTTACAAATCGGGCGAATTGCATCCCAGCCGGGTGTTCGCCGCCTGAACCACGTGTTAGGCGAAAGGCATGATCACCCGAACGCACACCAAGGGCGATGCGCCCTCGACCGCCATCTATTCCGACTGCGAGAAATACCGCTATAGCCTGACCCGCGTGTGGGACCCGGCAGGGCGCAAGGCGCTGTTTGTCATGTTGAACCCGTCTACCGCGACCGAAGTGCAGAACGACCCGACGGTTGAACGCTGCGAACGTCGTGCCCGGGCGCTGGGGTTCGGCGCGTTTCAGGTGACCAACATCTTTGCCTGGCGCGACACCGATCCGCGCAAGATGCGTGCCGCTGCCGATCCGGTAGGCCCGGAAAATGACGCCGCCATTCTTGAAGGTGTTCGGTGGGCCGATCAGGTCATCGCCGCCTGGGGCACCCATGGTGCGCATCTGGACCGGGGCCCGGCGGTGGAAACCCTGCTGCGCCGGACCGGCCAGCCGCTGTTCCATCTGGGCTTGACCAAAGACGGCCACCCCAAGCACCCGCTTTATATCGCCTACAGCCAACAGCCCGAGCAATGGTGATAAAGTATTAACCATTTCAATAACTTGACTTTGACCCGATTGCCAATTGCATGGGATGTTCACCCTCGGAGCATTCTGCGATCGGAGAGGTGTCATGTTTCTGGCCGGATTGATCGGACTCGCCGCCATCGGCGGTGCCGCATACGCGATGAGCGACATGCTGATCGAAGACGAGGACGTTTCAGAGGACGGGCCCAACGAGGACCCGGAAACGGAACCCGACACCGGAGAGTTTCTTGAGATTGGCGAAAACGTCGAGGACCCGGTGAATCCCGACATCGAAACCCAGTCCACTGGCACGGTAATCTCTGAATTCGAAGGAGACCTCGTGATTGCCGGCAGCGATGGCCCTGACCAGATCACCGGGCAGGACGGTGTCGACCAGATCAACGGGTTTGGCGGCGATGATACCATCGACGGCGGCAAGGGCGATGACGTTCTGCACGGGGGCGAAGGTACGGACACGATTTCGGGCGGTCAGGGTGATGATGTTCTGCACGGAGAGGCGGATGACGACTTTCTGTTCGGCAATGAGGGGGACGACGCCCTGTTCGGCCATTTCGGGGACGATACCCTGGATGGCGGCGAAGGCGAAGACGAACTTTATGGCGGTCAGGGCGACGATACTCTGACGGGCGGGGCCGATGATGACGCGTTGCAGGGCGGGTTCGGAGACGATGCCCTGAACGGTGGCGCAGGTGAAGATACGGTCTTTGGCGGCGACGGCGATGACTTTGTCTTTGGCCTCGAAGAAGGCGCAGCCGAAAAAGACTTCCTGAATGGGGGCGCCGGTGACGACACCATTGTGGCAGGCGGCGGGGATGTGGTTAACGGTGGGCAGGGCGCTGATGACATCGTGCTGAGCCCGGGTGACGAAGACGTGACCGTCATGGGATTCCAACCCGGTGAGGACAAGCTGCTTGTCACCTGGGAGGATGAGGCTGACCCGGAGATCGAGGTGGAACCCGACGCTGAAAACGCCAACTTGACCCGGGTCATGATCAACGGTCAGGAAGTGGCGCAGGTATACGGGGCTCAAGGCATGACGGTGGCCGACATACAATTGATCACCGAAGCGCAACTGGCCCAGTACGGGCAGATGGTCTGAGCCCGCAAATTCCCTTTGCCATTTGGTGAAAATGCGCTTATACGCGCCCATCCGCATCGGAATCGGTGCGGTTTTCTCCATGGGCCTGTGCTGGACGACATCCCGGCCTGCGCCATCAACTCTAACCTTTGAAGGAGACCCCGATGTCGATCACTGCTGAAGAAAAAGCACGCGTCATGAAAGAATTCGCAACCAAAGAGGGCGACACCGGTTCGCCTGAAGTACAGGTTGCCATCCTGACCTCGCGCATCACCACTTTGACCGAGCACTTCAAGACCCACAAGAAAGACAACCACGGTCGTCGCGGTCTGCTGAAGATGGTTGCCCAGCGCCGCAAGCTGCTGGACTATCTGAAAGGCAAAGAAGAAGCACGTTATCAGGACCTGATCAAAAAGCTGGGCATCCGCCGCTAAGCGCTTTTTGCAAATGACCTGAAACCGGGTTTTCCGGTTCAACGCCCGCCAACCGGCGGGCGTTTTCCGTTGGACCCACCGCAAGCGATACATCCCCCTTAACTTGCCAGAGCAGCTGAACATTCCGTGGCCGCCAGGGAATGCCCGTTGCGGCACTTTGTTTTAGGCTCTCTGCGTGTTTTCCCAGCGCGTGGCATAGTCACTTTGCGACACACTTGCACTTGTCTTGGTGCCGGCAACAGGTTTTCGAACCACATAATCCAGAAGAACAGGCAATCCCGGACCAAAAGTTCCCAGCGGTCGCGGACGTTTCTTTGTCTTGTTGGGATCCGTCATCTTCACCACGTCACGGGCGGCATATGGCCTCAATGGCTGCCACACACATTTCAGAGCCTCATAGTTCATGGCGTTGACCCAAAAGCCGTACACGATCTCTGGGCAAATCTGATAGAAGCCGTGATTGATCCAGTTGTTCGATGGCGAATGTGCGATGAACACACCGCCGGGCTTCAGCATCTTGTCGATGTTCCGGTAGGCGGTCGGCAAGTCGAACACGTGCTCGCATGTTCCACCATCATAGATAACGTCAAACCGACCAACCAGGTTTTCAGGCAAATCTCCCGCGAGATCCTGAACGATGCTCGCACCTTCGAAATCCGAAAAATCCAGCGAATCCACTTCCGAGAACCCAAGTTTCCGAAAGAACGTTTCCGAATATCCATCATCCGGGTTGCAAAGGTCAGCTTCGGCCACTCCGGGCAGGTATTTCTGCAAGGTTTCCCTGAACAATGCGGCGGACGTAGATCGGCGCGCACCGATCCAATCCTGCCGCCCAAGCATCAGAAAGCTACCTGACAGGTCATTGGATTTGACATCTTCGATCAGGCGCGCAGCCAGGACATCAACAATTGACAATCATTCCTCCGAAGGGTGGTCCAAAGCGGTTTTCTTCGCGTGAACGTCCTATTCTGAGGATTCAATGTCAACGCAATAGCAATATTCCGGAACATGCGGCAAAGCGGGCAAGTTTCCCGGCCAGCGTAAAGTTGGCAGCTTCCCTGCTTTGCTGACATCCTGCCCCCGGGTGTTCGGCATCCGGCATCAAGCGCAGAGCCCGGCCCGTGCGGTTTTCTTCGCGCTGACGGGTGTAAAATTCCGGTCAAGACACCGCGCAGATCTCTTCACTTTATGCAGGCTCCACAAAACGGAAGACGCCCACCAATCGGCGGGCGTCTCGTTCATGGAAAAAATCTTCGGCTCTACATTTTCGCCTTTTCTGATTTCAACGCCAGCCACAGGCAGTAGCACATTATCAGAACCACCAGCGTAAAGGGGATGCCGGTTGAAACCGCCGCGCCCTGCAATGCGGAAAGACCGCCTCCCAACAGCAATGCGATGGCAACCAGGCCTTCCAAAGTGCACCAGAACACGCGCTGAACCACGGGTGCGTCCATCTTGCCGCCTGCGGTGATCGTGTCGATCACCAAAGATCCGGAATCAGACGAGGTGACGAAGAAGATCACGATCAGGACTAGGGCGATCGGGGCTACGATGCCGTACAGCGGCAGCTCCTTCAGGAAACCGAACAGCGCTCCCTCGGGGGCGTAGCTGTCGATCACGGTCGCGCGCACACCTTCTGCTCCGCCTGCGTTCAGCATGTCGATGGCTGCGCCACCGAAGGTCGACATCCACAGGGCGCAGACGGCTGTTGGCGCCAGCAGCGCACAGATTACGAACTCGCGCACCGTACGGCCCTTTGAAATGCGGGCAATGAACATGCCAACAAACGGTGACCATGCGATCCACCACGCCCAGTAGAAGGTCGTCCAACCGTGGAAATAGCTGGTGTCTTCTCGTCCGAACGGGTTCGACAGCGCGGGCAGGTGCAGCACGTAATCAGTCATCACGTTGAAGTACCGCGCGATGGCGGTGCCTATGCCTGTTACAGCGATGACGAAAAGGAACAGCCCCACGGCCATGATCATATTGATCTCACTCAGCCGTTTGACGCCCGCATCCATGCCCAGCAAAACCGAGCCCAGCGCGATCAACGTAATGCCAATGATCAGCAGAACCACGACGGTGGGGCTGGGTTCGATGCCAAAAACCTCGTAAAGGCCAGCGGCAACCTGCTGAGCCCCCAGGCCAAGCGATGTGGTCAGACCGAACAACGTGGCAAAAACCGCCAACGTGTCGATGATATGGCCCCACCAGCCCCAGACCCGTTCACCCAGAATTGGATAGAAGGCCGAACGCAAAGTCAGGGGCAGGTTTAGATTGTAGCTGAAAATCGCCAGGCTCAGGCCGACTGCGGCGTAAACCGCCCAGCCTTCCAGCCCCCAATGGTGAATGGTTCCAACAACGCCGATATACTCATTGCCCGGAACAGCGATATCGATACCCAGTGGGCGCGCATTCCCGTCTTCGGCAAAGTTGTAGTAGACCGGCTCCATCACTCCGAAAAACAAAAGACCGATACCAATACCGGCGGCGAACATCATCGCAATCCATCCGGCGTAGGAATAATCAGGCTTGGCGTCCTTGCCGCCGATCCGCACACTGCCGACTGGCAGGATGATCAGAACGAGGCAAAACAGGGTAATTGCATCTACCGAAAGGACCAGAAACCAATCGAACGTGCTGGTCAGCCAAGGCCGGAGCCAGCCGAAAAACGTAGCTGCGGCCTCTTGGTTGGCCAATGCGATCAGAACGAACGCAAAGATCATGATACTCGAGATCAGAAAGACCGGGTTGTGAATGTCCAAGCCAAACGGCCGGACGTTATCCTGCCCCAGTTCATATTCCGTTTCGAAGTCGTAAATCCGGGGGTCCGGATCCAGCATCTTCTTTGTTTGTGCCATTCGATTGCCCTTCTGTTCGCTGTCTGCAAACGCCAAGGTATTCGGTCGGCGGACGGGAATGAGTTAGTTAACCCCCTTGGCGCGTTTCCGTCATTTCGACCGCAGGCTTAATGATAAGAGCTTATACTGCCTTCATATTTTTACAAAATGCATTCGATTGCGGATATGTTAGCGCTACATGCTGTTCCGGGTTCCCGTAACCCCGGACCTGAAGAACCAACAGCGACTTGATAAGTTGATCGTTGTTCGGGCTTGAATCTTTTGCGCCCGGTGGCAGCACAAGCCAGTCCCGGCATGAAACGGCCATCCGATGCAGTTTCGCTTTCCTTCCAACGCATTCTCATGTATGCGCGCGGTATCTGAGACGTTGTGCCCTGACCCCGGCACTCGAATGGAAGATAAATTGGGGTCGGCGGCAATGGGGCCGCCACGCAAAACGGGAGACCCGCAGGGGCGGGAGTGCTCCCATCTAGGATACGCATATGTTTGATGTAACGAAGAAATCGATGCAGTGGGGCGAGGAAACGCTTACACTGGAAACCGGCAAGGTTGCCCGTCAGGCTGACGGCAGCGTGATTGCCACCCTGGGCGAAACCAGCGTCATGGCCAACGTGACCTTCGCCAAGGAACAGAAGCCCGGTCAGGACTTTTTCCCGCTGACCGTGCATTACCAAGAGAAATACTATGCCGCCGGCAAGGTTCCGGGTGGCTTCTTCAAGCGCGAAGCGCGCCCGACCGAGAAAGAGACGCTGACCGCGCGTCTGATCGACCGTCCGATCCGTCCGTTGTTTGTTGACGGCTTCAAAAACGAAGTCTTGGTGATGTGTACCGTGCTGAGCCACGATCTGGTCAACGATCCCGACATCGTTGCGATGATTGCTGCTTCGGCTGCTCTGACCATCTCGGGCGCGCCGTTCATGGGCCCGATCGCGGGCTGCCGCGTGGGATACACCGACGGTGAATATGTCCTGAACCCAACCGTGGACGACATGCAGGACCTGCGCCTGAACCCCGAACAGCGTCTGGACCTGGTTGTGGCCGGCACCAAAGACGCCGTGATGATGGTGGAATCGGAAGCGTACGAACTGTCCGAAGCGGAAATGCTGGGTGCGGTGAACTTTGCGCATGAGCAGATCCAACCGGTCATCGACCTGATCATCTCGCTGGCGGAAGAAGCCGCGAAAGAGCCGTTTGACTTCCAGGCGCCGGATTATTCCGAGCTTTATGCCGCAGTTAAAGCCGCCGGTGAAGAGCAGATGCGCGCCGCCTTCGCGATCACCGACAAGCAAGAGCGCACCGCCGCCGTTGCCGCCGCCCGCGAAGCGATCAAAGAGGCGCTGACCGAAGAGCAGCTGGAAGACGGCAACCTCGGTTCCGCGATGAAAAAGCTGGAAGCCGGCATTCTGCGCGGCGACGTCGTCAGGGGCGGCAAGCGGATCGACGGTCGCTCGACCACCGATGTCCGCTCGATCGTTGCGGAAACCTCGATTCTGCCCCGGACCCACGGTTCTGCCCTGTTCACCCGCGGTGAAACACAGGCGCTGGCCGTGACCACGCTGGGCACCGGCGACGATGAGCAATTCATCGACGCGCTGCACGGCAATTTCAAATCGAACTTCCTGCTGCACTACAACTTCCCCCCGTATTCGGTGGGTGAAGTTGGCCGCGTTGGTTCGCCCGGCCGTCGCGAGATCGGCCACGGCAAACTGGCATGGCGCGCGCTTCAGGCGGTTCTGCCTGCGCCGACCGATTTCCCCTACACCATCCGCGTGGTGTCGGAGATCACAGAATCCAACGGCTCGTCCTCGATGGCCTCTGTCTGCGGCGGTTCGCTGTCGATGATGGATGCGGGTGTTCCGCTGAAAGCGCCGGTTGCCGGTGTGGCCATGGGTCTGATCCTGGAAGATGACGGTGAATACGCTGTTCTGACCGACATCCTGGGTGACGAAGACCACCTCGGCGACATGGACTTCAAGGTTGCGGGCACCGAAAACGGCATCACCTCGCTCCAGATGGACATCAAGGTTGCCGGTATCACGCCGCAGATCATGGAAACCGCCCTGGCACAGGCCAAGGAAGGCCGGATGCACATTCTGGGCGAGATGGGCAAAGCCCTGTCCGAGACCAACGATTTCTCGGTCCACGCCCCGCGCATCGAGACCATGAACATCCCGACGGACAAGATCCGCGAAGTGATCGGCTCGGGCGGCAAGGTCATCCGCGAGATCGTCGAGGTTTCGGGTGCCAAGGTCGACATCAACGACGATGGCGTGATCAAGATCGCCTCGCCCGATGGTGAGTCGATCAAGAAGGCCTATGACATGATCCATTCGATCGTGGCAGAACCTGAAGAAGGTCAGATCTATACCGGCAAAGTCGTCAAGATCGTCGATTTCGGCGCCTTCGTGAACTTCTTTGGCAAGCGTGACGGTCTGGTCCACGTGTCGCAGATCGAAAACCGCCGCCTGAACCATCCGTCGGATGTTCTGAAAGAAGGTCAGGAAGTCAAAGTCAAACTGCTGGGCTTTGACGATCGCGGCAAGGTGCGCCTGTCGATGAAAGTCGTCGATCAGGAAACCGGCGAAGAGATCGTTCCGGAAAAGAAAGAAAAGAAAGAGGAAAACGCAGAGTAATCTGCCCCTCTGACAGACAGCGGAAGGCCCCGGTTTCATCCGGGGCCTTTTTTGTTTGCGCGGCAGCAGGACGGTTAACTGCGCCGCAACTTTGGTAAATCAATTATTAACACTTATTGCGTGTATTAACTCAACCTTAAGGGGTATATTGCCGTTTTCAAGGAAGCTGTTCGACCGTGGCATCGATTACTGTTTACGAAATCAGCGCAGACCCGTTCAGCAACCGCAGTGTTGATATTACTGCTGCGTATTCGGTCGACGTCACGGATAATGACGCTCTGCTGCAAGATCCCGACCCGGATGGCAGCTCGCAACTTGACCTCGGGTCTCTTCCCGGCTTTTCCGGCTCGACCCAGAATTTCAGTACTTTCGAAAACTACACAGGAACGGTCGATGGCGCGCCGGTCACGTTCATCCTGATCCAGTTTTCAAACCCGCGTTACATCATAGTCACTTCGGGTCAGGCCGAACTGAATGACACGATTTCAGATACCAGTTTTGCCGGCGCCGCGCCGCCATCCGCGTATGACACTTTGCCTTCTTTCGTGTGTTTCACCTCAGGATCTCTGATCCAGACACCGACTGGGCTGCGCCGGGTCGAGGCGCTGGAGCCCGGCGACCCGGTCATCACCGCCGGCGGCCATGCCCGCCCGGTCCGCTGGATCGGCAAGCGCCGGTTGTCCGCGGCTGAGTTGCGGCGAAACACGCACCTGTCCCCTGTACGGATCAAGGCGGGCTGTTTCGGGTCGAACAGCCCAAGCCGCGATCTCGTCATTTCCCCACAGCACCGGATTGCCGTGACCTCGACCATGATGGAGCTTATGCATTGCGAAGCGGCGATGCTGGCCCACGCAAAGGGGCTGATCAATGGGCATACCATCGTTCAGGAAACGCCCGCACACGGGGTGGAGTACATTCATATCCTCTTTGATCAGCATGAGTTGGTGAATGTCGAAGGAATCTGGTCCGAGTCCTTTTACCCCGGCGACACCAGCCTTGGGGCAATGGCACCCGCCACCCGAAGCGAGCTGTTCGAACTGTTCCCGGAACTTGCCAATGGTGAAGGCAGTTACGGTTCGACCGCATTGCCGGTCCTCAAACCTTTCGAAGTCCGGGTGCTGTCGGCGGATCTGGCGGTTCCGGGCTGGAAGATCCGCCCCAGTGAATCCGCAAAAGCCGCCTGACCGCAGGTCAGTGCGCGACACCACCGGGGCCATGTTTCAACAGGTGCCACTGGCCGTAGCTGTCTTTCAGATCCAGTTTGATCGCCGCATCGGCTCGGGTCGAGGCGCTGCCGATCTCGGCAATGGTGAATTCGATCCCACCGGGAATATCGATACGTACACGGTGCTCGCCGCCACCATGCGGGGCCTGAATCGGGCGCCCGGTCGACTTTAGAACGTCGCCAACGGCAACGCTGGCCGTTCGTCCTTCGATATCCATCTCAAGCTCGATCGGCAGGTACAGCGTGTCGTGCACCGTCTCACACATGGCCCGGAACACGTACCAATGGGTTGCCATCTCTTCGGTTTCTTCGCCGTGAAAGACTTTTTCCAACGCATCGCGCTGCGCCGGTGAGGCCGCGGGGTCGACGATCACCTGCATTTCGCCGCCACCTTCGAATATTGGCCCGGGCCATGCATAGATCAACGCAGCCTTGGTTCCACTCAGATCCGTTTCGCCAAAATATCCGGTGGATATTTCAAGCACCTCGAAGCCGCGGCAATCGCCATGCGTCGGCAATTCCTCGAACTGGCAGGGGCAGGCATAGCCGCAGTTGCAGTTTCCGAAGCTTTCTCCCTCGACGTACCAATCTGTAAAAGCCATGGTTTTCTCCTGTTCAGGACAGTCAGAAAGCCCGACATCGTTGGTCACATGCCTGTATGTTTCCCCAAAACAAACTATCACAACTTGATTGCAATCTGAACCTGACGCGCGCAAACGGCTGCAAATGGCCTAAACCTTAGTTCTATTCGCCCTGTTTCAACCAAAAACCAATCGCAGGTCTCCGCTGCCATCCCCAGTTCCACTGCATCGCCACAACGCAAAAAAGGAGATACGATATGGAAACCTTGAAACTGCTGACACTGACGGGATTGATCGCAACCGCACCGGTTCTTGCTTTGGCCAATGTCGGACTGGGCGACAAACTGGGCACAAGCGAAGCCGATATCCGCGCGGCGCTTGAAGCCCAGGGGTACCAGATCGAAGAGATCGAATTCGAAGGTGGGAAGATCGAGGTTGAACTCACCAAGGATGGCGTGGAAACTGAACTGGTTCTGTCTGACACGGACGGGGTGGTGACGGCCATCGAGCTCGAAGAGGACGACGACTGAACCTGCAACGTTCAAGGGGCCGCATGAAAGTACCTCAAACGTCTTTGCTCTGGCTCCTTCTGGTGGTGCAGGCCCTCTGCGCCGCCTTTTTCATGACGGATGCGGTGCTGGATTGGACAGGCGGCGACGGCGCAGGGTTTCGTCACCTTCATTCGTTCGAACTGTTTCTGTCGCTGGCGCTTGTCGGCGGCCTGAGCGCCACGATCGCCCTGATCCGTTCCCAGTCCAGACGGGTGCGCGACATGCAACGGCAACTGCAAGTGGCGCAAGGGGCTTTTGCGCAGGTCATCGAAACCCAGTTCAGCGAGTGGCAGCTCAGTGATGCTGAGCGTGACGTCGCCATGCTGACGATCAAGGGTCTTTCCATCGCGGAAATCGCCGGAATGCGACAGACGAAAGAAGGGACGATCAAGGCCCAAAGCGCCGCGGTCTATCGAAAGGCGGGCGTTTCCAGCAGGGTGCAGTTGCTCAGTTTCTTTGTCGACGAACTCCTGTCAGAACCGTTGGTCAGGGATGTGCCCTGAAACAGTGGCAGAGCCTCGTGTCTATTCACTCACACATTCCTAAAAACCTGTGAAACGAAGTGAAGGCCCGGCGCCTTTCTTTTTGGGCAAGCCTCGTCCACATCCATGGCATGCGGACTTTGGAACACTGGAGATGGTTATGTTCACGCGCCTCATTCTCGCCTCTTCGGCTCTGGCGATCAGCGCAACGGCGCTTGCCGCGCAGAGCCTGGGCGACGGCACCTATTTTCACGGCTTCATCGGCTACAGCCAGCTACAGGACAGCGATTTCACCGGGACGATCGGTGGCGCGACGCAATCGGTCGATACCGAATTCGACGCAGGTTTCGGACTGGGCCTCGCGATAGGCAAGGGAATCCCGCAATGGTCCAACGATATCATCGGAACGCGGATCGAGCTGGAACTGTCTTATCGCGACAGCGACGTGGACGGCGTGAACTTTACCGGCAATGGTCCGGGGCCCGAGGGCAATATCTCGGGCGACGTCACGCAAACCTCGTTATTTGCCAATCTGCTGTTCGATTTCAAACAGGCCGGCGCGCTGACACCGTTTGCCGGGTTTGGTCTGGGGGCCACCTATTCGGATCTGGATTTCTCTTACGGGCCGGGTGTGGCGCTGGACGGCTCCGACACCACCTTGGCCGCCCAGCTGATCGCCGGTTTGGCATATGACATCAACGCGTCGACAGCGTTTACCGTTGATGCCCGTTACGCCCGTGCCTTTGATGTTTCGTCGCAGCGCCTGGCCCCCAACGGAGCTTTGACCGGCAACGTAGAGGACGACCTGGATACTTTCAGCATCAATTTCGGACTTCGCCATAATTTCTGATTGCTTCGGGTGTCAGGTTTCTCTCCGGTTTCCTGCCCCTCTTTGCCCTCGCGCCTCAGGCGCGGGGGCACCCGGAAAACCCCAAAAAATTACAGCACGCGCTGGATATGCCGGTGGTCGCCCGACCTGCAACAACCGTCTGCTTCATCTGGCTGAAAATATCCTCGGGGGGAATCGTGCCAGCGGGCACGATGGGGGGCAGACAGCCCCCCTGACCCGGCAACCGGCTTACGACGGCGCTTTGGTCTTGCGCAGATAGGGGAAGATCGTTTCGAACTCGCCAAACTTGGCCTTGGCGTCTTCGTTCGACACGGTTGGCGGGATGATCACGTCTTCGCCCGGCACCCAGTTGGCAGGTGTCGCAACGCCCTTGGCCGACATCTGCAAACCGTCAAGCGCGCGCAGAATTTCGGCAAAGTTCCGGCCCACGGTCATCGGGTAGGTCATAGACAGCTTCAACTGCTTGTCCGGGCCGATGATAAAGACCGAACGCACCGTGGCACTGTCAGCCGGTGTGCGGCCATCGGGCAGATAGGCTTCGGCCGGCAGCATGTCGAAAGCCTTGGACACAGCCAGACCGTCATCGGCGATGATCGGAAAGCCGGGTTTGGCCTTGCCATATTCCTCAATGTCCTTCTTCCACTTTTTGTGGTCTTCGACGCCATCGACCGATACGCCGATCACCTTGGTGTTGCGCGCGGCCCATTCGTCATTCAACTGCGCAACGGCCGAAAACTCGGTGGTGCAAACAGGTGTGAAATCCTTTGGGTGCGAGAACAGAATGGCCCAGCTGTCGCCAATCCAGTCGTGAAACTGAATGGTGCCCTGATCCGTTTCTGCCGTGAAATTCGGAACGGTGTCGTTGATACGCAAACCCATGGGGCATCTCCTTCTCTGTGAAAAACCTGAATCGGTTGTTTGGAACCTAATCACTTTGTGTGCAGGTTAAACCGCCCATCGCGCTTGGCGATACGGATTTCGTGGGCATTGCCCGAAAATAATTTGATCAAATTCACTATTGCTCAGCCTGTACATGGGTGACAGAGTGGCCCCGAACAGCCGGTTTCAGGCAGACCTTCAGGAGGGCTCAGGATGATCGAAAAGCGGGATTTCTATATTAATGGTCGGTGGGTGGCCCCATCGCAGCCCAATGACTTCGAGGTCATCAACCCGTCAACCGAAGACCCCTGCGCCGTGATCTCGCTTGGCGCCGAAGCCGACACGAATGCGGCCGTTGCCGCGGCCAAGGCCGCCCTGCCGGGCTGGATGGCCACGCCAGTGGAAACCCGCATCGCGCTGGTGGAAAAACTGGTCGAACTCTATGCAGCCCGGGCAGAGGATCTGGCGCAGGCGATGTCGCTGGAAATGGGCGCCCCGATCGATCTGGCGCGTTCGGCGCAGGCGGGCGCCGGCATCTATCACCTGAAGAACTTCATCCGCGCCGCCAGGTCGTTCGAATTCGAGCGCCCGCTGGGGGATCATGCGCCGAATGATCGCATCATTTACGAGTCGGTTGGCGTTGCCGCTTTGATCACGCCGTGGAACTGGCCGATGAACCAGATCACGCTCAAGGTTGGGGCTGCTGCGATTGCGGGCTGCACGATGGTGCTGAAACCGTCGGAACAAAGCCCGCTGAACGCGATGATCTTTGCCGAGATGATGGACGAGGCAGGCTTCCCGCCCGGTGTGTTCAATCTGGTCAACGGCGACGGCGCGGGTGTTGGTTCGCAACTTTCGGGTCATCCGGATGTGGACATGGTCAGCTTCACAGGTTCGACCCGCGCAGGCACCGCGATTTCCAAAAACGCGGCTGAAACCCTCAAGAAAGTACATCTTGAGCTTGGAGGCAAAGGAGCCAACGTCATCTTTGAGGACGCGGACGAAAAAGCGGTCAAGCGTGGGGTGCTGCACATGATGCAAAACACCGGCCAAAGCTGCAACGCCCCCAGCCGGATGCTGGTTCAACGCCCGATCTATGACAAGGCTGTGGAAACCGCGGCCGAGGTCGCAAACATGGTCAAGGTTGGCCCTGCCTCAGAGGAAGGCCGCCATATCGGCCCGGTGGTGAATGAAGTTCAGTGGACCAAGATTCAGGACTTGATCCAGAAAGGCATCGATGAAGGGGCGCGGCTGGTCGCAGGCGGCACCGGACGGCCAGAGGGGCTGAACAAGGGCTACTATGTCCGCCCCACGGTCTTTGCCGATGCAAACAACCAGATGACCATCGCCCGCGAAGAAATCTTTGGCCCGGTTCTGACCATGATCCCCTTCGACACCGAAGAAGAGGCTATCGAAATCGCCAATGATACCCCCTATGGCCTGACCAACTATGTTCAGACGCAGGACGGCGCGCGTGCCAATCGCATGGCACGGGCGCTGCGGTCGGGCATGGTCGAAATGAACGGGCAATCGCGCAGCGCGGGCTCACCGTTCGGCGGCATGAAGCAATCCGGCAACGGGCGTGAAGGCGGCGTCTTTGGGCTTGAGGACTTCCTCGAGATCAAAGCTGTCGGTGGTTGGGCGGCAGAGTAACTATACCTGCAAAGCAGACAGATCGGGCGGGGCAACGCGGTTGGCCCCGCCCACAACCCCCTATAGGGGCCGCACCACAAGCTGGGGTACGCCATCGGACGTGCGGCGCCGGGATTGACCGTCCCACCCAATCTCTCCGGTGACGCGCTGTCGAAATGCAGAAAAGCTGTCAAAGCGCACCACATCTACCGGCGCATCGAAATGCAGGGTCACTCGGCGACGCGCGCCATCGCCAAGAATGGTCATACCGCGAATTTCGGCCGTGAACGCCTGACCCAGATAGCGCCCTTCGACCCGATCACCCACGCGCAGATGCATCCGGTTTCCGGCAATTGCGTGCAAGGTGTTCCAGTCTCGAACGCCATGCTGATGGGCCAGCAGTTCCAATGCCGCACTGTGCGACAGCGAAACGCCCTTCGTTTTCAAGTCTTCCCGCAGGCGTCTCGCCTGCGCTTTCAGCTCTTCAACCGGAGCAACGGTTTGGGATCGTGTCATCATGTGCCTCGTTTCCTTGAACGGGCGCGAAGTCAGGACGGGGCTCGCATTTCCATCCGCGCGCCGGGAAAGGGCAACAGATGCTTTTCAAACCGGGTTTCACCAAAGCCAATGGCCGCGAACGGCAGGGGACCCGAACCTGAGGTGCCTTTTGGCAGCGGCTGGGCCGTATGTCAATCAGGCGTCTGCCTGCGCCGCCTCATAGGCCAGCATGGCACGCTTGACAGGCAAGCCCCAGTGATAGCCCCCCAGACCACCTGATTTGCGCAATGCCCGATGGCAGGGGATCAACCAACTGACCGGGTTGCGGCCAACTGCCGTTCCCACGGCGCGAACGGCTTGCGGCGAGCCGACTCGCTGGGCGATCTCGGAATAGGTCGTGACCTGCCCGGACGGGATATGCATCAGCGCTTCCCACACCTTGATTTGCAAAGGTGATCCGATCAGGAAAACCGGCGTCGGCTCCAACCGGTCGCTGGCAGCGCCAAAAGCACTCAGCGCCCAAGGACGCAGGCGCATCGGATCTTCGACAAACGTTGCCTTGGGCCAGCGCGAGGTCATGTCTTCCATCGCGGCCTCTTCGCCGGTCTCGGCACCGAAGGCGATGCCGCAGACACCCTTGTCGGTCCCCATGACCAGCGCAGGGCCAAAGGGGCATTCGAACCACCCCCAATAGATCGTCAGACCTTCGCCTTTTCGGGCATATTCGCCAGGGCTCATCGATTCCCACTTCAGGAACAGATCATGCAGACGCCCGCTGCCGGACAGGCCCACATTGTGGGCCGTTTCCAATGTCGTAAACCGTTCACGCAACAATGCCTTCGCATGGCCCAGCGTCAGGTATTGTTGATACCGTTTCGGTGACACCCCGGTCCAACGCGAGAACAAACGCTGGAAATGGGCCGGGCTCATATCCATCTGGCGGGCCAGTTCATCAAGGCTCAGGCCTTCACCGCCCTGATCGATCAACTCGATTGCCCGGCGCATGACGTTGTAATGATAACCGCTTTCTGGGGTCTGGACGTTCATGGTTCCACCTCATAATCTGACAAAACCATAGCGCGCCGGCCACGCTGTCGCGACCCGGAACTTGCGCATTGGCTTTGTGCTTGTGTCAGGGCGCGGTGGACGGCATTAAGGCCCGGATGGCAAAGCAACTCGACTATCATACGATCCGCGAGATTTTCACGCGCTTTCAAGAGGCCGACCCGGAACCCAAGGGCGAGCTGGAGCATGTGAATGTCTATACTCTGGTCGTCGCCGTGGCCCTTTCGGCGCAGGCCACGGATGCGGGCGTCAACAAGGCGACGCGCGAGTTGTTCAAGATCGCCGACACGCCGCAAAAGATGCTGGATCTGGGCGAGGACGGCCTGATCGAGCACATCAAGACCATTGGCTTGTTCCGCCAGAAGGCCAAGAACGTCATCAAGCTCAGCCGTATCCTGGTTGACGAATATGGTGGCGAGGTTCCCAATTCCCGGGCTGCCCTGCAATCCCTTCCGGGTGTGGGCCGCAAGACGGCCAACGTGGTTCTGAACATGTGGTGGCGGCAACCGGCGCAGGCGGTGGACACCCATATCTTTCGCGTCGGCAACCGCACCGGTATTTGCCCCGGCAAGGATGTGGACACGGTCGAACGCGCCATCGAAGACAATATTCCCGCTGACTTTCAACTTCATGCGCATCACTGGCTGATCCTGCATGGTCGGTACCACTGCAAGGCGCGCAAGCCGCAATGCCCGACCTGCATCATCCGTGATCTCTGCCAATTCGAGGACAAAACCCTATGAAGACTTATCAACTGACCGGCATCGGAAATGCCGTTGTGGACGTGATTTCCCAGGCCGATGACAGCTTTCTGGAGCTGATGGGCATCGACAAAGGCATCATGCAGTTGATCGAACAGGAACGCGGCGAGGTGCTGTACGCCTCGATGGAAAGCCGCGTTCAAACGCCGGGTGGCTCGGTGGCCAATACCATTGCGGGCGCAGGCGCGCTTGGGCTGGATGCAGCGTTTATCGGCCGGGTACACGATGACGCTCTGGGCCGGTTCTATGCAGATGCGATGAACGAAGATGGCGTCGACTTCGTGAACCCGCCTGTTCCGGGTGGCGAATTGCCCACGTCACGCTCGATGATCTTTGTGTCGCCTGATGGCGAGCGGTCGATGAACACCTATCTGGGCATTTCCTCGGAACTGTCGTCTCAGGACGTTCCGGATGAGGTCGCAGGAAACAGCCAGATCATGTTTCTCGAGGGGTATCTGTTCGACAAGGAAAAAGGCAAGGCGGCATTCCTTGAGGCCGCACGTGCCTGTCACAAAGGTGGCGGCAAAGCCGGGATCGCCATTTCCGACCCGTTCTGCGTGGAACGGCATCGGGTGGATTTCCTGCTGCTGATTGAAAACGAGCTGGATTTCGTGATCGGCAACGAGGCCGAGATCAAATCCCTGTTCGAGACCGACGACCTGGAAGAGGCGCTGCGGCGCACGTCGGCGATCTGCCCGCTGGTGGTCTGCACCCGTTCGGGTGACGGGGTGACGGTTATGAACGGCGATGCTCGCATTGACGTACCGGTCGAGAAGGTCGTCCCCGTTGACGCAACAGGTGCCGGCGACCAGTTTGCCGCCGGGTTCCTGTTCGGCATGGCGACGGGACGCGATTACGAGACCTGCGCCCGCATCGGCAATGTCTGTGCCCGCGAAGTCATCAGCCATATCGGCCCCCGCCCCGAGGCGAACATGCTGGAGCTGCTGAGGGAAGAACGGTTGGTTTGAGGACGCGGGTTTCCCGCGCCTTTCTTCGGGAAAAAATTCGGCTCGACTCTGCGAGCGCGGCCTGAACACCGGGCCTCGGCGCCCCTTTTCTACTGGCAGGGCCGGCTCTGACAGCGTTATGCTTTTAGCATCAAAAAAGGGGGGCTGTCATGAGAGCACTGCTGTTCACGACGGGATCGCCATTTGCAAGGGCGGTCAGGATCGTTCTGGACGAACTTTCGCTAGATTACGAAAGGCGAGAGGAAATCACCACGCCCAGCGCCGAGCAACGCGCGCAGGCTACTCCAACATTGCAGGTGCCGACATTCTGGGACGGCGATCTTGTGCTGTGGGAAAGCGGCACCATCGTCGAATACCTGCTGTCGACCTATCCGGACAGGCCGCAGGCCGCGCCGAAACTGGCGCCCTTTGCCTTTCGGCCCGGGGACGCGCAGTGGCAGGACAAGCTGGTGTTCTCGACTATCCAGACCTTCGGCAACGCGGCCACGACCATCTCGCAAATGAAGTGGTCCGGCGTGAGCGTGGGCCAGAACACGCATCTTCAGCGGTCAGCCGAGAAGCTGGCCCATATCCTGGACTGGCTGGAGAACCGGCTGACCGGCGAGGACGGTTTCGTGCCGGGCTACCTGTCGATGCAGGATATCTTTCTGGCCGCCCATGTGCGTTTCGTGCAGGCAAGGCCGCTTGGGGTAGATCTGAAGCTGGACCGGTACCACAAGGTTTCGGCGCTGCTCGACCGGCTGGACGCGCGCGACAGTTTCAAGGCAAACCCGATTTGGTGGTGGGAACCGGGGGTCATCGGCTATGAGGCCGACGGCACGCCGGTTACTCACCGGTCGGGCGGGGTCCAGTCCGTCTGAACCGACTCACGTCGGCTGAGCCGCAAGGCCAGGCCGATGGCGACACCCACACCAATGGCAACGGTCAGGTCGATGAAAACGGTCAGCAGCATGGTCAGCAACAGCAGCGCCCGATCGCTGGGGCGCGCGCGGGCGTATTCGCCCCATTTGTGCGGCTCGCTCATGTTCCAGGCGGTGATCATCAGCAGTGCGGCCAATGCCGGCATGGCCAGATAGCCCGCCGCCGGGGCCGCGACCAGCATGATCAGCAGGATGGCCAGCGCGTGGATGATGCCGGCCACCGGCGTCTTGCCGCCAGCCTTGATGTTCGTCGCCGTGCGCGCGATGGCGCCGGTGGCCGGCAGCCCTCCGAACAGGGCCGAGGCGATGTTGGCCGCGCCCTGCGCCGTCAGTTCTGCGTTGGGCCGGTGCTGTCCGCCGATCATGCGATCAGCAACCATGGCCGACAGCAGCGATTCAACCCCCGCCAGAAAGGCGATGGTGACGGCCGAGGGGAACAGCTCGACAAAGCGCGACAGCGACAGATCGGGCAGCTGCGGCGCCGGCAGGGTCGAAGGCAGATCGCCGAACCGCGAATGGATCGTGTCGACCCCCAGCCCCATCAGCGCGACCAGCGCCGAGGCAACGCCGACCGCGATGATGAGCCCCGGAAAACGTGGCGCGATCTGGCGCAGGGCCACGATCAACACCGCCGCCAGCAGGGCGATTCCCGTGTCCGGCAGGTTCAGCGTGTCGCGCGCAGCCCACAGCGCGGGCACTTTTTCAAGGAATTCGGCGGGAAGATTCTGAATCGACAGGCCAAAGAAATCCTTGATCTGACTGGCGGCGATGATGACGGCGATGCCGATGGTAAAGCCGTTGACGACCGCTTCGGGCACGAACGAGATCAACCGCCCGGCCCGGAAATAACCCGCGATCAGCAGGATGAAGCCCGCCATGAAGGTGGCCATGACCAACCCGTCATAGCCGTGTTCGGCAATCACGCCGAACACCACCACGATGAAGGCGCCGGTCGGGCCTCCGATCTGGACCCGGCTGCCCCCCAGCGCCGAAATGACGAACCCGGCGACGATGGCCGTGACCAACCCTTGCGCCGGGTCGGCACCCGAGGCGATGGCAATCGCCAGACTCAGCGGCAGGGCCACCATGGTAACCGAGATCCCGGCGATCAGATCCGCCGTGAACTGGGTCATGTCATAGGTTTTGAGCGTCGTCAGGATCTTTGGCTGGCGCATGAAATCCACCACTCCATTTGGCCGCACACTGTCGGGCGGCCATAAAAGCGCATCAGACTTGTACCTAATTCAATACCACGTCAAGTGCGACGAATATGCGCGCCGAACGCCTTCAACACCTGCTCGTAAACCTCGCGCTTGAAGGGCACAATCTCGGCGATCAGGCGCTCGGGGTCCTGCCATTTCCAGCGGGTGAACTCGGGGTGGTCGGTTTCGATGTCGATCTGGTCGTCGGTTCCCAGAAACCGCATCAGGAACCATTTCTGCTCCTGCCCACGATATCGGCCCTTCCAGATCTTGGGCACGATATCATGCGGCAGGTCATAGGGCAGCCAGCCTTCGGTCTCGGCCACGATTTCCACAAGATCGCCGGTTACACCGGTTTCTTCCCACAGCTCTCGCAAGGCCGCATCACGAGGGTCTTCGCCCTTGTCCACGCCGCCTTGTGGCATCTGCCACGCGTCCTCGAACCGGTCGTTGCGCTGACCGACGAAGATCTGGCCCTGATCGTTCATCAGCATCAGCCCGACGCAGGGGCGATAGGGCAGTTTGGCAATTTCTTCGGGGGTCACGCGCGGCCTCATCGTGTTGTTTCACCCACCTCTAGCAATCACCGGCGCAACAGCAAAGAGGGTGACGTGGGGTTTCGCGTGACAAAGTTTACGCGAACGTCAATCTATCACGCAAATTCAGGAGGGAGAGTTTTGCCATGACTGTGTACCCAAACATGCTGGCACCACTGGATCTGGGCTTTACCACGTTGAAGAACCGGGTCCTGATGGGCTCGATGCATACCGGGCTGGAGGAAACCGGCGACTGGAACCGGGTGGCCGAGTTCTATGCCGCCCGCGCGCGCGGTGGCGTGGCGCTGATGGTCACGGGCGGCATCGGGCCGAACCTCGAAGGCTCGGTCCTGCCGGGGGCTGCAATGATGACCAGCGACAAGGACGTGGCCAATCATTCCGTCGTCACCGACCGGGTGCATCAGGCGGGCGGCAAGATCGCGATGCAGATCCTCCATGCGGGTCGCTATGCCTATGGGCCGAAATGCGTGGCGCCCAGCCCGGTGAAGTCGCCGATCTCGCCTTTCCCGCCGACCGAGCTGGACGAGGACGGCATCGAAAAGCAGATCAGTGACATCGTGAACGCCGCCGTGCTGGCCCAAAAGGCGGGCTATGACGGGGTCGAGATCATGGGGTCCGAGGGGTATTTCATCAACCAGTTTCTGGTGACCCACACCAACAAGCGCACAGACCGCTGGGGCGGGTCCTATGAGAACCGGATGCGCCTGCCACTGGAAATCGTGCGCCGCACCCGCGAGGCGGTGGGCACCGATTTCATCATCATCTACCGGCTGTCGATGATCGACCTTGTACCCAATGGTTCGACCTTCGAAGAGGTGGTGCAACTGGCGCAAGCGGTCGAAAAGGCCGGGGCCACGATCATCAACACCGGCATCGGCTGGCACGAGGCGCGGATTCCGACCATCGCCACATCGGTGCCCCGCCGGGCCTTTGCCTGGGTGACGAAGAAACTGATGGGCAAGGTGGGGATTCCGGTCATCACCTCGAACCGGATCAACACGCCCGAAGTGGCCGAGCAGGTGCTGGCCGAGGGCTGTGCCGACATGGTCTCTCTGGCGCGGCCGATGCTGGCGGATGCGGATTTCGTAGCCAAGGCGATGGCAGGTGACTCGGCCAGGATTGCGCCCTGCATCGCCTGCAACCAGGCCTGTCTGGATCACACTTTCAGCGGCAAACTGACCTCCTGCCTGGTGAACCCGCGCGCCTGCCACGAGACGGAGCTGGTGATCGAAAAGGCCGCCACGCCCAAGCGCGTGGCCATCGTGGGCGCGGGTCCGGCGGGCCTGTCCACGGCGATGACGGCGGCGGAGCGCGGCCATGACGTGACCGTGTTCGACAAGGCCGACGAGATCGGCGGGCAGCTGAACATGGCCAAGCAGGTGCCGGGCAAGGAAGAGTTCTGGGGCTTGGTGGACTGGTACCGCACCATGCTGAACGATCTGGGCGTCAAGGTCGAACTGGGCCGCAAAGTCGGCGCCAACGATCTGGTCGGGTTCGACGAGGTGGTGATCGCCACGGGCGTCAACCCGCGCGACCCGCAGATCCCGGGCGAGGACCGCGACAATGTCGTGAACTATATCGACGTGCTGCGCGACAAGGCCCCGGTGGGCAAATCGGTGGCCGTGATCGGCGCCGGCGGCATCGGCTTCGACGTGTCGGAATACCTGCTGGAAGAAGGCCATTCACCCACCACCGACCTGCCCTTGTGGATGAAGGAATGGGGCGTCGCCGACCCCGAGCAGCACCGCGCAGGCCTGGCACCCGAAGGTCCGCAGCCCGAAGCGCCCAAGCGGCAGGTCACGCTGCTGCAACGCAAGAAGCAGGCGCATGGCAAGGGGCTGGGCAAGACCACCGGCTGGATCCACCGCGCCACGCTGAAGATGAAGGATGTCAACTTCGTGGGCGGCGTGAACTATGAACGCATAGACGACGAGGGGCTGCATGTCTCGTTCGGAGAAGAGCGCGCCGATCCGACCGTCATCAAGGCGGATACGATCGTTCTGTGTGCAGGACAGGTGCCCGAGCGGTCGCTGGCCGACGCGCTGATCGAACGCGGGATCACCCCGCATGTGATCGGCGGCGCGGACGTGGCCGCGGAACTTGACGCCAAACGCGCGATCAATCAGGGCACACGCCTTGCCGCAGAGTTCTGAAGCCACTCGTTCAGAGTGTCTTCAGTCCGACAGCGCGAGCTTTGCACCCAAGGCACCAAAAGCGGTTGCGAAACACCGCTTTATCCACGCCATCACAGCAGGGCGTCGGATCACATAGTCCCGCGCCAGTGCGGCGCATGCGCCATACCCGACAAAAACAACAAATGTCATGGCCATGAAGGCCAGCGCCAGTTTGGCCAGTTCCATTCCTGCATTTGCTGCATTCGCCGGCAGGAATTGAGGCAGAAAGGCCAGGAAGAATAGCGACAACTTTGGGTTCAAAACGTTGATCAGCGTTCCTGTCACGGCAATTCTAAAGTCGCTTTTTGCGGATTTCTCCGCCGCGACGTCCATGGCACCGCCGTCCTTCAGGATTCCCCATGCCATGTAGAACAAGTACAAGACGCCAAGATATTTGATGAGTTGAAACGCGACGGCACTGGTGTGCAGCAAGGCTGCAAGTCCGATGATGCTGGCCAAGGCCGCCGGAACGATCCCAAGTGTGCATCCGAAGGCTGCGGCGAGACTTGCGCGAAACCCGCGCCCAAGACCGACAGCCAAAGTATAGATGACGCCGGTACCCGGCAGCAAAACAACAATCAATGATGTGATGAAGAATTCCAGCGACATTATTATCCCCTGCAAATGCAGGCAGATTCACTAAGTGCGCCGAAAATGTAAACGCCTTTCCATCACATGTACCGAACGGACGGTTTCAACGGCCTGCGGCTATTCCACGGTGATCGTGATCACCTCGGATACAATCGGCGGGGAATGCGGCACATGCCCGGCGTCGCCCAGAACCAATTGCAGCGTGTGTTCGCCCGGCGACAGATCCAGCGTTACTTCGGTCTGGCCGCCTCCGAAGTGCATGTGATTATCGTCGGCGGGCAATCCATTTGCCAACTCAGCCGCGCCATCCTCGCCTTCACCCAGCGGAGGACGGTCAAGCAACAGGTGGTGGTGCCCGGTGTTTTCTTTCTCGGTTCCGGCGGGTGCGACGCCCATGCCGCTGAGGCCAAAGACAACCGTGACCGGTGATTGCACGGTGTCGCCATCCGACAGGTTGACGAAATAGACCTTTGCATCAGGATTCGACGGGGTCTCTCCTCCGGCATGCGCAAAGCCCACCGAAAGGCAAAGCGCAGCAATGGCGAAAAAGGTTCTCATGATCTCCTCCCTGGTCACAAAAATGCCATTCTCAATGCGATACCTTAGCGCGATTGCCTGAAAAACACAGCGTCACAATGCCTGAGGCGCGTTTGGAAACCACTGTTTCTACGTTTCCCATACGCAAACGATCCGATTCAAATCCCTGATATTATCCCATGTCTGCCCCGTTTCCGCCCAGATTCAGCGCCATAGTCAGGACGTAAATCAAGATCTGGGGAACGACGAGTATGGACCGACTGACCGAAATGGAAGCCTTCGCCAATGTGGTGGACCAGGGTGGCTTCACCGATGCGGCCAAAAAGATGGGCATCTCCAAATCAGCTGTGTCCAAACACGTATCAAGCCTTGAGGCGCGCCTGGGAGCGCGGCTGTTGAACCGCACCACGCGCCGGGTTTCACCAACGGAAATCGGGCTGGCCTATTATGACCGCGCGCGGCGCGTGTTGAATGATGCCGGAGAAGCGGATTCACTGGTCACTTCAATGCAATCGGCCCCGTCTGGTCTTTTGCGCATCAGCGTTGCCACGGATTTCGGCGTCAATCACCTGTCACCTGTTCTGTCCGAGTTCCTTGCAGCCTACCCCGACATCACTGTGAACATGGTTTTGAACAACCGCTATGTCGAGCTGATTTCCGAAGGATTTGACGTGGCCGTGCGTATTGGTGAGCTGGAAGACAGCACATTGCGCGCCCGCAAACTTACCGAGACGGTCAAACGCATGGTCGCCGCGCCCAGTTATGTCGAAAGGTTCGGCCGGCCGCAGAAGATCGATGATCTGAACGAACACAAGCTGCTGCATTATTCCAGCCAATCCTCGGGCAATGTCTGGAAACTGACCGCGCCATCCGGCGAAAAACGTCAGGTTCGTACCGCCGGGTGGTTGAGTGTCAATGATGGCCAATCCCTGTTGAACGCAGCGGTTTCCGGCCTGGGTATCGCCTATCTGCCCAGCTATCTTTACGCTGAAGCCCTGAAGGCCGGGCTGGTTGTCGATGCAATGCCGTCCCTGCCTGACGAAGTTCAAGGCGTTTACGCCGTCTACCCGCCGGGCCGCTTTACGCAACCCAAAGTGCGGGCCTTCATCGATTTCCTCGTTGATTCCTTCCACGGGAAGGGTCCGATGGACTGGTAATTTCTCCCTGAAGACCAACCTTCGGCCCGCATGTAAAAGTGCGGGCCTTTTTTTACGGGTCGATTACTGACAGTCCCATGGACCGGGCGGAAGTGCGCAAGCTGTCCGTCAGCACATTCTGACCCGGCGGTGGGGTTTCGGAACTGCGTGCCAACAGGGCGATATCGCGATTTGCATTGGCGATGGACAGCGGTCGCAATCGCACCTCGTCGCGGTAGATCCCCTGTCTGCGAGCATAAAGATCAGGCAGTACCGCAACACCAACACCCGAAGCCGCCATCAGAACAATGGAATCAAGCGTCGTGCCTTCATACTCATCCGAAACAACCCCACCGCATTCCGCCGCCAATGCATAGACGATGCGCGACAGGCGGTGGCTTTGATCCAGGGTAAGGAAAATCCGGTTCTGAAGATCGGTGGCACTGACACCCTGCAAATCCCGCGCCAGAACGTCATCAACGGCAACCGCGACCCAAAGAGGTTCGTTGAACAACCGGTGTTGCACGGTATTCGGATGGTCTTCGGGCGTGGACAATATCAGATCAAATCGACCGGATTTCAGACCCTGTTCCAGATCCAGTGTGTTTTCCTCGCGCACCGCAATGCGCAATCCGGGGCGAATCCGGTGCACCTGTTTGATGGCTTGCGGCAACAGATAAGGCCCGATCGAAGGCAAAACCCCCAGTCGCAACCTTCCTCCGACGGGCATATCGTTCGACATGGCGTGGCGCAGGTCCTTGACCTCTGCCAGGATCTTCTGTGCGCGCAAGATGAACTCTTCTCCCTTCGCCGTCACCTGGATACCACCACGGTTACGCTCAAAGATCCGAACGCCAAGTTCTTGTTCTACAGTCGCAATTTGCGTCGACAGGCTGGGCTGGCTGACATTCAGCACCTCGGCAGCCAAACTGAATCGCCCAAGGCGACTGACCGTAACGATGTATTCCAACTGCCGCAATGTCGGGCGCATTTCATAGCCTGAAACTATATATAACTTAGAAAGATAGTATTTGGCGAAATCAGTTTTGCAAGGCACCTAACCCGAAAACGAGGGATCAGGAGTCAATTATGCCCGGAGTGATCGAGACACTGTCCAGCAACCTGCTGGTGCCGACCATACTGTTTTTTGCCCTTGGGCTTCTGGCGGCCTTTGTACGCAGTGACCTGTCCATTCCTGCGGGCGCGGCCAAGTTCATGTCGCTTTACCTGCTGCTGGCCATCGGGTTCAAAGGCGGTGCCAGTCTGGCCGCGCATGGCATTCACCTGCAACTGTTCCTGACGCTGCTGGGCGGTGTCGCCTTGTCCTTTACCATCCCCTTCGTGGCCTTTGGCCTGCTCAGGGTGATGACACGGCTGGATGCGCTGAACGCGGCGGCGGTGGCAGGGCACTATGGTTCGATCTCGATCGTAACCTTTGTTACAGCCACTAGCCTGCTGGATCTGGTGGGGCTGACCCATGACGGATTCATGGTGGCCGTTGCGGCTGCGATGGAGGTGCCCGCAATCCTGTCGGCGCTTTGGTTGGCGCACAAGACCGGAAGCAATGGCGTCAAGGATGACAAACTGTGGCGCGATCTGCTGGCCAACGGCTCGATCGTTCTGCTTACCGGTGCCTTCCTGATCGGAGCCATCACCGGTGGTGAAGGCATGCAGATGATCGCGCCCTTCATCGTGACGCCTTTCACCGGAATCCTGTGCCTGTTTCTGCTGGATATGGGCCTGTCGGCAGGGCGCAGCCTGATCAGCAACCGAGACAAGCTGTCGGTTGGCCTGTTCGCCTTTGGTGTCTTGATGCCCCTGATCGGCGCATTTATGGCCTGGGCGGTAGGTGCCGTGATCGGCTTGCCACAGGGCAGCTTGTTCCTGTTCATGGTGCTGTCAGCCTCGGCTTCGTATATCGCGGTTCCCGCCGCGATGAAGATCGCCCTTCCAAAGGCCGAGGCCGGGATCTATCTGACCTTGTCGCTGGGGGTGTCGTTTCCGTTCAACATCACCGTCGGATTGCCGCTGTACCTGTGGTGGGTCAGTTGACCAGCAATACGGCTTCGACCCGACGGTTCAGATCGCGCCCTTCCGGGGTTGCATTCGATGTGAGCGGAGACAGATAGCCAACGCCCTGTGCTTCGATCCGGTCGGGTGCCACGCCATGCGCATCGATCAGGCGGGTTCGCACCGCCTCGGCCCGGCTTTTGCTGACCGCAATATTTGCCTGCAAGGCACCGGTATCATCAGTGTGCCCCACCAACGCCAGGCGTGTGTTCGGGTTGTCGGTCAAGTATTCGGCCAGCAAGGTCAGCGAGTCAAACGGCCCTTCGCCCAGGGCAACCTCGCCCGTCGGAAAATGCAGGTCATCCAGGATCACGTGGCCTGTTGTGGCCAAGGCCTCCAGCAATCCGACCGGGCCTTCCACGGCTTGCTCGACCACCACAGGGTCCGGGTCCGGCGCGTCCTGGGGTGTGACCCGGATCATCTGAACATAGCCATCCGGGGGATTGCGGCTGACCAGCAGGCTGAGGGCAACCGGCCCCTTGGTGGCCGACAAAAACCGGTAATCCTGAATGGCGACATACATGTCCGGGGTTGGCACGACCTCGGTGCCAAAGCGGAAGTCGAAACCACCGCAAACCCGCGCGTCGCATTCGAACAGGATCTTGTAGCCCTGCGCCTCGATCTGGTCCCGCAACGGTGCCAGCAGCTGCAATGTCGTGCTCGACCCCGCCTGAAGCCGCCACGTATAGCGTTCCACGCGCCCTTCGCGCGTTTCTGCGGGAACCGAGCCATTTGCATAAGGCCCCGTCGGCAGGTCATAGCTGTCCAGCGGCGATGTTCGGTCGCTGATCTGTCGGGCACTGGCCGGCAGGGTCAGGTCCTGCGCGGCAACAGGTCCTGTCATCAGCAGGGCAACAAGGGCGGCGGCGCGGATCATCGAAACTGTGCGTGATATTCTTCGTTGGGCACCATCGCCGTCGCGCTGGCGACCCGGTTTGACATGTTGAAAAACCCGGCGACATTGGCAATGTCCCAGATGTCGCGGTCGGAAAAGCCTGCATCGCGCAGGTGCTGGCGGTCGGGCTCTTCGATCTCGGCGCTGGCGGTGGTCATCTTTGCGGCAAAGTCCAGCATCGCCCGTTGACGCGGCTCCAGCGGGGCGACGCGATAGTTCATCACCAGCATTTCGCCCAGTTGCGGATTGCCCGAAAGCTGACGCACCGCCGCCCCATGGGCGACGAGACAGTAGAAGCATTTGTTGATTGACGAGACGACGACCGCGATCATCTCGCGTTCCAGTTTGGTCAGCCCGCTGTCAGCCAGCATCAGGTCGTTATACATCGCGGTGAAGGCGTTCAGCTTGTCGATGTCGAATGCGTTGGCTTTCAGCACGTTCGGCACCATGCCCAGTTTTTCGACACAGATATCAAAGTATTTCTGCGTTTCCGGCGGCAGCGGATCGACCATGGGCAGGTTCAGCGCGGTAGGCATGTCTTTTTGTGTCACGGCGGCCTCTTCGGTTCAGACAAGATGACGGTAATGGTATTCGCCCGCGATCTCCATCCCGAGGGCACGATAAAGACCGTTGGCGCCCGCATTGGCCTTGGTGCAGATCACGCTGAGGTTCCGCGCACCGTGATCACGCGCCCAGAATGCGGCCGCGCGCATGGTCCAGTGGCCCAGCCCCTGACGACGGTGTTCGGGCAACACTTCCAGCGCGTGGACCATCGCGGTGTCTGCATGCATCGCCACAAAAGCCACGCCGCTGGGTTTGTCGTTGTGACGCAGCAAAAATCCTGTCTTGGGGCCCTTGGCACGTTCCATAACCGCGATCCGCTCAGGTCCGATCCCACCCGAGGCCCAGATTTCTCGCATGATCTCAAGCGGTTCCCAGATCGAAAACACCATGACCGGTGGGATCGGCTGATCGATCAGCCGAGAGACGGGGCAGACATATATGTTGACCGGGTCAAGAATGTCGTATCCCCGCTGGGCCAGCATTGCATCCAGGGCTTCATCCCCGGGCCGCAGGCAGAAGATGCGTTTTTGCCCCATGGACAACATCGCGGCCTCGGCGGCGTCGATGTCGTCTTCATTGGCCGGGCCCAATGCACTGGCCGCTGATACGCGCGACCCTCCGCCCTGCCCCTCACGCAGCAGAAACGGGCCAAGCCGCTGATAGCGTGCGGCGGGCCATGTTCCGTCGACTATTTCCGCCCAGTTATTGCTCAAAGCTCTAGCTCTTTCGCCAGGCGGGTGGTGGCTGCGTCGATCCGGCCCCCGTCGGTGCCGCGCACGACCACATTGGCCCCGAAGGCACCGTTGATCTGAAACGGGTAGCACCCGATGGACAGGTCGCTGAAATCTTCGGCCAAGGCTGCCAAGGTTGCGGCGATATCACCTTCTCCGCGGTCCACACGCAGAGTTTGCGACAGCAAAGGGCGGCCTCCGGTCAATGTTGGCAAAACGCTCGCCACCATCGCTTGGAAAACCGACGGCACACCTGCCATGACATGCACATTCGCAAGCGTGAACCCGGGCGCCGTCGAAACCGGATTTTCGATCAGCGTCGCACCGTCCGGAATACGCGCCATGCGCAGGCGGGCGGCATTCAGTTCCAGCCCGGATTTGTCGTAATGGGCCTGCAAAAGCGCGCGCGCGTCATCGCGCACATCAATGGGTGTGTCGAAAGCGCGGGCAATGCAATCGGCCGTGATATCGTCATGGGTCGGGCCGATGCCGCCGCTGGTGAAGACGTTGTCATAAGCGTCGGACAGCGCTTTGACGGCCGCTTCGATGGCAGGGGCGTCATCGCTGACAATGCGGACCTCTTTCAGGTCGATGCCGTGTTTGGTCAGTTCCTGCGCCAGAAAATGCATATTCGCGTCGCGGGTGCGACCCGACAGGATTTCATCCCCGATCACCAGCATCGCTGCGGTTGGATTGGCCATGGCGCTGTCCCCTCTTGATCGTTCTCAGGGGCAGGTATAGGCCCTGAACCATGCGATTTGAAACCCCTCTTGTCCCCGCCCGGCTGATCCGCCGCTACAAACGCTTTCTGGCCGATTGCAGGCTTGAGGACGGGAGTGAGGTAACGGCCCATTGCGCCAATCCGGGATCGATGATGGGGCTGGCCGAGCCCGGCGAAAAGATTTGGCTGGAGCCCAACGACGATCCAAAGAAAAAGCTGAAATTCGGATGGCGGCTGGTGGACCACGAGAACGGGCATTTTACCGGCGTCGATACCTCGGTTCCGAACCAGGCGCTGCGGGCCGCTTTGGAAGCCGGTGAGATTCCCGAACTGGCCGCCTATGGCACCGTCCGGCCCGAGGTGAAATACGGCGGCAACAGCCGTATCGATTTCCTGCTAACGGGGGCGGGCCTACCGGATGCCTATGTCGAGGTGAAAAGCGTCACTCTGTCACGCCAGCCCGGACTGGCCGAGTTTCCCGACAGCGTCACAGCCCGTGGCACCAAGCATCTGGGCGAGTTGGCCGCAATGGCGTCACAAGGGCATCGCGCGATCATGCTGTATCTGGTTCAGCGAACCGATTGCGACCGGTTTGCTTTGGCGGCCGATATTGATCCGGCCTATGCGGCGGCGTTTGAGGCGGCGCAGGCGCAAGGGGTGGAACGGATCGTTTGCGGGACGCGGATAACGCCGTCGGGGGTTTGGGTGCAGACTGAAATGAGGATTTTGGCCGGCTGAGTCAGTCCGCAACGACAGCATCAACCTCAATCTCGACCAGCCACTCGGGATTCACAAATCGTTCGATGGCCATGATAGTATCTACAGGGCGAGCATCGAGACAATACAGCTTTCGGGCTTCGATCGCCTGTTTCCAGTTTTCGATTTCGGTCAGGATGACACGCGTTCTGACAATATCGTGCAGCCCTGACCCGGCACGCTCAAGCGCATCTTTGATGATTTCGAAACATTGTCTGGTTTGCAGATAGACATCGCCGACACCCACAGTGTTGCCCTCAGCATCGACTGGTGCGGTTCCCCCGACCGCGATGAAGTTCCCGACCCGAACCGCTCGGCTGAACCCAACGATGCTTTCCATGGGGTTTCCGTTAGAGATCAATTCTCGTTTCTGTGACATGCATCCGGTTCCCTGATTTTCTCAAGAAAAAGTGCAATCATTAGATACTGATCCGCCTGCCGTGAAAAGTGTCCAAGCCAGTAGCCGTACGGATTGCAGTCGAGGCGGTGGGGTCCGAGATGCTGCAATGCAGCCCCTACTCTTGAATCCTGAGCCAACGGAACCAAGTTTCCCGCATGGTTTACGCAGTCTGAACGCGCGCCCTCTGGTACTTTCTGCACAAGCAGCGTAAAAGGAATGCTGCGCGCAACATTTGGAGCTTAGCGTCGATGAAAGAGCATCGTGGCCGCCTGACCAAGGACGGCATTCGCATCTATGAACAAGGTGACTTTGCCGGGATGCACGCGGCAGGGGCGCTGGCTGCGCGGATTCTGGATGACATTGCCGAACATGTGTTTCCCGGTCAAACCACCGGCGCACTTGACGGGCTGATCACGCAGATGGTCGAAGACGCCGGTGCGACCTCGGCCACCATCGGTTATAAAGGCTATCAGCACGCCAGCTGCATAAGCGTGAACCACGTGGTCTGCCACGGTATTCCCGGTGAGAAAAAGCTGAAGGACGGCGATATCCTGAATATCGACGTCACCGTCATCGTCGATGGCTGGTTTGGCGACACCTCGCGCATGTATGTGGCGGGCAAGCTGCCGCGCAAGGCGGAACGGCTGATCCAGGTGACCCATGACGCACTGTTCAAGGGCATCGAGATGGTCAAGCCGGGCAATACCTTTGGTGACATCGGCCATGCCATCCAGTCCTATGTCGAAGCACATCGGATGAGCGTCGTGCGCGATTTCTGCGGCCATGGTCTGGGTCGCGTGTTTCACGCGCCACCGAACGTGCTGCACTATGGCCGCCCGGGCACCGGTGCCGTTCTGGAAGAGGGTATGTTCTTTACCATCGAACCTATGGTCAATCTGGGTCGCCCCGAAACCAAGACCCTGGCCGATGACTGGACAGCCGTAACCCGCGACAAATCGCTGTCGGCACAGTTCGAACATTCGGTGGGCGTCACCTCGGATGGGGTCGATATCTTTACCCTGTCACCCGCTGGCAAGTTTCACCCGACCTATTCCTCTTGATCCGCGGCCTGTTCGCGGAGGAGTTTCAGCAGCATCGTTTCATCCGCCCACGGCGTGACCGCGTCGTGGATGAAGACCGGCGCGCGCATGGGTTTGCGCTCGGGGCCGGTTGAGGCTTCGCTGTCGCTTGAAAAGGTCCAGGCAAAAGGTGTCAGGGTGCGGTCCATGCGTGCACATTAGCACGACCGCGGGTCAAAGTCCCAACAACCCATGCGCCTGTGACATGTCCGTGATCACCTCGGCCCCCAGATCCGCCAGCTTTCCACCGCCTCCATGAGGCGCATAAGCAAGGCAACGCATGCCGGCGCGGATCGCCGCCGTGACACCACTGTGACTGTCCTCGATCACCACCGGAGCCGTCGCGCCAAAATGCTCGGCGGCCAGGCGGAACATCTTTGGGTCCGGCTTTCCGGTGCCCAGCACGTGGGCCGAGAACATCACGTCTTTGAAACGGTCCCAAAGCCCGTTCTGACCCAGAGTGATCTTCATCTTGTCCGGGCTGCCATTCGACGCGACGCAACAGGGGATACCCTTTTGATCCAGCCCCGCAAGCAGGTCTGCGATACCGGGGACCAATGGCACACCTGCGCGCAGGCGGTCGTAGGTTTCGGCATAGACCTGATCTATCCAGTCTTCGGGCAGAACGGCACCCATCGCGCGGGCCTTGTCCCGCACACCCACCATGGTTCCGCCCACGAACAGGGACATGCATTCTCGCAGTGCCAGTTGCAGGCCATGATGCGCCAGATTGTCCACCAGCACCTGGTTCGAGATCACCTCGCTGTCCACCAGAACGCCGTCGCAATCGAAAATGACAAGATCGTGCATATGGAATTCCTGCTGTGCCTCGCGCTCGACCTATCCAAGCTGTCCCGTCATTGCAAACACAGGCCGCTGGCCAAACCGCGCGGAACGTCTCAGCCTGGTACACCTTTCCACATCAAGGAAATATGCGTGTCGCCATATTTGCGACTGTCTTGCAATGTGAACCCGACCGGCGCCTGCATCGGGGCGTTTTCTTCCCAAACCAACAATGCATCATCCGCGATCCAGCCATTGGCCAAGGCGGCGACGGCCTTCTGCCCCATGGATTTCCCGTAGGGCGGGTCCAGAAAAACCAGATCGTAAGGCGCGCCGGGATTGTCGCCCAACCGGGTCGCATCGCGGCGGACCAAGTCGGTACGGTCGGCGCTGCGGGTCAGGTCGATATTCTTGCGTATCAACCCCTGAGCCACCCGCCCGTCATCGACGAAGGTGACATGCGACGCCCCCCGCGACAGCGCCTCGAGCCCCAGCGCACCGGTTCCCGCGAACAGATCCAGCACCCGCAAACCGTCAAAATCGATCTGGTGGTTGAGCACATTGAACAGGCTTTCACGCACGCGGTCGGTGGTGGGGCGCAGATGCGCGCCCGCATCACCCTTGCCGACCGAGGCGAGGGCGCGGCCCCGGAATTCTCCGGCTATGATCCTCACGCCTTGAGCAGCGGTTTCAGGTCCGCGTTCGGGTCTGCCACGACTTCGGGATCAGCGGTTTTGCCCATTTCGATCAATCGCTTGCCGACCATGTATGCCCGCGGATCATTCATCGCGTCCACAGCAATCAGCCTGTCGCCTTTGTAATACCAGAAGGAGACGGTCTGACCCTCGCCCTTGCGGGTCACCACGCGGTCATATCCGGTGTTCAGGCCCGCGATCTGAAGCTTGACGTCGTACTGGTCCGACCAGAACCATGGGGTTGCCACATAATCCTTGGCCGCACCCAGCATGTTCTGCGACACGATTTCGGCCTGGTCGATCGCGTTGGGGACGCTTTCCAGACGGATACGCCCTTCGCCATGGGGGAAAGAGGCGCAATCGCCGGCCGCCCAGATCGACGGATCAGACGTGCGACCATGGGCATCGGTTTTGATGCCGTTATCCAGTTCGAGCCCTGCCATCTCGGCCAGTTGGGTAGAGGGGGTGATGCCCACACCGACCACCACGAAATCAACGTCCAGCGTCGTGCCGTCCGTCAACACGGCCCCCACAACCCAGCCATTTTCGCCGATCAGACGATCCAGCCCGACACCTTCGCGGATGTCGGCACCGTATTCGCTGTGCAACGCGCGGAAATACGCGCTGGTTTCTGGCGCAGCGACCCGTTGCAGGATGCGGTCGGCCATCTCGACCAAGGTGACCTTGACGCCGCGTTTCGCGCAGACGGCGGCGGCCTCGAGCCCGATGTAACCGCCGCCCACAATCAACGCGCGGGCGCCTTCGGTCACTTTGGGTTCCATCTCATCAATATGGGCCAGGTCGCGCACCACGTGCACGCCGTCCAGATCGCCTCCGATGGCGGCAGGCAGGCGGCGCGGATCTGACCCGGTAGTCAGCGCAAGTTCGTCATACGGGATGACTTCATCCCCAACAGTGACCGTTTTGGCCTTGGGGTCGATGCCGGTCACGCGCTGGCCAAGCCGCAGAGTGATGTTGTTTTCGGCATAGAAGCTTTCGGGTCGCAGGAACAGGCGCTCCAGCTCCATCTCTCCAAGAAGATAAGCCTTGGACAAAGGCGGGCGCTGATACGGCAGATGCGGCTCGGCCCCGATCAGAGTAATCTCTCCGTCGAACCCGTCCTTGCGCAGCCGCGCCACCAAGGACGCTCCTGCCTGACCCGCGCCAATCACGACAATATGGCTCATGCTTTGCCCACCCTGCAGTTTTCCCGTGGTCTCTCTGATTTGACCACCTATATTGCGGCTTAGCCCAATTCTGCAAATCCAAACGACAGGAGCTGAAAAATGATTTCAACAGGAGACACTCTGCCCGAAGCCACACTGATCCAGATGGGGGCCGACGGGCCGGAGGAAGTTCGGATTTCAGACAAGACCAAAGGGCGCAAGGTTGTCATCTTCGCTGTGCCCGGCGCCTATACCGGCACATGCACCACCGCACATGTGCCAAGCTTCATTCGCACCAAAAAGCAGTTCGACGACAAGGGCGTGGACGAGATCATGTGCCTGTCGGTCAACGACCCGTTCGTCATGCAGGCTTGGGGTGAATCCACCGGCGCGACCGCGGCCGGACTGACCATGGTTTCAGACGCGGCCTCAGAATTCACCAAAGCCATCGGCATGGATTTCGACGCCCCGCCCGTTGGCCTGTTCGCACGCTCGAAACGGTATGCGATGCTGGTCGAGGACGGCAAGATCACGGCCCTGAACCTGGAAGATAACCCCGGTGCCTGCGGGATCTCGGCGGGCGAAGGTCTGCTGGAGGTGATCTGAATTTGGGCGGCCCCGGTCTGTCCGGGGCCGCGTGAACCCAATTTTACTTGAAGCACTGCCTCAATGCGCGAATACTCGTCGCACAAAATTGGGGAGATTTTTATGAAACTTAAGGTGTTTTCATCCATCCTGACCGGCGCAGCGCTTTTGGCAGCCTGCGGTCCGGCCCCAACCCCGCAACAGCAAGCCGCACGACAGCACGAGATTGCCTGCCTCAGCGGCACACTGGGCGGCGCCTTGATCGGCGGTGCAATCGGCAACCAGTTCGGCGGCGGATCGGGCAAGACGATCCTGACCGCAGCCGGTGCTGCCGCCGGTGGCATTGAAGGCCAAAGATTTGCATGCTGAGGAGATTGGACATGAAACGGGCGATTTTTGTATTCACAGCTGCATTCCTGGCCTCGGCCACCAATGCCGAAACCGTGGCCGAGCTGCATGAAAAAGAATTGAATGCCATCGACGCAAACAATGACGGGTTCCTGTCCAAAGACGAGTTCGACGCTTTTTCGGACTATGCGTTTCAGGCCATGGACGAAGACAAGAACGGCACACTGGGTCAGGCCGAGGCCAAGCCGTTTCTGGACATAAAGCAGTTCCAGAATGTTGACCGCAACAAGGACAGCTTTATCTCAAGATCGGAATATGATGCACAGATGAATGAAGATTTCGGCGCGGCAGACCAGAACGGCAATGGTCAACTGGACTAAGCCCGCTTGAAGGAGCTTGCTATGAAGAAATGGATCGGAATGGGTGCTTTGGCACTGGCCGCGGCCTGTGACGTTCCGCAAGCTCCCGTGGTGACGGGGCCGGACGGACAGGTCCGCATCCAGATCAATTCGTCTGGCCTGACCTGCTATGAAAACCGGTGTCTGGATATCAACCCAGCGGCGCGCAGCGTGCGCCAGATCGGGAACAAGACCACTGGCATTCCACGGTCCATCGATGTCAGCGATGGCACCGTCACACCTGCGGAATTCAAGCAGATGGGCACGGCTGCGTCGCTTGCCGGTGGCCAGGGGTCAGGCAACGACCGCTAGCACAGGCTGTCCATCTTTCGGGCCAGCTTGGCGTCCAGTGACGACAGGCCACCTACGTCATGGGTGGACAGAACCACCTCAACCGTGCGGTAGACGTTGGACCATTCTGGATGATGGTTCCATTTCTCGGCCCAGATCGCCACTTGCGTCATCCAGCCAAATGCGTGCACGAAGTTGTCGAAAATGAAGGTCTTGGTGATCGCGTCGCGGCCTTCGACCATGGTCCAGCCGTTTTTGAACAGCGGATCCAGCAGCGGGCCACGGGTCTCGGCGGACAAAAGTTCAGTCATTGCTGTTCCTCCGGGTTCGATTTCCTGAACGGGCCGTAATCCGTCAGAATCTCGATCTCTTCTCCCACTGCGCGGCCTTCGGCGTCCAGATATTTTTTGACGGCATCGGCAAAACCCGGATCGACGACCCAGTGCAAGCTATGCGTGCGCGTCGGCAAATAGCCCCGCGCCAGCTTGTGTTCGCCCTGAGCGCCCGCTTCCACCCGGGCCAGACCGTGGGCAATGGCAAAATCTATCGCCCTATAGTAGCACAGTTCGAAATGCAGGCAGGCATGATGTTCGATGCAGCCCCAATACCGCCCAAAAAGCGTTTCACGACCTATGAAGTTCAGCGCACCCGCAATGGCGCGACCATCCCGTTCAGCCAAAATCAGGGCCATGTCATTCGCCATCGTCTCTTGTGCGATGTCAAAAAACCGGCGCGTCAGATAGGGTGAGCCCCATTTTCGCGCCCCGGTGTCCTGATAGAACCGCCAAAACGCATCCCAGTGTTCCGGGCGCAGGTCATCGCCCGTCAACGTGCGGATTTCACCGCCAAAGCCATTGGCCTGCGCCCGTTCCTTGCGGATGTTTTTGCGCTTGCGTGAGGACAAGGCCGCAAGGAAATCATCGAATTCGGCGTAGCCATCATTCAGCCAGTGAAACTGTTGCGAGCTGCGAAGCATCAGCCCCATCTGCTCACCGGCCAATGCCTCGGCTTCCGTACAGAAGGTCACGTGAACCGAAGAAACCTGATTGTCGGCCGCCAGTTGAACGGCACCCTGCACCAAAGCCGACATTCCGATCCTGTCATAGCCCGGGCGCACCAGAAACCGCCGCCCGGTGGCGGGTGTGAACGGCACCGCAATTTGCAACTTGGGATAATATCGCCCGCCTGCGCTTTCATAGGCATGGGCCCAGCTGTGGTCAAAGATGTATTCGCCCTGGCTGTGCGATTTGGCATACATCGGGGCCGCTGCGATCAGGATCCCGTCAAGAAAGGCCGTCAGGTACTGCGGTTGCCAACCCGTACCGCGCCCGACCGAGCCGCTCTCCTCCAGCGCCAGCAAAAAACGATGCGTGGTGAAGGGATCAAGGGGCCGCCCACCATCGGCGGCCTCGGGGCAGGCGCAGGCATCCCACTCGGCCGCTGAAATCCGCGACAGAGACCCAATGACCTGAACTTCGATTTGGGCCTGATCCATGTTTCCTCCGCACCAGCCCTTTATCTGTGACCGAAGCGGCAAGGTTCAAGCTGAATGCGCAGCCAGATACCCTTCGAAGGTCACATTGTCGGCAACCATGCGGGCCTCTGCCTCTTGTTCGGGCGTTCGGACAGTCCAGCACAGGATCGGCACGCCCTGCGCCTTCAGTTCGGCCACGCGCGGGCGGGAAAGATCTTCCGCCTCGTGGCTGATGAAACCGGCCCCGACACGGTCAAAATCAGGAATATCGCGCAGGGTGTCGCAGACGTCTTGCGGCAGAAGCTCGACACTGGGCTCATAGGCGCAAGTCGTGATGCCGCGCGGCAGATGCGGGGCCAGTCGCGCCAGTTCCGCAACCGAGTTTGGATTGAAGGACATCAGGGCCACCGGGCCGTCATAGCCCTGCAATGCGCGCACGGTGTCGTGCTCGAGGGCACCGATATTCATACCCATAACGCCGTCCTGATCCTTCAGCTCGATCAGAAGCGGCACCCGGCCTGCGACCATATCCAGCACCTCATCAAGCGTTGGAATGCCGTCATCACCATACAGAAGGGTGAATTCGGACGCCGCCGCCGCCGACACCTGCCGGATCGGCCCGGGCTGGCCGGTCAGACGCCCCATGTCGTAATCATGGAATACGACGGCACGATCATCAGATGTCAGCTGAAGGTCGATCTCGATCCCGTATCCGGCATCGATTGCGGCACGAATGGCCGCCCGGCTGTTTTCCGGGCGGTTGTTCGAGACGTCATGCAGCGCCCGATGAGCAATCGGGGCCTGCAAAAACGCAGCTGGCAGGGGCGGTATCATTCGATCTCGAAAATGCCTTCTATCTCGACCGCCACGCCCAAAGGCAGCGACGCGGCACTTACGGCAGAGCGCGAGTGGCGACCGGCGTCGCCCAGCGCTTCGACCAGAAAGTCGGATGCGCCGTTGATCACTTGCGGCTGCGCAGTGAAATCTGCGGTCGAGTTCACGAAACCGGTCAGCTTGATGACACGCACCAGTTTGTCGATATCTCCGCCACAGGCCGCCTTGACCTGCGCCAGCAGATTGATCGCGCAGACCCGCGCCGCTGCGGCTCCGGCCTCGACATCCATGTCATCGCCCAGCTTGCCGGTGATCAACTCGTCTGATTTCGATATCTGGCCGGAGACGTACACGATATTGCCCACACGTACATACGGCACATAATTTGCCGCTGGCGCGGGTGCGTCGCCCAGCGTGACACCGAGGCTTTCCAATTTTGCAGCGATGCTCATTGAGAGGGTCCTTCCCTGATTGACTCTGCCGGACGCTAACCGGGAAGCACATCCGTGGAAAGACGGAATGCGGCAAATTCCGGCTTGCATGCGATCTGAGCATATCTTTACTTATTATGACTTGCAGATGCTCAATTGCTTTACCCGGACCTGACGAACAGGTTAAACGCTAGGTGTTTCATTTGAGACCTGAAACGACTATGTGACAAGAACTTGTGCCTTACCGGCGTGTTAGTATTGGTGAATTGTGATTGTTGGCCCGACAGAACGGATGTCGGGCATTTGGGAGAAGCAAAGATCGTGTCGAGCAGATTTTGCCTGAAACACCTGGTTGTCCTGTCACTCATGGCCATTCTGTCCGCCTGTGCAACGACACCGCCCGAGGGCGCCGCACGCAGCGACGTGTTCGACCCTTACGAAAACGCGAACCGGGGAATTCACAAGTTCAATCTGGGCGTTGACCGGTTTCTGTTTCGACCTGCGTCGAAAGGGTACGTGAAGATCGTTCCTGATCCCATGGTCACCAGTTTCAGCACATTCGCCGAAAACATCTCGCTGCCCGGACAAGCGGTCGACTACCTGCTTCAGGGCAACCCGAAACAGATGGGTAATGCGCTGCTGCGCTTTGTGATCAACATGACCGTGGGCGGCTTTGGCCTGTCCGCGCCCGCAGATGAGCTGAACCTGCCTCCCGTCGATACTGATTTTGGTGAGACCCTGCACGTCTGGGGGGTCGGTGAAGGGGCTTATGTTGAACTGCCTTTCTATGGCCCGTCGACCCAAAGGGATGCCATCGGGGTCGTGATCAACCTGTTCTCGAATCCGATCAATTTTACCCCGGTCCGGCCCGCCGACAATCTGGGCGTTTATGCCGAAGTCGTTCGCCGCATGGGCGATCGTGGGCGGTTCTCGGACACCGTGGACTCGATTCTGTATGAAAGCGCAGACAGTTATGCGCAGGCCCGCCTGATCTATCTGCAAAATCGCCGCTTCGAACTGGCAAGAGATGACGAAGACGCCTATCTGGATTTGTATTCTGACCCCTATGCAGAAACCGGTACAGACCCGGTCAGGGACCCCTATTTAGACCCCTACGAGGACCCCTATGCTGAATAACGAGTTGAACCGCCGTAACTTTGTCGCAGCTGGTCTTGCTTTGGCCGTCTTGCCCAAATCTGCGTTTGCCCAAACCGAGGCATCAGCCAAGGCACTGGTCAACAGTGTGGTCAACGACATCAACAGGGTTATCGATTCGGGAAAGTCAGAGAATGCGATGCTGCGAGATTTCGAGAAGATCTTTGTGCAATATGCCGACGTCCCGATCATGGCGCGTTATGCCCTCGGTGCCGATGCCCGCACGGCCACCCCATCCCAGTTGAAGCAATTCACCAAGGCGTTTCAGGGCTATATTTCCCGCAAATATGGTCGCCGCTTCCGCGAGTTCATCGGCGGTGAGGTCAACGTGCGCAATGCCCGCAAGATCAAGGCCGGATATGAAGTGCGCACGATGGTCAAGCTGCGCGGCTCGGCGCCGTTTGATGTGACGTTCCTTGTTTCGGACAAGTCGGGGCGTGAAAAATTCTACAACATGTTCATCGAAGGCGTGAATCTGCTGCTGACCGAACGCACCGAAATCGGCGCGATGCTGGATGCCCGCAAAGGCAACCTGGACCAGTTGATCAAAGACCTGAAAAAGACGGGCTGATCCGTTTCACTTGCGGCCGGACATTGAATTACGCCTTTAACAACAGTGGGACAGAGGCGCCTGACCGCCTGTTTTTTCAGCGCGCTGCGGCTACATGTCGAGGTCACGGCATGTAACTGCGCACCAATGCGCCCGCAATCAGAGCCCACCCGTCGGCGATCACAAAAAACGCCAGCTTGAATGGCAAGGATACGATGGCCGGAGGCACCATCATCATGCCCATCGACATCAATACAGCGGCCACGACAAGATCGATGATCAGAAACGGCAGGAAAATCAGAAACCCGATCTGAAACGCCCGTGCGATTTCCGACAGCATGAAGGACGGCATCAAGACCGACAATGGCGCTTGTGCGGACAACTCCATAGCCTCACCACCGGGGCGCAAAGCCGCCATGGCATAGAACGTGTCCGCATCCAGTCGGGCCGCCATGAAGGCGCGGAACGGCTCCAACGCGCGCTCCAACGCTGGTTCCACTTCCATCGTCTCTTCCATCATCGGTCGTATCCCTGTCGCCCATGCTTCTGAAAACACCGGGTCCATGATGAAATAGGTCAGGAACAACGCCAGGCTGACCAACAGCATATTGGGCGGCGATTGTTGCAGGCCGATCCCTTGCCGCAGGATCGACAGAACGGTGATCAGGAAGGGAAAGCAGGTGATCATGATCGCCAGCCCCGGAGCGATGCTCAGGACTGTGATCAGCAGAATCAGCTGGATTGTCCGGGCGGAAATCGACCCGCCCTCGCCCAGGGACAAGGTCAAATCCCGGGCAGCGGCCAGTGAGGGCGTCAACACGGCCACCAAAGCCAGGCAGATTACATAGCGCATCAACCGATTCCGTTGTGCAAATCCGCAATCTCGGTCAAGCGCACTGCAAGTTGCCCTGCCTGATCGCCGTCCATTTCTTCCAACAGCCCGCGCGCCACCAACTGATCCCCAACATAGAGGTCAACCGGATCTTCGATCCGTTTGTCCAGGGTCAGCACGGCATTCTCTCCCATGTTCAACAGGTCCTTGATCAATGGGCGCGCACGACCAACGGAAACGGTCACTTCAATCGGGACCGAGTCGAATGGGTTGGGTTTTTCAGATTTCGGGATCTGGGTGTCATTCATTGGACAAAGCCTCTCTTGTCTCAAAGACATAAGCGTCAAAGGTCTGTTCGATGGCGGCGAGCAAAGCGGTGCAATCAACCTCACGTCGGCTCGTGCCGACCTGAAGGCGGGCCTGACCCGGCTCCAGGTCCGAGTGTTCGATCACCTGAGGAGTGGAATGCAGATCTTGAGGCAACAGCGCTGCGACACTCTCGGCACATCCCGGCGGCACCAAAATCTGCATCGGCTGCTCTATCCGCGAACGCGCCATTTCACAGAGTTGCTCCACAATGCGGGCTGCCAGGCCGCGCTCGGCCATCTCAGGCAGTACGGTCTGAACCAGGCTGGTGAACATGGGCTCCAACGACAGGGTCATGCGGGCGATGGCTTCGTGATAGGTGAAAGACATATCCTCAAGCGACCTTGCCAATTCAGCCGAAATCTGGCCGCGGCTTTGCTCCTGCGCCCGCGAGGCATCTTCCCAACCGGCCCCATACCCGTCTTCGAAGGCAGCGAGCCGTTGTTCTTCCAGCGTGTCCTCATTCAAGATCAGAACAGGCCCCGTACCGGTCTGGGTGGTGAAATCCTCAAGAAGATGGGCAATCGACATCACACCCGCTCCTCACCTTCTTCAAGCCAACTGCGCAGGATCTCGACGGTTTCTTCCTGCTTGTCACCGATCATGGCGCGCAGCCGGTCGACAGGATCCTCCGTGACGTTCGAGCTGAGAGCCGGAACACCACGCTCTGCCGGCAGGGTCGAGAGCTCTGCCGGTTCCTCCGTTGCGATTTCACCTGTCAGCGCCAGAGTATCCGAATCCGCCCCTCCTGCCGCCGCCAGCAGCGCCGGTGTCGGTGTTGCATTCGTCAGGATCGGGCGGATCACGAACAGGGCCAGCACGAGCGAAACCAAAGCCAGCACAGCCATCTGTATCAAGGACATGACGTCCAGATGGATGTTCTGCCAGAGCGACGACGATACCAGGGTGCCCTGTGGTTCGACCGACGGCAAATCCATGGATTTCAGAGTAATAACGTCCCCGCGCGCCGCATCGTACCCGACTGCCGACGCCACGAGCTCTTCCAGAGCGGCCAGTTCTTCCTGGGGCAACGGCGTGAAGACTTCCGCACCAGAGGCGTCCACCGATCTTTTCCCATTGACCAGAACTGCAACCGTCAGACGCTTGATCGCGCCGGGAGCCTTGTGAACTTCCAGCTCTGTCTCGGAGACTTCGTAGTTCACCCGCTCACGAGTCTGAGTGGCCGTCGAATTCGATTCGTCGCCACCCGCCGCATCGCCATCCGGCAGGTTCGACGCCACGGTGACATCCGATGACTGGTTTCGGGCGCTGTCCGAACGTTCTTCGACATCCGTGCTGATCGCCACGCGGCCTTTGGGGTCAAAGCGCCGCTCGCGAATGGATTCCGTCTTGGTTTCGGTGTCCACACTGACCTCGACCACGGCATTGCCTGTACCGACACGCGCCTCGACCAGACGCAGAACACGTTCCCGCAACTGGCGCGACTTGTCGTCCGCAGTGTCCGCGGGCGCTGCGGTATCCTGCCCGCCAATCACGGCCCCGTGCGAATCAACCACCGTAACGTTCTCGGGCGTCAGGCCGCTGACGGCCGAGGCAACAAGGAACCGGATGGCCTTGGCCTGATCCCCGGTATTTTCGGTCCCGGATGGCACGAGGTAAACCGAAGCCGTTGGTGACACGCTGCGCTGAAACGGGTTTGCCGTCCCGTTGGCAATATGGACGCGCGCCTGACTTATATGCGGGCTTCCGACAATCGTCCGCGCCAGTTCACCCTCTTTCGCGCGCCAATAGGCAGCATCGAACATCTGAGAGGTGGTGCCAAACCCGCTTAGCGAATCAAGCAGTTCGTACCCTTTGTTGCCGTTTGCGGGCAGGCCTTCGCTGGCCAGGGTCATTCGCAGCTCGTCGCGCTGCGCGCCGGATACGTAGATCGATCCACCCCGGATTTCATATGTGACGCCGCGCTGGTCCAGCGCGCGTACTATTTCCCCGGCGGCACCGCTTTCCAGACCCGCATAAAGCAGCGTCATGGACGGAGCCGTCACGAGGCGCGACATGCCAAGGATTCCCAGAAACACCAGCGCAACCGCACCGGCGACGATGATTTGTTTACGCCTGTCCAAATTAGCCCAGACAGTTCCGATCTGCTGCACGCTCACCTCCGACTCGCCGGCATTCTGCCCGACGCACTCTCTGTTTGGACGATTGCTCTTAACAATCGGTTAGTCCCTGCGCGGTTATGACGGGGTCGGAACTGATGAATGAGGACGTCATGACTGACGCAACCGACGAACTGGCGGAACCCACCGGGAAAAAAGGGAAAAAGGGAATGCTGATCGGGATGCTTCTTGCCATCGCCGGCGCTGCGGGCGGGTATTTCCTGACGTCATCCGGATTGATTCCGCTGGGTGGCAAGGCCGCGGTTGAGGCCGGCAAGGACGAGGCGAAAGAGGAACCTGCCAAAGCGCTGGCGGATGCCGGTTTCATTGATCTGCCGCCGGTTGTTGTATCGGTGAATTCCGGCAATTCGCGACATTTGAAGTTCCACGCTCAGCTCGAAGTTAACGCGCCGTACATAGCTGATGTGAAAAAAATGCAGCCACGAATCATGGATGTCCTGAACGGATACCTGCGAGCTGTTGAATTGAAGGACCTTGAGGATTCGCTGGCATTGACGCGCATCCGAGGTCACCTGCTGCGACGCATTGGAGTTGTTGTTGGCGAAGGGCGCGTTCGCGATGTGCTGGTGATGGAATTTGTACTGAATTAGGAGGCGGAATTGGAGCTGATTGCGGATATTTTGCTGGTCGCCGGTGCGTTGGGCGCGGGTCTTTATTGTTTTGTGCTGTCGCGCCGCCTCAGGCGGTTCACCGATCTTGAAAAAGGCGTCGGTGGCGCGGTGGCCGTGTTGTCGACCCAGGCGGAAGAGCTGAAGAAATCCCTGGACAGCGCGCGAAATGCCTCGGATCAATCGGGGGATCAGCTGAAGGCGCTGACGCAAAGGGCTGAGACCGTGGCTCAGCACCTAGAGCTGATGATGGCATCTCTGCATGATGTCATACCCGAAGAAGAAACTGCTGCCCCGGAAACGGCAAAGCCTGTCCAAGACGATCCCCAGCCTGAAGAGGAACAGGGCACCAAGCACGAGAAAGCAGCGGAACCGGCCGAAACTGGTGCGCGTGAAGAGCAACCCAAGGCGCCAGAGGGCCTGATGTTCTTCCGCCATGACCGCAAGCAAAACGGGGCGCAGGCATGAGCCTGGCGCGCAACGCCAAACACGATACACGCCCGCGCGGCGGTGTGCTTGCTGTCATCTCATTGCTGATGATCGGCTCGGCAGCCATTCGCGTTGGCTTGGAGGCAGGACCCGCGCTCGCCAAACCGGCGACACCCGAAGTCGTGGAAAACAAGCCTGCCGCATCCGAAACACGCGATGTTCAGGTTGTGCTGGCAGAGCTTTTGCGCCGGGAGGAACGCGTCAAACAGCGAGAGGCTGAATTGCGCGATCAGGAAAAAGCACTGGAGATCGCCACCCAGGCCGTTGAAACGCGTCTGACGGCCCTGAAGGAAGCAGAAGATGCCCTGCGCGCCACATTGGCGGTCGCGGACAAGGCGGCAGAGAACGATCTGGCGCGCCTGACGGATGTTTACCAGAACATGAAACCCAAGGACGCAGCCGCGTTGTTTGAAACCATGGACCCGACCTTTGCCGCAGGGTTCCTGTCCCGCATGCCGGCGGATGCAGCGGCTGGCGTGCTGGCGGGCCTGAGCCCCGAAGCGGCCTATACGATCAGCGTTGTCATGGCCGGGCGCAACGCCTCGGCCCCACAGGAGTAGTCGCCCGTGTTGCCCGGTAACGCACAGAACTCATCTGGAGATCTCAAATGATTGGAATTGTTGGAATTGTTGTCATCTTCGTAATGGTCTTCGGCGGCTATCTCGCGGCAGGTGGCAAGATGACCATCATCCTGAAATCTCTTCCCTTCGAAATGATGATGATCGGCGGCGCCGCCGTCGGAGCCTTTCTGATCAGCAACGACATGGGCGGCGTGAAACATACGATCAAAGACATGGGCAAGGTGTTCAAAGGCCCGAAATGGAAGCCCGAAGACTATCGTGACCTTCTGTGCCTTCTGTTTTCGTTGATCCGCATTGCCCGCGCCAACCCTGTTGAGGTCGAGCAGCATATAGAGGACCCAGAAAACTCCAGCTTGTTTTCCGCATACCCCAAGATCCAATCAGACAAGGAGGCCGTCGACCTGATTTGTGACACCATGCGGTCGGCAGCGATGAATTATGACGATCCGCACCAGGTTGAAGAGGTTCTGGAGAAGCGCATGGAGGCGAATTTTCATCACGCCATGCACTCAAGCCATGCGCTTCAAACAGTGGCAGACGGCCTGCCCGCGCTGGGGATCGTTGCTGCGGTTCTGGGCGTGATCAAGACGATGGGATCAATCGATCAGCCGCCCGAAGTGCTGGGGAAGCTGATTGGGGGTGCCCTGGTAGGCACGTTCCTGGGCGTTTTTCTGTCCTATGGTCTGGTCGGCCCCTTCGCAGGCAAACTGAAAGCTGTCGTTGAAGAAGACAACCACTTTTATCAGCTGATCAAGGAAGTACTGGTGGCCAACCTGCACAACCACAATGCTGCCATGTGCATTGAAGTCGGACGCCAGAACACCCCAACCCATAACCGCCCGGGCTTTTCCGAGCTGGAAGACGCATTGAAAGAGCTCAAGCAGGCTGCGGCATGAAGCGCATCGGGTTTCTGATTGCTGTTTTGGTCATGGCTGCATCTGCCGTGACTGCACAGGACGTGGTGGTGCGATCCGGTGAGCATGACGGATTCACACGTCTGGTTTTCGACGTGCCACCGGATACCCGCTGGGTGCTGGCGCAACGGAAGAACGGCGCCAGCCTTACCATTGCCCTGGACGATGTCACATTCAAAACCAGCTCGGTTTTTGGGCGTTTGACCACGAACCGCCTGGCCTCATTGTCGCAGGAAAACCCCGGCAGCGCTTTGGAGCTGGAGTTCGGGTGCGACTGCGTGGCGTCGGCGTTTCTGTACAGAAACTCGATGATCGTACTGGACATCGCGCCAGGGGAATTGTTGCCGCCGCTTCTTGAGAATGTACCGCCACCCTTGATCGGAAAAACGGCCGAAGGCAAACCGCCATCGGTTGAGACAGGGTTGCATCTTCCGCTCCTCACCATGACTGAGCAGGGGATAAAAGACCAGCTGTCCACTCGTCTTCTGCAAGGGACCGATCGCAAGTTGCTGGATTTGAAGCTTGCTCCTGTCGGGCCACGCAATACCGCCCCGTCCGGTACAAGCGTTGTGCCGCCCCGATTGCGTTCGAACGTACGTCTGACCACGGTTCTGGACGATTTGCAGAATGTATTGAACGCAGAACTGCAACCAATTGACCACAGACCGGCCTGCATCTCGACTGCTGAGATGAATTTTGCGTCCTGGTCAGGGGACACGCCTTTTCCGGACCAGGTATCAGCTCTCCGCTCTGGGCTGTACAAAGAGTTTGACAAACTTGACGGCGAAAAGGCCATGAACCTGGCCAAGCTCTACGCCTCTTTCGGTTTCGGAGCCGAAGCGTTGAGTGTCTTTAGGCTGTTGGAGACGCCGCCAGAGGGCTTCGAACCCGTTGCGGCAATTGCGCGGGTTGTAGATAACCGGCCGCCGCTGCCCAGGAATCCATTCAACGACCTGCAACGATGTGACAGCGATGCCGCGCTTTGGGCTGTGTTGTCCGAAGGGGAACTGGCACCTGACGCAAACGTGGAAGCAATCGAAAACGCGTATTCAAGACTGCCAGATCATCTTCGCCGCCAGCTGGGGCCGCGGTTATCAAAATTACTGGTGAGCGCACAACAACTGGAGGCTGCCCGCAGAATCCTTCGTTCGGTTGACCGGATTGAACCGGAAACGATATCCAGTGTCGCTCAGGCCAAAGCCAGCGTTGCCAAGGCGGAAGGGGACAGTGACCGTGAAGAAGAGTTGTTGACCGAGGTTATAACCTCTACCGACGCCGCCGCTGAATCTCCGCTGGCTTTGGCGCGCCTGGTGGAAAAACGTTGGTCTGAACGCAAAGCTGTTTCTTCTCAGGAGCTTGATCTGGCGGCATCTTATGCGGTCGAGTTCAGACGATCGGAGCTGGGCGCGATGATGAACCGCACCTATGCGATCGCTCTGAGCCTGAGCCAGGAATTCGACCGCGCATTTGACGTGATCGAAGCGCAGCCACCCGGACCCGATAGTGACGGCGCGATCAATCGGCATCTGCAATTGCTTGCCGAGAGATCGGACGACGCAACCTTTCTACGCCAGACGATGGAGGTAATGCAGCTAGACATGACGGCAGTGTTGACAACCGATACTGCAATTGCATTGGCAAGCCGTCTTGCTGATCTGGGCTTTGCTCAGCAGACATTCGCGCTGGCGAACAAACCGGAAGATCAGTCTCGGCGCTCGGATCGGGCTCGGTTGCGGGCTCGGGCCGCTTTGCTGTCGGGGCGCCCTCATCAAGCCCTGCTGGAACTGGCTGATGACAATTCCGAAGAGGCGATCGCCTTGCGCGCGCAGGCGATGGTTTCAACAGAAGATTTTGCAGCCGCGGGCGATATGCTCCGAGATCTCGAACAAAACGAAGCGGCAAACCGGTACTTCTGGCTGGCCGGAGTATCGGAAGAAAGGTTGGAACCTGCGGGCGGGAAATACGCGGCATTGAATCAAATGACCCAAGCCTTGTCTGACCTGCCGGAGCGGTTGGCGGAAAAGCCGCTGGCGGATGCGGAAAACCTGTTGAAGGACAGCCAGTCGGCCCGCCAGCGGATCGATGAGATGTTGAACGCAGTTGGGGTAAAATGACGTATATCGCGACTGTTCCGGCCGCACCCGGCAAAGTGAACGCCGATCCCGGTATTCCCTGCGATGCGTTTCAACCGCTGGCAAACCGGCGACGTTGCTTCAAAGCGGGTCCAATCCTAACGCCCGATCAGGCGGGGATGCAAAAAAAGCTCCAACTTCTTTCAAGGATGTTGTGTTCCAGACATGACACAGAAAAACAGGCCGCCGAATTTCAGGCCACGTTCCTCAACCAAAAAGGTCACGACGGCTGACCGCCCGTAAAGCAACCGGTGCCGTGGAATTTGCGGCAGATGCGTGAAAACGAGACGCCACATCCGAAATACGGCGGTCAAAGTTCCGCGCCTTCAATGAGTTCCGTGGTCAGAAAAATCGCGGACGTGTCTCCTCATCAAACCTGGCCATCCGGCTTGGGATGGCAACGTCTTTGGACACAAATTCTGCAAGCCCGCCTTTTCCGACACGCTGACAGGCATCGGTATTGCCAGTGCAGTATTGCACGCCACTGGCTGGCGTTTCCTAAGCTCCCGGTGCCGGGCACCGGGAGCTGAGACGTCAAAAACAGCGGACAACCGTCCTTGATTCAGTACGGAGCCTCAACATCATTCATCGAGACATAGACGGTTTTCATTTCCGAGAAATGGTTGACCGCCAGTTTCGAGTTCTCGCGCCCGACACCGGACATCTTCGATCCACCAAACGGCGCTTCGACCGGGGCAAGGTTGTAGGTGTTGATATAGCAAGTGCCAGCTTCGAATCCGGCCACGATTCGATGCGCCCGGGTCAGATCATTCGTGAAGACACCTGCGGCCAGACCGAACTCGGTGTCATTGGCGCGGGCCATCACCTCTTCCTCGGTCTCGAAATCCAGCACCGACATGACGGGGCCAAAGATTTCTTCGCGCGCGATGGTCATGTTGTCCGTGACGTCAGCAAAAACCGTGGGTTGCACAAAATAGCCGTCTCTTTCGATCCGTTCACCGCCATAAACCAATCTTGCGCCTTCGGCTTTGCCCTTTTCGATATAGCCTAGGGTGATGTTCATCTGGTTCTCGCTGACCATCGGGCCAAAGCTGACGTCCTCGTCCATTGGATCGCCGATTTTCGCGTGCGCCAGACGTTCCGACAGGCGTTTCAGGAATGCCTCTTTGATACCTTTCTGAACGAAGACGCGGGTGCCGTTGGAACAAACCTGGCCCGAAGAGTAGAAATTGCCCAGGATCGCACCTGAAACAGCGTTTTCGATGTCGGCGTCGTCAAAGACGATCATCGGGGATTTGCCGCCAAGTTCCATGGTCACATGCTTCATGCCATCCGCCGCAGCAGCATAGACCTTGCGGCCCGTCGGCACAGAACCTGTCAAAGAGACCTTGGCCACGCGCGGATCAGAGACCAGCGAAGCACCGACATCACCGTACCCCTGGATCACGTTGTAGACGCCCTTGGGCGCGCCGGCCTCGACAAGAATTTCGGCGACTTTCAATGCCGAAAGGGGCGTGGTTTCCGAAGGTTTGAATACCATCGTGTTACCGCAGGCAAGTGCAGGGGCACCTTTCCAGCAGGCGATCTGCGTGGGGTAATTCCAGGCGCCGATCCCGACGCAAACGCCCAGCGCCTCGCGGATGGTATAGACGAAATCACCCCCGCCCAGCGGAATATGCTCGCCAGTCAGAGAGGCGGCCAATCCACCAAAATACTCCAGCGCATCGGCCCCCGAGGTGGCATCGGCCACGGTGGTTTCCTGAATCGGTTTGCCGGTATCATGGGTTTCCAGAACGGACAGGTCGTAATTGCGTTCGCGCATGATATCAGAGGCGCGGCGCAGGATGCGGCCACGTTCCGTCCCGGACAGGGCCGCCCATGCTGCCTGAGCGTTTTTTGCACTGTTTAGAGCCTGTTCTACGATCGCCGGCGTCGCCGAATGCAACCGTGCAATCACTTCGCCTGTAGCGGGATAGATCACTTCGATGGCCGCGCCGTTTGTATCTTCGACATATTCGCCGTCAATGAAATGGCTGGCCCGGGGCTGAAACTTCATACCGTGTCCTTTTCTTTCGCACCCGTCAGGACGGGACAAATGGTCAGTCGAAAATCGGCCTATCGGTTATTGATTGACCAGTCAATAAAATCATCAAAGGGGCGGTTTCACGCCTGCCAAACCCCGCAAACCTTGAAATTTTTGGTTAATGTTCTATTTATGTTCTACACAGTCAGAGGACAAACCGATGGCCCAGCAAACACGCCCCACCGCCCTGAACGGGCCGAACAACGACTATCACCTGCTTCCGGTGACCGATCGGCAGATGCGGTATGCGCGTGCGATTGCCGAGAAGTCAGCCCTTGAGATTCCGGTTGAGGCACAGCGCGACCGGCGGCTTTTGTCTGACTGGATTTCTGCCCACAAACCACGCGGGACCTCGCAATTCGACAATTACCCGACGGGAAAACAAGTCGCGTTTGCCGAGCGGATTTCACGCAGCAAGCGCCGCCCGATCCCATCCGAGTGTTTCCGCGACAAGAAAATGATGTCGCGCTGGATCGATCACAACAAATAGCCCTTAATTAGGGTCTGTCCGGATTGTGGTTGCGGGCGTAAAGCGAAACTGCTGCGGCAACAAACATCCCCAGCAGGATATAGCCTGTTACGGCTTCGGACACGGCGAGCCCACGGCACAGACCGGTCGGAGACATGTCGCCATACCCGACTGTGGTAAAGGTAACATAGGAAAAATACAGGATATCCCCCGGACCCTGCGCACCGATGACACAGTGGTCGTTATACCCAAAGGCCCCGTAAACTGCGGCGAACAGGAATGGAACGACCTGTATGAACGAAACACCCATCAGAAACAAAAGCCTGCGGGGCGATTTCACCTGTGTCATGTAATACCAGGACTGTGACACCAGCCATATCAATAGCCCGATCGAGGCGACTGTGCCAATCGTGTCACCCGCAGCCGCCTCGCTCAGGCGGGACAGGCCGTACCAGGCCAGGAAGCTGGCAAGGACCAGCCCCAGTGCCGCAATCAGGGTCGATTTCCATTCGTCCAATGTCGTGGGTTTGCGGTGCATGAACGACCCCTCAATCCGGTTTTTGGGCAATCATCCGACCTAAAGGCAACGCCCGCAACCCGAATTCAATCCTGCCGCAAATGCGCCTCACCCCGTTCCCGAGCCAGCAGGATCTGCTTTTGCCGCTCGCGAAAGCGCATCTTGTCAGCATCGGACGTCTCATCGATGCATTGATGGCATGAAACGCCATGCTCGTATTCCGGGCGCTTCATATCCTCGGGCAGGATAGGACGCCGGCAGCCATGACAGAGCTTGTGCGGCCCTTCAACAAGCCCGTGACCAACCGAAACGCGATTGTCGAACACAAAGCATTCACCCTGCCAGGAACTGTCTTCGGCGGGGATTTCCTCAAGATATCGCAGGATACCACCTTTGAGGTGATAGACATCCTCGACCCCCTGCCCCAACAGGTAGTTGGTGGATTTCTCGCAACGGATACCGCCGGTGCAGAACATGGCGACCCGCTTGTTGTGAAAGCGGTCCTTGTTCTGTTCCCACCATGCCGGGAAATCGCGGAAACTGGCTGTTTCAGGGTCTATTGCGCCTTCAAACGTCCCGATTGCCACTTCGTAATCGTTTCGCGTGTCGATCAGCACCACATCATCAGAACGGATCAGGTCATTCCACTCCTGCGGGTCGACATAGTTGCCGACACGGGCGCGCGGGTCCACGTCGGGCTGGCCCATGGTCACGATCTCTTTCTTCAGCCGCACCTTCATCTTGCCGAAAGGCGGGTGGTCCGAGGTCGCTTCTTTCCACTCCAGATCAGCGCAACCGGGCAGGGATCGGATTTGTTTCAGCACGGCGTCAATTCCGGCCCGCGGGCCGGCGATCGTGCCGTTGATCCCTTCCTGGGCAAGCAGCAGCGTACCTGTGACAGACTGCGCGCGGCACAGGTCCAGCAAGGGGTCGCGCAACGCGGCCGGGTCCGCGAAACGTGTAAAGTGATAGAGGGCAGCGATTGTGTACATACGCGCGATCTACCTTTGCAGACCCAGAGTCGCAAGGGATTGCATTGACGCCCCGCGCGCCGCCGCCTACCGATAGAGCGTAAAAGGAGGCCGCCATGACCCATGCCCTGCTCGTGATCGATGTCCAGAACGACTTCTGCCCAGGTGGGGCACTGGCCGTGGCAGAAGGGGACGAGATCGTCGCACCGATAAACGCCATGATGGATGAATTCGATGCCGTGATCCTGACTCAGGACTGGCATCCGGCGGGGCATTCTTCGTTTGCCAGTTCTCACGATGGCAAAAACCCGTTTGACCTGGTCGAAATGCCCTATGGCCAACAGGTTCTGTGGCCCGACCACTGCGTGCAGGGCACGCGCGGCGCCGGTTTTCATCCCGACTTGCGCACGGATGGCGACCTGATCCTTCGCAAGGGGTTCCGCAGTGCCATCGACAGCTATTCCGCATTCTTCGAGAATGACCACCAGACACCGACAGGCCTGAAAGGCTATTTGGATACACGCGGCATCGACCGTTTGACCCTTGTGGGATTGGCCACCGATTACTGCGTGCGTTATTCCGCGGTAGATGCCGCCAGGTTGGGTTTCGATGTCACGGTCCGCATGGGCGCGTGCCGCGCGATTGATATGGACGGTTCGCTGGCAGCCGCCGAACAGGCGATGCGGGATGCCGGCGTCGTATTGACCTAAGGTGTGGCGCCTGCGGCGGCCAGAAGCTTGATCATCACGAACAGAACAACCGCCAGACCCAGCGCGAACCCGATGCGCCCCGGTATCGTGCGACGTTCCGGGTTGGTCTGATTTGGCGGAGGTGACGGAACGCGCATCGGTCGGCTGCGCACGATCCCAGCCATGGGTTGCGCGGTTCGCACATAATGCAGGAAATCCCACACGTTGAAATCGCCGCAATATTCACCCTGAATTCCACGCGTCCTGATGTTGTCAAACAGCGACCGCAGAATTCGCACCCGATCCGCATGATCCTCGGCCGGAAAAACACCTGGCACGATGCCGCTGTTGCGCGACTCGAGGCTGAACCCGGCATCCATGAAAATCTTGCGGATTTTCGGCGATGTTCCACGCAACGCGTCCGCGGCTCTGATATCGCGGAAAACCGCACATACCTGGCGTTCTGTATCAGAGGCAGACCCCAGCTTTTCGGGGTCCAGATCTTCCAGCGCTACGTTAACAATATCAAAATCGTACTCGATACCCATTCACAAACTCAGTTTCGACTTTCCATCCCCTCTTCTCACTAACCGGTAAAAACAATGCACAATATGCCGGCTTTGTGACGTCAAACTGGCATTGTCAACAAATCAGTGACTCTTGCTATTTCCAGAGTCGATTGATCTAACTACGGAAATCGCAGGAGTTCCCCATGGTCGACATCGCGACCCGCGTCTACAATCACAAATGGAAGATTGACCCGATTGTACGGTCTTTGATCGATACTGATTTCTACAAACTGCTGATGTGCCAGTCAGTGTTTCGAAACAAGCCTCAAACAGATGTCGTTTTTTCGTTGATCAACCGGTCGAATCACGTACCTCTGGCGCGTTTGATCGATGAGGGAGAGCTGCGGGAACAGCTGGATCACATCCGCTCTCTCAGCCTCAGCCGCGGGGAAAGCACCTGGCTGCGCGGCAACATGTTCTATGGAAAACGGCAGATGTTCCGCTCGGACTTCATGGAGTGGTTCGAGAATTTGCGCCTGCCGCCCTATCATCTTGAACGCAAAGGCGACCAATATGAACTGACCTTTGAAGGCAAATGGCACGAGGTCATGCTGTGGGAAATCCCCGCGCTGGCGGTGTTGATGGAGCTGCGCTCGCGCGCGGTTCTGAACGACATGCGCCGGTTCGAATTGCAGGTACTGTACGCCCGCGCGATGACCCGGGTTTGGGAAAAGATCGAAAAGTTGAGCTCGATAAACGGGCTTGGGATCGCGGATTTCGGCACCAGACGGCGGCATTCCTTCCTTTGGCAGGATTGGTGCGTGCAGGCGATGATCGAAGGGCTGGGCGCATCCTTTACCGGAACTTCAAACTGCCTGATCGCCATGCGACGCGAGGTCGAGGCGATCGGCACCAATGCGCATGAACTGCCCATGGTCTATTCCGCGCTGGCCGATACGGATGACGCGTTGGCGCAGGCGCCTTATGACGTGCTCAGCGACTGGCATGACGAACATGACGGCAACCTCCGCATCATCCTGCCCGACACCTATGGCACCAAGGGGTTTCTGGACAATGCTCCTGACTGGCTGGCGGGATGGACCGGCATTCGCATCGACAGCGGAGACCCGGCAGCAGCGGCCGAGGTCGCAATAGACTGGTGGAATGCACGCGGCGAAGACCCGACAGGGAAACGGATCATTTTCTCTGACGGTCTGGATGTCGAGAAAATTCAGGAATTGCACGCCCAGTTCGCGGGCCGCGCCAATATTTCCTTCGGTTGGGGAACCTTGCTGACCAACGATTTTCGCGGACTCGTCCCCAATGACGCGCTGGCACCGTTCTCATTGGTTTGCAAAGCGGTATCCGCCAATGGCCGCCCGACGGTGAAACTGTCGGACAACCCGGAAAAGGCGATGGGTCCGAAAGACCAGATCGAACGCTACAAGCGGGTGTTCGGTGTCGGTGCGCAAGAAGCCATAAAGGTTGTGGTTTAGCCCCTAAAACTCTTTAGCAAAAAAAAGTCTATCGTGTGCTAAAATACCCAAATAGCTACTAATATTTGGAGTACGAAGATGGCAGGCATTGAGAATCCCGTTTCACTTGAAACTGCATTGATCGAGCGTGACGAACTTGGGCTGCATACAGTTGCTGCGTACTTGATCAGCCGAGCGTCAGCACTGACTACCCCGAAGGATGCCTTCGAATATACTTTGCCAGAAGAGGACACTGCTGAACTTGGCTTCAGAGATGTTGCAACCTTTCAACAATTGGACGGACGAGTGCCCCTGCCTTCTGTACCTGGTCCAGACGAGGATTCCGCCAATGAACAAGCCGTTTCCGCGCCAATCAGCTACTACGATCAGCTAGCGGAGTTTATCGAGCGCGCCGAAGAGTCAGGTACAGTTCCAGACGTTCTGACTGCAGTCAAATATGGTCTTTCTGCCCCAAGCGACATTGTCAGAGTGGCGGCACTCAGTTCAGGTATGAAATTATTTCAGCTGCCTTCGTTGACCCCGTTGACTCGGTTCGAGTGGTTTGCACAGAGGTTCGACAACCTGTCAGATTTGACACGCGAAGTTTACTCAACTCTCTTTCTAAGCCTCGGATCAGAGCCGTCCGCGCTGCCGATGAGGTTTCCGCAGCCGCCTGAGCCGGGCATCAGGGACGATATTGGACTCACACTGGTCCACGGTACTCATTTTGACATCAACTCAGATCCAGATTGGTATTATCCCGGAACCGGAGACCTTCACACGTATATTGCGCCACATCGCAGCGACATTTTCTCTGGAGCTGACTTCTTCGAATGGGAGGGGCGTTGGTCGGATCGTGGTCGTGATATTGCAGCAAAAAATTTTTCGACATGGGTACGGTACCAAGGTCTTGAAGGTTGCGATGTCGTCACTCACAGCCATGGGGGTAATGTCGTCATGAAAGCTGCAGAATCTGGCTTGAAACTGCGCCGGGTCCTGTTTCTGAGCTGCCCGGTGCATTGGGACAAGTACAACCTACTACATGGAAACATCACCCAAGCTTACGCGGCGCGAGTCAGGTTTGACTTCGTCGTATTAGCTGATTGGGGCGCGCAGAAGTTCCCGAGCTCTGCAAACTTGGTGGAACAACGGCGAGTCGGAAGCTTTTTTGGCAGCCACTCGGACACACGCAAGTCAGAAACCTGGCAAAGTGACCAGATTGAGAACATGCTGACTTGAAAGACCTTAAAATGTTATCCGTGAAACGCGGCAACTGTCTTCAACTGTGAAAAGCCGTACAAAGCTTCGAACCCTTTTTCGCGGCCATGGCCGGATTTTCCCACCCCGCCAAACGGCAGTTCAACACCACCGCCTGCACCGTAGTTGTTGATGAAAACCTGACCCGAGTGCAGCGCTTTCGCCAACCGCATCTGCCGCGCGCCATCCCGCGTCCAGACGCTGGCGACCAGGCCGTACTCTGTACTATTCGCTATGGTCAGAGCCTGTTCTTCGGTGTCGAACGGGATCAGAACCTGGACGGGGCCGAAAATTTCGTCCTGTGCCAACTGATGATCTGGCGGCACGTCTGCGAACAAAGTGGGCCGGACATAGGCTCCGGTCTCTGGCGCGTCTTCGACAATCTGTCCCTGCGCAGCGATCGTCAGGTCAGTGGCGGTTTTCAGAAAGCCCCTGACAATCTGTCTCTGCCGGTCCGAGATCAACGGCCCAACCCGCAGATCCTGCATCGCCGGGCCGACGGTCAGTTCTTCATAGGCCTTGGACATGCGCGATCTGACCTGCTCATAAACGCCCCGCTGCACCAGGATCCGGGACGAGGCCGAACAGGTCTGGCCCGCATTTTGGATACCCGCATTCACCAGAAACGGCAGCGCCGCATCCAGATCGGCGTCGTCAAAAACCAATTGCGGGGATTTCCCGCCCAGTTCCAGCGTCACGGGCACCACGTTGCGTCCCGCCGCCTGCTGCACAAGGGCCCCTGTGGCAACAGAACCGGTGAACGAGATGTGGTTTACACCCGAATGTCCGGACAGCGCCGCACCCGCCTCGGCCCCCAGACCGGGCACGACATTCAAAGCACCGGCCGGCAGCCCGGCCTGTTGCGCAAGATGGGCAAAGGCCAACGCGGTCAAACAGGCCTCTTCCGCCGGTTTCAGAACACAGGCGTTGCCCATGGCCAACGCCGCCCCGACGGAACGCCCGATAATCTGCATCGGATAGTTCCAGGGCACGATATGGCCCGTCACCCCATGTGGTTCGCGCAGGGTATAGACGGTGTAGCCATCGAGATAGGGAATGGTCTCACCCATCACCTTATCCGCCGCGCCGCCGTAGAACTCGCAATAGCGCGCCAGGGCGACCGCGTCTGCCCGGGCCTGTGTCAGCGGTTTGCCGACATCCATCGCCTCAAGCCGCGCCAGATCGTCCACCCGTTCCAGCACCAGCTGGCTTAGCCGGGTCAGGATGCGGCCGCGTTCCAACGCCGTCTTTCGCCCCCAATCACCATTCAACGCAGAACGGGCGGCTTGTACCGCCGCGTCGATATCCGCCTCGAACCCTCGGGCGATCCGGCAGATCTCGGTCCCGTCCGAAGGGTTGATCAAGGGCAGGCTGTCGCCCGCAGCCGCCCGGATCCAGCGCCCGCCGATCAGGCACAAGGTGGGATCAAACCAAATGTTCTGGGTCATTTTGGGCCTCCAATCAGGCTCTAACAAGAAACTTTATGCCGTCAGCGGCCTTATCTCGGGCAACCGGGGCGCAGCGGTAATCAGGGTTTGCGTATAGGGATGTTGCGGATCTTCGAACACCTGCTTGGTCTGACCCTGTTCGACGATCCGCCCGGACTGCATCACAAGCACACGGTCGGTGATCGTGCGGACAACGCTCAGGTCATGGCTGATGAACAGATAGGTCAGGTCATAGGCGTCGCACAGTTCAGCGAGCAGATCGAGGATCTGAGCACGGACCGAAACGTCAAGCGCCGAAACCGCCTCGTCGAACAGGATCAGATCGGGCCGGATGATCAGGGCGCGCGCAATGGCGATCCGTTGCCGTTGCCCGCCCGAGAATTCGTGGATGTACTTGCCCGCGTCGTCGGGGCCGAGGCCGACGGCAGTCAATATTTCCGAGATCCGATCCTGTCGATCTGATCCAGTGGGCGGGGTGTCCAGCAGGTGGAAAGGCTCGGTGATCAGGCGCGCGACACGGTGGCGGGGGTTGAAGCTGCCATATGGGTCCTGAAACACAACCTGCATCCTCCGACGCACGGCAAGGTTGGGTTTGTGACCGGTGAATACCGGCTGACCACCCAGCCGGATTTGACCGGACTGAACCTCCTCCAAGCCCAAAATCGCCCGTGTCAGGGTCGATTTTCCGCATCCGGATTCCCCGACCAGCCCCAACCGCTCGCCTCGGTTGAGGCAGAAGCTGACACCATCCACCGCCCGGTGATGGCGCGGCGCGTCCAACAGGCCTTTTCGGGGTAATCGGTAGGCCCGGACAACTTGGGTTACCTCCAGCAACGTTTGCGGTTGCGCGGGTTCCGGCAAAGTGACCTGATGGCCAGACGCCTCGAACAGCATTCGGGTATAAGGGTGTTGCATGTGACGCAGCAGGTGCTGTGTGGCCCCGCTTTCAACCACTTCTCCGTGGCGCATGACGATGATCTGGTCGGCCATGTCAGAGACAACAGCCAGATCATGGGTGATCATCAGCAGCCCCATGTCGTATTCGCGCACCAGCCCCTTGAGCAGGTCGAGAATCTGCGCCTGTGTCGTGACGTCCAGCGCTGTCGTCGGCTCGTCCGCGATCAGCAGCCTGGGGCGCAGAGCGATGGCCATGGCAATGACCACGCGTTGCCGTTGCCCGCCGGACAGTTCGTGCGGATAGCGGGAAAGGGGGAAGCGATCAGGCGGCAGGCCGACGCGGGTCAGCACCTCTTTGGCGCATGTTCGGGCCTGGGTCGGGGGCATCGCCTTGTGGATCAGGATCGTCTCCATCACCTGATCACCGATGGTTTTCACCGGATTGAGCGCTGTCATCGGTTCCTGAAACACCATCCCCACGGACGCGCCGCGCAAGGCGCACAAATCGGGCTCTGACCGTGTCAACAGATCCTGACCGTCCAGCCAGATCGCACCTTCCGTGCTGGCCCCATGCGGCAGCAGTTGCATCACCGCCAATGCGGTCATCGATTTGCCCGAGCCGCTTTCACCCGTCACCGCCACGATCTGGCCGGGGTCGATCGACAAGCTGACCTGTTTCAGAATCGGTCTCCCGTGGATCGTCAGCGACAGGTTTTCAATCTGCAACAAACTCATGCCCGCGCCACCCTGATCCGGGGATCCAGCCAGTCCCGCATTCCGTCACCCAACAGGTTCAGACCCAGCACCGTGACGATGATCGACAGACCCGGAATCAGAGCCAAATGCGGGGCAAAACTGACCATCGTCTGCGCGTCTGCCAGCATCCGGCCCCAGCTGGGCGTTGGAGGTTGAGCGCCCAGACCGACATATGATAGGCCCGCTTCGGCCAGAATGCCAAGGCTGAACTGGATGGTCCCCTGCACGATCAGCAGATTGGCCACGTTGGGCAGAATATGTTCAGCCGATATCCGCGCGGCCCCTTTGCCCGACACACGGGCGGCGAGGATGAACTCTCTCTCCCAAAGCGACAAAGCAGCCCCGCGGGTGATACGGGCAAAGACGGGGATGTTGAAAATGCCGATCGCAACAATGGCGTTGATCGCTCCGGCGCCATAGACGGCCGTGATCAGGATGGCGATCACCAGCGAAGGGAAAGCGAAGACCAGATCGTTGCCACGCATGATGACCTCATCCAGCCATGAGCCTTTGCACGCGGCCGCTACCAGACCAAGAGGAATGCCGATTGCCATGCCGATGCCGACGGCCACCAACGCCACCGCAATCGACGTACGCGCACCGACCATGATCATCGAGAACATGTCGCGGCCGAAATGATCGGTCCCAAACCAATGCTGCCCGTTTGGTGGCTGCAATTTATTGGGAATTTCCAGCGCGGCATGGTCGTAAGGGGTCCAAATGAACGAGACCAACGCGGCCAGAACCACCAGCGACGACAACAAGGCCCCAACGATCAGGTTCCGGTTCATGTCCTGCTCCTCAGTCGTGGGTCCACGGCCGCATAAGCAAGATCGACAAGGAAATTGACCGTTATCACGGCAAAGACCAGCAACATCACGACCGATTCCACGACGATGAGGTCTCGGGCAGAAATGGCCTGAAACACCAGCCGCCCGAGACCCGGCAGATAGAACACCTGTTCGATGATGATCGATCCCGCCAGCAGAAAGGAAAACTGCAAGCCAATGATGGTCAGCACCGGAATCAGCGCATTTCGCACCCCATGCCGCCACAGGGCCTGACGACGGGACAGGCCCTTGGCCCGAGCCGTGCGCATGAAATCCTCACCCAGAATGTCCAGCAAGGCCGACCGCATGACCCGCGCCAGAATCGCCGCCTGTGGCAAGGCAAGAGCCACGGCAGGCAGGGTCAGGGAATGCAGGCCGGCCCACAGACCGTGGTTCCAACCGGCAAACCCGCCCGCATTGAACCAGCGCAGATTGATGGCGAAGATCAGCACAAGCATCATCGCGAACCAGAAGTTCGGGACTGCGATGCCAAGCTGCGTCGCCCCCATCACCGCAAGGTCCCCTGGTTTGCCCCGACGCGCAGCGGCATAGATTCCGGCGGGAAAGGCGATCAACGTGGACAGTGTCAGCGCGTAGAGCGCCAGGGGCAACGACACCCATAGCCGGTCAGCGATCATCTGCGACACCGGTGTGCGATAGGTGTATGAGGTGCCGAAATCGCCCACCAGCATGCCACCAACCCAGTGGAAATAGCGCTGTATCCTGGACCCATCCAGGCCCAGCTCGGCCCGCAGCGCCGCCAGCGTGTCCTCCTGCGCATTGACGCCCAGCATGAACGAGGCCGGATCACCCGGAGCAACCTCGATCACGGCGAAGATGACCACCGAGGCGACGGCCAGGCTGACAAGCAAGGAAATCAGTCGTTTGAGGACGTAGCGGAGCATTGGCACCACGTTAGGGTCACATCAGGCACGGGTCCAGCGTCTAAGGCACCAGAAGGAAAGCGGAAACCGCATAGGCAACGATCGCGGCATAGCCCAGTGGATAGATCCACTTGATCGCATAATTGTCCAAAGTGCGCGCCGCCCCCTCCTTGCCGGACACTTTCAATCGTCGCAGCGCGACGTTGAACACGATCAGCGCCCCGGTCATCAGGAACATGCACTGAAGGACAAAATCCAGAAAAGTCAGATAACCCAGCTTGGGCAGATCTGCGGATATTGCCCAGTTGAACGCGACGAAGACCAGCAGGTTGCCGCCCGCAATCTCGATCCTCCGGCGGTATTCATCCAGAAAAAACAGCGCCCAGCCGACCGATATCAAGACAAGCATCGGCAGGAAAACCCGAATGACGTAATATGTCAGATGTCGATTGCCCTCAAAAACAAGCGCGACCTGATCGCTTTCTTTGCCGGATAGACCCAAGACCCTGGATGTTTCCAACCGTGCATTGTTCAGAATCCATTCTTCTTCGCCCAACTGATCTCCGAGGCCGGAGAATTCGTTCAACGGATGGTAAGTGACGTATTCAGAGGGAAAGACCGAAACGACCTCGAAATGAAACTCCTGCGTGTCGAACGGGTATTTTCGGAAGTCAAAATGAGGCGCCTGGAGTGTAAGAGACGATTTTTCGACATACAGCACCCGCCCGTCATAGCGCAGGGATGCGGCGGATTCGTGGATCCACTTGTTGGACTGCTGATTGTGAATGACAAAAGCCGGCAGAACGGACCCGATACTTGCCGCGTGATTGGCAAGGTCGGGCGGGTTGAGGACCCGGACATCCCTCCCCAGTTCCTCGGGATCAAACGCCAGCGCCGGATCGGTCCATTCCACCCGCAAAACCACAACCGCGCCATAGTTTTCGGCCTTTTGATCAACACCGGTGATCTGGTCGATGCGAATGCCGATCCCAACGTTCAACGGGTTCTCGGGCGTTCCGGGCAGGGCATCCATCCGACCCCCCAACACATTCTGCGCCGTGGCCGCGACCGAAGAACCGAACACCAGAAAAAAACCTAAAACCAAGACGGGAATGGCACGGAGCAAGAACATACGCGAGAACACCCTGACACAATGGAAGGCCCGGGCCGCCCGGCGCGGCGCGGGCTGTAACATCACTCGGACCAGCTGATCTGAGTCAGATCGATTGCGGCGGTGGGCGCGTTCTCCCAAAGGCCCTGAACGCCGACTTTCGCAACGCCCAGTTTGGCCAACTGGAACAGATAGCCATTGACATAGTCGCTTGCGATCAGGCGCTGCGCCTCACCCAGCAAACGGGTGCGTTCTTCGGGGTCGGTGGTGGTGTTCAGGGTGTCCATCAGCGCCTGAAAATCCGTGCTGTCATACTGAAAGTAATAATCAGGCCGCGCATAAATGCCGATATCCATAGGCTCGGTATGGCTGACGATGGTCAGACCGAATTCCTTGCCCTTGAACACGGATTCCAGCCATTGGGCCCATTCCACATTGATGATCTCGGCCGTGATGCCGACCTCGGCCAGCTGCGCCGCTATGATTTCGCCCCCCCGACGGGCGTAAGACGGCGGAGGCAAATGCAATGTGGTCTCGAACCCATTTTCGAATCCCGCCTCTGCCAGCAACTCTCTGGCTTTTTCGGGGTCGTAAGCGGATTGCGCGGTCAGATCGACGTAGGCCGGATTGTGCGGCGCAAAGTGGGTTCCGATCGGCGTGCCATAGCCAAACATTGCGCCGTCGATGATCGCCTGCCGGTCAATGGCATGGGCCAATGCCTGACGAACAAGGATATCATCAAACGGAGGCTGCTTGTTGTTGGTGGACAAGATCGTCTCACCTTCGGTCGAACCCACAAGGACCTGAAAGCGCGGATCGGCCTCGAACTGGGGCAGGTTTTCCGGCGCCGGGAAGTTGTCAAACACGTCGACATCCTCGGCCATCATGGCGGCAAAAGCGGCGGTCGGGTCCGAGATGAACTTGAACGTCGCAGTCTCTAATGCGGGCTGTTCGCCCCAGTAATCGGGGTTTCGGTTCAGCGTGATACTGTCGCCCTGCACCCAGTTTCCAAAGGTATAGGCACCGGTACCAACCGGGTTGGTCTTGATGTTTTCAATGCTCTCGGGCGCGACGATGACCGCATCCCCCCAGGCCAGGTTGAACAGGAAATTTCCGTTCGGTTCTGACAGGGTGACTTTCACCGTCAGCGGGTCGACGACCTCGACGGTTTCGATACCGGCAAACAGGGCCTTCTGCGCGTTGGCGCTGTCTTCCGCGGTTGCGCGGTCAAGGCTGAATTTGACATCCTCGGCGTCCATGGTGGTGCCATCATGGAAGGTCACCCCGTCGTGCAGGTTAAAGGTATAGACCGTCCCGTCTTCGGAAATCTCCCAGCTTTCCGCCAATCCGGGCACGACCGAGCCGTCGCCCATGAAACGTGTCAGGCCTTCGAAGATATTGGTGTAAACCACCGAGTCGATGGCTTGCGCTGCGGCGCTTGTCGGGTCCAGATGCGGAGGCTCAAGCTGCATCGCAATGGTGATGTCCGACTTGGCCAAAACCTGCGTGGCAAGCAGGCTGGCCCCTACGGCCAGGGTCGATGCAAATGTCCGGAACAGGAATTTCGTCATGTGAACTCTCCCTACTGAAACGGGTTGTGCCCTTGTTTTCAGGGCCATTTTACTGACAGTCTTCCTGTAAACCTCAGGTCAATCAAGGGAATGTTCGCGCAACCGGGGTTTCTTCGGCCCCTCCCGATCTGCTATGCCGCACTGCAACATAATACTGCAGGAGCGATCCATGAGCGCCACCGCCCGCAAGAAAGCCCCGAACGCCGAGGACATTCGCGCCCGAAAAGGCGGCGAACCTCTGGTCTCTTTGACCGCCTATACCACGCCAATGGCGCGCCTGATGGACGCCCATTGCGATTTTGTGCTGGTCGGTGACAGCGTCGGCATGGTGCTGCACGGGCTGGAATCCACGCTGGGGGTCACGATGGAGATGATGATCCTGCATGGTCAGGCCGTATCACGCGGCCTGAAAAGTGCGATGATGGTCATCGACATGCCTTTCGGAAGCTATGAGGAAAGCCCGGCGCAAGCCTTTCGTAACGCCGCACGCCTGATGGCGCACACAAATGCCGGCGCGATCAAGCTGGAAGGCGGTGTGGAGATGGCTGAAACCATCCGCTTTCTGGTGAAACGAGGCATCCCGGTGATGGCTCATATCGGACTGACGCCGCAGTCGATCAATACGCTGGGCGGCTACAAGGTGCAGGGCCGGGACGAGCAGGCTGAAGCCGTCATGGCAGACGCCCGCGCCGTGACCGAGGCTGGCGCGTTCTCGGTCGTTCTGGAGAAAGTGCCCCAAGGTCTGGCGAACCAGATCACCGAAGAGATTGCGATCCCGACCATCGGCATCGGTGCATCTGCGGGCTGTGACGGGCAGATTTTGGTCGTGGACGACATGGTGGGCTTTTTCACCGCCTTCAAACCCAAATTCGTCAAACGCTATGCCGAGCTTGGTCCGTTGGCCGAAGCGGCCATTGCGGAATACGCCGCCGAAGTCCGCGCGCGGACCTTCCCGGCGGACGAACATGTCTTTGCCGATCAGGCTCCGGCCAAAGGACAAAAGACATGACCGCACCGATTCTGCGCTCTCTGACCGAGCTGCGTGCCAAAACCACCACATGGCGCCGAAACGGTGAGGTGATCGGCGTGGTTCCGACCATGGGTGCGCTGCACGAAGGGCATCTGTCACTGGCGCAGGCTGCGAAACAGGGCTGCGACCGGGTGATCGTGACGATTTTTGTGAATCCCAAGCAGTTCAACAATCCCGAAGACTTGGCAAATTACCCCCGCACCGAACATGAAGACTCCCAAAAGCTGGCCCCGTATGGCGTGGATGCGATCTATGTGCCGGACCCGCAGGAAATCTATCCGGAAGGTTTTTCGACGACGGTATCGGTTGCCGGTCTGACCGACGTGATGGAAGGACCTTTCCGCCCCGGACATTTCGAAGGCGTGGCCACGGTGGTCGCCAAACTGTTCCTGCAAACACAGGCGGATCGAGCCTATTTCGGGGAAAAAGACTATCAACAGCTGCTGGTTGTCCGCCGGATGGCGCGCGATCTGAACATCCCAATCGAGGTGATCGGCTGCCCGACCGTCCGAGAACCTTCGGGCCTGGCGATGTCGTCGCGCAATCTTCTTCTTTCCCCCCAAGGGTTGAAGATCGCAGAGCAAATGAACGGCGTCATGCGGCAGGTGGCGGACGATTTGGCCAAGGGCGCGGACTTTGCCATGCTGGCGCAGGATGCCAAGGAAACCCTGCTGAATGTCGGGTTTTCCGAAGTCGAGTATGTCGACCTGCGCTGTGCCGAGACACTGGAAAGCCTGTCCAGCGCCACCCAGCCCGCCCGCCTGTTTGTCACGGCCTGGGCCGACGGCGTCCGCCTGATCGACAATATTCCTGTCAATCCGGCCTGATTTCTGCACTGGCCCCTTCGCCATTGTTTGCGCTAAAGTCCGGCAAAACGATACCGGGGGAGAGCGGAAATGACCCATATTCTGGCAATCGATCAAGGCACCACATCCTCGCGCGCCATTCTGTTTGACGCGCAGATGCGGCCTGTTGGCACCGCCCAGCAGGAGTTTCCTCAGCACTTTCCGCAGGAAGGCTGGGTTGAACACGACCCCGAGGATATCTGGTCCAGCGTTCTGCACGTGTGCCGTGAGGTGATGGAAACCACCGGTGTTTCAGCGGATCAGATTGCCGGTATCGGCATCACCAACCAGCGCGAAACGACGGTTGTCTGGGACAAACAGACCGGCAAGGCCATCCACAATGCCATCGTCTGGCAGGACCGCCGCACCGCCGATATCTGCGCGCGCTACAAACAGGCCGGGTGCGAGGATGACGTCACAGCTCAGACCGGTCTGCTGCTGGATCCTTATTTCTCGGGCACCAAGGTCAAATGGCTGCTGGATACCGTTTCCGGTGCACGCGAGCGCGCAGAAGCCGGAGACCTGCTGTTCGGCACGATCGACAGTTTCCTGATCTGGCGGCTGACCGAAGGCCGTGTTCATGCAACCGATGCCACCAACGCCGCCCGTACTCTGCTGTTCGATATTCACTCGGGCACGTGGAGCGCCGAGATTTGCGACCTGCTGGATGTGCCCCTGAACCTTTTGCCCGAAGTGAAGGATTGCGCCGCGGATTTCGGAACCACCACTTTGCTCGGGGGCGACATTCCCATTCTGGGCGTTGCAGGCGACCAGCAAGCCGCCACCATCGGGCAGGCCTGTTTCCAGCCCGGTATGATGAAATCAACCTATGGTACGGGTTGCTTTGCGCTGTTGAACACCGGCACGCAGCCGGTTCAGTCGAAAAACCGCCTGCTGACGACGATCGCGTATCAACTGGACGGCCGGCGGACTTATGCGCTGGAGGGATCGATCTTTATCGCGGGGGCCGCAGTGCAATGGCTGCGCGACGCGTTGCAGATCATCGACGCGGCGCCTCAAAGCGGCGAACTGGCGGCTCGGGCTGATCCGAACCAGCATGTGGTGCTTGTGCCCGCCTTCACCGGCCTCGGGGCGCCTTATTGGAAACCTGACTGTCGCGGAGCGCTGTTCGGGCTGACGCGCAATTCCGGCCGGGCCGAGATTGCCCGCGCCACGCTGGAAAGCATCGCCTTCCAGACCCGCGACCTGTGGCATGCCATGCAGGGCGACTGGGGCGCCGATGCCGATGTCATCCTGCGCGTCGATGGCGGGATGGCCGCGTCTGACTGGACCATGCAAGGCCTGTCGAACTGTCTGGGCGCGCCTGTGGACCGCCCTGTCATGCAAGAGACGACAGCCCTTGGCGCCGCATGGCTGGCAGGCATGAAAGCCGGAATTTATCCCGATCAGGCCGGGTTTGCGGAAACATGGGCGCTGGACCGCCGGTTCGAGCCAACGCAGGAACAAGTCGAACGCGATGCGGCTTATGAGCGTTGGCAACGCGCGGTACAGGCTGCGATGGCGTTCTAACCGTGGTCTTTCAACAAACGCTGTTTCTGCCGTGACCAATCGCGCTTGGCCTGGGTTTCGCGCTTGTCATGGGTTTTCTTACCCTTGGCGATGCCGATCTTGATCTTGGCCAACCCCTTGTGGTTGAAATACAAAACCAGCGGCACCAGCGTCATGCCCTTGCGCTGGGTTGCATTCCACAAATCGGACATCTGTTTGCGGGACACCAGCAGCTTGCGACGGCGGCGTTCTTCGTGCTTGAACACTTTGGCCTGCTCGTATGGCGCGATATAGCTGTTGACCAGCCACAGCTCGCCATCATCGACGGTGGCATAGCTTTCCGCGATGTTGGAGCCACCCGCGCGCAGGGATTTGACCTCGGATCCTTGCAGAACGATACCGCATTCGATGTCGTCCTCGATGGCATAATCGAAGCGGGCGCGCCGGTTTTCGGCGATCACTTTGTAATTCGGGTCTGTCTTCTGCTTGGCCATGACGCGTTGATTTAGGCGGCTTGCGCCGCCCTTGCAAGGCACGGATTTCCAGCCGAGGTCATGATTTGGCAGAAATGATCAGATCCGGGCCAAAAATCGTGTCCGCGTGGTTGTGAAGATATATCTTCAACCAGGGCGTAAACCGGTCCGGGTGGCGTTTCACCTCGGCCAACAGATCGTGATAGTCGATCCAACGGATATCCATGACTTCATCCGGGTTGGGCGCGATTTTCAGCGGGCCGCGGACATGGGCCAGAAAGACGTCGACAACCTCGTTTTCCACCATGCTGTTGCCGACATCGGCGTGATATTCCAGCCGGTGTCGGTATTCGGGATACAGACCTGTGATCCCAAGCTCTTCACGCAGGCGGCGCACGGCACAGGTGGACGAGCTTTCGTCCCAATCGGGATGCGTGCAGCAGGTGTTCGCCCAAAGGCCGGGCGTGTGGTACTTGCCCAATGCGCGACGCTGTAACAGGATCTCGGTCCCCCGTACGACAAAAACCGACACAGCCTTGTGCTTGAGCCCCTTCTCGTGAACTTCAAGCTTGTCTACAGGGGTCAACTCACCATCGACCCAAGCTGGGATCATGATACCCATCTGTCCTCTCCTGCTGCCAATCCGCCTGACGAGCCCTGATTTTGATTATTGCTGTTGCCGGATCGGCTTGGCTTTGCGGCGTTGCTTGGCAATCCGCCGTCTGACTTCAAAGTGCGGCTGTTCCACATTGTTATCAATCGCACCAAAGGCCGCAGGGGCTGCGGCCTTTGGTCCTTGTGCAGTGGTGCACAATATCAGATGTTATTCACCCGACACGCTTGCGATGTAGGCATAGACGTCTTCGGCGCCCTTTTTCAGCTTGAAGGTCATTTTCGATTTGGCGGATGTGTCATCCAGATAGGTTTTCAAAAATGCCTTGGGGTCCTGAGCATACTCGACAAAAGTAGTTTCGTCCCAGACCAGACCCTTCTCACCGGCGGCAACGATGCTGTCTCCGTATTTGAAACCCTCAACGGTACCAGCGGTGCGGCCCGCGATTCCATAGAGGTTGGGGCCGGTCTTGCCACCTTTGACGATCACTTCGCCTGCCGGGTCGGCGATCATGTGGCAGGACTTGCATTTGTTGAAGGTTTTCTTGCCCGCCTCAGCGTCACCTTCAGCATAAGCAGGAAGGGCCAGAAGGCCGACGATTGCGGTAGCGAGGATGCGATTCATAGCTTTTGCTCCGATAGAAATTGGCTGCACCGAATGGACCGTCGGCGCAAAAAAGAGTCAACGCGCAGATTGCCGCGCGCGCTTAATGTGCCACTGCGACAAATAGGATGTCCTTAACTTTTGTCATGTACCTCGGACCAGCAAGGCAACAGATCGCCCGCGGCCGGAGTCGCCAGATACACGGCGCGCGCAATAGCTCGCGCCAGGCACAGCGAGGCCGCATGCCCGATGACACCTGGTTCGGTGTCGGTGGCGACACTCCGCGCGCCCGTGCTGACCCCGAATACCAGATCACCATCCCCCGGCGTGTGGGCGGGTACAATGGCGCGGGCAATACCGTCATGGGCGGCAACGGCCAGTCTCTGACATTGCGGTTTGGTCAGGGCCACATCCGTCGCAACGATGGCAATCGTGGTATTGGCCTGGTCCGGGTTCGCGGACTGCATCACCTGCGCCTTGCGACTGACCGTTGGTTGGCCAAGTCCGGCATTGGAATCAGGCCCCAACCCGCCGAATTCGCCGCCCACTTCAAAGGGGGCTGCCCAGAAATGCCTGTCACCCGGCGTGGTGACACTGCCCAGCGGATTGACCGCAACCAATGCGCCAACGGTAACACCACTGTCCAAAACAACCGAGGCCGAACCCAACCCGCCTTTGTGCATCGCGGTCAAAGCCCCGGTTCCTGCACCTGCAGTTCCGAGTTCGAATCGGTCCGACGCGGATTCGAACGCCGCGCGGCCCAAGGCGCGATAGGGATTCTCGTGCCACGCCTTGTCGCCGCCATTCAGCAGGTCGAACAGGATTGCCCCGGGCACGATCGGCACCACGGCGGAACCCACCTTGAACCCGCGGCCCAGGGCATGCAGCGCATCCATGACGCCCGAACAGGCATCCAGCCCGAAGGCCGACCCGCCCGAAAGCACGATCGCATCCACCTGGTCAACGGTCTTGTCGGCGGCCAGCAAATCTGTCTCGCGTGTGCCGGGTGCGCCACCCATCACGTGCACCGAGGCGCGGAGTGGTTGCGCGCCGGTCAGGACGGTGACGCCTGATTTCAAAGTTGCGTTCTGTGCGTTGCCGACCTTCAGGCCGGGGACATCCGTGATCAGGTTTCTGGGTCCGGGGATCATGCAAGCCTCGGTGGTCGAGCGGGAAAGCGCGCTGGCGCGCGCTGCCTCCGGCGGGGATATTTTTGGCCAGATGAAGAGCGGATCAGATGCATCGGCCTCCGTCCACCTCGAGCGCGGCGCCGGTGATCATGCTGGCCTCGTCCGAACACAGGAAACAGGCGGCATTGGCCATATCTTCGGGGGTTGAAAAGCGGCCCAACGGGATGGTCGACAGGAATTTGGCACGGATTTCGGGCGTATCCTCGCCCATGAAGGATTTCAATAGCGGCGTTTCCCCGGCGACCGGGCAGATCGCGTTCACCCGCACGCCGGACGGGGCGAGCTCGACCGCCATCGTTTTGGTTGCGGTGATCATCCAGCCCTTGGAAGCGTTGTACCAGTTCAGGTTCGGGCGCGGTGACAGGCCCGCGGTTGAAGCAACATTCAGTATTGAACCCGCCCCGCGCGCCTTCATGGGTGGAACCAATGCGCGGGCGGTCAGATAGACGGATTTCATGTTCACGTTGAAAACACGGTCGAAATCCGCTTCGCTGACCTCCTCCAGCGGCGTTGGCAGGTGGGTCACACCGGCGTTGTTCACAAGGATGTCCAGATGGCCGAAGGTTGAGAAAGCCGCATCCGCCATCTTTTGAACCGAAGCGCCCTCGCCTACATCGACCTGCTGGGCAACCGCCTCGGACCCAAGCCGGGTTGCGAGTTCATGCGCAGCATCGCCATTGATGTCAGCGATCATGACACGCGCGCCTTCGGCCAGGAACTTCCTTACGATCCCAGCACCAAACCCGGATGCACCGCCAGTGACGATTGCGGTTTTTCCCTCCAGCCTCATGGTGTTACTCTCCTGCACCTTTTGCAGGCCAGACTATCAACGCCCGGACGAGATGCCAGATCAATCTTCGGACACCTTGCCGCGCAGCGCCTTGACGTCGCCCCGCGCCTTTTTCGCCGCAAGCCTGCGTTTGACCGAACCATAGGTGGGTTTCGTCGCGATGCGCCGCTTGGGTTTGACCAGCGCCTTGCCGATCAGCTCGGCCAGCCTTGTTCGCGCAATTTCCCTGTTGCGGGCTTGGGAACGTGTTTCTTCGCACTGAATGATGATCGCGCCATCCTTGGTCCATCGGCGCCCGGCCAGCCGTTTCAGCCGCGCCTTGACCGGATCGGGCAGCGAGGGTGAGCGCGCGGCTTCGAAGCGCAGTTCAACGGCGGTCGAGACCTTGTTCACATTCTGCCCGCCAGGCCCGGAGGAACGCATGAAGCTCTCGGTCATTTCCCAGTCTTGCAGAGTGATTTCGTCAGAGATGTGCAACATGGGTGAGACCATAGCTGGAGCGGTTAAAAACAGAAAGGGCCGCCCCGGTGGGACGGCCCTTCGAAAGTTTAGGAGGTCGGGTCGGTTAGATCAATCGACCAGCCGGAGCGTACGCTCGGCCAAGGGCTGCCCTAGCAGGCTTTCCCCCCGGTTGTTCCGACACCTCTCTCCAATCTCTTTCTCGACACTGGATCACCTCCTTTTCTATCTGTTGCGGTTGAAAAGTAGCGTGACACAAGATGCGCCATTCTCAAAGCACTTTTTTACGCAGGCTGTGCAGCGGTCAGTCGCGCAACGATCACCTTGAACGGGATCAGCGCGATCAGGGCCAGCGACAGTTTCACCAACCAGTCGGCAAAGGCCAGCGTCACCCACAGCGGCGCCTCGGGGCCCGACAGCATGAAGGGCACGGGCTCCCACGCCCAATTGATGGCCGCATCCGCATCGGCACCAAAGAAGGTGACCGAGGCCGAGAAGGCGATGGTGAAGAAGATCGCGGTATCCAGCGCTGAACCTACCAGGGTCGAGACCAGCGGCGCACGCCACCATTGACCGCCGCGCATGGCGTTGAACACTGTGACGTCGGTCAGCTGTGCGATCAGGAACGCGGTGCCCGAGGCGACGGCGATGCGCAGCGGCACGGCGGCATAGGTGAACCCGTCGCCCTGAAGCATGATCTGGCTGCCGATCAGCGAGCAGATCACCCCGGTGACGAAGCCCGCGAAGACAACCTTGCGGGCCGGGCCCACACCGTAGACGCGGTTCATGATGTCAGTGACCAGAAAGGCCAGCGGATAGGTGAAGGCACCCCAGGTCAACAGGCCATCAAAGATCAGGAACTGGACCAGGATGTTCGAGGCCACGACGATGGCGGCCATGGCAAGAATGCCGGGAATATAGTTGCGTTGCATTTTTTGATGCCCGTTTTGACAAGGTAGCGGCGACTTGGCCAAGGGACCGTCCCAAGGCAAGCTGTGCGTTTAGACCTTCATCTGCCGCGTGTCAATCGGGCAGCAGATACTCGACCAATTCGGTCCGTTGCAGCGCCAGAAAGTTGTCGTCCGAGATCATCGTGGCCCGCAAACGTCCCTGACCATCCCGCCAGATCGTCAAACCTTCGAGGTTGTCATGCGCGCCGGTTCCGGTTTCGAACAGGGTTTCCTCGGCGTTTGGCACGTCGCCTGTCAGATCCCATCGCCGCAGGCGCGAGCGAAAGCCGATTGCCGAGAGGCTTCGCTCCAACACGTAGAACCGCCCATCAGGACCGAAATCAGCGGCAACCGGCTTGAACCAACCACGCTGGGGCAGAACAAATGGGGTCGACCAGGTTTGGCCATTCCAGCGGTAGACGGGAATATCTCCGTCCGGGGTGCGGTTCGTTTCCGGCAGCGTATACAGCCGCCCGCGCCTGTCGATGGCCAGACCTTCAAAGGACCCGTTGTCGGCGAGATGCTGAAATGCCCGCGGGCGTGGCAACACACGCGCCTTCGTGCCCAGAGCGGGGTAATGGGCGACGCGGTGCACCCCTTCGAATGAGATATAGAACCCACCGTCAGGAACCGCCGCAATCCCTTCGGAATCGCCAACGCCGCCGGACATGCGATGCCCGTTGCTGGACAGAACCGGCCATTGCCCCAGAATGCGAATGCCGGTGATCTCGCCATCAAGACGGTCAATGCGCGCCGTCACCAACCGTGCCCGGTCGCTCAGCGCCATCATCTGCTGCCCATTGTCCGAAATGTGCAGCGCCGAGAATCCACCGAACCAATCCGCCTTGTGACGCCATGCAAAACTGCTTTGATGTGTGGCGGTTTTTACATCCACTCCAGGGGCTGCCGTGGCCAGAAACAGTGCCGCACCTACTTGGATTGCAAGACTGAGGCGCATTGTTTCGGCAAATCGGCCAGCACATATTCCCGGCGTTTCTTGGGCGCCGGCGCGTTCGGGTCGGGCGGCGGCGGGTTCAGGATGTTACGCACCCATTGTTGCGCCTCGGCACAGCCATCGCCCTTGGGTGGTGCATCCTGGTTGACGCATCCCTTTGATCCTCTTGGGCATTTCAGGCGCACGTGAAAGTGGTAGTGATGCCCCCACCAGGGCCTGATCTTGCGCAGGTAGGCCCGGTTGCCTTTTTCATCGTTGCACATCTGAACCTTAGCCCCGGGGAACACGAAGATACGTGCCACGCGCTTGTCCTTGGCGGCTTCGCGCAGTACCGCGTGGTGCTGTTTGGTCCAGTTGCTGTTGACATAGGCACCGTTCGAGCGGCGCAGCGATATGGACGAAATATTCTCGCGCGCCTTGCGCGACAGGCGCATGTTGTCACCCGGAAGCATCCAGATATCGATATCCAGCCCCAGCTGGTGCGAGCGGTGTCCCGAAGTCATTGGCCCGCCCCGTGGCTGGCTGATATCCCCGATATAGAGACCGTTCCAACCCGGCTGTTTCGCTGCAAACCGGCTGAGGTCCTGCACGAAATCGATCGCCTCGGGATGCCCCCAGTTGCGATTGCGCGACAGCCGCATTGCCTGCCACGTGGGCCCGGTTTCGGGCAATTGTACCGATCCGGCCGCACATCCGCGCGAATAACTGCCGAACGCAGCCGCTTTTTGTTGCGAGCTTACCTTCTGTGCCCCGAACAACTGCTTTGCCAAGGGCTGCGCTGATGCCGTATGCGCCAGCGCGGTTATTACCAATAGTGCCAAAAAACGTAGTAAAATCATCTGCTCTGATCCCCTTCAGGTCTGACCCAGCGCATCAGGAATAGACCCAGAATAAACAACAGAATGATTGGTGACACCCCCAGACGCGCACTGCCGGTTGCGGTTGTTGCAATCCCGATCAACAACGGGGCCGCAAAAGCGGTCGCGCGCCCCGACAGACCATAAAGACCAAAGCTTTCGACCGGGGTTTCGGGGTCGGTGTGGCGCACCATCATCGAACGGCTGGCCGATTGCAGAATGCCTCCCATGCCACCGATCAGCACACCACAGCCAAAGAAGACGAGGTCAGGCAGGTTGGATCCGTCAGGCAGGCCGATGCCGTAGATCTGCGTCCGGTCCATCGAAACCACTGTGACGCAGACAAAAATCAATACCCAGATCGCCACCAATATCACTGGTTTCGGGCCATATTTCTTGTCTGCCTTCCCCCCGATCCACGCAAAAACGGCCGAGGCGAGAACACTGACGATCCCGAATACTCCGATCTTGATCAGATCCCATTCCAACACCAGCCGCGCGTAGACACCACCAAAACTGTACAGCCCGTTCAGTGCGTCGCGATAGAACATGGACGAACCGAGGTAACTGGCCAAACTGACGCGATAGCGCAAGTTAGACACTGATTTCGACAACAGGCGCAGCGCCTCACCCACGCTTCCCTTCCTGTCCGTCGCCGCATCGTCGCGGACCCACAGGAAGTACGGCACCATGAACAAAATGAACCACATTGCGGTAAAGGGGCCGACAAAACGCGTGCCTTCCCGGGTGGCGGCATCCAGACCAAGGGCGGGCGTCATCCCGATCAGGGTTTTGCCGTTTGGCTGTTCCACAAACAGCGCCAGCATGATCGCCAGCGAAATCAGCCCTCCAAAATAGCCAAAGGCAAAGCCCGAGCCCGAGATCTCGCCCACTTCGCTGTCATCACCCAGATCGGGTAGCTGCGAGTTGATGAAGATCAGCGCATATTCCGCACCTACGAAGCCGAAACCAAAAGCCGACAGCATCAGCCACATGTTCGAGCCATCGGGCATCGTGTACCAAAGCGCCGCTGACCCGACCGCATACATGACCGAAAAGGCAAATATCCACGGGATGCGCCGCCCCGAGACATCCGCCATTGCCCCCAGAAGCGGCGCACCAAAAGCGATGATCAACCCGGTGATCGTCAGACAGTTGGCCCAAACGGTCTGCGCGCGCGCCGCAGCCGCCTGCGCATCCAGCCCTTCAGTGGTGAAATACCCGGCGGCGACGCCTGCGAAGTATGGGCCAAAGACAAAGGTGACCAGAAGGGTGTGATAGGGCTGGCTGGCCCAGTCAAAGAACCACCAACCCCAGATGCGCCTGCGCTTGGATATTTCTGCCATCTCTGCCCCTGTTTATCGTTGCGATTATATGACTGGGCTTTAATTCAAATCGCAAGCGTTGAGTGCCAGACACTTGCTCTTTGTCGCTATGGTGCTTAGGTCTCGGCCAACAAGAATACGGAGAACCCATGCTGTCGCTGATCCAAATCCTGCTGCTGATCCTGGACATTGTCTGGTTCATCATCCTGGCCCATGTGATCATGAGCTGGCTGATCAACTTTCAGGTGCTCAACCTGCACCAACAGCTGGTCGCGCAAATCTGGTACGGGCTGAACCGCCTGTTAGAGCCTATCTATGGCCCGATCCGGCGTATCCTGCCCAATATGGGCGGTCTGGACCTGACGCCGCTGGTGGTGCTGATCGGGGTCTATGCGCTGCGGATCATCCTGATCAACAACGCGGTCTATTTCTACTGACCTCTTGTTCCCCGATTCCGACTGTGTGATTGTCCTTTCAAGAGCAGTCAAATCTTGAAACAGGGCACCCCCGCACATGTTCGACGCCGCGCCTCTGCTGCGAGATGTCTTTGGATTCGATGACTTCCGCCCCGGGCAGGAAGAGATCGTCGATGCCGTAACCGCCGGCCAGAACGTGCTGGCCATCATGCCCACGGGCGGCGGCAAATCCCTGTGTTATCAACTGCCTGCCCTGCTGCGCGACGGGGTGACGGTGGTGATCTCGCCGCTGATCGCCCTGATGCGCGATCAGGTGCGGGGGCTGCAAGAAGCCGGGGTCGAGGCCGGTGCGCTGACCTCGGGCAACACTCCCGAGGAAACCGATGCCGTGTGGGCGGCTCTCGAGGCCGGGCGGCTGAAACTGCTGTACATGGCGCCCGAACGGCTGGCCGCCGGGTCGGCACTGGGCATGTTGCGGCGGATCAATGTCAGCCTGATCGCCGTGGACGAGGCCCATTGCGTCAGCCAGTGGGGCCATGATTTCCGTCCCGACTATCTGCGGATCGGAGAGCTGCGGCGCGCGCTGAACGTGCCCCTGGCCGCCTTCACCGCCACGGCGGATGCGGAAACCCAGGACGAAATCGTCGAGAAACTGTTCTATGGCACGCCCCCGCGCAAGTTTCTGCGGGGCTTCGACCGGCCGAACATCCACCTGGCCTTTGCCGCCAAGGACAGCCCGCGCAGGCAGATCCTGGATTTCGCCGACGCGCGCCGGGGCCAGTCGGGCATCATCTATTGCGGCACCCGCAACAAGACCGAAGTTCTGGCGCAGGCGCTGCGCGAACAGGGCCACAGCGCCTGCCACTATCACGGCGGGATGGAGGCCGAGGACCGCCGCATCGTCGAAACCCGCTTCGCGCGCGAGGACGGGCTGATCGTGGTGGCCACCGTGGCCTTCGGCATGGGCATCGACAAGCCCGATATCCGCTGGGTCGCCCATGCGGACCTGCCGAAATCCATCGAGGCCTATTACCAGGAAATCGGCCGCGCCGGGCGCGACGGCGGGCCGGCCGAGACCCTGACTCTGTTCGGCCCCGACGATATACGTTTGCGGCGGTCCCAGATTGACGAGGGGCTGGCGCCACCCGAACGCCGCATGGCGGATCATGCGCGGCTGAACGCGCTGCTGGGGTTGGCCGAGGCGCTGGAATGCCGCCGCCAGACCCTGCTGGGCTATTTCGGGGAACAGGCCGCACCCTGCGGCAAATGCGACCTGTGCGATACACCGCCCGAAGTATTTGATGGCACAACACCCGTCCGAATGGCCTTGTCCGCGATTCTTCGCACCGAGGAGTGGTTTGGCAGCGGTCATCTGATCGACATCCTTCTGGGGAACGAGACCGACAAGATCCGCGCCCGTCGTCATGATGGTCTGTCCACCTGGGGCATCGGCAAGGACTGGTCGCGCGCGCAATGGCAGGCGATATTCCGCCAGATGATGGGGCACGATCTGGTGCGCCCCGACCCCGAACGCCACGGGGCCTTGCGCATGACCGAGGCCGCCAAACCTATTCTCAAGGGCGAGGCAAAGATCAATCTGCGCAAGGACGCCCTGCGCAAGGCAACCCGTCGCCCCGCCGTGAAAGCCATGGTGTCCGATGAAGATGCGCCCTTGCTGTCGGCTCTCAAGGCCAAAAGACGCGCTTTGGCAGAATCCGCCCGAGTCCCGGCCTATGTCATTTTCCCGGATCGCACCCTGATCGAAATGGCGGAAAAGCGCCCCATGACGCTGGACGAGATGGCCCGGATCGGCGGCGTCGGCGCCAAGAAGCTGGAGCGCTATGGCGACACCTTCCTTGAAGTGATCGCGGGCGAGGCCCAGGCGTTGCACCCGGCGCGCCGCAAACTGGCCGGTCGCGATCAGGGCGACATCTATGACCGCTTGCTGGAAGTACAGTCCCAATTGTCCCGCGGCCCCGACGGGATAGACAAGCCTCTGACCTGCTCGGCCTCGCAACTGGCAAAGGTGGCGCAGATACGCCCTGACGACCTGCGTGGACTTGAACAGGTGCTGGGCGACCGGCGTCACGAAAGGTTTGGCACTGCCTTTCTGGACGTGTTGCGTGGCGCGGGCTAGATACGTCAGAGCAGGCAAGAAAAGAGGGCAGGTATGCTGGTAGTGATTTCCCCGGCCAAGCGGCTGGACTGGGCAGAGCGGGACGTTCAAGTCACACAGCCGGATTTTCAGGATGATGCGATCAGACTGTCCAAAACCGCGCGCAATCTGACCCTTGGCGATCTGAAAAAGCTGATGGGTCTGAGCGATGATCTGGCGCGCCTGAACCGCGATCGCTATCGTGCTTTTTCCGACATGCCAGACGCCGATGCAACGCGCCCGGCCGCGCTGGCCTTTGCGGGGGACACCTATCAGGGTCTGGAAGCAGCTTCGCTCGATCCTGACGAACTGGCATGGGCACAGGATCATCTGCGCATCCTCTCCGGTCTCTATGGTGTGTTGCGGCCACTGGATGCGATACAGCCTTACAGGCTGGAAATGGGCAGCAAGCTGAAAACACGGCGCGGCAAGAACCTTTACGAGTTTTGGCGCGACCAGCTGAGCAAAGCTCTGAACGCACAAGTCAACATGATCGGCAGCGACGTTCTGATCAACTGCGCCAGTCAGGAGTATTTCGGCGCCGTGGACCCGAACGCGCTGAAATTGCGCGTCATCTCGCCGGTGTTCATGGAAGACAGGAACGGCACACCGAAGATCGTGAGTTTCTTTGCCAAAAAGGCGCGTGGCGCAATGGCGCGATATGTCATTCAGCACCGCCTGACCGACCCCGATGCCCTGCTGGATTTCGATACGGGCGGTTACGCGTATCGTGCTGACCTGTCGGAAAAGGACAAACCTGTCTTTGTTCGACCTTATTCGGCCTGAAACCGTGACAGCCTGATCGATGCTTCCCTCCACGGTTTTGGGCCGAGGGTCCGGGCGAGGGGCCAGCCCCTCGCGCTCCCCGGGATATTTTCAGCCAGATGAAGTGGGATCCTGTTTGCGGTCACACATGGGTGCGTGTTCCTGGGCGAGGTGATTGTCCATGACTTCGCTTACGCCATCTGGTTGGTGTTGCAGGATCATTTGATGAATGTGGTTTTTGCGCAGCGGTTTCGTCATGTAGTGATCCAACCCCGCGGACAGGATGCCCTGATCGTCACCGGCCATTGCATGAGCCGTCAAGGCGACGATCGGGACATGACGCCCTGTTTCGACCTCAAGCCTGCGGATTTCAGCAGTGGCTTGTTTGCCGTCCATTTTTGGCATCGATATATCCATGAAGACCAAGTCCGGGTCAAATTCCTGAAAGATCTCGACGGCTTCTATTCCATTGGACGCAAATCGCAGATCTATATGCAGGTCTTTGACCATCTTTTTCAGGATCAGCTGGTTGGTAAGATTGTCCTCGGCCGCAAGTACCTTCATGCGCCTTGTTTCCAAGACCTTGGTTTCTCGGCCGTCGGCAACGGGTTTTCGCTGCGTCGAACGACGTTCTGGCGGCGGGGTGTCCTTGAGAGCCACGAGCCTGGAATACAACTCGGCCCTGGGGATCGGCTTCTGCAACACACCGTCGATCAGTTCGCGGGCTGGGTGCGTGTGGATCAGAGATGGATTTGCAGACATCACGATGACCGAAGCGTCGCCCCACCCACGGTCTTTGAGGGTGACGGCAAGATCCAAGCCATCCATATCCGGCAGATCATGATCGCACAGGACAAGTTCAATCGCGTCATGCATTTCTGCCAGCGCCTCGGCCGCTGATGCGCAAACCGTCACTTCGGCCCCCAAACGGCCAAGTTGTTTCGCCAGAATGGCCCGGTTTACGGCCAGATCCTCGACCACCATGACGTGTTTCACGCAATCCGCCAGTTTCGGAGGCTCGGGCTGTGGGCCTTCTGCCGTGGGCAGCGACACCCTGAACCCGAAACAGGATCCCCGACCCGGTTCGCTTTCGACCCAGACTGAACCGCCCATCATGGTGATCAGGCGCCTGGTGATCGCAAGACCCAACCCGGTACCTTCAAATTGACGATTGCGTTCATCTTCGACCTGATTGAACTCACCAAAAACGTGGTTGATCTTGTCCGCATCGATACCGATGCCGGTATCTTCGATGGCAACATGGATGTCGCATGTTTGAGCCTGGGCATGCGGAACGCCTGTCACACGGACCAGGACATGCCCTTCCGTGGTGAATTTGACTGCGTTGCCGACCAGATTGGTCAGAACCTGCCGTATTCGGCCCGGATCGCCCACGAAAAGGGTGGGCAGGAACAGGTCGTAATCCACAAGCAACGTGAGCCCCTTGTCACGCACGCTTGGCTGCAACAGCATTGCGACTTCAAGAATGCAGCGCTCCAGATCGAAGGGTTCAGGGTGCAAAACCAATTTGTCCGCCTCGATCTTGGAGTAATCAAGCACGTCGTTGATGATAACCAACAATGCCTCACCCGAATTGCGGATGGTGTTGACATAGAGCCGCTGTTCTTCGTCCAGCGGAGATTCATCAAGCAGTTCGGCCATACCCACGATACCATTCATCGGCGTGCGGATTTCATGGCTCATATTGGCGAGAAAGGCTGATTTGGCCCTGTTGGCCGCTTCCGCCCGTTCGCGGGCAGCCTTCAGTTCTGATTCGTGCCGGACCGACGCGGTGATGTTGAGCGCCAGGCTGACCACGTCACCGCCGCTGCCACGCTGATCGATCAGGCGGATGTAGTGACCGTTCCACAGTTGCATGACGATCGGAGGTGGATTGGCCCGATTCCAGCGTGCCTGCATTCTGGCCTGCCATTCCTCGGCAGTTTCGTCACCGGTATCGACAATTCCTTCGGTGGTCAGCAATTGCAGAATGCGCTGGTAGGAAATCCCTGGCGCCACCTCATCCAGCCCTTCAAACACGCTGAGATACGCAGCGTTTGCGCTGATGAGCCTGCTGTCGCCGTCAAAGAATGCAAACCCGTCCTGAATGGTCTGGATCGAATGCCAAAGGCGGCGTTCGGCAATCTCGATCTTGGCATGAGCGACGGTGAGATCCGATTTGACCTTTTCGTTTTCGCCGCGAACAGTTTCAACTTCGGCCTGAGTTTCACCAATGCGCCTGGTCAACGCCATGGCGTGTTGGCCCAGTTTGCGATTGGCGGCCGAAAGTTCGGCCTGTTTCAAGGCAAGCATTCGTTCGGCTGCCAGACGCGCACGCCGTTCCTGTGCCAGTTTGTTTGCAAGACTCATTTTGATCGTTTCCGGGACGTTCGGATCTCAGCATCGCGACAGAGAATGAAAAACTGTTTAAGCCGTTGCGCTACAGGCGCGCGCCATGCAAGGTTGAGCGCAAAGAGGAGAGCACGATGCACCGCTTTGTTTTTATTTCAATAACTTACTTAGTTTTCCTTCTGATCCTTCCCGCTGCCGTTCTGGCGCAGAGTGCGGTGCCTGAGTTCCGCTATGTCACCTCTCGGGATACGGATTTTTACGGGGCGGATCTGGATCCGTTGTTCGACACCGATCTGAAGTCCTGTATTCAGGCTTGCTCGGCCAACGCGCAATGTACGGCGTTCACCTACAACACCCGATCCGATGCCTGCTTTCCCAAAAGTGGCGTGAACCGACAAGAGGCGTATCAAGGCGCATTGTCCGCGCAAAAGGTGCCAAGCGCTGAACAGACCCTAACCTTGGGAAAAACGCGCGAGCAAGCACTGAGCGTCCTGAGTTCTGACGATCTGGTGCACGCAAGAAAGCAAGCCCGCGATCTGGGATTCCTGCACCCGGCAGGGGGGTATGACCTTCAGGCCGTTCTGGATGCGGCGCGCGACACGGGCAGTGTCGCACAAGCGATGCAGTGGATCGGTGTCGCCGTATCGCTCAGCGACAGCGCGGATCTTTGGGTGGAATATGCGCGCCTGCTGCTGGCCATGAACCCTTCGGGTTGGAATGAGCGGCGCGACCTGCGCAACCGCGCGCTGAATGCGTCGATCAATGGCTATCTGCGCGCCGAAACCCCCGGCACCCAGATCGCTGCCCTGATGACCCTTGCGGAAGCCCTGGAAGAGGTTGAGCGCGGGCGCGACATGATTCCCGTTCTTCGGCTGGCCGAGCAAGTGCAGCCGCGCGAAGACGTGCTGTCCGCATTGGACAAAGCGATCGGCAAATACGGTTTCCGCGTGGTCGACAGCTCGGTCGAAAGCGATGCGGCAACACCCAGGATCTGTATCGAATTCTCGGAATCGCTGGTCAAGGCCGGGGTCGACTATGATCCCTTCGTTCAACGTGACGCCGACGGGCTGGTCGTGCAGGCCGAGGACAGCCAGCTTTGCGTCGATGGGGTCGCGCATGGCCAGCGTTATCGCCTGACGCTGCGCGAAGGCTTGCCTGCCGCCTCGGGCGAAGCACTGAATCGCAGCATCGAACTGACCCATTATGTACGCGACCGGACGCCTTCGGTTCGGTTTCCCGGACGCAGCTATGTCCTTCCGAAATCTGCCGACGCGGCCTTGCCCGTCGAAACGGTCAATGTCACCGAACTTGACCTGACCCTGCGGCGGGTCAGCGACCGGAACCTGTTGCGAGCCGTGCAACAGGGTTTTTTTGGCCGCCCGCTCAGCGAATGGCAGGAGGAAGAATTCTCGGACCAGATTGCCCAGGACATCTGGACGGGTACTGCCGAGGTTTCAAACCAGTTGAACCAGACCATGACGGCACGTCTTCCCATGGCCGAAGCGATCTCGGATCAACCTGCGGGTATCTATGCATTGACCGCCCGGGTTCCGGGGGCCGATCCCTATGACAATCCCGGCGCAACGCAATGGTTTGTGCTTTCTGATCTGGGGATCAGCACCGCCCTGGGCACTGACGGGCTGCACGTGACCGTGCGCGGGCTAAGCGACGCGGCACCGCGCGAGGGTGTCGAAGTTTCGCTGGTCTCAGGGGCGAACGCCGTTATCGCATCGGCACAGACCGATGAAACCGGCTATGTAAGGTTCGATCCGGGCCTGACACGCGGCAAAGGGGCCAGCGCGCCTGCTTTGGTGACGGCGGCAATCGATGACAGCGATTTCAGCTTTCTCTCGCTGACCGATCCTGCCTTTGACCTGTCGGATCGCGGCGTTGAAGGGCGCGCACCGGCGGGGCCGGTCGATGTCTTCCTGACCACCGACCGAGGTGCCTACAGGGCCGGCGAAGTGATCCATGTCACCGCCCTGTCCCGCGATGGCAAGGCGCAGGCCATCGAGGGCCTGCCTCTGACGGCGATCCTGTATCGCCCGGACGGGGTGGAATACCGCCGGTCTGTCTCGGATGGCGGTGTTGCCGGGGGCCATGTCTTTGCCCTGCCCGTGGCCGCAGACGTACCGCGTGGCGCATGGAAGATTGAAATCAAATCCGATCCCAAGGGCGATGCGCTGGCGCGTCAGACCGTTCTTGTCGAGGATTTCCTGCCCGAGCGTATCGATTTCGAACTGACCCTGCCCGACGCACCCTTGCGCCCCGGCGACAGCCCACCGCTCGCGATCGACGCGCGCTATCTCTTTGGAGCGCCGGGGTCGGACCTGAGCATTGACGGGCAGGTCATCGCGCGCCCGGCGGACACGGTTCCGGGCTACGACGGATATCGCTTTGGTCGCTATGATGCAGAGATCTCGAACAAGAGCACATATTTCGGTGACATGCGCACAGACACGGCGGGGCAAGTAACAGTGGCCGTCGAAGTCCCTGTATTAGAGACTGAAGGAAAGCCGATCGAGGTCGAAATCATCGCCCGGCTGGCCGATGGCTCGGGCCGCCCGGTCGAGCGTCGCCTGACCGCGCCCGTCCTGCCGCCGCACCCTGTTATTGGTGTCAAACCTCTGTTCGACGAAGTCATTCCGGAAGGCACCGAAGCTGCATTCGAGATCGTTGGCCTGTCTCCTGAGTTGACGCCCATTCCGATGCATCTCCGCTGGACGCTGAACAAGATAGAAACGCGCTATCAGTGGTACCAGCTTCACGGCGACTGGAACTGGGAACCGACAACGCGCCGCAGCCGTGTCGCCACCGGCGAGGTAGACGTCTCCTCTGACCCTCTGACACTGACCCAACCGGTGGAATGGGGGCGCTATGAACTGGTGGTGCAGCGGGTTGACGGAACATATTCCGAAACCGCCGTCGATTTCTATGCGGGCTGGTATCAGGCCGCCGATGCATCGACCACGCCGGACCGGCTGGAAATGTCGTTGGATCGCGACAGCTATCGCATCGGGGATACCGCGCAGTTGCGGATCGTGCCCCGCATGGCCGGTGTCGCTCAGATCGAAGTCCTTTCGAACCGTCTGATCCATCGCCAGATCGTGGAGGTGCCCGAAGGGGAAACTCTGATCCCGATTGAGGTGACCCAGGATTGGGGCGCCGGGGCTTATGTCACCGCAACCGTGATCCGCCCAATGGATGTTGCAGCTGGTCGGAACCCCGCGCGGGCGATGGGCGTGGCCCATGCCAGCATCGATCCAGGGGACCGCAGACTTTCCGTAACTGTCGATGTGCCCGAGGTCACCGCACCGCGTCAGACGCAAAAAGCCCGTATCAGGGTCGAAAATTCCGTGGACGACGAACCGGTCTGGCTGACGCTGGCCGCCGTCGACGTGGGCATTCTTAACCTCACCGGGTTCAAAAGCCCGGACCCGCAAGGATACTATTTCGGGCAACGCCGCCTGGGTGTTGATCTGCGGGATGTCTACGGGCGACTGATCGACGGCATGAACGGAGCCATGGGCACAGTGCGCTCGGGCGGCGACAATGACAGCGGGATGCGACGCCAGTCTCCGCCACCGACACAAGACCTGATGGCCGTGTTCAGTGGCCCGGTCAAGATCGGCGCGGATGGAGAGGTTGAGATCGACATTCCCCTTCCCGCCTTCAACGGAACCGTCCGGTTGATGGCCGTCGCGTGGTCGCGCAAAGCCGTCGGTCAGGCCGAGGCTGAAATGATCGTCCGCGACCCGGTGGTCGTCACCGCCAGCCTTCCGCGCTTCCTTGCCCCGGGCGATCAAAGCCGGATGCGTCTTGAGATCGTCCATGCAGATGCCACACCCGGAGAAATGGCACTTGGGCTGACCGCCTCCGATGGTTTGGAACTGGGCGCGGCACCGGCCAGCTTTGTGCTGGAGGACGGTGGCAAGGCGGTTTTCGAGATCCCGATCACGGCCAGCGCCATCGGCGATCCTGAAATCAGCGTATCGATCACCACACCTGATGGGCGCGACCTGTCGCAAACCCTGCGCATGCCGGTGCGGGCCAATGACCCGGTGATTGCACAGACGCGGCGTTTTGCCTTGGGCGCAGGCGATAGCTTCCTGTTTTCTCAGGATGTGTTTGACGGGTTCCAGCCGGGTTCAGCCAAGGCCATCCTGTCCGCCGGAGCGTTGGCCAAATTCGACACGCCCGGTCTGCTGGATCAGCTAAACCGTTACCCCTATGGCTGCACCGAACAGATCACCAGCAAAGCGCTGCCGTTGCTGTACCTGTCATCCGTTGCGCAAGCAACGGGGCTGGGGGATGGCCCGGTTGTGGATCAACGCATCGCCGATTCGATCCGCAGTATCCTGACCCGTCAGGCCGCAAACGGCGCCTTTGGCCTGTGGCGCGCAGACAGCGGGGATTTCTGGCTGGACGCCTATGTGACCGATTTCCTGTCCCGTGCCCGCATTCAGGGGCATCCCGTGCCGGACCGGGCGTTTGCTCAGGCGATGGACAATCTTCGGAACAGGGTCAATTACGCGCCTGATTTCGACGAAGGCGGTCAGGACATCGCCTATGCCCTGATGGTTCTTGCGCGGGAAGGCGCGGCCTCGATGGGCGATCTGCGCTATTACGCGGATGTCAAAGGGGATGCCTTCGACACCCCTCTGGCGGCGGCGCAATTGGGCGCAGCTCTGGCCTCTTACGGCGACCAGACCCGCGCGGATGCGATGTTCAACCGTGCCGCGCGAATGCTGGATGATCGGCAACGGAACCAGCAACAGAACGTCTGGCGCGCTGACTACGGCACCCACCTGCGGGATGCGGCCGGTCTGTTGACCCTTGCCGTGGACGCGGGCAGCGAGGCGATTGACCGCGATGCTTTGATCCAACGGGTGAGCACGGGCCGCACGCCGTTGTCCACGCAGGAGGCCACGTGGTCATTGCTGGCGGCGCACGCGCTTGTGTCTGACCCAACGGGGTCGGGCTTGGTGGTCAACGGGGCGCCGGTTTCCGGTCCGTTCGTGAAAGTTCTGCAATCCGGACAGGCGTACGAGATCAACGTCACGGCCGCCGACGGTCAGGCGACGGATATCACCTTGACGGTCACAGGCATCCCGGAGGTTCCGCCCGAGGCAGGCGGCACCGGCTATGCAATCGAACGGCGGTATTACTCGATGGATGGCGATCTGATCGATTCAGAACGCTTTGCCGTGGGTGATCGGTTCGTCACTGTGCTGCAAGTTACACCGTTCGAAAACGGCGGTGCGCGGTTGATGGTGGACGATCCACTGTCCGCCGGGATCGAGATCGACAACCCGAGCCTGCTCCGCTCGGGGGATGTCCGATCGCTGGACTGGCTGGATCTGTCCGACGCCACCCATACCGAGTTCCGCTCGGACCGGTTCCTGGCCGCCGTTGATTTGTCCGGTCGTGAAACCGTGACGCTGGCCTACGTGGCGCGCGCCGTGACACCTGGCGTGTTCCATCATCCAGCGGCCTCGGTCGAGGACATGTACCGCCCACAGAATCGGGCGCGGACATCTACCGGACGGGTCGAGATCCAGTGACCGGCCTTGCGCCATACCCTTGTTTGGGTGGTCGTCATGCCTAGGCGGTCGCGGCTCTTGTTTGCGCTGGCCGGAGCACTCTACCTGACGGCACTGGCACGGGATGGTGTTGACCGCTGGGTCGATGCCACAACGCTGCCTTCCGTTCTGGCTGAAACTTCGGTCGAGATGCGGGACCGGAATGGCGAGCTTTTGCGGGCGTTTCCAGTCGAGGATGGCATCTGGAGGCTGCGGCCCGGCGCAGTTGACCCGGATTTCATCGCTATGCTGATCCGGTACGAGGATAAACGGTTCTGGACCCACGCCGGAGTGGACCTCATCGCGATGCTGCGGGCTGCCGGGCAAAGCCTGTGGAACGGGCGTAACGTGTCGGGCGGGTCCACCCTGACCATGCAGGTGGCGCGGTTGATCGAAGATGGCCCAACCGGGCGCTGGAGCGGGAAATTTCGCCAGATCAGAGTCGCATTGGCGTTGGAGCGGCGTCTGAGCAAACAGCAAATCCTGAACCTTTATCTGACCCATGCCCCCTATGGTGGCAATCTGGAAGGGCTCCGTGCCGGCGCCCGCGCGTGGTTTGGAAAGGACGCCACGCGGCTGACCCCCGCGCAAAGCGCCCTGTTGGTTGCGTTGCCGCAATCCCCCGAGGCCCGGCGCCCGGATCGCAGGCCAGAGGCTGCCCGACAGGCCCGCGACCGGGTTCTGCACAGGCTGGTGCGCCACACCGTCCTGACCGATGCCCAAGCGCGTGCGGCCATGACCGAACCCCTTCCGGATCGGATGAATCCGTTTCCACGCTTTGCACCGCATCTGACTGACCGCGAAAGGCGGCAAGCACCCGCTATCCAGGCCTTCGATCTGACCCTGGATGCCGGATTGCAGGCCCGGCTGGAAACCTTGGTAGCCCAGGCCGCCACCCGCGTCGGACCACGCGTTTCCGGGGCTCTGATCGTGGCCGACCATCGCAGCGGCGAGGTTCTGGCATCGGTTGGATCTGCCGGGTACCAAGATGCCCGTCAGGGGTTCGTGGATATGACCCGGGCCGTACGGTCACCCGGTTCGACCCTGAAACCTCTGGTCTACGGGCTGGCCTTCGATCAGGGGCTGGCCCATCCCGAGACCCTGATCAGCGACAGCCCCGTGATGTTTGGCCGATACGCACCGCGCAATTTCGACGGCGCCTTCCGTGGCGATGTCCGGGTGCGGGACGCCCTACAGCTGTCGCTGAACATCCCCGTAGTGCGCCTGACGAATGAGCTGGGGCCCGCTCGGTTGATGACGGCTTTGCGGTTGGCCGGGTCAGAGCCACGTCTGAATGGCGCAACACCCGGATTGGCAATTTCTTTGGGTGGCGTGGGGTTGAACCTGCGCGATCTGGTACAGGTTTACGCCACTCTGGCAGCTGGCGGCACAGGCCCGATCCTGCATCATGACGTTCTGGCAGACGCCCGGCGTACCCGGCGCGTTCTGTCGGAAACCTCGGCCTGGCAGGTTTCGGACATTCTGGCCGGGCTTGCGCCACCGGCAGGTGGTGCAACAGGGTCGCTGGCCTACAAGACCGGCACGTCTTATGGCCACCGCGATGCCTGGGCCATCGGCTTTGACGGGCAGCACGTCATAGGGGTCTGGCTGGGCCGCGCCGATGGAACGCCTGTTCCCGGTGCATTCGGGGGCGACCTTGCCGCACCCCTGTTGGCCGAGGCTTTCAACCTGTTGAAACCCGACCTCACTCCCCTGCGCCCGCCGCCGCCTTCGACCCTGCTTGTGGGCGCGGCCCAATTGCCTCAGCCGTTGCAGCGATTTCGCCCCCGCACGACAGCTTTCAAGGATGATCCCTCGGCGCCAGACCTGCTGTTCCCGCCCGATAACGCCGTGTTAGAGACGTCAGGAGCACCTCTGACGGTCAAACTGCGTGGCGGCGTCGGGCCGTTTTCCGTACTGGCGGATGGCGTGCCGGTGCTGACCGGGCAGCGGCGACGAGAGTTCGAAATCCCCAATCCGGGGACCGGCTTCACCTCACTTGTCGTGGTGGATGCGCAAGGTCAATCCGACAGGGCGTCAATCAGGATCGATTAGCGCCGCCCCTCGCGCAGCCAACCGCCCAACAGGAAACCTCCTGCCAACAGCAAAACCAGCCAAGGTGGCAGCAGACCCGCCTGGGTAACATCCCGTGTCTCGTAGGCGTCGCGCGGGGTCAGACCGATCCAGCCCCGACCTGTCGCCGGGCGCCCGGCGCGCACGTTGCGGATCGACGGCAACCCATCTTCCACCCGGATCACGCCGCCCCGCATGCCGGCCAGAACCGGTTCAAGAACATCCCCCGTTGCGATGGTGCGTTCAAACTCCTTCGGCGCGGCGGGACCAAGTCCGATGACGGCCATGTGGTCACCTTCCTGCAAACGGTAAAGACCAATCTCGGGCCCATAGTATTGCGCTTCGAACCGCCCCGGAGAGACCTCTTGCAAGGTGATTTCCAGCGTTTCGCCGTTCGGGCGCGTCACAGTCACCGGGCCCACATCATCCCCAAGCGTCTGTCGAATGATGCGCATGGACTGCCCGTTGGCTTCGGCCCACAGCGCCTCTTCCTCGAGTTCGGGTTCCTTCATCATCCAATGGGCCAGCCGGCGCAAAAGCTCCAGTTGCGGGCCGCCACCTTCAAAGCCACGGCTCCACAGCCAGGCGTGGTCCGAAGCCAGCATCGCAACACGCCCTTCGCCCACTCGGTCCAGAACCAGCAGGGGGCGTTCGTCAATGCCCGTCATCAGAACCTCGCCCGAGCGATGGTTCACATCGATCTGGCGCAACCAGGCCCCCCAATCCTCGGAATCGCCAAGATTTGTTGTCACCGGATGGCGCTGACCCAACTCGCTGACCTTCGGAACAAAGCGTTCCTCGAAGACACGCGCAGAAGGTTGCGCCGGCAGGATCGGCGCCAGCGGCGACCGGAAAATGCTGTCAGCTCCGGCGAAATCGGGACCGGCCGCAATCAGAACCGCGCCGCCGTCATTGATATAACTGGTGACGTTGTCCAGATAGATCGCAGGCAGGATGCCGCGCCGCTTGTAGCGGTCGAATATGATCAGATCGAAATCGTTGATCTTTTCCAGAAACAACTCGCGTGTCGGGAAGGCGATCAAAGACAATTCGTCCACCGGCACGCCGTCCTGTTTCTCGGGCGGGCGCAGGATGGTGAAATGCACCAGATCGACCGAGCTGTCGGATTTCAAAAGATTGCGCCATGTGCGCCCGCCCGGATGCGGCTCGCCCGAGACCAGCAGAACGCGCAGGCGATCCCGAACGCCGTTCATCTGGATCAGCGCGGTGTTGTTGCGGTCGGTCAACTCGCCTTCGGCCAGGGGCACGGAAAACTGGATCACGTTGCGCCCGCCATGAGGCAAGGTGACAGGCAGTTCGACATCCCGACCGATTGGAATACTCAGCTGCTGAGGCTCACCACCGTCCACGGAAATCTCCAACGGCGCTGTCGCGGCACCCGCGGGGGCTGCTCCGCTGTCTTCAACGCGCAGGGTCAAAGTCACCGATTCACCGATGATGGCAAAAGCAGGCGCATTTCGGACGATAAGCCGGCGATCCCAGTCGTCCGCACGCCCGGTTTGCAGCAGATGCATCGGCGCCGGCAATTCCGGGGCCTGATCGGCATCGTGCACGATCCCGTCCGATACCACCAGAATGCCCGCGATGCGCGCACGCGGTTCTTCGGCCAGGGCCTCATTCAGGGCGGCCATGACCTGCGTGCCCTCATCACCTTCACCGTCGCCGACCCGAATGCGGCGCAGTTCCGTATTGTCCCGCGCCTCGATCTCGGCGGCCAGGTCTTCGGCGGCCTGCGCCGTTTGTTCGGCCCGGTCCGAAAGTGTCTGGCTGGCGCTTTCATCCTCGATCATCAAAACGATATCCGTCAGCGGCGCGCGGTCCTCGACTTGATAGACCGGACCGGACAGTGCCGCGATGACAACCAGGGCCGCCAATCCCCGCAGGGCCCAGCCCGACAAGCCGCGCCACAAGGCCAGAGCTACTCCGACAGCGGCAATCGCCCCCACAGCAGCCAAAAGCGGCCACGGGATCAGCGGGTCGAATATGACGGTTCCGGTCATTGTCCCAACCTGTCCAAAAGGGCGGGCACGTGGACCTGATCGGATTTGTAATTCCCGGTCAGCACGTGCATCACCAGATTGACGCCAAAACGATTGGCCAGTTCGCGTTGCCGTTCCCCGGCATACCCACGACCGACAGGCAAAAGGGCCTGGCCGTTGCGATCCACGGCCCAGGCCCCGGCCCAGTCATTGCCGCCGATAACCACCGGTGTCACGTTGTCATTGAGATTTCGGAATGGCATCCCTTCGATCTGTTCTGCATCCCCGGGCGCGGCTTCGACCCAGACTTCTGCGCCGGAATAGCGGCCCGGGAAATCCTGGAGCAAATAGAATGTTCTGGTCAGGACATGATCGCGGGGTATCGGCTCTAATGCAGGGATATTCAACGGTCCGGCCAGTTGCTGCAACTTGCGGCCATTCGGACTGGATGCGCCGAAACCGGCAATATCCGCATCGCGCGTGTCAAACAGGATCATCCCACCCGAACGCAAATAGGCGTTCAGTTTGATATACGCCTCGGCCGAAGGTTGCGGCTGGTTCGGCGTAATGGGCCAATAGAGAAGCGGAAAGAATGCCAGTTCGTCTCGTTCCAGATCCACGCCGATTGGGTCCGCCGGTTCGACAGAGGTGCGAAAGAACAGGGTTTGCGCCAAGCCCCGCAATCCGGCCTCGGCAATGTCATCCACCTGCGCCTCACCGGTCAGCACATGCGCCAGCACAAGCTCTTGCGTTGCGGCAAGGGCAAATTCGGTATCTTCGGGCGTCTGCGCCTGAACATCCGGCACCAGCAGAAAAGCGGCCAGCGCGGCAGCCGCCGTTCGCGCCAGACCCAGCCTGCCCGACAAGGCCAGCGAGGCAATCACGTCAACCGTCAGCAAGATCAGTGCGAGGCTGAGCAACAGGCCACCAAGCGGGGCTTCCGTGCTGACCTCCTGCCCTTTGATCGGCACATTGGCGGGCCAGGTCACCGGGCGCAGCTCGGTTTCTTCCGATACCACGTTCAATGCCAGCTTCTGCTTTCCGCTTTCATAGAGACCCGGACGCAAATCTGGCCCGATCCGGCCCGAGATCAGCTGAACACCATCCACACCGGCCAGGGTTCCGGCATCTGACAGGGCGCCAAACCCGTCCATGATCTGAACCGGCTCCCACGTGGTGCCTTGCAGTTGCGATTCTTGCCGCGACTTGGCCGCCGAAGCCACGGCCAAACGATCCAGCATCTCGACGAACAGGCCCGACAACGGCAGGCTGGACCATTCGGCATCCGCAGTGACGTGAAACAGCACCACCTGCCCAAGCCCCAAAGCCTTGCGTGTCACCAACGGAGTTCCGTCGGACAGCGAAGCAATCACGCGATCCGCCAAGTTAGGGTCTGGTTGAGCCATGACTTGGGTCGAAACGACCACGTCCTTTGGGATATCCAGGCCGAAAAACGGAGAGCTTTCGGGGAATGGAGCCAGCGTCTTGGCTTCGCCCCAGCTCATCGCACCGCCGACGGATCGTCCACCGCTGCGCAGCCGCGCCGGCAACAGGGTGTCTTCGGTGTCCCTGCCCAGATCGCTGGCCGCCATGCGCGGACCGGCAAAACGCAGCAGAAGCCCGCCCTGTTCGACCCATTCGATCAAAGCGGCCTCTTCTGGCTCCGACACCTGCGCCACGTCCGACAGGACGATCACATCCGGGTTGGCGGGCAGAACCTCAAGCAGGCCGCCATCGACAAAATCCGCGGTCGGGACCAGGACCTGCGTCAGGTAATGCAGGGGTGACAACAGCTCCAGCCCTTCACGGTTGCGGGTTCCGGCAATCAGCGCAACCTCGCGCCGGCGCAGACTGTCATCGGTCAAAGTCACGGCCCCGGCGGACCGTTGGCCCTGTATTTCAAACCGCGTGATACGGGCGCGCAATTCCGACGGCAGCGCCAGATCGGCCTGCGCCGTGGTTTCGCCGGCTTCAAGGGTCAGCTCAACGGAATGCAGCACCCGGGCCGTGCCCGCCGGATCACGGCCTTGCGCCAATACCGTCACGCGGTCTTCCGGTCCGGGGCCCGCGCGCTGAACGGCCAATTGGATCAGCCCGTCCTGATAGGCCGCAGGCCGGATCGCAACGGGCCGGGAGGCCGCCTGATAGACCGTCACATCTCCGCGCGCCTGAAGGCTGGACACCAGTTCAGCGTGGTCTGCATAGTCCAGCCTGTCACTGAACCAATGGGTATCAAATCCGCCGTCAACGGCGTTCAACGCGGCAATGGTCTGAGCAATCTGATCCGCATTCGGCTGCCAGGGGTTCGGGGTCAGCCCAGGCAAACGCCCGCGCCACGCTTCCGCAGCCTGAAATACCGGTGTTTCCGGTTCTGTCAGGCGCAAAATCGCAACCGTTCGGCCCGCGCGCCCGGCCTCCGACAGTTGCGTGTCGATTTGGTCAAGTGTCGCCGGCCAGCGCGCGGCTCCGGCCCAACTGGCGTCCAGCACCAGCAGCAGCGGCCCGGTTCCGGTTTCATCCCGTGACGGGTTCAGAACCGGCCCTGCCAGCCCGATGATGATCGCAGCCGCCGCCAGCATCCGCAGCAGCAGCAGCCACCATGGGGTGCGGTCGGATACGCTTTCGTCGTCCTTCAGGCCCAACAGCAGCGTGACCGCCGGGAACAAGCGGCGGATCGGCGCGGGCGGAACAGCGCGCAGGATCAGCCACAGGATCGGCAGGGTCAGAAGACCCAGCAACACCCATGGCGCGGTAAAGCCGATGCCCGCCATAACCGTCATCGCGTGCCCCCATCCAAGGCCCGATAAAGCCATAACAGAGCCGCTTGCGCGCTGTCGCCAGTGTGGTGCAGGCCCAGTTGCCAGCCCGTCGCTCGGCACAGTTGCCTCAGCGCGTCCTTGCGGTGCGCCAGGCGTTCCAGATAACGGTCCCGCAGCTCGGCAGCCTTGAGCGTTTCGTGTCGGACAGACCCTCCGACGCTTTCGAAAATGGTGCGCCCGCGATAGGGAAACGACTCTTCACCCGGATCCAGCACTTGCAGAACTACGCCGCGCACGCCACGGTCGGCGGCTTTGGTCAGGGCAAGTTCAACCTCATCCATGGGGCCCAGAAAATCCGAGATGAACACGGCGCGGGCATGAGGGATCATGGCGCGGTGTTCGGGCGGGGCGTAATCCGCTTGATTATCCTCGGACCAGGCCTGCGCCAGCCGGATGATCTGCGCATTGCCGCGCCGGGGCGGCAAGGTGGTGCCGGTCAGACCTACGCGTTCACCGCCGCGCACCAGAAGGATGGATGTCGCCAGCCCCAACAGCCGCGCGCGATCCGCCTTGGTCGGCAGGATCTTGTCGGACGCAAACCGCATCGAAGCCCCCTGATCGACCCATAGCATTACGGATTGCGCGATCTGCCATTCCCGTTCACGTACAAACTGCTGATCCCCCCGCGCCGAGCGGCGGTGATCGATCATGCGACGGCTGTCGCCGACCTGCGCCGGGCGGTATTGCCAGAAATCATCCCCCATCCCGGACCGCCGTCGACCGTGGTCGCCCAGCAGAACGGTTCCGGCCAAGTGCTCGGCCCGCGCCAAGAGGGGCGGCAGCCGTGATGCCTCGGCTTCGGATCTTTCGCGAAGGGTCAGCTCGGCATTCACGCCGCGGCCTCGGTCCGGATCAGCCCGACAGCGGTCGAGTCAATCAGCTCTGCAAGGCTGTCACCACGCGCCCTTGCCGCAAAGTTCAGTGCCATCCGGTGGCTGAGCACCGGGCGCGCCATATCCAGAACATCCTCGGCATTTGGTGCCAGGCGTCCCTGCAACATGGCACGCGCCCGCACCGTCATCATCAGCGCCTGCGCGGCACGGGGGCCCGGACCCCAGGCCACGGTTTCGGCAACCCGTTCGGACACACCGGGTTCTTCGGGGCGGAAGGCCCGCACGAGATCAAGAATCAGTTCAACGACGGATTCTCCGACCGGCATCCGGCGCAACAAGACCTGCGCAGCCAGCAACTCTTCCTTGCTGAAAATCTGATGCGCCTCTTCCTCTTCAACCCCGGTCGTGGCCAGCAGAATATCCCGCTCGGTCTGGCGGTCGGGGTATTCGACGTCAATCTGCACCAGGAACCGGTCAAGCTGGGCTTCGGGCAGCGGATAGGTGCCTTCCTGCTCAATCGGGTTTTGCGTTGCCAGCACGTGGAACGGCGTACCCAATGAACGATCTTCACCTGCCACGGTAACGGTGCGTTCCTGCATCGCCTGCAACAGCGCCGATTGTGTCCGCGGGCTTGCCCGGTTGATTTCATCCGCCATCAACAGTTGACAGAAGATCGGGCCGGGAATGAACCGGAAATGGCGGCTGCCATCGTCGGCAGTGTCCAGAACCTCGGACCCAAGAATATCGGCGGGCATCAGATCGGGCGTGAACTGAATGCGGCTGCCATGCAGGCCCATCACCGTCGACAAAGTCTCGACCAGGCGTGTCTTGCCCAAACCCGGCAGACCGATCAACAGGGCATGGCCGCCGCACAGCAGCGCGGTCAGCGTCAGGTCCACGACCCTCTCCTGCCCGATGAAGCGGCGGGTGATCGAGGCCTTGGCCTCTTGCAGCTTGTTTTCCAGCGCTTCGATCTCGGCTACGAGGTCGGCAGGTTCGGTCATGACTTTCCCTTCCGTGGACTATTATAATTGAAGTGTATCGCGCTGAGAGGAAATGGCAAAAGCAATGAGCGGACAAAAACCTGTGAAACCGTCGCCAGATGGTCTGGCGGCATCGGTCAAAGCGGCCAAAACCAACGGTTTACCGCCCGTTCACCTCTGGAATCCTCCGTTTTGCGGCGATCTGGACATCAAGATCGCAAAAGATGGCACATGGAGTTATTTAGGCTCACCCATCAACCGTTTCGAGCTTGTGAAGCTTTTTTCCTCAATTCTTAATAAGGAAGACGGCAAGTACTTCCTCGTCACCCCGGTCGAGAAGGTGGGAATCACTGTCGAAGACGCGCCGTTTGTCGCTGTGGATTTCGACCAGGACGGGGATGGAAAGGACCAGTCCTTGACCTTCACAACCCATGTTGGCGACAGGGCTGTGGCCGGAGCTGATCATCCGATCCGAATTGTTATAGACCCTGAAACAGACGAACCCTCACCCTACATATTGATCCGCGACAACCTCGAAGCTCGGATAGACCGCAAAAGCTTTTACCGCCTCGTCGAGATCGGAACGCACCATGACGGCTGGTTCGGTGTTTGGTCAGGCGGGCAGTTCTTTGGCCTGATCCCCTCAGCCGACCTGAGCTAACCGTGGCGCGCGATCCTGTGCCAGCACGACAGCCATTGCAACAATGCTCGCACCCAATGCCCGGGTCCAGTTCCATTCGTCCCCCAGCATCAGCATGATCAGCATCACGTAGAACGGGGCAACATTGATGTGAAAAGAGGCCAGCGCCACGCCCAGCTTGCCGACGGAGGTGATGAAAAATACCTGGCTGAGACCCATTGAGATAAGCGCATAGATCATCAGCATGCCTGCCTGTTGCATGTCGAACGCAGTTGCAGGCATCACGTCCAGACCAAACTGCGCCGATCCGAAAACCAGCAGCGATGCCATGGCCAGCCCTCCGACAAAGGTGATCGTCGTGCGTCCGGTCTGGCTCAGTTCGGCGAAATCCCGGGCGGTTGCCATGCTGGCCCAGCAAAATAGCACCGTTGATCCAACCGCACAGGCCGCGCCCAGACCCAACTGGGCCGGGGCCAAGGCGCTGGTGGCGATCAACCCGCCGACAATCGATACAGTTACGCCCAGCGCAAAATTCCACTTCAGCCGGCGTGTGCCAGCAGCCAATTCAAGCAATGTGGCCACCAAAGGTGCGCAAGAGACGATGATTGCCACCGTCACCGGGTCGGTCAGCTTTTGCGCCAAGATCAACAGGAACATTCCCGACCCGATTCCAAGGCCGCCGACGGTCATTGCATGACCCCAGCGGGCTGAAACAACCCGGCGCGGCCCGTCCAGAATCACCCAGACCGGCACCATCACCAACACGGCCAGCGCCAGTCGCGCGGCCAACAGGGCGACGGGCGGCCATGTTTGCAACAGCACCTCGGCCGCCGGAAACCCGGCCGCCCATGTCAGCATCGAAGCCACGGCCAACCCGTTGCCCGACAAGGCAGAATGCTGTCCCGTCGGCGCAGAAAGGCTGTTCCCGCGGACGGGGTCTGGGCTCATCGCCATCGTTTTCAAACCTTCCATTGGCACGGCGTCAGAAAATTGATTCGCCGCAATGCAGGAAGCGTTTCCGATTTCATCGGGTCGATCTGGTCGAATTTCGACAAACTGTCGTTTTCTGTCACTTTCACAGAAATCAACGCGCGGATAAGGTCGGGCCACCTGAAATCCGTGGGCCGCCTATGCCAAAATTCGCCGCGAATATCTCTTTGCTCTTTGCCGAACTTCCGTATCTGGACCGGTTTCAGGCAGCTGCAGATGCCGGGTTCAAGGCGGTCGAGATCCTGTTTCCGTACGAACTTGCTGCAAAAGAAACCCGGCGTGCCTTGCTGGCCAACGGGCTCGAACTGGTTCTGATCAACGCGCCCCCGCCGAATTATACCGGTGGCGTGCCGGGTTATGCCGCCATCCCCGGCGGTGCGTCCCGGTTTCAGTCTGATATCCGCCGCGTTCTGCGCTACGCTCAGGTGCTGCGTCCGGGCTTCATTCATATCATGTCCGGATACGCAGCCGGGACGGATGCGTTGGACTGCTTCGTGCAAAACTTACAATGGGCCGCCGATTTCGCACCGCAGCAGACTTTCACGATCGAACCCCTCAATCCGATGTCCCAACCCGGCTATTTCTTGAACGACTATAATCTGGCAACCGAGGTACTGGGCCTCGTGGATCGCCCGAATGTCGGTCTGCAATATGACAGTTTTCACGCACATATGATCCACGGCGACGCGCTGGCCGTCTGGGAGCGTTTTCACCCCAGTGTTGTCCACGCCCAGATCGGGGCCGCCCCCGAACGTTCTGAACCGGGACGCGGGCCTACGGATTTCGCGCAGCTTTTCGCGGCAATGGATGAAGCTGGTTACACCGGTTGGGTCAGCGCCGAATACGCGCCTTCTACCGCTCGAACAGATGCGACCCTGGCTTGGATGCGACGTTAACGCCGTTCATTGGTCTGGAATTCGCTGCCCGAAAGGCGCACAAAACGGGCAAACCGTTTTTAAGGATGACCGATATGATCCCTGCCCGCTTTGCTCATGCCATCTTTGGTCTGATCATGTCAGGGCTGATGTCGTGCATTGTCACCGGGATCGCTACGGTCAAGGCAGTGGGGTTCCATCCTGAAACGCTGGGTGACTGGATGGCGTCCTGGGCCTTTTGCTGGCCTATCGCGTTCACGGTGATCCTGGTCCTTGGACCTTCGGTCAAACGTATGGTCGAAGGGTGGGTCAGGCCGCAGGGCTGACCCGGAAGGTTGACTTGGCGCTAGTGCGCCTCGGCCCAGTTCGCGCCCTGGCCGGCATCCACGCTCAGCTTCACATCCAGTTTCACCGCCGGGTCCGAGGCACCCTCCATCACCTCGCGCGCCACGTCGATCAGCGGATCCACGGAATCCTCGGCGACTTCGAACAACAGTTCGTCATGGACCTGCAACAGCATCTTGGCGGGCAGCCCGTTGATCGCGCCCGGCATCCGCACCATCGCGCGCCGGATCACATCCGCGGCCGTGCCCTGAATCGGCGCGTTGATCGCCGCCCGGCGCGAAAATCCTGCGTGCGGCCCCTTGGCGTTGATCTCGGGCGTGTGGATCTTGCGCCCGAACAGGGTTTGGACATAGCCGTGCTCTTTGGCAAATGCCACCGTGTCATCCATATACTGGCGAATGCCCGGAAAGCGTTCGAAATAGCGGTCGATGAAACCCTGTGCCTCGGCCCGCGGTATGCGCAGGTTGCGCGCCAGGCCGAAACCCGAGATGCCATAAATCACACCAAAGTTGATCGCCTTGGCCTGACGGCGGATGTCCGGCGTCATCTCGTCCAGCGGTACGTCGAACATCTCCGACGCGGTCATGGCGTGGATGTCCAGACCATCGGCAAAGGCCTGTTTCAGGGTCGAAATGTCGGCGATATGCGCCAGGATGCGCAGTTCGATCTGGCTGTAGTCGAGGCTGACCAGAACATTGCCCGGCTCGGCGACAAAGGCCTCGCGGATGCGGCGGCCCTCCTCGGTGCGCACGGGGATATTCTGCAAATTGGGGTCGGTCGAAGCCAGACGCCCGGTATTCGCCCCGGTGATGGCATAAGACGTGTGCACCCGGCCCGTGTCGGGGTTGATATGGGTCTGAAGCGCGTCGGTATAGGTTGATTTCAGCTTGGACAGTTGCCGCCAATCCAGCACCCTGCGCGGCAGTTCATGCTCGGTCGCCAGATCTTCCAAGATATCGGCCCCGGTCGAGTACTTGCCGGTCTTGCCCTTCTTGCCGCCTTCCAGACCCATCTTGTCGAACAGGATCTCACCCAACTGCGCGGGGGAACCGACATTGAAATTCTCACCCGCCAACTCGTGGATTTCAGCCTCTAAACCGGCCATTTTCTGGGCAAAGGCGTTCGACATACGGCTCAGCACATCACGGTCGACCTTGATGCCATGCATCTCCATCTCGGCCAGAACCGGCACAAGTGGTCGTTCGAGCGTCTCGTAGACAGTCGTCACCTGCACCCGGTGCAATTGTGGTTTGAACAGTTTCCACAGGCGCAGCGTTATATCCGCATCCTCGGCGGCATAGGCGGTGGCCTCGTCGATCGGCACCTTGTCGAAGGTGATCGCAGATTTGCCTGACCCCAGCAGCGGCTTTATCGGGATCGGCGTGTGGCTGAGATACCGTTCCGAGAGTGTATCCATACCGTGCCCGTGCTCACCGCCATGCATGGCATAGGACATCAGCATCGTATCATCGATGGGGGTCACATCGATACCGTGACGCCGGAAAATCTTGGCATCGTATTTCATGTTCTGCCCGATTTTGATGATCGACGGATCCTCAAGCACCGGCTTCAGCAGCGTCAGCGCCTCATCCAGCGGCATTTGCCCTTCAGCCAGCGCGTCCGACCCGAACAGATCATCCGCCGCGCCATCGTGGTGGGTCAGCGGGATGTAACAGGCTTCGCGGGCCTCGACACAGAGCGAAATACCGACCAGATCGGCGATCATTTCATTCAGACCGGTGGTTTCGGTATCAACCGCGATCCAGCCTCGTTCATGGGCCTGATCGATCCATTTTTGCAAAGCCGCTGCATCACGGACACATTCATACTTTGCCGCGTCAAACGGGATCGTCTCGGCCTCAACTTCCTTGGACGCAGGCGCCGGAGCGTCGGCGATGGCCGGTGCTTCGGCCCCCAGCTTGTCGGCGATCCGTTTGGTCAGTGTGCGGAATTCCATATCCGCCAGAAAACCCAGCAGGGTCTCGGCATCGGGCTCTCTCACTTCAAGGTCATCCAGCGTGAAATCCACCGGTGTGTTCTCGTCCAGCTGCACCAGTTTCTTCGACAGTTCGATCTGATCGCGCTTTTCGATCAGGGTCTGCCGGCGCTTGGGCTGTTTGATTTCTTCCGCGCGATCCAGCAGCGTTTCCAAATCGCCATATTCATTGATCAGGAGGGCCGCCGTTTTAACGCCAATGCCCGGAGCGCCCGGCACATTGTCAACGGAATCCCCGGCCAGCGCCTGAACATCCACAACGCGCTCGGGGCCAACTCCAAACTTCTCGATCACGCCGTCCCGGTCGATACGCTTGTTCTTCATCGCATCCAGCATCTCGACGCCGTCACCGACCAACTGCATCAGATCCTTGTCAGAGCTTACGATGGTCACGCGGCCCCCAGCCTCGCGCGCCTGCACGGTCAGGGTGGCGATGATGTCGTCGGCCTCATAGCCTTCGAGTTCCTTGCAGGCGATATTGAACGCTTTTGTCGCCTCGCGGGTCAGTGGAATTTGCGGGCGCAGGTCCTCGGGCATCGCTTCGCGGTTGGCCTTGTACAGGTCGTACAGATCATTCCGGAATGTGTGCGACCCCTTGTCGAAAATCACCGCCACATGGGTTGGCGCATCCGGCCCGGTGTTCCCTTCGACATATTTCTGAAGCATGTTGCAGAACCCGGACACCGCCCCAATCGGCAGACCATCCGACTTGCGGGTCAGCGGAGGCAGCGCGTGATAGGCCCTGAAAATAAAGGCCGATCCGTCGATAAGATGCAGGTGACATCCTTTTCCGAAATTGCTCATGCGCGCGCTCCCTGTCGGTCAGGGATGGTTCTGCCACAGGGTCGCGCGGGTGACCAGCCAAGAACGCAGCCTAACCGCCAAACAATCCCGAGAAGACGTCAGAGAAACTGTTCAGCAAAGCCATGATCACCAACACCCCCAGCAAGGCAAAAAACGCAAAGGCAAAGAACTGGAACAGGATTGCCCCCGTACCTATAACCATTCCGGCGATGGCAGGGCGCCGCTTTTCGTGACGCAGGATGCCAACGGCTGATATGACGATCGCAATCCCGCCAAGCATGGCGACACCGATCCGCAGGAAATCATCCAGATCGCGGGCGCGGGCAACGGGTTCGGGCTGTTCCATCCCCGCAGCGGCCCTCAGGGTCGATTTGCCGATCTCGGCCGCCAGTTCGCCCAGCGACGCACCCGCAGTCTGCTGAGGTGCAAAGGGCCCCGCCCAGAATACGAACAACGCAGCAAACAACGCCAAAGACGCGATGCAGAACCCAACCCAGCCGAAAACCGGGTTCACATTGTCAGTGGCCGAAATTCCGGTCATCACGTATCCCTGCTTTGGTTGCGCCAAAGCACTAACATGAAAACCGAGGCAAGATTTGGGCAAAACCCGGTTGGTCGGGCAATCAGCCCTGTTCACGGCCCTTCAGCACATACTTGCAGTCGCAATAAGGGCATTCGACCCAGCCCGTATCCTCGGGGATTTGCAGCCAGACGCGCGGATGGCCCAATGCGCCTTCGCCGCCGTCACAGGCGACACGGGCGGTTTCGACGATCTTGGTTTCCGGCGCTTCGATGGTCACGGCTGGCGATCCTTCTTCGGTTGTCGGCCTCGCGGGCATGTATTAGGTGCGTTTATGAGCGATGAGCAATCCGGGGGCAAGAGCCACATGAGCGATGCGGCAATCAGGATCGAAGGTCTGCGCAAGACCTATCGAGGCGGCAAGGGTCAGCCTGAGAAACACGCGCTGAAAGGCATTGATTTGACTGTTCCCAAAGGTTCGGTTTTCGGACTGCTGGGCCCGAACGGCGCCGGGAAATCGACCCTGATCAATATTCTCGCCGGGTTGGTGGTGAAGTCCTCGGGCCGAGTGTCGATCTGGGGCTTCGATCAGGATCAGAATCCGCGACAGTCCCGCGCCGCCATCGGCGTTATGCCGCAGGAGCTGAACCTTGACCCGTTCTTCACCCCGCGCGGCGCGCTCGAGGTGCAGGCCGGGCTCTATGGCGTTCCCAAATCGCAGCGGCGCAGCGATGAAATCCTTGAACTGGTCGGCCTCAGCGACAAGGCCGAGGCCTATGCCCGCACGCTGTCGGGCGGGATGCGGCGGCGGCTGCTGCTGGCCAAGGCGCTGGTGCATCACCCCAAAATCCTCGTGTTGGACGAACCCACGGCAGGCGTGGATATCGAACTGCGCCAGATGCTGTGGGCCAATGTGCGCAAGCTGAACCAGCAGGGCGTGACCATCATCCTGACCACCCACTATCTGGAAGAAGCGCAGGAGATGTGCGACGAAATCGCCATCATCAACCACGGTGAAAAGATCGCTCAGGACAGTACCGCCAACCTGCTGGGCCGCATGGACAGCCGGACCATGGTCATTGTGCCGGACACCCCGGTGGTCGACCTGCCGGTGACCGAAGGCGTCGAGGCCAGCTTACGTGAAGACGGCAGCCTTATACTGCAATATCGCAGCGCCCGGACCAGCGCCGAGCAGGTTCTGGAATCCGTCCGGGCGGCGGGCATCCGCATCCGCGACGTGCGTACCGAAGAGGCCGATCTCGAGGATGTGTTCCTGGCCCTGACCTCCTCGCGGACCGACGATGCTCCGGCCGACGATCAGGACCAGCCGCGCCGGGGCCTGCACCGGGTCAAGCTCTAAGCCCGGTCGATCCGTGCTTGGTAGCAGTTGTTCCGCGCCGATCTGACGTGAATATAGGCCACGTCCAGGCGGGCAAAAATATCGCTGACTTTTGCGCCGATCTGATCTTTGGGCGTGATTGCCCCGGTGCCATAGACGATCCGGTCATCTGGTCCATACCCCTTGATCAGATAGTCGGGTGCAGTGGTCAAGATCTCGGGCAGGGCGTCGCCTTCATAGCGCTCGCAAGGCGTTGCGCACAGAAAGATCGGCCCTGTTTCAGCGTATGGATGTGGCTCTAAAAAGGGGCGATGCGCCAATATCAGCATCTTTGCGCCTTCGGGAATGTTCTTCAGGCAGTGGCGACAGGGATTGCCAGCCCCCGACGAAACGGCGCGCTCGGGCGCGGCGCCATATGCATCAGGCTGACCTGCCTGAAGGGCGCGGACTTCGTCAGTGGGCAGAGCGGTGATCTTGAACATATCAGGTCTCCTTTTTCTGCAACCATGCGCGCCTGGCCTGGTCCAGGCGACCCGTTTCCTGCGCAAAGGACTCGAAAAAGAACAAAACGTGAATATAATGTGGAATCGCCATGTATGCCGAGCTGTCGATCACGTCGAACTTCACCTTTCTCACCGGGGCTTCGCACCCCGAGGAGTACATGGAGCGCGCCGTCACCCTGGGCCTGCCCGCCATCGCCATCGCCGATGACAACTCGGTGGCCGGCATCGTCCGCGCCCATACCCAGGCGCGCGAGATCGCCCGCAAGGTGCGCGAACGCCGCGCGTGGGAAGAACAGAACACGCCCATCGGCCCGCCCTGCCCCGATCACATCCCGAAACCGCCCTCGTTCCCGGTGCATGCGGTGCCGCGCCTGATCCCGGCGGCGCGGCTGATCTTTACCGATGCCCCGCCCGTCACCGCCCTGCCCATCAACCGGCAAGGCTGGGCCAGCCTGTGCCGCCTCCTGTCCACCGGACGGCTGCGCGCGGCCAAGGGCGACTGCATCCTGCACCTGTCCGACCTGTTGGAGTTCTCCGACGGTCTGCACCTGCTGCTCTGGCCACAGGCGGGCCATCCGACCGGCGGCGCGAGCGGATGGCGGACACAGGCGCAACAGCTGACGCGCCGCTTTGCCGGGCGCATGCACCTGCTGATGCATCCCCGCTATGACGGGGCGGATGCGGCATTTTTCCATTTGTTAGAGACTGAATCATATCATCTGGGCCTGCCCACAATCGCCAGCGCCGCACCGATGATGCATCACGGGTCGCGCCGCAAACTGGGTGATGTGCTGACCGCGATCCGCCTGCGCCGCAAGGTGGACGATCTGGGCCGCCACGCGCTGGCCAATGGCGAACAGCGCCTGCGCTCGGAACCCGAGATGCTGCGCATCTTCAAGGGGCATGAAGGCGCCGTGGCCCGCGCTTATGCGCTCAGCCAGGAACTCACATTCTCGCTGGACGAGCTGCGCTATGAATATCCCAGCGAGGTCAGCGGCACCGAAACCCCCGCCCAGCGCCTGCATCGGCTGGCGCATGAAGGGTTGAAATGGCGCTATCCCGCCGGGGCGTCCGAGAAAGCCAAAAAGATGCTGGCGCATGAACTGACGCTGATCGGCAAGCTGAAATACGAACCCTATTTCCTGACCGTCCGCGACATCGTCCATTTCGCCCGCTCGCGCGGTATCCTGTGCCAGGGGCGGGGCTCGGCGGCGAACTCTGTCGTCTGTTTCTGTCTCGGCATCACCGAGGTCAGCCCCGAGATGGGCACCATGGTGTTCGAACGTTTCGTCTCCGAGGCACGGGACGAGCCACCCGACATCGACGTGGATTTCGAACATGAACGCCGCGAAGAGGTGATCCAGCACATCTATGAACGCTATGGCCGTCACCGCGCGGGGTTGTGCGCCACGGTGATCCACTATCGCGGCAAGCGCGCCATCCGCGAGGTGGGCCGCGCCATGGGCCTGACCGAGGACACGATTTCCGCCCTGTCCTCGCAGCTGTGGGGGTTTTTCTCGGCCTCGGGGCTCGAGGCGGAACGGATGCGTGAAATCGGCCTCGACCCCGAGGATCGCCGCCTGAAACAGGCTCTAACACTGGTGCATCAGATCAACGGCTTCCCTCGCCACCTGTCCCAGCATGTGGGCGGGTTCATCATCACCGAGGGCCGTCTGGACGAGCTGGTGCCCATCGAGAACGCCACCATGGAGGACCGCACCGTCATCTGCTGGGACAAGGACGACATCGACAGTCTGGGCATCCTCAAGGTCGATGTTCTGAGCCTTGGCATGCTGACCTGCATCCGCAAGGCCTTCGACCTGATCGGCCAGCATCATCAGACCAGCTATACGCTCGCCACCCTGCCGCCCGAGGACCCGGCGGTCTATGACATGCTGTGCAAGGCAGACTCGGTGGGCGTGTTCCAGGTGGAATCACGTGCGCAGATGAACTTCCTCCCCCGGATGCGGCCGCGCAATTTCTATGATCTGGTGATCGAGGTCGCCATCATCCGCCCCGGCCCCATCCAGGGCGACATGGTGCATCCCTATATCCGGCGGCGAAACGGCGAGGAGGAGGTCAGCTTTCCCTCGGACGCACTGGGCGAGGTGCTGGGCAAGACGCTGGGCGTGCCGCTGTTTCAGGAACAGGCGATGCAGATCGCCATCGTCGGCGCGGGCTTCACGCCGGAACAGGCCGACCGGCTGCGGCGGTCGCTGGCGACCTTCAAGAAACACGGCAATGTCAGCGAATTCCGCACCCTGTTCCTGCGCGGGATGCAGCGCAACGGCTATGACGCCGAATTTGCCGAGCGCTGTTTCTCGCAGATCGAGGGGTTCGGCTCCTACGGCTTCCCCGAAAGCCACGCGGCCAGCTTTGCGCTGCTGGTCTATGCCAGCGCCTGGATCAAGTGCCACCATCCGGGGATTTTCTCCTGCGCGCTGCTGAACTCGCAGCCGATGGGGTTCTATGCCCCCGCCCAGATCGTGCGCGATGCGCGTGAACATGGCGTGCAGGTGCGCCCGGTCTGCATCAATGCCAGCTTCTGGGACAACGTGATGGAGCCCGACGGCCATGGCGGGCTGGCCCTGCGGCTGGGCTTCCGCCAGATCAAGGGCCTGAGCGAGGAGGACGCCAGCTGGCTGACCGCCGCGCGCGGCAACGGCTATCATCAGGTTGACGACGTCTGGCGCCGCGCGGGCCTTGGCCCCTCGGTGATCGAGCGGCTGGCCGAGGCCGATGCCTTTGCCGCCTGCGGCCTGACCCGGCGCGAGGCGCTGTGGCAGGCCAAGGCGATCGCCACCGCCCGGCCTCTGCCCCTGTTCGCGCAGGATCTGGAAGGCGAGGCGCTGGACGAACCCGCCGCCCATCTGCCGCAGATGTCGCTGGGTGAACAGGTGGTCGAGGATTACGTCGCCACCCGCCTGAGCCTGCGGGCACACCCGGTGGCCCTGTTGCGGCACCTGCTGACGCCGGGGCAGCGCGACAATACCACCTCTGTCACATAACGCCGGAACCGCCTATCTGCCAAAAAAACAGAGTCGAAAACAGGCCACCATGACCAGACCAATCCTTCCGCCGCGCTTTCCCGCGACGCCCGAGCAGATCAACGCACAGGTTCGCGCCTTTTACGCCCGTGTGCGGCAGGACGCGGTACTTGGCCCGGTATTCGCCAACCATGTCACCGACTGGCCCGCGCATGAGGAAAAGATCGCATCCTTCTGGCGCAACGCCATCCTGTTCGAGCGCAGCTATGACGGCAACCCGCAGCGGGTGCATATCGAACGACCGGACGTAAAGCCCGAGATGTTCGCCCATTGGCTGGACCTGTTCGAAAAGGTCGCCACCCAGACCCTGCCTCCGGAAACCGCCACACCATGGGTCGCTCTGGCGCGCCGCATCGGTGTTGGGATGAAGGCTGGGGTGCAATCGGCCCGCCAGCCCAAGGACGCGCCACCGATCCTGCGTTGAGCCCACGTCATGGCTGCCTTGCGATGTTAGCGGTAAATTAGGGGCTATGCGGGTCGAGGAAATAGGGTTAGTCAGAGACAAGACAGCCCCTTTTGCGCTGCCCCTTCACATCGACACATCACCCGAGGCCGACCCATGAGCACTCAGAACACCACCCTCCGGGGTCTTGGCTATGCATTCGCGGGCTTTGCGGTCTTTGCCACCCATGACGCGCTGATCAAGACGCTGGGCGGGACCTACTCGGTGATGCAGATCATCTTTTTTGCCACGCTGTTTTCCTTTGTCCCGATGGCAGTGACGATCTTGACGGACCGGACCACGGGCAACTTTCGGCCGCATCACCCCTGGTTGGTGTTGCTGCGCTCGGGTCTGATGGTCACGGCCATGTCCTGCGCGTTCTATGCCTTTTCGGTCCTGCCCCTGGCCGAGGTCTATTCGTTGCTGTTTTCTTTCCCGCTGATCGTCACGGTCCTGTCGATTCCGATACTGGGCGAAGTCGTCCGGGCCCAGCGCTGGGCTGCGGTTGGCGTGGGTCTGATCGGGGTGCTGATCGTTCTGCGCCCCGGCGCAACGGATATCACGCTCGGCCATCTGGCCGCCCTGATGGCCGCATTCTGTAGCGCCTTCGCATCGGTGCTGGTTCGCAAGATCGGGAACGAGGAACGCTCGGCCGTCCTGATCCTGTATCCGATGCTGCTGGCGATCGTGGTCATGAGCCTGGCCCAACCGGCCGTTTATCAGCCGCCGTCCCTGTTGCATCTGGCCATGATGGCGCTGGTCGGCGTGTTTTCCGTGATCGCCCAGCACCTGATCATTCTGGCCTATCGGGCTGCGCCCGCCGGCGTCATCGCCCCCAGCCAGTACAGCCAGATCATCTGGGCCACGATATTCGGCATGATGTTCTTTGGCGAAACGCCCGACATGTGGGTCGCAGTCGGGGCCAGCATCATCATCGCGTCCGGTGTGTTCGTTGTCTGGCGCGAGAGCCGGGCCAATGTATCGCCGAACAAGCCGGTTCTGCGTGTCCGCTCGCCGCGTTCCGACACCGGCGCCTCGGCGCGGCCGGGGTCGTAGGGCGGCCGCTACTGATCTTTCAGTCTGATCTTCCGGCCACCGTTTTCGCCTGTTTCCTCGAACTTCCCGGTGGCTCGTACCAAGTCGCTCAGCCGCTTGAAGCCGTAGGTTCGCGTGTCAAAATCCGGATAGTTCATGCCGAGCTGACTGCCGACCCAGCCAAGGCCCGCCCATCCGTCCGGTTCCTCGGATTTGAGCACGACATTCCGGATCAACTGATAAGCATGGTTCAGCTCTTGTTTGGCAGAGGGCTTCTTAGCTTTCTCCGGGGAATCGTTCGCCTGCACCTCCTCCTTTTTGATATTCTCGATGTAGATGAACCGGTTGCAAGCCGCGACAAAGGCTTTTGGCGTCTTTTCCTCGCCGATCCCGAACACGCTCAACCCTTGTTCTCGGATCCGGCTGGCAAGTCGGGTAAAGTCGCTGTCTGACGACACCAGTACAAACCCACCGAACCGGCCGGAATGCAATATATCCATGGCATCAATCACAAGGGCGATATCCCCGGCGTTCTTGCCAGTGGTATTGGCGAATTGCTGGTGCGGTACGATGGCGTATTCCGCCAGTTTCTCGGCGCTCCAACCCTGCGGCGTACCGCCCGAGAAATCTCCGTAGATCCGGCGCAGGCTTGCCTCACCCAATGTGGCAACTTCTTCGAAAATCTCGGCAACATGCTTTGCCGGAACGTTTTCGGCGTCAATCAGAACGGCCAGGCGTTCCGTTGCTTCAGTGGTCAATTTAGTCACTCTATTCAAATATTTATCAATATCCTGAAGATAGGAGACAAAAAGGGCGGGTTAAACCCCGCCCTTGCAATTTCTGGGTGTCAGTAAATCACCACCGACCGAATGCTTTCGCCCTTGTGCATCAGGTCAAAGCCGGTGTTGATGTCGTCCAGACCCATGGTGTGGGTGATCATCGGGTCGATCTCGATCTTCCCTTCCATGTACCAGTCGACGATCTTGGGCACGTCCGTGCGCCCACGTGCGCCGCCGAAAGCTGTACCGCGCCACGACCGGCCTGTGACCAGCTGGAACGGACGGGTCGAGATTTCGGCCCCCGCGGGCGCCACGCCGATGATGATCGACTCACCCCAGCCTTTATGCGCCGATTCCAGCGCCGCGCGCATCACGCCGACATTGCCTGTTGCATCAAAGGTGTAATCCGCGCCGCCCTTGGTCAGGTTCACCAGATAGGGCACCAGATCGCCCTCGACCTCGGACGGGTTGACGAAATCGGTCATGCCGAACTTGGTGGCCATCTCGACCTTGGCGGGGTTCAGGTCGACGCCGACGATCTGATCGGCCCCGGCCAGACGCAGGCCCTGAATCACGTTCAGACCGATCCCGCCCAGACCGAACACGATGGCGCGGCTGCCGATTTCAACCTTGGCAGTGTTGATCACCGCGCCGATGCCCGTGGTCACGCCGCAGCCGATATAGCAGATCTTGTCGAACGGCGCGTCTTCGCGCACCTTGGCCAGTGCAATCTCGGGCAGAACCGTGTGGTTCGAGAAGGTCGAGCAGCCCATGTAATGCAGGATCGGATCGCCATCCAGCGTCGAAAAGCGCGAGGTGCCGTCGGGCATCAGCCCCTGGCCCTGCGTCTCGCGGATGGCCTGGCACAGGTTGGTCTTGGGATGCAGACAGTATTCGCACTCGCGACATTCGGGGGTGTAGAGCGGGATCACGTGATCGCCTGGCTTCAGGCTGGTCACACCCGGGCCGACCTCGACCACCACGCCGGCGCCCTCGTGCCCCAGAATGGCCGGGAACAGGCCTTCGGGGTCGGCGCCCGACAGGGTGAATTCATCCGTATGACAGATGCCAGTGGCCTTGATTTCAACCAGAACCTCGCCCGCCTTTGGGCCTTCAAGGTTCACATCCATCACTTCCAAAGGTTTGCCCGCCTGTACGGCGACGGCAGCACGGGTACGCATGGTACTTATCTCCCTGTCACTTTTGCCCCGACCCTGCGTCAAATACAGGGTGTTTTCAACTGTGCTTTCTTGGCAGGTTGGCTAATTGTTTGATATTGCAGAAACGACATTGCCAGAATGAGGAACGCCAATGCACCGTTTTTTACCGATCTTTATCTTTCTGGCGGCCTGCGCAGACACAAGCGTTCCGCAGGATGTCGCCACCACCTCAGAAGACGCTCCTGTTGATCTGGCATTTTGCAAGGGCGAGCCCTTTGCCGAAACGGTCGGTCAGCCCGTGTCGACGATTCAGGCCGATCTTCCCGAACGGTCTCGTGTTTTGGGCCCGGATGACATCGCCACACAGGATTACCGTATCGACAGGCTGAACGTCTATGTGAACGACGCTGGTGTTATTCAGCGTCTGACCTGCGGGTAAGCGTGGACTCGGCAGGTGATTCTGGATTAAGAACAAAATAAGAACATCAATGATGCCTGCCGATGCCCAAACGCCGAATTCTTTCGCTGTGGTTTCCCCGTCTGGGGGCCGAACGGCTGGTCCGCGCCGCGCGGGGCCTGCATGCCGGGCCTTTGGCCGTTGTGGCCGAACAGTCGAACATGCAGATCGTCACGTCATTGAATGCCGAGGCACAGGCCGCCGGATTGCGCGTGGGTCAGCCGGTACGCGATGCCCATGCCATGTGCGCCAGCTTGATCACCCGCCCTCGCAACGCCCCGGTCGAGGCTGCGTTTCTGACCGCGCTGCGCCGCTGGGCGGGCAAGTTCAGCCCATGGGTGGCCGAAGAGGCCCCCGATGGCCTGATCGTTGACCTGTCGGGCTGTGCCCATCTGTTCGGCGGTGAAGAGACCTTGCTGAGCGTGCTTGAGACCGACTGCGCCGACATGGGCCTGAGCGTGCAGATGGGTATCGCCGACACGCTGGGCGCGGCCTGGGCGCTGGCCCGCTATGCCGGGCAAGAGGCCACGTCTTACCGCAACGGCGACGCCATCAACCAAGAGGCCCGCGCCACCCGCGCCCGGGCAAGCAAGCGGCGGCACTGGACCAGGGGCGGGGCCGCGCCACAGGTGATGGCGCTGGGCGGTGGCGCGCGGATTGCCACGCCGGGGCAGGCCTATGGCGCGCTCAGCCCCCTGCCCATCGCGGCGCTGCGGCTGGACGATCAGACCGTGGCGCAACTGAACCGCCTGGGCCTGCGCCGGATCGGTGATCTGCTGGGCCAGCCGCGTGCCAGTTTGGCACGGCGGTTCGGCCGCGGGCTGGTGTTGCGTCTGGATCAGGCGATGGGCAGCGCGCCCGAGCCGGTCTCGCCCGCCCGTCCGCCACATCACTTTGCGGTGCGGATGACTCTGCCCAACCCGATTGGCCTGGTCGAAGACGTGATGGCCGCTGTCGATCGGATTCTGCCAACGCTCTGCACCAAACTGGAAGAGAAGGGGCGCGGGGCCCGCACGCTGCGGCTGGAAGCCCACCGTGCGGATCAGGCCGCTGAAATCATCGAGATCGGCCTGGCCCGTCCGACCTATGACAAAAATCGCATTCGCCCTTTGTTAGAGATGAAAGTTGACAAGATCGACGCAGGCTATGGCATCGACTTGCTGCGGCTTGAAGCGATCCAGACAGAACCCATCCACGCCCGCACCATCGCCGGTCATGCCGAAGCGCGCCGCGTGGCCCGCAACCGGCTTGAGGGCAATACAGCCGTGGATGACCTTACGGCCAAGCTGGGCGCGCGGGTCGGGCTGGACGCGATCACCCGGCGGCATCCTGCGGCCTCTCATATCCCCGAGAAAACGGCGCAAACGCTGGCGGCTGCGTGGTCGGAACCCGCGCGCGACTGGCCTGCCCCGCCGCGCCCCCGGCCCTTGCAGATGTGGCAGCCCGAACCCGTGATGGCCCCGGAAACCCCGAATGTGCCCTGCACCTTTCGCTGGCGTGGACGGGATTGGCAACTGGCGCAGGCCACCGGCCCGGAACGCATCGCGCCGGAATGGTGGCTGGATGACCCCAACTGGCGCAGCGGGGTACGCGATTACTGGGTGGTGGTGACAGAACAAGGGGAGCGCCTGTGGTTGTTCTATGGCCACGGAGGCGCGATGTCCGCAGGCTGGTTCTGTCAGGGGCAGTTTTGTTAGAGTCTATTTTCCACGATAAACCAGCAGATCCGGCAGACAGTCGATCAGACGAATGAACCAGGAAAACGGTGCCGGAAAATCCGTACGGAAACGACGACGCGCCATCGCCTTGACCACGCGATCCGCCGCATCCTCGGGCGACATCAGCATCGGCATCTTGAAACCGTTCTTCTCGGTCAGGCGGGTCTTGATGAAGCCCGGATTGACGATACGCACCGTCACGCCAGTACCCGCCAGGTCATGTCGCATCGTCTCGGCCAGAGAAATCAACGCGGCCTTGCTGGCTCCGTACCCGATGGCGGCGGGCAGCCCGTGATACCCGGCCAGTGACCCGATCAAAGAAACCTCTCCCTGGCCTGCCCGGACAAAACCCGGAACGGTTTCACCCAGAACCCGCAGCGCACCCAGATAGTTCACATCGCTCATCCTGAGCGACGCCTCGGTGTCCCATTCGACCGAACGCATGGGGTCATAAGCCCCGGCATTGTAAACCAGCCCGTCGACATGCCCCGCTTCGGCAACAGCCGAGCGAACAGAGTCTAAATCGGTCACATCGCACCGGATCGCGCGCGCATCCGGCAGTTCAGAACACAGTTCGGACAACCGCTCAAGATTGCGCGCAGACAGGATCAGGGAAGCACCCTGTTGGCCAAGCGCATGCGCCAAAGCGCGACCCAGCCCTTCGCTTGCGCCGATGATCCAAATGGTTTTCCCGTCAAAGCTGCTCATGTGTGGGCCGATTCAGTTGTGTTTCACGATAATACGGCCTCGCATCCGCTTCGGATCAAAACGGTAGCGCAGGTCACGGAAGCTCAAACCAGAAGCCATAAGGTAGTGCATCTGTTAAAAACTTCTAATCGGATTGATCCACTTATGCCTACCCTGCGTATCTTTTTGTAAACTGTCACATAAAGAGGCTGGAATGTTCGACGAACCCCGGGGCGTACGGAAGAAAATCGCGATTGTAGGTGCAGGCATTTCGGGACTTTCCGCCGCTTACTATCTTTCAGAAAACAACGACGTGACAGTCTATGAGGCCGAACCTCGGCTTGGTGGCCATGCCCGCACGGTGATGGCCGGAAAGAACGGGGATCAACCGGTCGATACGGGCTTCATCGTCTTCAACTATGCGACATATCCCTACCTGACCCGGCTGTTTGATGAGCTGGGCGTGCCCGTGATCGAAAGCGAGATGAGCTTTGGCGCGACAATCGACAATGGCCGCATTGAATACGGGTTGAACAATCTGCGCACACTGACCGCTCAAAAGCGCAATCTGGCGCGTCCGGCTTACTATAAAATGATCGCTGATATTCTGCGGTTTGGCAAAGAAGCCCCCGAAGCCGCCAAGGACGATGACACCACGATTGGCGAATTGGTGGACCAGCTGCGGCTGGGTCACTGGTTCCGGCACAATTATCTGATGCCGATGTGCGGTGCCATCTGGTCTACTCCGGTCGAGTTCGTGGATCAGTTCCCCGCACGCTCTTTGGTGCAGTTTTTCCGCAATCACGCTTTGCTGGCAAGTGGTCGTGCGAACCAGCATCAATGGTACACGGTCAAAGGCGGCAGCATAGAGTATGTCCGCCGGATCGACGCGGCCCTTCGTGCGCGGGGGGCGGAAATACGTCTGGCCAGCCCCGTTCAGAATGTATCCCGTGACGAGATGGGCGTCACCATCCACAGCCAGGGCGCCGTGGATCAGTTCGATGAAATCATCCTGGCCACCCATTCGGACCAGTCGCTTGCCATTTTAGGTGATGGCGCGACCCCCGCGGAAGCCGCTGCATTGGGCGCAATCCGCTACCAGCCCAATACGGCCATATTGCATTGTGACCCAGGTCAGATGCCAAAGCGGCGCGCCTGTTGGTCAAGCTGGACCTATCGTTCGCAAGCCGGAGATGTGGGGGTAACCTACTGGATGAACCGGCTTCAGAACATTCCGGACAGTGACCCGCTGTTTGTAACGCTGAACGCTTCATCAGAAATTCCCGCGGAAAAGATCTTTGACCAGGTCGAATTTGCCCATCCGGTCTTCGACAAGGCCGCCCTGAAGGCGCAGGGGCAAATCCGCGAGATGCAGGGACAGAACCGAACTTGGTTTGCCGGTGCTTACAACCGGCACGGATTTCACGAAGACGGGATAGCCAGCGCGATGCATGTCGTTGCTCGAATAAATGGCGCCCCGCAAACCATCGGAGCTGAAAATGGCATTCCTGGGAAAGACCCGGCCCTATCTGTTGCCGCTGAATAAGGCGATATGGCGCACAGCGTTTCTTGCACTTTCCTTGCTGATCCCCAATGGGCTGGTCGCGTCACCGGTCACGGAAGAACTGAACGATGCCCAACTGCGCGGAACCGCGACGTTCCGCTATCTGGGTTTGCCAATCTATGACGCCAAACTCTACACGCCCAAAGGTGCGCCGTTCAGTTGGAGCGAAGATATCGCCCTGCAACTGACCTATCGCAAGAACATCAAGAAGAAAGCGCTGGTCAACTCGACACTTGACGAGATGGACCGCATCGGCCGTTCAGCACCCGTTCGCGACCAACTGAACCGGTGTTTCAAAGCCGTGGCAAAAGGGGACAGTTATCTGGCGGTTTCTGATGGTCCCGACAAGGTCAGTTTCTGGCTGAACGGGCAAAAGACCTGCACCATGGCGTATCCGGGCATCAAGCGCAGTTTCATGTCCGTGTTCCTGGGAGACAACACGCGGTCCGCGTCTTTCACGCGCAGGCTACAGGGGCGGTGATGCTCTATCCCCGGGTCAGTCTCTATGCGTTGATGCTCGCTGCGGCGGGTATCCCGCTTTATATCCACTTGCCGCGCTTTGCAGCCGTGAACCTGGGTATTGGCCTTGGGGTCATTGGTACGGTGCTGCTGGTGATCCGCTTGGTGGATCTGGTGCAGGATCCGCTGATCGGTTGGGCAATCGACCGATGGCCCGGCGGCCAGCTTGCATTTGCGGCGATGGCGGCTTTGGGGCTGGCAATCGGGTTTCCCCTGCTTTTCAATCTGCCGCAGGGTGCCAGCGTGCCGGAACTGGTCGCGATCCTGATCTTGCTGTTCTCGGCGTACAGCCTGGGAACCATTCTTCTGTATGGTCGCAGCGCAACTCTGGCGAAGCGAACCGATCCGAAAGAGCTGATGATACTGGCCGCCTATCGTGAAGGCGGGCAGTTGACCGGGGTGGTCATCGCAGCCAGCGCTCCGGCCCTGTTGGTTGCTTTCGGGGCACACTCCCAAGGCTACCCCGCATTCGGAGCGTTTCTGGGGCTGCTGTCCGTTCTGACCCTGATACTGACGATCCCGATCTGGCGTCGCAGACCGATCACCGGATCAGGCCTGTCCTTTGCAGGGCTGGGTCAGGCAGGTGGCTTGCGCCTTCTTGCGCTGGCTTTGGTCAACAGTCTCCCGGTTGCCATAACCTCCACCCTGTTTCTGTTTTTTGTGGAAGACCGGCTGCAACTGCCGGGCAAGGCGGGTCCTTTGTTGATCCTGTTCTTCCTGAGCGCAGGCGCGAGCGTCCCGCTCTGGGCAAAACTCAGCAACAGAATTGGCCCGAAACAGACTCTGATCATCGCCATGCCCCTCTCGATCGCCGGCTTTATTGGCGCTGCCACACTGAGTGCAGGAAACGTTGCGGGGTTTGCAATGATCTGTCTCGCCTCGGGCGCGGCGCTGGGCGCGGATATGGTCGTATTGCCGGCCATGTTCTCGGTCGTGCTTACACGGGCCGGGCTGAACGCATCAGCCGCGTTTGGCATCTGGTCCTTCGCTGGCAAACTGGGCCTCGCCCTGGCTGCCTTTTTCACTCTGCCGCTGCTGGAACGCAGCGGTTTCACCCCCGGTCAAACCAATTCCGCACAGGCACTGGAAACACTCAATCTTGCCTACGCGGTGCTGCCCTGCATCCTGAAAGTCGGAGCGTTCGGGATGGTGTTGACCCTGCCCACCGAGGTCACAAGCAAATGAACGCTTTCACCATCATCCTTCTGGTCCTTCTGACCGCTGTCTTCATCCGTGCAAGGCTGCTGAGCTTTCGCGCGCAATCGCCGTCCGATTACAGTGGCACTGGGCCAGATTTTTCCCTGAAAAAGCACCTGAACGGAGAGATCTTGTCCGAGGGCCTGATCTATGGCCCCAACGGCAAAATGTCGAACAGCTTTGTCGCGCGCATGTCCGGCGAATGGCAAGGCAACTCGGGCACGCTGACCGAATACTTCACCTATTCCAACGGAAAACAGATGACCCGCAAATGGTACCTGACGCTGGGAACCGGCAACACGTTCACGGCAATAGCGGATGATATCGTGGGCGAAGGTCGGGGCATCATCTCGGGGTCCACGGTGAAACTGACCTATCGTATCATTCTGCCAGATGACGCTGGTGGACACACACTGGATGTCACCGATTGGATGTATCTGACAGAAACCGGCGTCATCATGAATCGGTCCGAGATGCGCAAGTTTGGCGTCAAGGTCGCGGAACTGATCGCCACAATGCGTCCAAGCCCCAGTTCGAAACCGATTCATCCAAGTGGGTCAAACGGGTATGACGCGACTTCGGAAAGGAAGCCGTTGCAATGATCACCTTTCGCTCTTTCATCGCCTGCGTCGCCATCGCAAGCCTTGCACTTCTGGCGGCCTGCTCCAGCAAACCGAAGGTACCCAAAACGTTTCTGTCGGACCGACAGTTGAACCTCGAGGAATTTTTCGAAGGCAAAACAGTGGCCTACGGTCAGTTTCAGGATGTTTTGGGAAATATCCCCCGCAGATTCACGGTTGATATCGACGGGACATGGGACGGCGAAACCCTGACACTGGTCGAAGACTTCGTCTACGACGATGGCGCGACGGAACAACGCATCTGGACATTGACCAAAACCGGAGAGGATGCGTGGACCGGTACGGCTCCTGGCGTACTGGGTACCGCCAGCGGGATTGAACGCGGGGATACGTTCAACTGGAAATACAAGATCGACCTGCCGATCAAGGACGGGACCATGCGTGTCAAATTCGACGACTGGATGTGGCTGCTGGATGACGACCGTCTGCTGAACCGCGCCTATGTCTCACGCTATGGCGTCCGTCTGGGTGAAGTCATCCTGTTCTTCGAGAAGAAATAGGGCTGCCAGGCCCGGTTTCATCACAAAAGTCAGTAGAAAATAAACTCGTCCACCAATGCTGTCGTCGATCCCTTGACCTCACCGGCCGTGTTCGCCCTTGGCCCGTCCGGGGCTGCACCCTCGGCGCGTTCGCAGCCGTCGACCTTCAAGCGCGCGCGTTCTATCTGCCCCCAGAGGAAAAACAGGCCATCTCGTTTTCCCATGAGGCGCGAAGGAACTGTTGTCCGCAAAACACCTGTTTTCGGTTTTGGCATCTGCTCTCTTACTGCCTCCGGTGTTTTCCACCATTTTCGGAAAACGTAATGGTTTTTCCCGAAAAAGACAATTTTTTATGGACAAAATGAGGTTTTCTACCGGCCGTTGACAGGATGGACTGGCAACTCTCGCATGACGGATATTGGCCTTTTTCACCTGCCCCATTGAAAGCCAGCACTATCCCGAACGGATCAACTTCACCTAAAAGGGTTTGCTGCAAACCTCCTTCATTTGGCCTGACACTCTCTTTTCCAGCCATGCTCAGGCGACGCCCAGCGTTTCGTTTCTGATCAGAGCAGCCGGGCCTTCGCCGTCGCGGTTGGGGGACAATTAGGCGGCGCCGATGTCAGACGTGGCCGCATCCATCGCAAGGCCATCGGCCACCGCAAAACGCCATGCCGGCGGGCCTGCCACGCCCCTGTGCCAAGGACTGTGATCCCGGCGCCGTCCACGCTGCCGGAAAATTTCCATGTCTGTTTTGAAACCGGAAATGTCGCAAGCATTTCAGCGCCCAAGCGGGTAAAAAGTAGGCTGCCATCGTGAGGTGCCGCTGTTTGATTCTCAGACAGCGGAGAATTGGGAAGCCGGTGGAATTCCGGCACTGCCCCCGCAACGGTAAGGAAGGTCAGGTTCGACAATCAACCACTGGGACGAGGATCCCGGGAAGGTGTCGCAACCGGGTGCAAGCCCCTTTCAAGTCCGGAAACCAGCCTCTCAGATATGTCAAACCGCGGGTGGCGGTGGGGGCACGGATTTCGGACGTGGTCCTCGCGCGCCTCCGGACGGTTCCTCCCTGTCACCTGCCCAAGCAATGCCGCGGGGCGCGGCAGGAGAGCCAGAAGTGAACAACATGCAAAGCCTGTTGGCGCGTCGAAACCCGGGTTACGCTCTGGAGCAGGCGTTTTACACCGATCCCGAGATTTTTCAGACCGACCTTGAAACCATCCACTACCGCGACTGGCTATTCGCCATTCCGGCGTGTGAGCTGGTGAAGTCGGGCGATTATGTCACCTATAATGTAGGCGCCTACCGCGTGATCATCGTACGGGGTGCAGACAATCAGATCCGCGCCTTTCACAATACTTGTCGCCACCGTGGATCGATCATTTGCAAGGCCGCAAAGGGTAATGCGCCCAAGCTGGTATGCCCCTATCACCAATGGACCTATGAGCTGGACGGCTCTTTGCTGTGGGCCCGCGACATGGGGCCGGACTTTGATCCCAAACAGCATGGTCTGAAGACTGTCCATTGCCGCGAGCTTGCCGGGTTGGTCTATATCTGTCTGGCGGATGAGGCTCCGGATTTCGACGTGTTCGCCAATATCGCCCGCCCGTATCTTGAGCCGCATGATCTGGGGAATGCCAAGGTCGCCTTTGAAAGCTCGATCATCGAGAACGGCAACTGGAAACTGGTCTGGGAAAACAATCGCGAATGCTATCACTGCGGCGGAAACCACCCTGCGCTGTGCCGGACCTTCCCTGATGATCCGGGTGTGACGGGGATCGAAGGTGGCGAAACCCCAGCCTATATGCAAGCCCATTTCGACAGGTGCCAGGCTGCGGGTATGCCATCGCAGTTCTATCTGCACGAGGACGGCCAATATAGACTGGCGCGGATGCCACTGAAAGAAGGGGCCGAGAGCTATACGATGGACGGGAAATCCGCCGTGCGCCGTTGGTTGGGCCGGTCGCCCTTTGCGGATGCGGGATCGCTTTTGAAGTTCCACTATCCGACCACGTGGAACCACTTTCTTGCCGATCACTCGATTGTTTTCCGCGTCACGCCGATCGGCCCGACAGAGACCGAGGTCACGACCAAATGGCTGGTCAACAAGGATGCGGTTGAAGGCGTTGACTATGACGTGAAACGCCTGACCGAAGTCTGGGTCGCCACGAATGACGAAGATCGACAGGTGGTCGAGGACAACCAGCAGGGCATCAACAGCCCGGCCTATGTGCCCGGCCCATATTCAGCCATTCAGGAATCCGGTGTGCTGCAATTCGTGGATTGGTATTGCAACACAGTGTCGGCCCGCCTGGCCCCTGACTCAATGGCGGCGGAGTAAGTCTGATGAAAGACCTGAACACGCTTTCATCAGCCGTCTGGCAGGATGGAGAGATGCTGGAATGTGTCTCGGTCGTGCCCGAGATGCCGAACACTGCCAGCTTTTCGTTCCGTGCCCCCTCGGGGGCGCAGTTCGCCTATCACCCCGGTCAGTTCCTGACGCTCGAGATTCCGGCGCCCGACCAGCCCGGAGGCGTTGTGCATCGCACCTACACGATCTCATCGTCGCCGTCGCGGCCGCGGTCGATCACCATCACCGCCAAAGCGCAACCCGACAGTATCGGCACGCGCTGGATGCTTGACAATCTTCAACCCGGCATGCGGATCAAGGCCATTGGGCCTGCGGGCCTGTTCACCAACGCGTTGAGCGATGCGCGCAAGTTCCTGTTTATCTCGGCTGGCTCAGGCATCACACCGATGATGTCGATGACCACCTGCATGTGGGACGAAGGCCGCGATCTGGACGTTGTCTTCATCAACTGCGCCAAAAGGCCATCCGAGATCATCTTCCGCCAGCGCTTGGAACAGATGGCCAGCCGCACGGATGGTTTGGACCTGAAATTCGTGGTGGAAGAGCCGGACCGCTACCGCCCATGGACGGGATATCAGGGTCAGTTCAACCAATTGATGCTGGGGCTGATGGCGCCGGATTACCTTGAGCGCGAAGTCTATTGCTGCGGTCCTGAGCCCTTCATGCAAGCGGTACGCGACGCGCTGGCCGGTCTTGGTTTTGATATGAACAACTACCATCAGGAAAGCTTCGGCGCGCCGGTGGAAACCGAGGCGGATCAGCCCGAGTTGGATGACGTTGTTCTGGACGACGACAGCAGCGCCGAGATCCTGTTCGCGACCTCGGGCGTGACGGCCAAGGTTGCCGAGACCGACACGGTGCTTGCCGCCGCCCGCTCGGTTGGCCTGAACATTCCGTCAGGCTGTACCTTCGGCGTGTGCGGGACCTGCAAGGTCAAGAAAACTGCCGGAGAGGTCCATATGGTCCACAACGGAGGGATCTCGGAAGACGATATCGACGCGGGGTACATTCTGGCCTGCTGCTCGAACCCGATCGGCAAGGTTAAAGTCGAGGTTTAGGTGCTTCGCATCCCGATCAAAGCCGCAGCGTGGCTGACACCCGCTGCGGTTTTCGGCGCGGTTTTTCTGCCCGTTGCAGAACGCGGGCCAGATCGGGTCGCCGGATGTCCGGCGCTTTCGGGGCTTTCCCGCCATCTCACAGACGCGGCGCGAGCATCTGCCTTTGTCTTCGCCGGCCATTATGCTGTTATCGAAAACGCGAGAAGAGAGAGCCCCACAATGCCCGTGGTTGTTCCCCGCGGCCGTTCCTGAGCACCCTTACAAGGGTTTGAAGAAGTTCTGGCGGTCAGTCAAATGACCGCACATCTGGAAAAACAACGAAAACATGATCACAGGCACGCGCCTCGCAGACGACCCCTTGCGGCAATAAGCTCAAGCTGACGACTTCATCGTCCGCAGACCGGTTGATCAATCATGGCAGTGGATAATGTGTTCGTCGGCGCGGTGTCGAAGCTTGGGCCCGGAGCCAATACGCTAAGCTTGTCCGAGAGTAGGTTTAAGCGATTGGATGAGCGTCATCAAGCCAGAGAACCCATTCACCCAGACGCACCAAAGCGGCGTTGGTTCAGTTGATCTATCAGAAAACGGGTACTTTGCGTGTTGTCCAACTGTTGCTTGGCCATAGCAAGACGGACAGTACAGTGCGTTACCCGGAATGGACGCGCAACAGCAGCCAAGACGTCCATTTTATTGGTCAGAGGCTGCCCCTGATGTTCCTCGAATTGTCAGGGTTGCAGAATACTCGAAATGACGAACTGGCATTTCAGGTGTTCGCATGCGGTCCAGAAGGATCTCGGCCAATCGCGTACCCAATTTTTTTGGGTTGATCGCCATTGTTGTGAGGCCAGGCGTCGAGACGGCGGCATCTTCGATATCGTCGAAGCCTACTACTGAAAAGTCACGCCCGGGTTTCAAGTTGGATTGGATCAAGCCAAAGCATGCCCCAAGTGCAACAACATCGCCATTGCAAACAACGCCTGTTACCTCAGGGTGTCGCTGACGAAGTGCGGTGATTGCTTCAACACCAGAGCGTTTGGTTTCTTCGCATGGCCAGATAACCGGATGCACGCCGCCCAATTTCTCCAAGGCACTCAGGTAACCGGCGATGCGCTCTTCGCGCACAGACGTTTGTTCGGTTCCGCCTAAGTAGGCGATGTGCCTGTGCCCCAAGTCAATCAAGTGTTGTGTGGCCTGCACGAGGGCCTCTTTGTTTAGAACACCAACGTGATCCAGAGACTGAGACACCTTTCGCATGAATGTGACAGCAGGAACACCGTGAGCATCCAGAAGCCCCATGGCGTCCCCGCTGGTGTTGAGTGCCGGAACCCAGATCAGACCACGTCGACCAAATCTGATGCAGGCTTCCAGAAGGCGGTCCTGGCGTTGAAGGTCTCCTTGAGCATCGAGGACCGAAACCATAAAGCCCTCGGCCTCCAGCAGGTTAACAGCGCCGCTAACGACCTCTGCGTTGAACGGGTTTGCCAACTTGTTAAGGATAAAGCCGATTTCGCGATTGTCGCCCGATCGCATTGTGGCCGCAGCGTGATTTGGAACGTATCGAAGCCGCTTAGCCGCGCTCAAAACTTTTTGACGCGTTTTTTCTGAAATTCGACCTGTGTCGCGCAAGACCTGACTAACAGTTGGAACTGACACGCCAGCTTCTTTGGCAACGCTGGATAGGGTGGGTTTCTTCGCCATGGATGAGTTTTTTCAGGTATAACGTTTTGTCTATTTTGCAGTCGAAATCGAATACTTCAAGTAAAATATGGAAAAATAAACGGGCTATCCGACTTGACTCATGATAAAACGATATATCATAGTGCCAACATTCGCCATAGACTGATCCAAGATTGTCGGCGAGGGAGGGAGGTTGCCAGATTTTGGCCAGCCTCAGACAAACGGAGGAAAACATGTCCATTCAATCGAAACTTGCGGGTGCCGTATCAGGTTTGGCTATTCTTGTTGGCGCAGCTGCCGTACAAGCCGAAACTCTGTTCTGGTCGACCCAAGCCCGTCCTGCTGAAGAGGCGCAAGCCATGCGGGCCGAGGTGCTTGGTGGATTTGATGGCGAAGTTGATTACCAGCCAAACGAAGATGGCCCTTGGTTGACCCGGCTCCAAGCCGAGTTGCAGGCGGGCTCGGGTAGTATTGATCTGCTGGGCTCTTTGCACGGCAACTTCTCGGCAATGAACCCTGATGATCTGATGGATCTCAGCGATCTGGGTGTGATGTCGGCGTCGGACACTTTCAACGATCTGGCTAAGCTGGGAACGGACAGCCTGCAATACATGCCGTGGATGCAAGCGAGCTATATCATGGCCGCCAACAAGGAAGCGCTGCAATACCTGCCAGAAGGTGCAGACATTAACGCGCTGACCTATGACCAGTTGATCGCATGGACAGCCAATGTCGAACAAGCGACTGGTCAGAAGAAATTCGGTTTTCCGGCTGGGCCCAAAGGGTTGAAACACCGTTTTTTCCAAGGCTATCTTTACCCCTCCTACACTAACGGTGTCGTGCGAACGTTTGCTTCGCCCGAGGCTGTGACCGCATGGGAGAAGTTCAAAGAGCTTTGGAGCCATACGAACCCTGCATCAACCAACTTCTCGTTTATGCAGGAACAGCTATTGAACGGAGATGCGTGGATCGTCTTCGATCACACCTCACGCCTGGCGCAGGCATTCAATGAACGCCCCGATGATTTCGTCGCCTTACCGGCGCCCGCAGGTCCGACCGGCCGTGGCTTCATGCCTGTTCTGGCAGGTGTTGCCATCCCGCGCACCGCGCCGGATGCAGAAGGTGCCAAAGCTCTAGTAACTTATCTGATGCAGCCAGAGACGCAGATCGCAACTCTGAGAGCCACTAACTTCTTCCCTGTAGTTGACGTCGAGTTGCCAGACGATTTGCCGCCTTCGGTAAAAGCTGCCGGTGAAGCCGTTGCCAAGATGAGCGGTTCGGCAGATGCCAATCCTGGATTGTTGCCCGCAGGTCTGGGCAGCATGGGTGGTGATTTCAATCGTGTCTACGTAGATACGTTTGAACGCATTGTTCTGGCTGGCCAGCCCATCGAGCAAGTCTTGAATGATCAGAAGAAACAGCTTGAAAAAATCATGACTGAAACCGGCGCGCCCTGCTGGGCACCTGATGCGCCTTCGGAAGGCGCGTGCCCGGTCGAGTAAGACCTTCCAACGGTCGGGCCACTGAAATAGCGGCCCGGCTCCCCAGCATTTTCCCAACTTGAAGGAGCGGTCCGATGGAAGCACGGCTATTGCCATACCTTCTGATCCTCCCGGTGACTCTGTTTCTCTGCCTGTTCTTTCTTTACCCGTTTGCGTTGGTGGCGCAGCAGGCTTTTGGAACCGAGAGCGGTTTCTCACTGGATAATTTTCGCGAGGTTGTGAACTACTGGAAGTTCCCGATTTCAATGAAGAACACTTTTCTTCTGGCAGCGGCTGTGGTGCCGATCCAGTTGGCCCTTTCGCTTCTGATGGCCACAATGGTCACGAAGATGCAAAGGGGTCGCGATCTGGTTCTGTACATTTGGACCATCCCGCTGGGCATTTCGGACCTTGCAGCTGGTATCATCTGGTTGGCTATCTTCGAGCAGTCAGGCTTCCTGAATTCGATGATGGTGGGATTGGGTGTCACTGACCAACCTGTGAGTTTGCTGAGCTATCAGACCCCCTGGATTGTATTCCTTGCGATTATGCTGGCCGAGATTTGGCGCGCGACCGCGATTATGCTTGTGATCCTTGTGGCGGGCATCGGTCTGATCCCCAAGGAATACTACGAGGCTGCGGATGTGTTTGGAGCCTCGCGCTGGAAGCAATTCACGCGGATCACCCTGCCCCTTTTGCGCCCGTCCCTGCAAACGGCACTGGTCCTGCGCGTTATCCTTGCCTTTGAGGTTTTTGCCGTGGTCGCCGCCCTTGGGGGCACGATTTTCCCGGTGCTTATGGGCGAGATCTACGCCTATCAGTTTGATCTGCAAAATGGCGGTGCAGCAGCAGCACTCGCGATCATCGTTCTGATTATCTCGATCGTCTTCACTCTGATCATTATGCGCGCCTTGCGCGTCCCGAAAGGAGCCACGATATGACGGCTGTTGCAGACGTAGTTGCCCCCGACGCACGTAAGGCGGGCAAAGGGCTTTACCGGGCAGGAGTTATCCTGCTGTGCGCCTGGGTGATCGTCCCGCTCTACCTGCTGTTTGTGAACACGATGTCCTCACCGGATACTGTGAACAGCTTCCCCAAGAGCTTCCTCCCGGAATTTGACATGGGATCCTTGGAATTCTTTGCGGGGTTCCAGGGAATGCTGGCGGCACTGTGGAATTCAGTTGTGGTTGCTTTGATGACGATGGTGATGTCCATCGCGATCGGAGCCCCAGCTGGGTACGCCCTGTCACGGTTCGACTTCCGGGGGAAGGAACTGTTCCGCCTTTTGATCCTGCTGACACGGGCTTTCCCACTGCCACTTCTGGCGTTGCCTCTGGCGGTTCTCTTTATCCGCACGGGTCTGGATGACACAGCCTTCGGTCTGGCCCTTGTCCACACCACACTGGCAATCCCCTTTGCGGTGCTCATAACCTTTTCGCTATTCTCAGGCATTCCGCTTGAGCTGGAAGAAGCGGCTTGGACATTGGGCTGCACGCGGCTGACCGCCTTTACCAAGGTGATCCTGCCGTTGGTCCTCCCGGGGATCACGGCCTCGGCTATCTTTGCCTTCGTGATCTCGTGGAACGAGGTTTTCGCAGCCGCCGTTCTGACCATCGAAAACCGGACGCTTCCCGCGTTCCTGTTGCAGACCCTGGGCGAAGCACCGCTGCATCTGAAATTTGCAGGCGGGTTCATTCTCGTGGTGCCTGCACTGATTTTCATCTTCGCCGTGCGCAAATATCTCTTTGCCATGTGGGGTATTGCCAACCGCTGAGCGGTGGCTGAAAGGAAACTGTTATGGCTGAAATACAGATCAAAAACATCGCCAAGAACTTTGGGTCCTACCAGGCTCTGCACGACATCAACCTGACCATCTCGGATCAGGAATTCATGGTGCTTTTAGGTGCTTCGGGCTGCGGCAAGTCCACGCTTTTGCGTATCATTGCCGGGCTCGAGACAGCGACCACCGGCGAGGTCTGGATCGGTGGTCGCCGGGTGGATCACCTGTCGCCAAAGGATCGCGGTATCTCGATGGTGTTCCAGAATTACGCGGTGTTCCCGCATCTGACGGTGTTCGAAAATATCGGCTTTGGTCTGCGGATGCAGAAACTGCCCGATGCGGAAGTCAAACGTCGGGTCGAACGCACCGCTGGATTGATGCATATCGAGCAGCTTCTGAAGCGCTATTCGGGCGAGCTGTCGGGTGGTCAGCGCCAACGGGTCGCCGTTGCCCGTGCATTGGCGATGGAACCGGATGTGATCCTGATGGACGAGCCGTTGTCTAACCTTGACGCATTGTTGCGGATGGAGATGCGGGCCGAGCTGAAGGGTGTTCTGGCCGAAAGTAAAACCACAGCAATCTACGTGACCCACGATCAGGTCGAAGCTATGTCCATGGCTGACCGGATCAGCGTCATGCATCAGGGCAAAATAGTTCAGGCCGCCTCGCCTATCGAGGTGTACCGGGATCCCGCGGCCGAGTTTGTGGCCAGCTTTATCGGCAATCCGCCAATGAACTTCCTTCCTGCCGAAGCAGCGGGTTCCGGGCGCTGGAATGTGGCAGGGCAAAACTTTGACGGGCCGGCAAACGGCAAAGAGCTGAAATGGGCGATTCGACCGGAAGATCTGCGCATTGCAGATCAGGGTTTCGGAGCGCGGGCCAAAGTCGTGGAGCCTCTGGGCGCGCACTTGCTAGTCACTTGCGATGTGGACGGGCACCAATTCCGCGCTGTGCTGGATAGTGAGCTCGACGTGAAACCCGGTGACGTACTCACCTTGGCGCCGCAAGAGGGTCGCGGACGCTGGTTTGACCCCAAAACAACTCTGGCCGTTGCGTAAAGGAGAACCACGATGAGCCAAGCGCTGATCGATCAGGCCTGCAAAGTAATGGAAGGCAACGACCGTGGCAGTTATACCGTGCCCACCCACGGTCTCTATCCCTTTCAGTGGAACTGGGATAGCGCATTGTCTGCGCTAGGCTTTTCGCATTTCGACATGGACAGGGCTTGGGTCGAGGTCGAGACCCTAATGGCCCATCAGTGGGAAGACGGTATGGTGCCCCATATCGTATTTCACGAACCCGATGATGGGTATTTCCCCGGTCCTGACGTCTGGCAAACCGGCCAAGCTGTGCCGACGACCGGTATCACCCAGCCGGCGGTTGCGGGTCTTGCCCTGCGCAAACTCTATAATCGCGCCGAAGACAAAGCCGCCGCCCGGACGCGGCTTGCTGAACTTCTGCCCAAGGTCCACGCATGGCATCAGTGGTTTTACCGCAACCGCGATCCTGAAAACACCGGGCTGGTGGCAATCATTCACCCGTGGGAATCCGGGCGAGACAACTCGGTGGACTGGGACGAAGGGCTGGATGCTGTACCGACTGAGGGCATAGCACCGTTCACGCGACGCGATACAACTCATGCCAATCCCGATCATCGCCCGACAGATGATCAGTACCAAAGGTATATCTGGTTGGTGGAACACTTCCGCGGATTGCGATGGGATAACGCAAAACTACATGACGCCTCGCCTTTCCGACTGGTTGACCCGGGGTTCAATGCCATCCTTATTCGGTCTTGTGACGATGTCGCGGAATTAGCGGAGATCTTGGGTATTCCTGCCATGGCCTCTGAAGCGCGCGAAATGGCCACCAAGGGCCGTGAAGCGTTGGAAAGCTTATGGAATGCAAATCTTGGACAATACACGTGTTACAACCGCGCCGCCGGGGTTCTGCAAGACACGCCAACGGTCGGCGGGTTACTTGCGGCAATTGCTCAGGTGCCTCCCGAGCGCACCGAAGCCCTGGTGCGAAGGATCGCCTTGCTGTCCGAGCGATGCGATTATCTGGTGCCAAGCCACGACCCGGCGGATGACGCCTTTGACAGTAAACGCTATTGGCGTGGACCGACATGGCTGGTCGTGAACTATATGATTGCCGAAGGGCTGATCCAATCAGGACAGGAAGCAATGGCACAACGTATCCTTGCTGGCAGCTTGCGCCTCATTGAGAAAAGCGGCTTTGCGGAATACTATGATCCCATCAGCGGTGAACCGTGTGGGGGTGGAGATTTCACTTGGACAGCGGCAATGGTGATTGAAATTCTCAAGATTCAAAAAGTGCCCGCATGAAACGTTCGCGCATCAACGAGATTATGGCGCAAGCAAATGAGCTAATTCGCTCTCACGGTTTCACATTGCCGCCGTTTGCCTATTGGACGCCAGAAGAATTTAAGGCTCGTGAAAGCGATGCCCGTCACGTGATCGACGCGCGTTGCGGTTGGGATATCACTGATTACGGCGACGGCGATTTTGATCGGATGGGCCTGTTTCTTTTCACCCTGCGCAACGGTCTGCAGAGCGACTTGGCAAAAGGCGGCGGCATGTGTTACGCTGAGAAGCTGTTGATTTCACGGCAGGATCAGCTTTCGCCGATGCACACGCATGTTCTGAAGGCAGAAGATATCATCAACCGTGGTGGCGCGACCCTAGTGATCGAGCTTTTCGGCTCGGATGATACCGGTGGTTTTGCAGAGGATCGCGGCGGCGTAGTCTGGCTGGATGGTATCCGCCGCGATTACGGCCCGGGCGAGAAACTGCGCCTGGCCCCTGGTGAAAGCGTCACCCTTCGCCCTGGTGATTGGCACGCGTTTTGGGGCGAAGGTGGCGATGTGCTGATCGGCGAGGTCTCGACCGTCAATGACGACGAGACCGACAATGTTTTTCGCGACCCAATTGGCCGATTTGCCGAGGTTCAGGAGGACGTCGCGCCAACACATCTTCTGGTCAGCGACTACTCAAAATGGCTAGGCTGATTGATGAAACCATTGAAGGAGTTCGCGGGGTTTTGACGCGAACTTAACCCTCTTTATCCGAGTTTGGGCGGTCAGCCTTCACAGAAAATTGGCAATATCTATGGGCCTTGTTTGCCCGTTCGCTGCGTTGTGCTTCAACAGCTGGAAACGCGGATAACGCAACTTTGTTAGTATCACCACAATATTCAATTCGCCTGAAAATTAGACGTTACTTACGACGACAGTATCAAATCGAGCCTGAACGACTTGAAAATTCTGATTTGAGCGTGAAACTTAACACATGAGTGAGTATTTTGATGAAATGTTCAACGGCGATGGATCACTCAGAGGTCCATATGAAGAGATCGGCCGCTGGTTCAATGCTGAAGACGTATCACGGCTGAGGGCGAAACAGCGTGAAGCCGAAGAAGTCTTTAGGCTGACGGGCATCACCTTTAATGTTTACGGCAAAGCAGAGGCAGAAGAACGACTGATACCGTTTGATATCGTGCCGCGTGTCATTTCGGCACGAGAGTGGCAGCGGCTGGAACGAGGTATCGAACAGCGAGTTCGAGCAATCAACGCGTTTCTTCATGACATATACCACCGTCAGGAAATTGTTCGCGCTGGCCGTGTGCCAGCTGAGATGATCGCCGCAAACGAAGCGTTCCTGCCGCAGATGTTGGGCATCACGCCACCTGGTAAGGTCTATACGCACATAGTCGGTGTTGATTTGGTGCGAACCGGGCCGGACGAGTTTTTCGTGCTGGAAGACAATGCGCGTACACCGTCCGGTGTGAGCTATATGCTCGAGAACCGGGAAACGATGCTCAAAATGTTCCCGGAACTGTTTAGCGCCACAAATGTCCGGAATGTTTCCGATTACCCGCGTAGTTTAAGACGGTCTCTGGCTGCATGCGCGCCAGCTTGCGCCGAGGGAGAACCCACTGTCGCCGTGTTGACGCCTGGCATCTACAATTCAGCCTACTACGAGCACGCCTTCTTGGCAGATCAGATGGCCGTGGAATTGGTCGAAGGTCACGACCTGCGGGTTGTAAACGGGCGTGTCTGCATGCGCACCACCAGAGGTTATAAACCCATTGACGTTCTCTATCGCAGAGTGGATGACGACTTTCTGGACCCGTTGAATTTCAACCCCGACAGCGCATTGGGTGTGCCGGGTATTCTGGACGTTTATCGCGCTGGCGGTATCACAATTGCGAACGCCCCGGGAACAGGCATAGCCGATGACAAGGCGATCTATTCATACATGCCTGAAATCGTTGAATTCTACACGGGTGAGAAGCCCCTGCTTCAAAATGTTCCTACGTGGCGTTGCAGCGATCCCGAATCTCTGTCCTACGTACTGGACAATCTGTCCGACCTTGTTGTGAAAGAAGTGCACGGGTCTGGCGGCTACGGGATGTTGATCGGCCCGACCGCCAGCAAGAAAGAGATTTCAGCTTTCCGCGACAAGCTCAAAGCGCGGCCAGCGAATTATATTGCTCAGCCGACACTGTCGCTTTCAACCGTTCCGATCTTCGCGCGCTCGGGGCTGGCCCCCAGACATGTCGATCTGCGGCCTTTCGTTTTAGTGTCGCCTGAGGGGATCAAGATCACTCCCGGCGGCCTGACCCGCGTGGCACTTAAGAAAGGGTCATTGGTCGTAAACTCGAGCCAGGGCGGTGGAACCAAAGACACCTGGGTTCTGGAGGACTGACCATGCTGGGAAAAACTGCTGGTGGGTTGTTCTGGATGTCCCGCTACCTGGAACGAGCGGAAAACACGGCCAGGCTGCTTGAAACAGGTCAGCGGATGGCGTTGACCCGCACCAAGAATTCGACCGAAGAATGGGGTTCTGTTCTGAAAACGGCCGGCGTTCTCGATGGTTACCACGCCAAATACGATGATGTTTCAAAAGACAACGCGGTGGATTGGATGCTGCGTGATGCGGATAATCCATCCTCGATCAAATCAGTCATCAAGCAGGCAAGGGACAATGCGCGTCTTGTTCGAACCGCACTGACACACGATGTTTGGAGCGCAGTAAACTCTACCTGGATGCAGATTGATGATGTCATGAAGCGCCGCGTGAATGAGCGGGACCTGCCAGCGACGCTGGAGCTTATTCGCCAACAGGCAGCTCTGGTTCGTGGCGCTACATTGGGCACGATGCTACGCAATGACATTTTCGACTTCACCCGCATTGGTACGTTCGTTGAACGAGCCGACAATACCGGGCGCATTCTGGACGTGAAATACTACGTTCTTCTGCCCACAGCTTTCTCAGTTGGCTCATCACTGGACAACATCCAATGGGAAAGCATTCTCCGTTCCGTCGGCGCTGGCGGAGGATATCGAATGACCCACGGTGAGAAAACCCAGCCGTCTGATATCGCACAGTTTTTGATCTTGGATCAGCGAATGCCGCGCAGCCTTCACTTTTGCTGCAGAAAAATTCAAGAAAACCTTTCTTACCTAAAGAAAGACTATGGCTTTGCCGGGCCTTCCTGCGAGGCCTCGAATGGCCTCTACGAGAAATACCTGGATCAAAAAATCTCTGATATCTTCGAAATTGGTCTGCATGAGTACATTCAGGATTTTCTGACAGATCTCGGCAGCTTAAGTCGACAGATCGAGGTTGATTACAGGTTCTACGAGTAGCCAATGAAACTGCACATTCGACACGAGACACGATACGATTTCGATGCACCCGTTCCCTTCGGGCTGCAACAGCTGAGAAAGACACCAAAGTCATTTCGCAATCAGAACATTGTAAGTTGGAGCACCCAAATCACTGGCGGGCGCAAAGAATTGACTTTTGAAGACTACCACCGCAACACCGTGGAATTGATCAGTTTCGACGTAAACACCCAAAGCATCTCGTTGATCTCAGAAGGCGTTGTAGAAGTGGAAGACACACATGGCGTCCTCGGGCGTCACGAAGGGTCGACTCCATTGTGGCTATTCAAAAGGAGCACCCCGCAGACAACGCCGGGGAAAGGGGTTGCCGAAGTAATAGGCGCGTTGCCCAAAGGCGAACCGCTGGAAAAGATGCATGCCCTTTCCGAAAGCATTCGCACTCAGGTCGCGTACGAGATTGGAAGTTCGCACCCGGGCTGGAGCGCAGAAGACGCACTCGAATCCGGGTGCGGCGTGTGTCAGGACCACGCGCATATTTTCATTGCCTGCGCACGACAGATCGGAGTTCCGGCACGCTATGTATCGGGTTACCTGATGATGAACGAAACGGAACTACAGGACGCGACCCATGCCTGGGCCGAAGTGTACTTGGACGGGCTTGGGTGGGTAGGGTTCGACGTTTCAAACGGGATTTCACCTGACGATCGATACGTACGCGTCGCGACCGGTCTGGACTATTCCCAAGCTGCCCCAGTAATAGGGAACAGAATTGGGGCAGCGGGTGAGCAATTGACAGTGCAGTTGCAGGTCGCACAGCAATAACGGAGAACTTGATGACCTATGCTGTGGGTATGCGGCTGAATCGCGGGTTGGTGTTCATGTCCGACACGCGCACGAATGCAGGCGTCGATAATGTTTCGACCTTCAACAAGATGTTCAATTGGACAGTTGATGGCGATCGGTCGATCACTATCCTAACGGCCGGAAACCTTGCGACTACTCAGGCCACCATAAGCCTTCTGGAAGAGCGGACCAAAGCGCCAGAAGATCGCTCGCCGTCCATACTGGAAGCACCGACAATGTTCCAAGTCGCGCAACTGGTCGCGGCTACGTTGAATGACGTCATACAGGAGCATTCCCAATCCGGTCAGCAAGCCGACAGCGCCTTTCATGCGACACTCATTTTAGGTGGCCAGATCAAAGGCGGCCCGTCTCGCCTGTTTCTGATCTACCCCGAAGGCAACTTTATCGAGGCTGGCGCTGACACTCCGTTCTTTCAGATTGGAGAGACGAAATACGGGCGTCCAATTCTGGTGCGCGCCTATGATCCGGAGATGAGCTTTGCGGAAACTGTGAAACTCCTGCTTGTCAGCTTCGACTCCACGATCAAGGCCAATCTATCTGTCGGAGCTCCGCTTGACCTTCTTCTTTACGATGAAGACAGTCTTGAAGGCGGCACACGGTCCAGATTCGAACCCGACGATCAGTACTTTCGCACCATTTCCGAGGTGTGGGGCGACGCGTTGAAATCGGCCTTGTCCAAGCTTCCAGAATACAAACCAGAGCGAAAGCCAAACGATTGAGCGTCCGCTTTGTCCGCATCGCCGACTTTCGCTGAGCTTTGCTTGAGTGTCTACTTGGCGGGCTAGGCAGACGATGGTTTATACGATCGCACCCGTGTTTCTGCCCGCAATATAAGCGCGCCGTGTTTGCCAAATTCGGAAGAACAGTGTTGAATCTGAAAGGGATTAACCTGAGTTGTCGACGCGTGCTTGGATAGTAACACTGACTTCGAAGCACATTGTTCTTGTTGCTGGATTGGACGCCTGAAAGCTTTACTTCAGGCAACTCATGAAGCTTGCATTTCCCTCTCCGGCCAGAACTCGTCCACTATGACATAAGCGACAATCACGAAGAAAGCGGCCCCTGCAACTTGCAATACGCGCGTGATACTTTTGACGTCAGCTTCATCCGAAAACGGTGCAACCGACCCACCGTAAACGATCAGAACCGTTGTCAACGCCGAACCGGCTGCTGCTGCGAGTGCGACCTGAGATTTCCCAAGCGCTCCGAGGGTGAAGCAGAAAAACAGACATAATAAAATGGGCGTCAGAATAACCGGTGCGATCACGTTTACCTCGTAACAAATGATCGACACCGCTGCCCCAAGCAGGTTTGCCGTAAGCATAGCTTTGGCGACGGCTTTTCCCATCGACGGCATGGCGGCCAGTTGCTGGCTCAAAAGAGCGACAAAGAACAGAACCAACAATGCAGATGCCCCGGACACAAAAAACACCATGGCAAATGGAAGCGTCACAAGCGACATTCTGACGATCCGCCGGTACCGGTCAAAATCTGGTGGCGCGTCGGCTTTCTTTTGGGCGACTGTTTGAGGTTCCGCTGGGATCATCACAAACATCAGCGTGGATACGAAACCTGCAAATAGCAGGTTAATCGGTATCCAAAATACAAGCACAAGCGCCAGATCCTGCGATTGCAAAACGAGGTTCGGGATCATCAACGCCCCCATGAGTGCTATGACACCGGGTAGAACTCCGGCCCCTGAAACTGACCACATGAAGGACAGGATGATCCCGATGGCAACCAGAATAAGGAATACCACGGGATAGGGAGCGAAAACGGACGACAACAGGAATGAGATGAACATCAATCCTATAGAGAAAACAAACAGCTTTGCGAATGCCGCCAACGGCAGCGCGGTGGGCGCTTGTAGGAACAGCGCGGTGAAAACTGCTCCCACAACCGCCAAAGGCCACCCAAGAAACAAGCCCAAGGCGAAAACGCCGGTCACACCCAGCGCAAGCCGGATAACGGATTTTCGATCCTCAATAGGCATAGGATAGTATTGAGACCAAACGGATATAGGTCCGGCCGACCACATTCAGCAGGGAATTGTCGCTCAAATACATGATCACGTCGGCCTGCCCGTTGAGTTGGAAGCGCAGTTCGTCTTCGGCGTTTCCGGCCTCGTATCCCGGCAGCACGATCCGAACGGGAAACCGTTCTGGTTCGCGCAGAAACCCCTTGGTACTTGGCGGGCTGGCCAACTGGCCAGGTTCATCGCCACCGCTCAAGGATACAGCCGCGCTGAAGCTCTCAATGACACCCGGGATAATTTGACCGGGGTGCATATCCAACACGACATCAACAGGAGAACCCACCCCAGCCCGGCCTAGGTTGTTTTCCGTAAAATACGCCTCTATCCATATGTCGGTTGCATCCAGGAACGTCAAAAGGTCCTGACCGGACCGTGCATACGTACCCGGGGCGATCAACAGATTGGATATGACACCCGTCGCCGGAGCACGCAGTTCAGTCCATTCCAGGTTTAGCTCTGCATCCGCCAAGGCAGCCAACGCGCGCTGAATTTTTGGATTTTCGATCCCGTCGTCACCCAGCCTCTGCTTTGCTTTTTCAAGATCCGCTTTGGCGTTCTCATAATTTGCCTCGGACTCTGCCAGTTGACCTCGGGCATCGTCGGCTTTTGAGACGGCGATCAATCCCTTTCTTTCCAGCGCAAAAACACGCTCTGTTTGAATGCGTATTGTGTCCAGATCGCTCTGGGCCCGCGCCAGTTTGGCTTGCGCGGCTCTTACCTCCGCCGAGGATGCACCCACCTCCTGCGTTGCCGCTTCTAGATCAGCTTCCGCCTTGTTGCGTTGAATTTCGTAGGGCCTGGGGTCGATCCGAACCAGAATATCACCTGCCGAGACGATCTGCCCGTTTTCGACAAGAACTTCGGTCACTGTACCCGTGACCTGTGGAACGATCTGGGTCGCAATGGCCTTTACTCTGGCATTCCCGGTAAACGGCGTTTTTCGGTCAGCGACAAGATACCAGACAAGAAAAACAAGAATGACGGCCAAAGTGGTCCAAATCGTCTTTCTCATTTCGTGGCTCCTTCAGCCGCGCTTTCAGCTTCTGCAGGGGCGTCGATCCAGACCTTGAACAACTCATAAAACACGGCAAACAGAACAGGTCCCATAAAAATGCCGATCAAGCCATAGGCCATCATGCCGCCAAGAACACCAATGAGTATGACCAGCATTGGTGTTTCGAGGCCTTTTGAGATGAATACAGGCCTTAGGAAGCTGTCCATTATCGCAACGGGAATAGCCAGGATTGTGAAGATCAACGCGGCACCGCCGGACATGGTGCTCCAGGCGTAAATAATCACTGGCAAAAGAACCAAGCCGGGCCCGATCTGGATAATCGAGAGGATCAAACAGATAAACGCCAGCGTGGCGGCCGAGCCAATTCCGAACAGCGCCAACAATATCCAAACCACGACCGCCTGAATCGCAGCCACGCCAATCACACCTTTTGTCACATTGCGGATCGTAGCGCCGGCAAGTGTAACGAACTCACCGCCACGGGGCGCAAAGACACGGTTGGCAAAGCGCTGCAGGCCTTGCACCAGACTTGGACCAGGGCTGAACAAAGCCCCCATGATCAAGACGGACAGGGCCAACGCCAAGAGCCCAAGCCCGATGCTTAGCACCTTTCCGAACAGTGATTTGGTGATCTCAAGAATCTGCGCGCCGTATTTGGCAAGCGCGCCGTCAAGGTTTCGTTCAAACAAGCCCCAGACTTCAGAAATTTTGTTTCCGACCAGCGGCAGCTCCTTTAAGCCATCGGGTGCCGGTGGGACTTTTAGCTCGCCGTTGTCAGCTTGTTCTGCAAATCCAGACCCAAGTTCGGCTGCTCCGGATACCGCTGTCGCGACCGGCCCCAAGGTCAGAACGAGGCCCAACAATACCAGTATCGTCGTCGCAAGCTTCTTTCTTCCGCCCAACCTGGACTGCAGCCAATCGAAAACCGGATAGAGTGCGACGCACAGGATCGTCGCCCAGATGACCACGCTTGCCAGCGGGGCCACCATTACCAAAGCGCTGTAAAGGAACAGCCCGAGAAACAGCAGTCTAATCGCGAGATCGACAATCTTCGCGTCCTGAGTCTTTTCCATACCATCCCTCCAACATTTGTATGTTCAAACTTTACACTCAAAAAAATTAATATGTATATTTAAAATACCAAAAACCTGTAACCAGTTGGATTATATCGCAAATTCGGATTTCAGAGGGGCTATTCGGTCGACGTATTGCCTGCGTATGAAATCGCATTGGCTCGGCGGGGCAAAACTAGTTGTCCTCTTGCTTGTCGTCCTGGGACAGGATTGTATCTGCCACCGTAGTCGCTGCAGTCACGAAGATACCGAGCCCAACGATGATGTAGAAAATTGTAAATATTTTCCCTGCGGCTGTTTCAGGGGAAAAGTCGCCAAACCCAACGGTCGAAATTGTCACAACAGAAAAGTAAATAGAGTCAAGCCAGCTCCAACCTTCGACATAACGGTAAAACACCGACGCCCACAGGATCATGCCAGCTGTGAATGCTAGAAGGCCCTTCACCCTGCCATCTTTAAAGGCGACGCCTATACCTCGCGTAATTCTCGTTAGTGAATTCATAACGTAAGAATACCAAGGGATTTGTTTATACATAGAATTTTTTTGAATTTTCTCGTATTTTTCCAAAACTCTGTTGCGCTCCCACCGTGTGTGTCCGGCAGGAATGTTAACCAATTTCTCGCTCAATCGCTTCGGGATTACTCAAGTCAATTCTGTTTTTAGTCACCCGGCAAAGTCGGCAATGGGCTCGGCAGAGTCATTCGGTGCACTCGGCGTGAACGACTGCTTCGCGGACAAAGCCGCCGTTCATTCTCTCCCTTGGACTGCGCCAATGGACTGCGCCAATGGACTGCGCCAATGGACTACGCCAATTTTCAGTCCAAGGGGATGATTCGCGCGTTGAAATTCGACAGAGTGTTGTCTTTGAATTCAAGCTCACTGGCTTCCGTCAGAGCTATTGGTTGCCGGCACGGCTGGTGAGTTCCTCCATAACGTTGTCGAGGTTGAAGCTGCCGGGTTTCTGCCTTGGCGGAAACTCCTCGAAGCTTTGCAACCACTGCCCAACGTAGGCGGCAGCAGGAGCTATCGCGAACATATGTTCAAGGAACCAGCGCTGGTAACCCATAGCGTTCTCTTCCTCGGCTCTCTCGAACGGATCGCTGCGTAAGTTTGAAAGCATCGGTGCGCGCAACACCTCGAAAGGTGAGAGCCAAACATCAAGTCCATGTGCGTTCTGTTTTAGGAATGTCACCTTGTACTGTTCATAGCGCAAGGCGGCTACGCTGCCATCGTCAGTCCAATAAATGAATTCACTGCGTGGCCAATCATCAGTTTCACCTGAGAGCGACGGAAGTAGATTGTAGCCGTCCAGATGTGCCTTGTATTGGCGACCGATCGCTTCAACGCCACCATCAAGTAGCCTTTCTTTGATGTCTGGCTCGCCGACAGAAGCCATAATGGTTGGCAACATGTCCGCATGTGAAGCTACGCCATTGATCTTCGATCCCGGTTCGATGACGCCCGGCCACTTGATGACAGTCGGGACACGATAGCCACCTTCCCATTGCGTATTTTTCTCGCCGCGGAAAGGTGTAGTACCTCCGTCCGGCCACGTGAAGGTCTCGGCTCCGTTGTCCGTTGAATACATTACGACAGTGTTTTCGGCGATCCCAAGCTCCTCAAGTTTATCAAGTAGTACACCGACGTGCCCATCATGCTCGACCATGCCGTCAGGATAAACACCAAGTCCCGTCACTCCGTCGGAGTCTTCCTTAAGATGCGTAAAAATGTGCATGCGAGTGGAATTCCACCAAAGGAAGAAAGGCTTGTCCTGCTCAACAGCTCTATCCATGAAGTCCAACGCACTTGCCGTGACTTCTTCGTCAACGGTTTCCATGCGTTTTTTTGTAAGCGGCCCGGTATCCTCGATCGAGCCATCTGCGGTCGATTTGATCACCCCGCGCGGGCCGAAATTCTCCCTAAAGGTTTCATCCTTGGGATAATCTGGATTTTCAGGCTCTTCTTCTGCGTTGAGATGGTAGAGATTCCCGAAAAATTCATCGAAACCGTGATTGGTGGGGAGGTGCTCGTCACGGTCACCTAGATGGTTTTTGCCAAACTGGCCTGTCATATACCCGTGGTTTTTGAGTAGTCCAGCGATGGTGGGGTCTTCCACGGGCATGCCCTCAGGTGCGCCAGGAAGGCCGACCTTCGTCAAACCCGTACGAATGGGAGATTGTCCAGTTATGAAAGCCGCTCGTCCTGCAGTACAGGACTGCTCTCCGTACCAGTCAGTAAATAGCGCGCCTTCTTTGGCTATACGGTCGATGTTGGGTGTCTGATAACCCATCATGCCATGGTTGTAGGCACTAATATTCCAAAACCCAATGTCATCTCCCCAAATAATCAGGAAGTTCATAGGAGGTTCATCTTGTGCGTAAACGGCCGTAGCGGTTGCGGCAAGTAATGCCGCTACTATGGTGGATTTTGTTTTGCATTTCATATTCGTCCTCCCAAAATTTCTTGTTAACACCGAATAACCTACCACAAATTCGAAGTGTTTTGTCGGGACCCTTGTGGTTTACAGGATTTCAGGCGGAAACGCGCAAGTGAATTAAAAAAGCTGTCGACTTAAATGGCTTTACTAAACGAACTGACCGATACCTTTTTCCAGCGCTTCAAACACGTAATTGGTCAAGACTGAATTCGCCGCATTTCGGAACCACGCCAAAGCGTTTGCTGGACCACTTTTTCTTCTGCTTCGGAATCGATGCTGACATTCGCCTGAATATCGCGAGCGATCGCTATGCGGACAATGCTGCCACTCGCAGTCGCATTATTAAATCGGAAACAGACCTTTGTAACATCCGATCACTTGTGAACAGTTTAAATAAAACACTGTGATGCAAAGATCATTTCAAAGGACGAAGCTGTACGAACTGGAGCTTCATGATTTTTGCGCGACAATATAACGACTCTGGAGCATCGAGGCTTGATCAGAAGTATAAAGGACTTCGAAGCCTGCGGACGCAATTTTCCTCTCAAGTGCCGATCCAGACACGAAGTTCACAAATGGGGCTTTCCCAAAAGCCTGCATGATTGGGATTGCGATCCGACTGATCATCGCAAACTTGAAACCACCGCTCTCAGGCGCGCAGACGGTTTTGGATATGAAAAGCCCACCCGGTTTTGTCAGCGCAGCAATGTGCTCGAGCGCTTGGTCCAAATCGGGCAGAAGATGAAGCAAGTTATGCGCCAAGACGGCATCGTAAGAGCCTTCGTCAAGACTGTGCTCAAGAACGTCGGCCACCTTGAAAGTGACATTCTCCAGCCCTTCTTTATCAAGCTTCTCATCGGCAATTTCGATCATGCCCGGAGCGAGATCCGTGGCAGTGACATGGGCGACATTCGGTGCAAGCAGCAGCGCAGTTGAACCCGTCCCGCACCCGATTTCGAGTACGCTGTCCTCCGCTTTCAGGTACGACTTGGTACGTTCCAGTGTTTTCAGGTACCCTTCCATGTTGCGGATTGGGTCTGCCGCATATTTTCGCGAGATTTTGCTCCAGAACGCGGCATCCTTAGACAAAGCAGCCATTTCAATACTCTCTAACAAGGTTGTCGCCGTATCCTGTAATACCAAACATTCATTTATGGAATTGCCCCAATTTGCAGAAGTGTTATGCATAAATGCATGAACTGGAAAGCCATCAATTTCGACTGGAATCAGGTGCGGTCCTTTCTTGCCACCGCCGAAGAAGGCTCGTTTTCAGCAGCGGCGCGCGTTCTTGAGCAAACTCAACCCACTGTCGGCCGTCAAGTTGCTGCGCTGGAAACGGCGCTTGGCATCACCTTGTTTGAAAGAGTCGGAAAGTCGCTTAATTTGACGACCGCTGGCGCCGAGCTTTTGTTGCATGTCAGAGAAATGGCGGATGTGGCAAACAGGATTTCTCTTACCGCAACAAGTCAGTCGCAAGCTGTTGAAGGGCAAGTCAGGATTACTGCGTCCGATGTGATGTCTGCCTATCAACTGCCGCCTATCCTGAAAAAGATCCGACTTGCGGCACCGCGACTGGAGATAGACATCGTTGCTGCAAATGACATACGCGACATACAGCGACGTGAGGCTGATATTGCCATCCGACATGTACGTCCGACGCAGCCGGATCTGACGGCAAAGCTTGTCGCCGAGGCCACGGCACATTTCTACGCGGCACCTTCGTACCTTGATCAGGTTGGACGGCCAAAAAATGAATGCGAACTCGCTAAGTTGGACTTTGTCGGATTTGGTGACATTGACACGATGATCGGCTTTCTCGATCCGGCGGGCATAAATGTCACCCGAAAAAGCTTCAGGATTGGCTCACAAAGCGGGATTGTATCCTGGGAACTGGTGCGCCAAGGTTTTGGCATAAGTGTAATGTCGGATGATGTGGCTGCCTTAACACCAGGAGTGGAGCGCGTGCTTCCCGACCGCGAGCCGTTTAAGTTCCCGATTTGGCTGGCGACGCACTCCGAGCTACATACCGCTCGAAGGATCAGGTTGGTGTTTGATCAACTGGCAGACCAACTTAGCGCAGGGACCATCAGGTAATCCGGGAGTTCGCTCTATGTCACAGGCTATTCCAACGCTCCACTTGTTATGCGGCAAAGTTGCTTCTGGAAAATCAACTCTGGCAGCGAGACTTGCAAAAAGAGACGGGGCCGTGCTCATTTCAGAAGATGAATGGCTTAGCGCGCTGTTTGGGGATCAAATGAAGTCCTTGCAGGATTATGTAGACTGCGCTTTGAAACTGCGACTGGTCATGGGTCCTCACGTGGCTGCTCTGCTGAAGGCTGGCGTTTCGGTCGTTCTCGATTTTCCAGCGAACACAATTGAAAACAGGGCCTGGATGCGCGACCTGCTGGAAGACACTGCTGCGCAGCACCACCTTCACTTTTTGGATGTGTCAGATGAGGTTTGTCTGCACCGGCTGCACAAGCGCAACAGAGAAGGCGCGCATGCATTTGCAGCGACGGAAGATCAATATCGGCGTATTGCGCGGTATTTCGTGCCACCATCACCCGAAGAGGGTTTTAGCATCATAACTCACCGTCAGTAGCACCAGACTTTCGAAATATCGCGGCGGAGCTAAGTGTTTTTCGGCCGCCTGCTCCGAGTCGACGATTGGCCAGATGTTTACAGTCAGCTTTCACTGGGCCTCAGGTACGGAGATTGCGTGACAACAAAAGATGTATCCCGTTGCGTCCTTCTTTAGTCATGGCGACGGCAACGCGGGCAGCGTCGTTCACGTCGATTATCGGTAGTGTACGTCGCTGGCGGGCATGGGCAACACATCGGCAAATGCCGGCTCCAACAACCATCTCCAGAATAGTTTTGCGCCGACAATACAGCACGGGTGATGGGAAAAGGCACTGATTATTCTTCACATACGTTGTCAAACCAGTCCCGGCTTGGTTTCACCTGATCCAATCATTCAGCGACTTCACGGATCTGGCGCATGGCCTCGTCCATACCCCCTGAAATAAGTCTGCAAAATGTGTTAGAAGACACTGTCATAAGATCGTTATGCAATACCGGCAACTATTCTCATTGCCAGCCAACTCGAAAGGTGACCCATGTCTTTTTCCAACCGCTCGTCAATTTCGCGTCGCCAATTTCTTGCAACAACAGCCGGTGCAGCGGCCATCACCTTGCATCCTTTTTCAGTTTTGGCATCCAACATTCAAGCGCATCTGCGCATCATGGAAACAACGGACATCCATGTTCATGTGTTCCCCTATGACTACTATGCCGACAAACCCCGTGACACAGTGGGCTTGTCCCGTACGGCCTCAATCATCAACGAAATTCGTGCTGAGGCGACAAATTCGATCTTGGTCGACAACGGTGACTTTCTTCAAGGGAACCCAATGGGCGACTACATCGCCTATGAGCGTGGCATGAAAGAAGGGGACACGCACCCCATCATCAACGCTTTCAACACGGTTGGCTATGATGCTGCAACTCTGGGCAATCACGAATTCAACTACGGGCTGGATTTCCTGGAAAAATCACTCGCGGGCGCAGAGTTCCCGGTCGTTTTGGCCAATGTTGCAAAGGCACAAGGCGCAACTCCGCGCGACGACAAAACGCTGATTAAACCATATACAATTATCGACCGTGAAATCGAAATGGGTGATGGGACCAAGCACTCAATCAAAATCGGTGTCATAGGTTTTACGCCGCCGCAGATCATGAACTGGGACCGAAAGCATCTGGAAGGCAATGTTCAGGCCCGCGATATTGTTGAAACCGCGCGGGCATACGTGCCAGAGATGAAGGAACAAGGATGTGACCTAATCATCGCCCTTTCACATTCTGGGATCGGCGACGCCAATCATGTGGACGGTATGGAAAACGCCTCAGTCGTTTTGGCGGGTGTTGACGGAATCGACGCTCTGGTCACGGGGCACAATCACCTTGTCTTTCCCTCGCCGACATTTGCGGACCGACCCGGCATCGACGTCGAAAAGGGCACCCTGATGGGTAAACCTGCTGTTATGGGCGGCTTCTGGGGCTCACATCTTGGGTTGCTGGACCTGCTGCTGGAACGGGAAGGAAATGAGTGGCGCGTGGTTACCACCACGTCCGAGGCCCGCGCGATTTCCAAACGCAATGAAGACCGCTCAATCACCGCTTTGGTCGGAGACGATCAGAAGGTTCTCGACTCGGTTGCGAAGGATCACGACGAAACGCTCGCCTATGTCCGTCGAGCCGTTGGCAAAACATCTGCCCCGTTGCACAGCTATTTTGCATTGGTCGCTGATGATCCGTCTGTACAGATCGTTTCGATCGCACAGAAATGGTATGTCGAAGAAATGCTGAAAGGCACCGAGCACGAAGGATTGCCGATCCTGTCAGCGGCGGCGCCGTTCAAGGCGGGTGGTCGCGGGGGCCCGGACTATTACACCGACGTCCCGGTCGGGGATGTTGCTATCAAAAATGTGGCTGATCTGTATCTCTATCCCAACACAGTGCGCGCGGTGCGAGTGAACGGTGTGCAACTGCGTGGTTGGCTGGAGCGTTCGGCCGGTATGTTCAACCAGATCGAGCGAGGCTCAGAGGATGCGGTTCTTCTGAATCCAGAGTTTCCATCCTACAATTTCGATGTGATGGATGGCGTAACATACCAGATCGACCTGTCGCAGCCGTCGCGCTTTGGGCCAAAGGGGGAAGAGGTGAATCCCGATGCAGCCCGTATTGTGAACTTGTCCTTCCAAGGCGAACCGGTCACCGATGATATGGAGTTCATCATCGCCACAAACAATTATCGTGCATCGGGTGGCGGTTCATTCCCCGGCGCATTGGGTGATACAACCGTGTTCGAAGCCCCGGACACTAATCGCGACGTTATTGTGCGCTATATTGTCGAACAGGGAACGATCAACCCAAAAGCGGACGGCAACTGGTCATTTGCTCCTTTAGAGAACACAACCGTGCTATTTGAGACCGGCCCTAAGGCCCGAGACTACATCGCCGATGTCAAAGGCGTTTTAATCGAAGACGCCGGAGATGGTGCAGATGGCTTCGCGGCTTTCCGCATCAAGCTCTAGTACAATCGCATGTGCGTACTTTGAGGAAGTCGGAAGTCAACGAAAGCAGCTACCATCAGGCTTACGCTGAACGCCCGCATGCGACTTTCAAAGGCTATAAGCGGTTAGAAATGAACGTTTGATCTGGGCTCGGAGCAGTCCTCGTTGCGCAGTGCATCAGTGAATGCTCTGCGGACAAAGCCGCTGTTTGGTTCCGCCGTAAACGAGACTAAGACGCGGCGAGGGAATTGGATAGTTGCACACCAATTCAACCAAGTACAGACGCTCTTCGCGGAAACAAAAACGAGGTTGACAGCAAGCATATGAGAATGGTCGCATGAGCTATAATCTGATTTGCAGGGATTACAGCCATGAAAGTTCCTTTCAGTGCGACCTTATTCTTTTGTCTCTGTTTGTCCTCGACCTCTGCTTGGGCACAGGAAACCGCCGAGGGTGGACAAGTTGGTGAAATGACCATCTCGGGGGCCGACATGCATGCCCCTGCATCAGATGCGTTTTCGCCTTATGCAGGACGTGACTTTCCAACTAGACCTCTTTGGGGCGACACCCACTTGCATACATCGCTCTCACTCGACGCGCGTGCGTTTGGTGTACTTCTTTCGCCTTCAGACGCGTTTCGGTTTGCGCGTGGAGAAGAAGTAACTACTTCTCACGGCCTACGGGCGAAGCTGTCTCGCCCGTTGGATTGGCTCGTTGTTTCAGACCATTCAGACGCGATGGGCGCGATGAACGAGATCGTCGCGGGGAACGCAACTTTGATGGGCGATCCAACGTTACGCGACTGGAACGACAGGTTGAACCAAGGAGGGAATGTTGCCCTTGGAGCGACAATGGAGGTTATCGAGACTTTCGCTGGAATTACCGGTGAAGCTTTGCCGGAGGCGATTGCTGACCGTCGTTTCGTACAGTCAGTTTGGGATGACTTTACGGAAACTGCAGATGCCTATGATCAACCGGGATCGTTTACCGCGTTTATCGGCTACGAATGGACCTCGACGGAAGGTGGCAACAACTTGCACCGCAATGTCATCTATAGGGACGACAGGATTCGGGCGCGGCAAATGTTGCCGTTTACGACTGCCGAGACATTCAATCCGGAAGATCTGTGGGATTGGATGGAAAGATACGAAGAAACGACAGGCGGACGCGTCCTTGCATTGGCGCACAACGGAAATGTTTCTAATGGTTTGATGTTTCCTGTCGAGACAAACCCCGATACCGGCGAACCGCTCACAGGAGATTACGCGGAAAGACGCGCCAAATGGGAGCCACTGTACGAGATCACTCAGATCAAAGGCGACGGCGAGGCCCACCCGTTCCTGAGCCCAAATGATGAGTTTGCAGATTACGAAACGTGGGACGTCGCAAACCTTGGCCCTGTGCCCAAAGAAGACTGGATGTTGCAGTACGAGTATGCTCGCGAGGCTTTGAAAAATGGCCTGAAGCTTGAGGCGCAGCTTGGGACCAACCCTTACAAGTTCGGTGTCGTTGGGTCTACAGACAGTCACACGGCTTTGGCGACAGCCCAGGAAGATAACTTTTTTGGTAAGCACTCGGGCGTGGAACCTGAGCCTGGGCGTTGGCAGCATGTTGTCGGCGAGTTTGAAGCGACCAAAATTCTGGGCTGGCAGATGGCTGCCTCTGGTTATGCGGCGGTTTGGGCCGAGGAAAATACACGAGCATCTATTTTCGATGCGATGGAACGTAAGGAAGTATATGGGACAACAGGTAGTCGGATCACGGTACGTTTCTTCGGGGGATGGGATTTCGAAGAAAACGACGCTCAATCGCGGCTTCCTGCGAAGATTGGTTATGACAAAGGCGTACCCATGGGGGCAGATCTACCGGAAGCGCCCGGTGATGCCTTAGCGCCAAATTTTCTCGTCGCTGCACTCAAAGATCCGTACTCGGGTAATCTGGATCGTATTCAGATAGTCAAGGGCTGGGTAACAGAAGACGGTGAGACACAAGAAAAGGTTTTTGATGTCGTCTGGTCCGGCGATCGGGATCTCGGCGCGGAAGGCAAGCTGCCGCCTGTCGGCAACACCGTGGACGTCGAAACCGGTACGTTCACGAACTCAATCGGATCGCCAGAATTGATAACCGTCTGGTCTGATCCCGAATTTGATCCGGAACAAAAGGCTTTTTACTACGCGCGCGTGCTGGAAATCCCCACGCCGCGATGGACGGTTTACGAAGCTATTAGGTTCGGCGACGAACTACCCGAAGAAGTACCGACATCCACACAAGAACGGGCTTATACTTCGCCCATTTGGTACACTCCGGAGGGATAGCACCTCACCAAAAACGCGCTCATGTTTCAGGGCGAAAATGGGTTCATTGTAGTCGTTCGCCCAAATTCATTGAACGTCTACTTTACGGACAAAGCAGACGTTAAATTTGAATTCAGAGCCTGTTTTGGATGATGCACTCGAGCCGACAACGGGATACACTATCGACTATTCTCCACCGATGCCATTCGGCGGAAGCACAGCATTGCTACCATAGATTGAATTAGTTTCATCCCAAATCTGCTTAAGCAAGTCTTCCATAAAAAGGTCACCCGACTTGGTAAACTCTGAAAGCTTTTCTCGGGGTTCATCCTCAGCGACTTTGGGTCGAGTTGGCGGTGAAGGCCAGATCTCCTCATCAACGACCGCCATTCGTACTTTAATGTCGTCCTTCGTAACGTTGAAGACCATATAATCTTGCGCCAAAGCGAGCGGCCCATCGTAGACTTTGCGGATTTCTTCGATTTGTTCTGGTAGAGTGTCGTGGTCGTTAAAGAAATGATACGCAACTGCAATACGCGGCTCTGTCATTGCCATGAGCTTGCCAAATTGACTTGGTGAAGTGTGCAGCAGTGTCCCAAGCAAAAGCGCAAACTCCGGGCCGTAGTTTTGCTTTTCAATTAATGTCTTTGGTGGCGCAAAACTTTCATGCACTGAAATATCGACATCCTTGGTATATTCAACCCACCAAGTAGTTGGGGAGGTATCGCTAGAATATGCGAACTTCATGTCGTTCCACTCAAGTATAAAACTTACGGCACCATCAATCGCATGGACCGCGGGTATCGTACGGATAACGACGTCGTTTTCGTCGTAAATTACCTCGTTGACCCCTTTATAGTCGAACTCGTTGACCTCAATCTGAAGTCCTCGATCATCAAGTTTTCCAATGACCGACGCAACCTCCCATGCATACATTTTCTGCATGTGTTCCATCGATGCCTTCGTGCCAAGTTCTGGCGTTCTACCGCTTGGCCCCCAAACTCTTAAGGGAAAGGTTCGGTTAGCTTTAAGTCCACTGATCCAGAGTGAGGGCAAGTCAGCCATATGGTCCAGATGGAGGTGTCCGAGAAATACTTTATCGAGGTAGTCATAGGGAATCTTCATCGCCGATATCCTACTCATCGATTGCGCACCGATATCGAATAGAAATTTGTCACCATTTCCAAGCTCGACTAACCAGCAGGCTGCCGCCTGCTTTGGTCGAACTGTCGGCATCCCTGTGCCGCAGGCAGTAACACGCATTTCATCCGGCGCTAGTGCCTCTGTTCCCGGGTAATAAACGTCGTGTTCTGGCAGCGGCTCGGTGGGCGACACCTGCGCCCAACCCGAAACACTCCCGGCCAAAAGAACAAGCACAGAAATAGTGGTTCCAATGAATCCTTCTCTCATTTCTAGACCCTCCCCTAAAAGTTATCGATGTTCGTTCGGTTTGAACGCAATGCCCTGTGTTTGGAAACATCCATCTACATGTTCCCGAATTGGGTACGCATCCACAGCTCAGAATCTGAACTTGACGCCAAGAACCGGCCCGTGCTGTTCGACGTCATATTCGAACGCCCCTGTTGAAAGCGTGTCGCTGTAGTCCATGCTGAAGTAACGCCATCCAATGAACAGCGAAGTTGTCTCCCATGGACGCCAATCTACACCAACATTGGCTCCGACTTGCAGGTCGTTACCGCCTGCGCCAAAGCCGCCAAGTTCCAGGGATGCAATTGCGGTCCACCGCTCGTTAAGCACCCAAGTGCCGCGTGCGCCGACTACGGGTTCCCACCAGCCTTCATCGCCGCCCAATACCGGTATTGGTGCCGGAGATGTCACCGTTATCTCTTGGCGCAAAGAGTTGTAACGCACACCTGCTTGCAGATCGATAGCGTAGCGCTGCCCGTTACCCCCGATAGCGTCAACGGCCTTGTACGCCGCAAGTAAACCCAGCCATTCCTGTCGAATATCAGCGCTGAACGGAGCGCTTCCAGGCGTGGGCAAACTGCCGTCGGCTTCAAGTGACACATAGTTGGCATCTATTATGAAACCCCAATCGCCGCGCCAGGCTTCGTATCGACCGGCGGCGGCGAAATCGAGGAGCTCCAGCGCGTCGCCAAAATCCAGGTCAAGTGGGACTGTCACTCCTGCAACCGTCGAGTCCCCGCTGGTTCTTGCTGGTAGGAACGCATAGACCGAAAGTGTATGGCGCCATTCTGTTTCGCTTTGTCCGGCAAGCGGAATTGGTTCTGCGAGAGCAGTCGCCGGTACTAGGCCTAGCGCAATAGTTGCTATCAAGCTTGAAAGATCATTTTTCATGGTCCACTGCTTCCTTTCGCTTCGCGTATCCTGCACCCGTAGATCTTATTTGGCCCACGAGAGCCCTTTCGCTGGTTATTTCGAATTGCGCGCGAACCAGCCGCTCCCACGACGTTCAAATAGCAGAGGCTACGTGCTTTTGTACGCTGACGTCTATACAAACTAAACGGTGCCGTATAGTTGTTCTGTATAACACCATGCGTTACGTGTTGTACATGACCCAGATCAAAAGAGAACGTCGCGTTAGCAAAGAAGACTGGTTACGTGCCGCGTTGGACTTGTTGAAACGCAGTGGGATCGAAGCTGTTCGCGTAGAAAAGCTTGCCGCGGAGCTTAATGTATCGAAGAGCGGCTTCTACTATCACTTTGGTAGCAGGGACGGTTTGCACAATGCTTTGCTTAACTACTGGCTAGAGCTTGACCAAGAACCCATTGAAGATACCAAAACGCTAGTTGAGCAATCACCGGAAAGTCGACTTGCGTTTGTTTATGAACATGTAGACCGAGCTCAACTCGTCCAATTGGATACAGCTATCAGGCAATGGGCATATCAAAGCCCTAAGGTTCGTCGAGTTTGGCGCAGGCAGATGAAACACAGGCTAGCTGTCATTCGTCAGCTTTTTTCTGAGATAGGGTTTGCTGGTGACGAACTCGAAATGAGAACTCGTCTGTTTCTCGGCTACCAAGTCAGTGAGCGAGAGCTGTTCCCCGATCTGACCGCAATAAACCGAAAGAAACTCCGTGATCTGCGGCTAAAGCTCCTATCGAAGCCATGAAAGCTGCTTCCTCCAAGCAGTCTTGAACGACCGCTCAGGGCTCGTTGCAGCCGTTCGCTGCACTTGGGATGAACGCCCACTATGCGAACAAAGTAGACGCGTGAACTCAGCCGCGAGAAAACTCCGCACACAACTGGCAAACTGGCTCAATGCTGTGGTCAGAACCTGACTCTGAACGCCAGCCCAACCAATGGCGCTGTTTCATAGCTCTGACGACTAATTTCCAATCCATTCGCATCATCTAGCGTCAGGCGGCCGTCAAATTCTGCGCCAGCAAAGACACTTAATGAAACCCCAGGGTTCGGGTTATACCCAACAGAAAGAACTACAGGGATACTTTTATCCTCACCCACCCCATTCGGGGCAAGGCCATCCCCATCCAACCTGAATCGAATTTTTTCCGATCGCGCGGTCAACGAAATGTCCAAGGCGTCATTCAACGCGTAACTCAGTGTCAGTCCGGGACCTTGCGTCGCTCCGACACCAGAGCCAGTATTCAAGTTCCAGCGATCGTTTATGTCCCAGTCGATCAGCAGGGCTGGAAAAAAATCTGTACCGCTTTCGTCAAATTGAGAAAACGCGCCAAAGGCCGGACCTATCGTCAAGCGCTCGCTCAGTTGCCAAGCAATTCCTGCAAAAATACCATGGGTTCTTCCTTCAGATGAGGAGGCCCCGCTTTGATAGTCCCATCTGATCTGTGGCGACACAAAAACTGTTGCTGTATCACTCACTCGAAGCCGCACAGGAACAGCGACGCGGAGGTCACGGATGTTTTCCCATGGCTGGTTGTTCGATTGGCTGAAGCGATAATCCAGTTTGCCAAAGCTGGTGGAAAGCCCAACTGAATTTCCTCCGTCCAGATTGTATAGTGCGGTCGCACGAAGAAATGTTCGACTTGCAGAGAACTCGCCACCGCCGCTCAAATCCGCATCCCCTTGAAATGCGGCAAGCCCATCAACTTGATACGCCCAACCTAGCCGCGGCTGTGCAGCCAACGGAAACGCTGTGAAACATAGGGAAATAGTTCCAAAGCAACACGTTAGAATAAGGTTTTTCATATGACGTTTCCTAAGTGACGCTGGTTCCCTTTCGGGTTGCCACTCCTGAACCAGCGGTTCAAGTGCTTTCAAGTCTGTTATGCGGACAAAGCTGCTGATCGAAGAGCGTGCGTAATCGTCAAAGGTTCGAAAAAGTTAGCGGCGAACGGCTGATATGATGACAGACGGGGCCGGGACAAGAAAACCGCCATTGTGCATGTTGCCTAAAGAGCGAGTGCGTTCCGCCAGATCAGAGCGAATTGAATCTCGTTTCATAGCAGGTTGCGATCTTAATAGTGACGCCGCGCGAACGGCACCCTGGTCAAATGCATCAAACAAGTCCTCAGGGTGTTGTACGTGCAATTCAGAAGGCACATCGAACAACTGAAACTCTGCAAATCCCGCTTGAGTGACCATAGGCTCAGCAGAAGAACGGTCGGCAAGCATATGGGCATCCGGTCCTAAAGGCAGTTCTACAGACGGATCGCCCAGTCGCCCAACCGCATCGAACAACCAACCGAAAGCACCATCTGATCCTTTCCCCTTCCAGATTGAAAACGCGATTCGCCCTCCTGGTCTCAAAACCCTTGCCGCCTCCGCCAAACCGCGTTCAGGATCGGGAAAGTGCGGGACACCAAAACCAATAGTGACGGCGTCAAAGCTGCTATCAGCAAAGTCCATTGACATCGCATCTCCTTGAATGAAGGAAGCGTCTGGCACAGCTGATTGAGCAAGAGATATCATAACTCCCGAGAAGTCGAGCCCCGTTACGGATGCCCCTCTTGCCGACAGTTCTGCAGCAACAACACCATGCCCGGTGCATAAATCAAGAACCGTTGACTTGGGTCCTGCGGAAACCGCATCCGAGAGCCTCTGCGCAACAAGGCGCGTGGCTTGGTGAAATCCATCTGCATAACCTTTGGCGATAGCTGGATTGGCCCAGCCTTCGCGCTCCATCTTTTCAAAATCACTTAGGCCGTTCATGCACCCTCCAAGCCGGGCCAGAGTAGCATCAACGTTTTTTTACACCAACAGAAGCGTTCTTTGCGCCAAATGGTAGCCTCGCTAAAGCGTCCGCACTGATCTCGATGGCTGCGTTCGCCATAGTTTTGCGAACGACCGAAATACGGACAAAGCTGCCATTCGGCTCGAGCGACTGGCCCGTCAGGATAGAGCTATCTCCAAACGGTCCAACGCATTGGGCGGCCACACCTCATCGAATTTGTAAAATTCCTCAAAGATAGGAATGTCTTTGCTGAGTGGCACCCAGGCCTGCTTGCTGTTGGTGAAAATCTGTACATCCGGAGGACATTGATCCGGGTTGTTCAATGTTCCGACGCGCACGTACCTTAGCTTGCCAAGGCGGATCATGTAGCTGCTAAAAACGGCGACGCCACAATCTCTACAGCGCGTAATGATCTGACCTTTCCCGCTTGGAGTAGAGAGCTCATGTTCAGTGATTGGCCCCTCAAACTGCACGCGATCTGCCTCAATGATGGCGTTCAAGACGTAGGCCGCTCCGGTTTGTCGCTGACATTCGCCGCAGTGGCAGCAATGCACGAACATGGGTGGTGACGTCATTTGATACGTTACGGCTCCGCAACCGCATTTCCCCTTGATCATTGTTTCCCCCTAATTGCTTCTTTGCATTCAAGCCATCGCTCTTATTGAACCAGTTCATAATGCTTGATCGAACGCGACTCGACCAATTCGGCTTCCGCCGGATCGATATGCGGGCTCTGGTAGTTATCGCCGACAAAAGCCTTTAGTGACTCCAGGTTTTCCCAAATCATCACAAAGCTGAACTCTCGCGGTGTGTCAGCACGTGCGGCACCAGGAAACACTTGAACGATGCCCTTGGTACCTCTCATCAAGGGGATAGCTGTTTCATGGAAGAACTTGCTGAACTCTTCCTCTTTGCCCGGCCGTGTCACGACCTGAAAAATACGCATGATCATTCATCCGACCTCCGTAAAGTACGGTTCCTGAATGTATGAGCGCCTCTGGTTCCGCGACCATATCATTTCGTTCCGAGATTGTCTGCTTTGGGCTCGTTGTAGTCATCTGACCAATTCTGTTGGATGATTTCTTTCTGCCAAATTGCCGTCGTCGCGTGACCGCAACCACGCCGGTGATTCAGTCGGCGAATCTATTCTCAAAGACCAGATCACGCATTGTCACGACCCTTCGGTCACAACTACCCTATACCACTTCCTGATTTTCAATGACTTAACAACCATGAGAGTCACGTCTTCCCAGTGTCCGACTAGATGCTTTTGGTCTTCTGACACTCAGATTAATCGCCGGAAGCGGGACAGAGTGTCGGCACTATTGCTGCTGATTTACACTGGAAGTCGCATCAGCGAGATTCTGACGCTGCGCTGGGGCTATGTAACGTCGCACCATCTGGAATTGCAGGGCAGCAAGACCGGAAGCCGCCGCATTCCTCTACCGAGAGAAGCCTATGACATCCTGATGGAATTGCCTCGTCAACCGGGAAATCCATGTATAAAATTAAGCGCTTCTGACAGTGGACTGCGAAATGACCTGTAGAAATCGTGGCGGCACATACGCAAGACGGCGGGCTTGGAACATTTCCGCATTTACACCCCCATTTGAACCTTCTGATACGTCTCAGAGCCGCGTGTGACGTGTTGAGTTACGAGCGCTCAAAGATCGTTGGCAGATCAGGACGTGGTCCCAGTTCGATGCCTTGTTCGGCGATGCCATTGCCGAGGCTTTAAAGAAGGTACGATACTGCGAGCCTGATCTTCACGATGGAAACCACGCGCGGTGGTCTAACCATACAATGTAGGGCTTGGTTGCTGGATCATCCGAGGATGACCTACTGGAAATGCGCAGCCACATCGACACCACAAGCGTTAAGCGCGCGCATCGCCATCAGCATATTAGGTTGATAACGACGAAATTTGCAGGCCTTGGAGTTACATTGGCCGCACTTGAAGGCATTCAGGAAAATGAGCTTAGTGATTCTATCGACAGTGTTAGAGCCAAGCTCGCAGAGAGCATTAAGGCGGATCCTCCGCGAGCCGCAAAGAAACTGCATGAAGCCAAGAGTAGGCATCGGTTTACTGCGTAAACCACTGAAGGTCGGCCGCATGCATTTGTGCCGTGTCCATTTGGGCAGTTTGAGTCCTATGCAGCGGTCGCCACGACAACAGGATGCTGCGAGTGCATTCGACAGCATCGAACCCAATTTCCGACTTAAAATTCAAGTCGTATCGTTCACCGCTTCTCCGGATTTCGTTGATCGTATTCAAACTGTTCCCAGAGATGCATCTTCCCTGTCTGACGCGCATTAGCCAACCACAACTTTTTGCGCACACCCGGAACTTCCAAATGCTTGTATTTACCTTCAGAAAACTTGGGCCAATCGATTGCCAATCCCATCTTCACAAGTTCAGCTGATAAATCTCGACCATCAGGTAAAGTACAACGCGCAACAGTACGGCCGTAATGATCCACGTCAGTTACTACCGCTTTTACTTTGTGACCTTTGCAAAGTTTCACCATCGCCCATTTTGCCTTCTGCCCAAAAGGATGATCGATCTCGGGTGCGTCAATACCGAACAATCGTATCTGCGTTTTGTTGATGACGATTGTATCGCCATCCGTAACCCATGCTTTCCCTTGCAGAACTATTCTTACCGGTAAATGCTCTGCAATTTTGACATCAAATGGTGTGGGTTGCCGTCTTGAAGACTGCGTAACAGACTTTGGCTTTTCGGGAGTTTGGCGATACTGAGCGGAGTTCTCGAATTTAGCCCTGCTATTTGAGCGAGGCGCAAAGCGAAATGCCAAAAAAACGAGGCCAAAAAGGATTAAAGGGGCCAATACTGCCACGTCTTCCAATTCGGTTGTACTGAACAGAAAATCAAATTGATGCGTAGCTATTTCCGATGTTGCTTGATCGGCGCGCAATTTGGGCCGCAAAGAGCTGGTGAGAGGTGGAAGGGAATTGGACATGTCGGTCACGATGAAACTCAAGCAAAAAGGCTTTGGGCTAAAATAGAGAGTATGACCGACGAGCACTTTTGATTTTATGCCATTTTTCTTCGTGTATTTGACTTTATTGGCGAGTGGGTTGTGCCGAGGCTTGACAACGCCCCAATGAGCAACACCCAAGCTGCCGGACAGCAGAAACGTTCGGAACTTAAAATGGGCGCTCAGCACAAACAGCAGTTCCGTTGGATAAGTTGTGGATAGCCTGAGCAGCCTCATCTGACTGGTCCAAATTGATTGTTAGTGCATCGTCGGCCTGCGATCCATTGGTATGATGGTTTCGGGCGCTGGCGGGCGATAGCCCAGTGCACTGTGGGGCCGCTTTGTGTTGTAGTATCTCCTCCATTGTTCGATCAGAATTTGAGCTTCGCGCAGGCTGTAGAAGATCTCACCGTTGAGCAACTCGTCCCTTAACCTGCCGTTGAAGCTTTCACAGTGTCCGTTCTCCCAAGGGCTGCCAGGTTCGATGTAAGCCGTCTTGGCGCCAACGGCGGCGATCCAGCCTTGGACAGCCTGGGCGACAAATTCCGGTCCATTGTCAGAACGTATGAAACTCGGCGCACCGCGAAGTATGAACAGACCCGTCGTCGCAACGCTGTACTCCGGGGAGGGCCGCTAATGGCCCTCATCACCCAGATCCCCAAGAACAGCCACGAGGAATACCGTGTCAGCCGGAATGACTTTCAGGGGCATGACCTCATCAATATCCGCGTGTTCTTCACCTCAAAAGACGGAGAGATGCTACCGGGCAAGCAAGGCGTCGCCTTCAAGGCGGAGTTGCTGCCGGAGTTCATAGACGCGCTCAACAAGGCGGAGGCGGCTTAGATGGGGCGCGACAAGAGAAACGAAAAGCGCGTCGAGCATTGGACCAAGCTTGTTCGCAACATGATGGAGGAGCCCGCCTGGCGGGCCCTCTCGTCCACCGCGCAGGCCTTGTATCCATGGCTTAGGCTGGAATGGCACGGAGCGGCCAACAATAACAACGGCAGGATTTGCTTGAGCGTCAGACAAGCCGCTGACCGGTTAGGCGTGTCGTACAACACAGCCGCCAAAGGGTTTCGTGAATTACAGGCGAAGGGCTTCATCGCCGTGACGCGTCCGCCCAAACTCGGCACCAGTGGCGTCGCATCATCTCCGCTGTTTGAACTGACCGAAATTTCGCTACCGACCGCACACAGGGAGGCAGGTCGCAGATTGTACAAGCAGTGGTCTGAAGGGGCAGATTTCCCGGTCGTAAAAGCTCCAGTTCACAATCCGACTGGCAAGGGCGGAAAAACAAAACCCTGTCTAAATAACTGCGACGAGACCGTCGTAGATTTTGCGACGAGAATGACGGAGGCGACGCAATAAATGCGACGGGCCGTATCAATATTTGCGACGAAAACGCCCGATTTCGGCAAGTCCCCCGTCGCAATATTTAAGACATCCTTAATCTACCAGGGGGTCTGGGGGAAACGGACACCTTCAACACTAACAATCTAACAAGCGAGGCATGAGCAATGACGGATGAACCCGACCGAAAAAACGGAACCAATACGGACGAACGAAACCCGGATGGGACCTTTGCGACTGGTAATCCCGGCAAGCCCAGAGGAACCCGAAACCGGGTCTCTCGGGCAGTAGAGGAACTGCTTGAGGGGCAATCGGAGGCAATCACGCAAAAAGCGGTTGAGTTGGCGCTTGAGGGTGACAGCACGGCCCTCCGTCTTTGTCTGGAGCGGATTGCGCCCACCAGAAAGGACGCACCGGTCAGTTTTGACCTTCCCCCCATCAGATCCGCTGCCGACGCCTCAGAGGCCGCACAGGCGGTGCTACAAGCCGTTTCTCAGGGTGACGTGACACCTTTGGAGGGAGCGACGGTCATGGGGCTTATTGAGCAATACAGGCGGGTTCTGGAAACGACGGAACTAGAGAAACGAATAGCAGCTTTGGAGGCTTCAAAATGAGTGTTCGTAGCAGGGTGGAAAAACTGGAAAAGGACGCAGGAAACCAGTTCAAAGTCGTCGTCACTCAGGGCGAGTTCTTTGACAAGCACGGGAACCCAATTTCGACCGAAAACGGCTGGCCCCCCAGTCTAAGAGAGGACGTTCATCGTGCCATAGTGAGCGTTTCGGATTCAGAGGAAACTGTCACTTTGCAACGGAGACAAGACGAGTCGGGCGCTGAGTTTATGCGTCGCTTCGACCAGACAGGCATCGAGATAGGTAAGAAGGTTGGCGCGACCGTTAGCCTGCCCTGGGATGCCAAGTGGACTTAATTGCATGTTTGAGCTTCGAGCCAGCCGGAGTCTGAGCGTGAAAAGACTGATTAGGATCATATTGACCAGCTCTTGGCCTACCAAGACAGGTACTGCCGCTCAGGTTCTAGCCCAAGGATTACTATTCGTGACAATCTCCTCTGGCTTGTGTCTCTTCGTTGCCATGCTGATCTTCGGTTTTCCCAAGCATAATGGCGGACCACTTCATTGGGGGAGGATCAGGCCAACTCATTTTGGCGTTTCAGTCGCGGCAATCATTTTGGCGACTCAGGCCGATGACCGCACCTCCGTTGCTCAAACCCCTAATTTTGCCTGAAGAGTGCTGGCTTCAGGCACCTGGGGTCAACAGTCAAGGTTACTCTGCCGCGATCGCTTTTTCTCGCTGAGTCTTTTCGCCTTCAATCAACAGAGTGCGGGTCGGAAACGGAATATTGATATCGGCTTCGTCCAACGCCTCTTTGACTTTGCGCTTCATGTCCGCCTGGTATTGGAAGTAGTCCGAAGACTTGCACCACACGCGGACAAGAAAATCGACGCTGCTGCTGCCAAGATTGTTCACCTGGATGAACGGTTCGGGGTCAGCCAACGAACGGGCGTCCGACATGATCGTCTCGCGAATGACGCGCTCGGCCTCCGCCAAGTTGACGCCGTATCCAACGCCGAACGTCCACTCGGCACGACGGGTCTCGTAAACGGAATAGTTCTTGATGGTGTTTCCCCACACCTCGGCGTTGGGAACGATAACCTTGACGTTTCCCATATCGGCAATTTCGGTGTAGTTCAGAGTGATGTCTTTAACGGTTCCGAGCACGCCATTCACGTCGACGAAATCGCCGATCTTGAGCGGCCTGAACAGGATGATCATCACGCCGGCTGCAACGTTGGACAATGTGCCTTGCAACGCAAGACCAATGGCCAAACCGGCGGCACCGATCAGCGCAATGATCGACGTCGTCTGCACCCCGAACGTGTTCAGAATGAACAGCCCGGTAAACGCCAGGATCGTATAGCGCGCCAGATTGCCAAGAAAGTTGAACAACGTATCGTCCAGGCGTTCCGATTTTTCACCGACGCCCCGGATCTTCCGGCTGACATATCTTGAAATCACAAGCCCGAGAACAAGAAGGATCAGCGCGGCAATCGTGTTCGCGACGAGGCCAAGAAGGGCCTCGAGCGTCAACAGGTCGCTCAGCGATTTCCCGTCATACAGCTCGGCATTCAGAACTTGCGACAGTTCGGCCCAAACGGTGTTCGTCACGGTCTCTGCGGTCTGTGCAATCTCGTTTTCCATGGGGTTCCTCGTCGTGTCTAATCGCCTGAGTTTTCGTGTCTTGCAGCGCGGCCCTGCCGCGTCAGACCTCGATCACGGCGCTAGAGGCAAAGAACATGGCCTGGCTGACGGCCGATTTGACCTGTTCTTCGGTGTAGGGTTTGGAAATCAAAAAGGCCGGTTCGGGCCCTTTGCCCGTCAGAAGGCGCTCGGGGAATGCGGTAATGAAAATGACGGGACAATCGCCGTGCTGGGCAATGATGCGGTTCACTGCATCGATTCCACTGGATTTGTCCGCCAGTTGGATGTCCGACAGGATCAGGTCGAACGGCTCGCGCTCGGCCAGTTCGATGGCGGCCGTCTCGGTGCGTGCGACCCCTGTGACCCGGTGGCCCTGGTCGGTCACCATAGTTTCAAGATCCATCGCGATGATTGCCTCGTCTTCGATGATCAAAATGCGCCCAGAAGTGTGGCGGGCCATTTCCTCGTAGGCGATATCGATTAGCTTCTGAGCCTCGGCGGGTTCTATCTGCATGATTGTGGCGATATCGCTGACCGAGAACTCTTCGACCGTGCGCAGCAGCAAGGCCTCGCGCGTGTTCGGCGTAAGGCGTGCCAGCTGGGCGTGGGCGCGCGTTTGGATGTCAGAGCTGTGGCCATCTGCGTCAACAGGCATTCCCGATGTTGACCAGATGCTGTGAAACACACGAAACAGCGCGACCCGCGGCGCGAGATCGGCATCGAACTGGGCGGGATCTGCAAGGATCGCTTCAAGCGATGCTGCGGCGTAGGCGTCGCCACTGTCCTGTGAGCCGGTGAGGGCACGGGCATAACGGCGCAGAAACGGCAAGAGCGGGCCAATTTGATCTGCGACGGAAACTCCGGTCAGCTCGGTCATCTATGTTTTCCTCATTTTTTTCTCTAAACTCGGGAACCAAACGCATACTGGGGCGTTATGGTTCCAGCAAAAGTAAAAAATTTTTGATGATGCCATGACAAAACCACAGCCCAGCCGAAGCCATCGGCAAGAAATAGAGCAAAGGATCGACGAAAACCTCAAGCGGGCTTTCGATGAGGTAGCCAACGAACCGGTTCCGGATCGGTTCGTCGATCTTCTTGAAAAACTGCGCAATCAGACCAGTGTTCCCAAAAGCGGTGACACGGGAGGCTCGGATGGTTGATCCCCGAGAAGAGCTTGTCGAACATATTGGCGCGATGCGTGCCTTTGCGATCAGCTTGTGCCGAAACGGGGCCACGGCCGATGACATCGTGCAGGACGCATTGATAAAGGCATGGAGCAATATCGACTCGTTTCAGGAAGGCACCAACATGCGGGCTTGGTTGTTCACCATCGTCCGGAACACCTATTTTTCGCTGCACCGCAAGCGCAAGCGCGAGGTCGAGGATGTGGATGGCGCGATGGCCGAAAGCCTGTCGCAAAAGCCCGACCATGACGGACGGCTGGCGTTGAAGGATTTTGCTGTTGCATTTGACCAACTGACGGATGAACAGCGCGAAGCATTGGTGCTGGTCGGTGCACAGGGATTTTCCTATGAGGAAGCAGCCGAGATGTGCGGCGTCGCTCTTGGTACGATCAAAAGCCGGGTGAACCGTGCCCGCGCGCAACTGGCCGAACTGATGGATTTGGAAGATGACGAACCCATCGAATTGACCGATGCGGTGACGGTGGCGATCGTTCAGACGCAACCGGCGGCCTGACGATCGATGGATGCGGAACCGCGCAGCCTGACCGTCTATCTTGCCGCGCTGGTCACCTTGGCGCTTTTGCCTTTGGGGCTGATTGCGGTATTGCAGACACGCGCTGTGATTACCGAGGCCGACGAAAGATCTCGGGCCTCGGTTTTGGCGCGCACCATCGAAGCTGCCACCCGGGAACGGGAGCTTCTGCAGAAAGCTGTTGGTGCCAGTTCGGGACTTACCGCCGCGCTTTCGGCTGGAGGTATGGACAAAGCCGCTTGCTCGGGCCTTATGCGCAGGTTCGTCGAACGACAGCCCGAGTTTGTATTTGCCGGGTTTATACAGCCGAACGGTGTTATGGCTTGCTCAACCGTCGAACGGACCATCGAATTGTCGGACGCGCCCGGTTTCGGGCAGATCTCGGAAAATCCGCAGCTTACTTTTTCTGTCAGTCGTGCCGGGGCGGCGACAGGGCAATCAGTGATCATCGTAACCCAGCCGGTCATGAACAAGACCGAGCTTATGGGGTTCGTCTCCATCTCGATACCTCATGCGCTGGCGCGCACGCCCTTGGATGTTGGCAACATTGGTAGTGACGTGGTCATCGCCCTGTTCGACGCGACCGGAGAAGTGCTGTCATCAAATGTGGGCTTGGATGAGGTCAAACCATTCCTGCCGCCCGCGAAAGAAAACCTGTTGGTTCTGTCCAGTTCCGGTAAAACATTTTCGGCTAAAACGGCCGACGGAGAGGATCGGGTTTTTGCAGTTGCCAGCATCATTCCGGGCGAAGTCGCCGTGATTGGCAGTTGGCCACGCGAGGCGGCGCTGGCCTCAGTCGGTGCAGGCAGCACTGCTTTGACCATTGCTTTTCCGATCCTGATGTGGGTGACCGGTCTGGGAGTTGCCTTGTGGGGCCTGCATCGATTGGTGATCCGGCATCTCGACAGCTTGCGTTCGGCCGTGCGTCGTTTCGCGTTGGGCGAGCGCGACCCAATTGAAAGCCTCGCAGGCGCCCCGCAGGAGTTTCAGCAAATACAGACTGCATTCAACCGCATGGTCTTGTTGATCCGCGAGGCTGAGGCGCAGCACGAACGCGACCTTGTCGAAAAAACGCTGTTGTTGCGCGAGGTACACCATCGCGTCAAAAACAATCTTCAACTGATCGCTTCGATCATGAACATGCATTTGCGCAAGGCCGAAACCACCGAGGCCCGGCGCTTGCTGGAACAGTTGCAGCGTCGGGTTCGCGGCCTGGCCATGGTGCACCAGAGCTTGAACCAGAACTCGCAGATGACGACGATCAACACCGAGGCACTGATCGGACATTTGGTCGCCGAACTGGCGCATCGACCGCCAATTCTGGGTCAGGTGGTCGAGGTTGACTGCCGGATCGCGCCTGTCGAACTGGGGCAGGATCAGGCAGTCACGCTGTCGATGCTGGTGGCCGAGGCGCTGACGAACGCGGTCAAATACGTAGGCGTTCCGCAGGACGGACCGCCGACAATTTCGGTGGAATTGACCCGACCCGAGGAGAGCAACCTGCATCTGAAAATCTCCAACACGCGCGGGCAGACGGACGACGGTGCGGATCTGTTTCACAGCGGCGGGATCGGTCAGCGGCTGATGCAGGCCTTCCTCCGCCAATTGGACGGTTCCGAAACCATAACCGAGACATCATCGCATTATGTGTATGAGGTGACGTTCGAAATCGCTGAATTAGAAGGGGATAGCGAACCACAGACCATTGCGGATGAGAGAGGCGGTGATGCCCGTGCCGCAGCAGAATGACTTTGAGGTCCTGATCACGGCCGAGCAAGCCTGGCCCGCCTTGGAAAAAGCGGTTCTGAAGGCCCGGCACCAGATCAAGGCAAGTTTTCGGATATTCGATTTCATGACACGGCTGCGCAGCGACGAGGCGCGCCAGATTGGGGAAACCTGGTTTGACCTGATCGAGCATGTCATTCGCAAGGGTGTAACGTTTCATTTGGTCATCAGCGATTTCGATCCGATCTTCGCGACCGAGTTGCACGAGCTGAGCTGGCGCACGAAACGGCAGGCGGTTGCGCTGGCGGAAATCCTGGGTCCAGAAATCGCCTCGCGCTTGACCGTTCGCGTGTCCATGCACCCGGCGCAGGCTGGCGCATTGCCGTGGGCCGCGCTGTTGCCGGCGGTTCTTCGGAAAAAGGCGCAGCGGATTCAGGAGCTGTCCCGCGAACGACGCGAACGGCAGGCAGTACGGCTGGGGTCGGACACGTTACCCCGGCTTCACACCGTGTCGCACCATCAGAAAGTCGCAGTGATCGACAATGATATCTGCTACCTCGGCGGATTGGACTTGAACGAAAGGCGCTTTGACACACCGGATCACGATCGTCTGGCCAAAAACACCTGGTCAGACGTTCAATTGCTGGTCCGCGGACCCGAGGCCGCCGAGGCCGCGCGCCATATCGACCGGTTCGAACATGAAATCGCAACCGGACAACCGGTCCCACAGGCAACCCACCTGCGCCGCACCCTGTCCAGCCCGCGCCGGTTTGCATTCTGGCGGCTGTCGCCAAAGACCATCGCGCATGAGATCGAGGATGCGCACATAGCCGCCTTTCAAGCCGCGCGGCAACTTCTGCACATCGAGACCCAGTATTTCAGATCAACCCGGCTGGCCGAGGCCTTGGCTGACGCGGGCCATTCCAAGCAGGATCTGAAACTGGTACTTGTTTTACCAGCCTTGCCCGAGGAAGTGGCCTTTGGCGGCCATGACGGATTGGACGCGCAATACGGGTTGGACCTGCAGGCCAAATGCTTGGAGATCATTCAGCAGGGGTTCCAAGACCGGGTTTCGGTGTCGACCCCGGTCCAACCGATTCCGGCCAGTGGGGCCGATGCCAGCGCTGAAGTTCTGAGCGGGTCTCCGATCATTCACGTTCACAACAAAGTTCTGGTGGTGGATGACCATCATGCTTTGGTCGGGTCCGCCAACCTGAACGGACGGTCTTTGCGGTGGGACACAGAAGTCGCCCTTCGGGTCACCGACCGGCAGCGGGTCGCAGTTCTGCGGCAGGCCCTGGTGGATCATTGGTGGTTCTCGGATGATCTGAGCAAACCGATCGAGCCCGATGCCATGTTCGCGTGGTGGGGGCGAGAGGTACAGGCCAACGGCGTGCGGCGCCCCGAAGCGCGCAGCGGCTTCCTGGTTCCGCATGACGCCGACGTTGCGCGCGACATGCGGCAACCGCTTCCGGGGGTAACTGAAAACATCGTTTAGGTGGGCGCGACCGGGCTCATGACCTTGGGGTGCAACAATACGCCGAACCACAGCAGGATCGGGAGTGCGACGATGGCGCCGACCGGCCCCCACAGCCAAAGCCCAAAGATGATGGCAATGAACACGACCAACGGGTTCACCTGCAGACGTTGGCCGACGAAGGCGGGTGTTACGAATTGTGCTTCAGAAAGATTGATCGCCAGGAAAACCAGGGGGGGCAACAGGGCCGCGGCTCCACCGAACTGGGTTAAACCGGCGATCAGAAGGCCGGTCAGGATCATCAGCGGACCGAGATACAGCACATAGTTCAGAAGGCCGGCGGCCAGCCCCCAGATCACGGCGTCATTGATGCCGATCAGCCCCAAGGCCACAGCCGTTACCGTCCCGAGGCCGATATTGACCAACGTCACGGCAGCGAAATAGCGATAGACCGCGCGGTCGGCCAGATACAGCCGCTCCGTCAACGGGCCGGCTGCGGCATAGAGCTCGGGTCGGGTCAAAACGAAAAAGAACAGCGTGCCGATGAAAATCAGGATCTTTGATCCGAAATTGGGCGCCAGCCACAAGGCATCCATCACTGACGGAAGGGCGGACTCCGTTTCCGCTGCCCCATCGGCGCCGACGGTTTCTTCGATCTCGCGCCCAAGCGTTTCGATACCCCGAATGAACTCGGACATTGCGGCGACCCAAGAGCGCAACTCGCGTTTGATGGCGGGCAACTGTTCGACCAGCGTGGACAGCAACGGTTCAAGCAGAAGGAACGCCGCGACGATGACGGTGCTGGTCACGAACAGCAGTGCCGAAGCGGATATCACACGCGGGCAACCAACCCCCTCAAGCTTGTCGGCGAGTGGGGCGACCACGACCCCCAGAACCAACGCGAAGGTGATCGGCGCGACGATCGACCGGGCTAGGTACAAAGCGGTGATGATGGCGATCCCGGTCAGGATCGCCAGCATCGCACGCAAGGCCGATGGAGAGCTGAAAGCAGTGGGCATGGGCGCGCTTCACTGACTGCGCAAAGCGTCGGAGGCCCGATCAGCGGCCTCATCCAGCCGTGCGTTGGCCGCGGCATGCAGCTTGTCCAGTTCTTCGTTCAAAACCCGTTGGGCCTGTCGCATCAGCTGATCGCGCCGATGGCCCAGCAACTCGTCCTCTTTGCGGGTGTTGGGCAGCAGAGCGCCAGCCAGAATACCTACGCCCAGCGCTAATGCTCCGGCCGCCAGCGGCTGATCATGAACGAAGGTTTGCGAGGCCTTCGCCGCCTTCCGCGCACGCTTCTCGACCGCTTGCTGCGCACCGATTGCGGCCTTGCGCGCTTCGATCACACGGGCACGGGCCTGGGGTGAGAGCTTGTCCAGACCACGATCCAAGGCGGCGGACAGCACGCTGGCAGATTGGCTGTGTTCAGTCATTCCGGTCATCTCCTGTTTCATGCGGCTGTCGGCGTCGGCGACACGCCGATCAAAGCCGTCGAAGGCCTGCTGCGGAGGTACGGCCTGGCGCGGGGATTGGGTGCTTTTTGAGCCAGACCCTGGACCCGCAACCCAAAGGGCTGCTCCTGCACCGAGCAGAGCAAAGGCGGCCGGGTTTTTTTGAGCCGCGGACCAGAGTTGCGCACCGATCTGCCCGCCATAGGCTTCGAGCGTCGATTTCGCCTCGTCTGCCAGGCGCGGCGGTGCCAGCGTATCCGACAGAGCATTAAGCGAGCGTGCAAGAGCGCTGCGTTCGTATGCGATCTGCGTTTCAAGAGGTGTCAGGTCAGACATGGGTCGACTCCTTCATCGCTTCGATGTCGCGCTGCAGGTTTTTCATGGCTTGCTCGGGGACCAGCGCGGTGGCGGACAAGCGGGACCGGCCAAAAAGCGCCAGGCACCCAGCAACCAGTGCCAAGCCCGCGCCAACGAGCAACGAGGCCATACCCACCGAAAAACCATTGGCGGCGATATACGCGACCAAGGATGTCGCCATGAGGTTCAGTGCGATCATCAAAAGGATCAGAGCAACGCCAAGGCAGGCCAGCCCTAAGCCCGCTCGCGTCAGGTTTCGGGACAACTCCTCTTTGGCAAGCTTTACCTCAGCCTGAAGCAAACCCGACAGATGTTTGAGCGCGTTTGCCAAAAGCCCCGGTGCAGATCGCAGATCGTTGGGGTTATGCATCGCGGCCACCATTCATTCGCGCCAACGCGCTGGTGTGGCCCGAGGTATCGACCGAGGTACCATGCAGCAGCGACGGATCAATATCCCAAGGATCTGCACGAAAAGATGCGGATTGGGCCGCGCCCGTATTGCGCGCGCTCAGGAAACGGGCTGCAGCAAACCCGGCCAAGGCAGCCGATCCGACGAACAACAGCGGGTTTTCGCGGGCGAAATCAGACACCTTTCGGCTCATACTGGCCAAGTCGGCAGAGCGGACTTGCCCAGCCACAGCTTCCATGTTGTCCGCAATCCTCGACAAGACCTGATGCTGTACCGATTGGTCGGGAAATGCATCGGCAGCTGCGTCGGCTGCATGAGCGGCGCTCTCAACCTCCTGCGCTGCGCTGTCCTTCAGGGATTCGGCCCGGGCCGAGACCTCGGCGGTCACGGTGTCCTTGACCTTGCCGGTCAGATCCTGGGCATGGGCTTTTGCTTTCTCCGTGGTCTCGGTTCGACGTGGCATGGTTCGATCTCCTGTGTTGAGGTCTCGGTCCTTCAACGCATGGAAGACGAGATTGTTCCCAAGACCAGTTCGAACGCCACGGTGGACCCAGTTCGGTATCTGTTCGATCCCCCCTTTTTGCCGACCAATGAAGAAATATCGCCGGTGCCCGGAACCAGTTCGAGTTTGGTGCGTTTCACTGACAGCGACGAAGCAATCGAAAGGAATTTACGATGAACTGGGACCAAATTCTTGGACGCTGGACCGAATTCAAAGGCAAGCTGATCGAGCGTTTCGGCGATTTGACCGATGATGAGATCGAGCAAGCCCGCGGCGATCGCGAGCAACTGGAAGGCATCATCCAAAAGAAATACGGAGATTCGAAAGAAGACGTTCGGGAAATCGTGGATCGCCTGATGAAGGACATGTAGCCCAAAGGTGGATGCGCACATCGCGTGGGGTGGCATCAAATCGATGGCGCCCCACAGACTCTCAAGACCGATCCCAACAGGTAATCTCCGAGACTATGAAACTGTCTGACCTCATCAACACGCCCGTTGTCCCATCTGGAACCGACCACGCAATTGGTCGCGTTTCCGATATCGCCATTCGCGCTGGGCAGACCGAGTTGGAGTACGTCTTAGTCAATCTGAGCGTGGCCGGAGGGAATGACCCGGTGGCGTTCACCGCCGATTCGCTCGAATTTGGTGCAAGCGAGGTAGTGTGCACGTTATCCCATCACCAAGTGAATCATCTTCGACAGAGCGAAGGAGGCGAAGACCCCCTCGCAGTAGACATTAAAGGCCTGCCGCCCCTGGTCGTAGGGCCGTTCGGCAACGCGATTGCGCCGGTTGTGATGGGGGCGATCCTGAATGACGCTCTCCGCCAACGCCCCCAGCCCACGCCACCCGGAAGCAACTTCCGATGGTTTGCGAAGTTGCAGGGCAACCCCGTGTTTGACGCGACTGGTGAGTTGGGAAGGTTTATGGATATTGAGCTAGACCCAAACACCAAGGCTCTGCGATTTCTCTTGATCGACGGGCGACCAGATACCCTGAGTTTTCCGTTCGCTGAGTTACGCAATATTCCCGACGATGAACACTACATGGTTCTGTCCAGATCTTCCGATCCGCTGCACCCGGTCTGAGGGTCTGGCCACGGCTTGTCATACCGCGCAGATGCGCGGTTTTTTGTTTTAAAAACAGATATTTTTGCATTTTTCTGGGAACAAGTTCCGGCGTCATTCGTTTGTTCAACAAGACCGCGGGAAACGCGGTCAGAACAGACCAAAGGAGTGAGCTATGAAACGTTTTCTGACCACAACTTCGATCGTTCTGGTGATGTCGGCATCGGCCTATGCAGAGAGCTCGAATGTCGAAGAAGTCGGCAAGAACCTGGAAGAGGCAGCCGAGGCAGCCGGTGATGCGCTGTCCAATACCGCGCAGGATATCAAGAACGCTGCGCAGAACACGGCGGAAGACGTCGACCAGGCAGCCGAAGCAACCGGTGAGTACATCAGCGAAAAAGCCGGACAGATGGCTGATGCGGTTGATCCAACCACCATCGACATCGAGGGTTATGTCCCCGTTGCCCAGGGCACTATCCCGGCCGAAGATCTGACCGGCATGCGCGTCTATGACGTCTCGCAAGAGTGGATCGGCGAGATCGAAGAGGTCGTCGTCGACATGGACGGATCGGTCGATGGGGCCGTGATCGGCGTTGGCGGGTTCCTCGGCTTGGGGGAAAAGGATGTTCTGATCGATTTCTCGCGCGTGTCGCTGATGCGTGAAGTCAATGGTGACAACACCTATGCCTTCGTTCACGCTGACAAAGAGATGCTGAAGGGTATGCCGGCCTACGAAGGGTCGTAAAACGGCTCCTCAGTCGCAAAGCATGTGATCAAGCCGCCGGCCGATTTTTCGGTCGGCGGTTCTTTAATTCCTGTCCATCCGCCACGTTTAGATCAGCGGGCGCGGAACGGCTTCGGTGATTTCGACCAAGCCAAGCTCGGCTAGACCCTCAAGATCGTTAATCTGCAGCACATTGTTGGACCACTCGGCCAGACCGAGATCCTTCAGCCGACGCAGGGTCTTGTTCGTGTGAACCAGCGACAAGCCCAACGCATCCGCAAGATCCTGCTGCCGGTAGGGCAGCGGACACTGCAAGCCTTTGGCCAATCCGACAGCCTGCGACCTTGTGTAGAAGCGGTGCAGGCTCCACGCGATCTTCTCGATCGCGCCGCGCTGGCCGACGGTTGTCAGGGCGTCGCCCAGAAAATGCTCTTCGACCGCGGCCAGGAATGTCAGGTCAAAGGCGCGATCAGGCTGGTTCTGATATAACTCGAACAGCCGCGAGCGATTGAAAACGCACAGCCGCATCGCGGTTGTCGCTTCGACCGAGTGCCGCATCTCGCCCATGACGCCAGCCTGCAGCCCGACGAGATCGCCTGGAAGCACAAAGCCTATGACCTGCCTACGACCGTTTTCCAGCGTTTTGTAGCGAACGCCCATCCCGCTCAGGACCGTGAACAGATGCGCGGATTTCGCGCCCTCGATGAACAGTTGTGTTCCGGGTTCGGCCTGCATCTCGCCGGTTTTGAAACCCTGCATGAATCGCAGGTCGTCTTCCGAAAACGGCAGGAAGACGTCCATCTGCCTCAGCGGACAGTCAGCACATGCGATCAGAGAAATTTTTCGTTGCTGTGTCATAGTTTATTGCGGCGCTGCGGGATTGCCCTACGGTGGCATCGAACAGATTTTAGGATGGTATTTATGGAAGCCTCTTCCCGCAGCGTAGCAGATGTTTTGATTGTTACGGAAAACTTTATCGAAGCAGCGGACATCAGTGACGCCATCCCCGGAGTTTCGACCGATCGCATTGTCCATATCCGCGAGCTGCACGCGGGTGGGCATTTCTGGCAGGACCCCGAATTCGCCCCGGCCTTGAGCGTTCTGAGCTATCGCAGAAGTGAGACGTCATTTGACGCCGTCGCGCGGCTGTTGGCCGAGCGCGGCAGTGCACTGTTGCTGTTGGACCCGTCCCCCGAGGTGCAAGCGCAATTTGAATGTGCGGCACTGATACGGCCTTTTACTGCCGCAGATCTTGCCCGCAAGATCGCAGCCATTGATTTCAGTGGGAACGGCTTGAAGATCGGCGCTGATCCTGGGTGAACTGGCACAAGGCCCATTTCACCATCTATACAATTGACTCAAAAAAAGCGCGGCCGATGCCGCGCTTTTTTGTACCGACAATTTCCGCGCTGATCAGATCGCGCTGCGCGCTGCCTTCGGGCCAAAGATCAGCCAGCAGATGAAGCCGACGACCGGAAGCAACAGAACGAAAAGGACCCACAGGATTTTTGCACCGGTCGTCGCAGACGAGCCGATGATCGAAATAATGGCCCAGATCGACAAAACCAGGACGATCAGACCGCCAATGCCATATACTTCCACCATACCGAAGTTCCTTTCGAATTACTTGTCGTTGTTCCTACAAGGTCACAACGCGATAGGTGGCTAAAAGTTCCCGACAAAGATCTGGGTGTGATCCCAGTTCTCGCACGAGGCTTGAGGATTTTTTACGCCTGATGGAACCAAAACGACCGGCAGAACGTTGGGCTTGAAGGTCGATACAAGGGGTCAAAATGTTCAATACACACAACGCGCCGCGAGACGATCTTGTCGAGAAAGAGAGTGAGCGCGAAGCGGTCGAAGAAGCGTCCGGGCTGTCTCCGCGCCTGATATTCGAGACCATCCGCCAAAACGGTGAGGAGGAACTGGACCGCCCGACCAAAGCGTTGTTCTGGTCCGGGATTGCCGCTGGAGTGCTGATCAGCTTTTCGGTGCTGGGCGAAGCGATATTGCGGGCACATCTGCCCGAAACCAGCGGGCGCTTTCTGATCGAGAACCTGGGCTATTCCCTCGGCTTTGTCCTGGTCATCTTGGGGCGGATGCAGTTGTTTACCGAAAACACGATTACGACTGTCGTTCCAGCCATGATAAATCCGTCCGTTGCCTGCTTCACCAATACCGCCAGGCTGTGGGCAATCGTACTGGGTGCTAATGTGCTGGGGGCGTTTGCGATATCTGCCTTCCTGATCCACACGCCAGTGTTGTCACCTCAGCTCGTCTCGGTCATCAACGACCTGAGTCATCACGCCACCGGCATGGGCGCCTGGGATGGCTTTTTGCGCGGAATACCGGCGGGAATCCTGATTGCGGCGATCGTTTGGATGCTGCCATCGGCGCAGAACAACGAGGTGCTGGTCATCGTAATCTTCACTTGGATGATTGCGGCCGGTGACTTTACCCACGTCGTTGCCGGTTCGGTAGAAATGGCGGTTCTGATGCTTCAGGTGCAGTTGCCAGTAGGCGCAGCCGTTTTCAGCTTTTTCCTGCCCGTCCTCGCCGGCAACATCATCGGAGGAACTGCTGTCTTCACGATGCTGGCATACGCCCAGATCAAACCCGAAATAGAAGAAGACCCAAAGCGCGGCTGAGGCGCTTTGGGTCTTTGGGATGGCGGATTGGTTGGCGTGGCAATGACGAATAGCGGTGTCAGCGATTCCTGATGAAAAACCAGATCAGTAGACCGGCCAAACCCAAGCCGAGCATGGCCGGCAATACGTATTCGATGCCCATATCGGTCGCGGTGTACCGCGTGTTCTAGCTGCGGTTCACCTTGCGCAACGCGAGGCCCAGCAGGACACCCACGCCCAACGCTCCGACCATTGCCAAGCCCGGGTTCTCGCGCACGAATGCTGTACTTTTCTCGGATGTCTGTGTCAGCTGCTTTTGCACCTCGTCGCGCGCCGTCTTCAACGTGTCACGCGTTGCGGTTACGCCATCTTCCAACGCTGATTTGGCCTCCTTGGCCACTTCGTCGATCCGCGCCGCCATCTCCAAATGCGGAGTGTCCTGAGGGGCCTTCTTCGCCGTTTTCTGTGTCATGTCAGATCTCCTTTCATCGACCCAACGCGGGCGGTCGCCAAAGGTTCCACCAAAATGATCCGGAACCAATCTGGGGTTCCAAGCGTTGCTCCGTCAGTAGTCACAAAAATGAAAGGAAATCCCATGTTGTCCTGGGCGCTGATCTTTTTCGCACTTGCTATCGTTGCTGGCATCTTCGGGTTTGGCGGCATCGCGTCGGCCTCGGCCGGTATCGCGCAGATCCTTTTCGTGATCTTTCTGGTCCTGTTCATCGGTTCGCTGATCTTGCGGCTGATCCGTGGGTAAGCCCCCGCGCATCCGCACTCCCTGAAACAGTACTCCGAGGTTCAAAGCCCTATGAAAGATGCCGTCCATACCCAAACCGCCGCCGAATTGCTGATTGCCTGCCTCGAGGCCAACGGCGTGACCTGTGCATTCGGTGTTCCGGGTGAGGAAACAACCGATCTGATCGCCGCAATCGACAAGTCGAGCATCGACTTCGTCTTGTGCCGGCACGAGCAGTCGGCGGCTTTCATGGCATCGGTTCACGGTCGGTTGACGGGGAACCCGGCGGCTTGCCTTTCGACGCTTGGACCTGGAGCGACCAACCTTGTCACCGGTGTGGCGGATGCCACGCTTGACCATGTGCCGCTGATCGCCCTCACAGGACAGGGGGCGCGGTCCAGGCTGGGCCGTGAAAGCCATCAGATCATCGATCTCGAAGCACTCTTTGCGCCAGTCACCAAGTCGAGCCGAACGCTGATGGTCGCGGATGAAATTCCCCAAGTCGTGGCCGAGGCCGTGCGATTGAGCAAGATCGACAAACCCGGAGCCGTCCACCTTTCCCTGCCCGAGGATCTCGCCGAGGTCCCGACACTGGCCGAACCTTTCGTGGCCTCGACGCCAGCCGAGGTGCGACCGGCGGCCGATGCGGTCATCCGTTCCGCGCGCCTGCTGGCCGAGGCGAAAAAGCCCTTGATCCTTGCGGGACACGGGGTGATCCGATCCGGCACCGCAAGCGACGTTCGGGCACTTGCAGAAAGCCTTTCTGCCCCGGTCGTCACGACATTCATGGCCAAAGGCGTTTTGCCTCCGGGGCACCCGCTCTCGCTGCATTCGATCGGTCAGCCGGGCAAGGAGTTGGCGTCTGAAGCCTTCGACCTGTGCGACCTGATCATTGCCATCGGGTTTGACCCGGTCGAATATCCACCCTCGAACATTTCGATGGGCGGTAAGAAGCCGGTTCTCGAGGTCTCGGACGTGGCCTCGACTGTTGATGTGGACTGGCCGGTAAAGGCCGCTCTGACCGGGGACCTTCCGCACTGCATTGACGTTCTGGCCAAGGCCTCGGCCGAACGTCCCGCGCAAAGCTGGTTCAAAGGTCTCCAGCGGAGGATTGACGCCTCGCTGGAAGGTGTAGCAACAGCTTCCGATGCCGCCTGTGTCGCGCCGTCGAACATTTGTCAGGCGATTTCCGAAACGCTTCGCGAAAGCGACGTTCTGTTGTCTGGCGTGGGCCTGCACAAACTTTGGGTCGCCAGCAAGGTTCAAGCACGCCGAGCGGGGCAAATCATCATTCCGAACGGCTTGGCCGGTATGGGCCTTGCGCTGCCTGGAGCGATCGAGGCTGCCCGTCTGTTGGACGAGGGTCGGGTGATCGCCGTTTGCGGTGATGGGGACTTCCTGATGAATGTTCAGGAGATGGAGACGGCGGCCCGGTTGTGCGTGCCCGTGACTGTTCTGGTCTGGGAAGACAACGGCTATGGTCTGATCGACGAAAAACAGCCTGGTGCGCGCGAGTTTTGCTTCGGCAACCCCGATTGGGAGTCTCTGGCCCGATCCTTTGGCTGGATCTACCAAGATATCGAAAGTCTCGGCAATCTTGCTCCTGCGCTGCAGGCGGCGGCTGACGTCGCCATTCCAACCCTGCTGCGGGTGTCGGTCGACTATTCGGCTGATGGCGGGATGCCCACCGTCAACTGATTTTTCCGCCGAAAGTGGAACCAAATCCGGTTTTGGGCGTTTCTTCCCCAGTAGAAAAAAGGAGTTGTCATGACCGACGCATTGAACGTTGTCCCGAACGAAAACCCCGTTTCCACTGGCGTGCGCGACACCGCGCCTTTGGCCAAAGGTCTGGCTGATGTTCTGGCCGACACCTACCGGCTGACCTTCAAGACACATGCGTATCACTGGAACGTGGAAGGCCCTCTGTTCTATTCGATCCACAAGCTGACCGAAGAACAGTACGAAAACATGTTCGCCGCCGCTGATGAGATCGCGGAACGCATCCGCGCGCTGGGACACCTGGCGCCCTCGCGCATGTCCGACATCCTGGATTTCTCGGCCATCAAGGATCGCGAAGGGGACCTGTCCGCCGCCGACATGATCGAAGATCTGGCTGCTGATCACGAGCGGGTGGCGCACCGCCTGCACACCCTGACCGAGCTTGCAGGAAGCCGCAAAGACGTCGTGACTGAAGATCTGGCGACCGAACGTTCGGCATTTCATGAGCAGGCAGCTTGGATGCTGCGGGCGATCTCGAAATCAAGCTGACGCGGTGACCGGGCGCGTGTGTCGTTTTGCGACCCAACTGTGCGCGTTTAAGGTCTTGGGCAGGCTTGCCGAAAAACCGGCAAGCCTGCACATTCCGATCTGGTGACTAGTCCAAAGGGCGGCAATGTCTGAAAAAAACACGAAAAGCCAAAACTTGGCCGAGGAGCGGACCGACTGGGCCGAAGACCGCACCATTTTGGCAAATGAGCGCACATTTGCGGGATGGATGAGAACCGGAATGGCATGCGTGGCCATCGCCCTTGGCCTTAAGGCCGTATTTTCCGCCGTCGAACCCGAGTGGCTGGCGAAGGCTGCAGCCACCCTTTTTGTGTTGATCTCGCTGCTAATCTACTGTGGAGCGTGGATGAACGCCCGCCGCGTGTATTCCCGATTGGAAGCGCACAGCGCCCAACCGGCATCTCGCTTCCACTTGCAATTGGTTGTTGGAAGCCTGTCCCTCGGATCAATCGCATGTTGCCTTGTGTTGTGGCTTGTCTAAGCGGGCTTGCGCCGACATCGCCTTCCAGCCAGTCAAGACCGGACTCCTGAATCTCGTGTCGATCGCGGACTAGGCGTCGTACAGGGCTCTGAGCTGTCATTCCAACGACATGACGCATGTTGACTTGTGTGTCGAGGCCCGGAACGAGGCCATCATTGCACATAGCCCGCCCGCGCAAATCAATAAACACTCGCCGATGAAAGCTGGTCAGCGTTTTTGACGAAAGATGATGCAGACGCACCTCCTTTGAAGAAATGCTTAAAAAACCTGACATCAGCTAGGCTGGCTACGGGTTTGAACTAGGGTTAGAAATCAGCGGAATTTGTCCCCCATAAGTCCCCCATTCAAAGCAGATGTTCTTGCTGAGCAAGTAGCAACACAATCGCTACAGCGCATAACACATTATTTTAACTTAGAAAAAAGTGGTGAGCCGTGCAGGATTCGAACCTGCGACCCACTGATTAAAAGTCAGTTGCTCTACCAACTGAGCTAACGGCCCACTCTTTTGTTGGATCTGTTGATCCGTGGCGCTCTTTACGGCAATTCCCCGACCGGGTTCAAGCCCTTATTTTGCGCCTCGTTTCGCCGTGACAACTTGTGTTTCCGGCAACCCGATAGGCGGCCTAATTAGGCAGGTGGCGCTGGAGGGTCAACCCCTTTTTTGAGGAATCTTCGCGACAGGGTGGATTCATGTTCGGACCGACGTTATATGCCCGCCATGCAACAGAGACTCGACACCGGACTGCCCTTCATAAAGATGCACGGGCTGGGCAATGACTTTGTCATTGTTGACGCACGCGCGCAGGATGCCCCGATCACGCCGGCGCTGGCCCGGGGAATCGGGCATCGGCAATTTGGTGTGGGATTCGATCAGTTGGCCGTTATCGAAAAAGGTGAAGCCGACGCGCATCTGGTGTTCTACAATTCCGATGGATCAACCTCGGCCGCCTGCGGCAACGCCACCCGCTGTATTGCACGATTGCTTATGGATGAGACGGGTCGCTCTGCCCTGAAGCTCACCACGGAACGTGGAACCCTTCATGCGCGGGATGCCGGCGATGGGCTTACCTCAGTCAACATGGGGCACCCGCAGCTGGACTGGCGCGAAGTTCCTCTGGCAGAAGAGATGGACACGCTGGAATTGCCAATCGAAGGCACCCCGACGGCAACGGGAATGGGAAACCCGCATTGCACATTCTTCGTTGAAAACGCCGAAGCGATCCCGTTGGCAGAATTCGGCGCGCGTTACGAATACCACCCGCTTTATCCCGAACGCACTAATGTCCAGGTGGCCCAGGTCATTGGCCCGGATCACATCCGTATGCGCGTCTGGGAGCGCGGAGTAGGCATCACTTTGGCATCTGGGTCTTCATCCTGTGCAACAACAGTGGCTGCCGCGCGACGGGGGCTGACCGGGCGCAAGGTGCGGATTGATTTGGATGGTGGCACGCTTTGGGTCGACTGGCGCGACGATGGTGTCTGGATGACCGGCCCGACATGTCACGTTTTCTCTGGCACTCTGACGCCTGAATTTCTGAGGTCGCTGGGATGAACCCGCCCAAGTTCACCACGTTGGGCTGCCGCCTGAACGCCTATGAAACCGAGGCGATGAAAGAGCTGTCGCAACAGGCCGGTCTGACAGACGCTGTGGTGGTGAATACATGCGCAGTGACGGCTGAGGCCGTGCGCAAGGCCCGGCAGGAAATCCGCAAGCTACGGCGCGAGAATCCGAATGCCCGTCTGATCGTCACAGGCTGTGCCGCCCAGACCGAGCCCGAAACCTTTGCCCGGATGGACGAGGTCGATGCGGTCATCGGCAACACTGAAAAGATGCGCCCCGAGACCTGGCAAGGCATGGCTGCCGATTTCATCGGCCAGACCGAGGCGGTGCAGGTGGATGACATCATGTCGGTCACCGAAACGGCCGGCCATCTGATCGACGGGTTCGGCACCCGCTCGCGCGCCTATGTGCAGGTTCAGAACGGCTGTGACCACCGCTGTACCTTCTGCATCATTCCCTATGGCCGGGGCAACTCACGCAGCGTCCCGGCCGGTGTGGTGGTGGATCAGATCAAGCGGCTTGTCGACAAGGGGTATAACGAGGTCGTGCTGACCGGGGTCGATCTGACATCCTGGGGTGCCGACCTGCCCGCAAGCCCCAAGCTGGGCGATCTTGTGATGCGCATCCTCAAGCTGGTGCCGGATTTGCCACGCCTGCGCATCAGTTCGATCGATTCGATCGAGGTTGATGAGAATCTGATGCAGGCCATCGCAACCGAACCGCGCCTGATGCCGCACCTGCACCTGTCGCTTCAGCACGGCGACGATCTGATTCTAAAGCGCATGAAACGCCGCCATCTACGCGACGACGCCATCCGCTTTACCCAAGAGGCACGCAAGCTGCGCCCTGAGATCACTTTTGGCGCGGATATCATCGCAGGCTTCCCGACCGAGTCCGAAGCGCATTTCGAAAACTCGCTGAAGCTGATCACCGACTGCGACCTGACCTGGCTGCATGTCTTCCCCTATTCCAAGCGAGAAGGAACACCGGCAGCCCGCATACCGCAGCAGGTGAATGGAACGGTCATCAAGGATCGCGCCGCCCGCCTGCGCGCGGCAGGCGACGCTCAGGTCACAAAGCACTTGTCGCAGCAAATCGGCAAGACCCATCACATCCTGATGGAAAACGCCCATATGGGCCGGACCGAACAGTTCACCGAGGTTTCGTTCAAAGCACCTCAACCCGAAGGCCAGATCGTACGCGCTGCTATAACCGGGCAGACCGTGACCCAACTCACGGCCTGATTACCTTCATCAGGCAAGAAAGACCCCGGTTAAGAACTGGCTAATGGCCAAGAAGGGGGGCAAGGGCCCGTGACCCGTTCTGGTAACAAAAACCCCCGCAACCGGATGGCGCGGGGGTTTCAATTTATGCTTACTGAAAAGGGTCTCAGTCTTCTTTACGAAGTTTACCCTTATGCGGAGCCCACAGGCGCTTGTTGACCAGATAGAGAAGCACCGACAGAACGGTCAGGAAAATCACGCCAACAAAGCCAGCGTTCTTGCGCTCCATCATCTTCGGCTCGGCTGCCCACATCAGGAACGCCGAGACGTCCTCTGACATGTGTTCGACAGAGTTCGAGTGCCCGTCAGCAAACTCGACCTGTTCATCCGCCAGCGGCGGTGCCATCGAAATCCAGCCACCGGGGAAGGCCTTGTTTTCGTAAAGGACAGTTCCTGCCTCTTCCTTCTCTTCACCAGTATAGCCGTCCAGCAGTGAGGCGATGTACTCGGCTCCGCCCATGCCTTTGACCAGCTGATTGATACCCAAACCGTAAGGTCCGTGGAAGCCCGCGCGGGCCTTGGCCATCAGGCTCAGGTCCGGTGCGCCGACACCGTTGTTGGCCGGGAAGTGGTCAGTCGGAATCGCCGGGCGGAAATCGTCCAGCTCGGGATCGAACACTTCGAAGTTGTCAGCCGCATAGGCGATGACTTCTTCTTCCGAATAGCCCAGCGCTTCCAGATCGCGCAGAGGCACGTATTGCAGACCGTGGCAGGCTGCGCAGACCTCGGTATAGATCTGAAGGCCGCGCTGCAGCTGATGCTGGTCCCAGGTACCGAAGGGTCCTTCGAACGAGAAGTCAAAGTCTTCGATATGCTGCTCACCCCCACCTGCTGCAATGGATGCAACAGGGGTCAGGGCCAAGGCAAACGCGGCGCCGATTGCAAGTTTCTTGAACATGTTTCCGGTCCCTCTTCTTACTCGGCCGGCGTGGCTTTGGCGTCAGCCTTGCCATAATGCGCGTTGAAGTCTTCTTCGATGGTCTCGGGCTGTGCCAGAGGCTTCTCGATCACTCCGAGGATCGGCAGGATCACGAAGAAATAGGCGAACCAGTAGGCGGACGCGATCAGCGAAAAGGTCGCATAGGGCTCTTCCGCGGGCATCGCACCCAGCCACATCAGGGCAAAGAAGTCGATGACCAGCAGGTAGAACCACCATTTGAACATCGGACGGTACTTACCCGAACGCACGTTAGACGTGTCCAGCCAGGGCGCCAGCGCCATGGCCAGAATCGCGCCGAACATCGCAAGAACACCGAAGAACTTGGCATCGATGATACCGCCGGTGATGAAGCTTGCGAATTGAACGACCCAGACCTCACCGGTGAACGCACGCAGGATCGCGTAGAACGGCAGGAAGTACCATTCGGGAACGATGTGTGCAGGTGTCACCAGAGGGTTGGCTTCGATGTAGTTGTCCGGGTGGCCCAGATAGTTCGGCATAAAGCCCACGACGGCCCAGAACACGACCAGGATCACGGCCAGCGCGAAGAGATCCTTGATCACGAAATACGGCCAGAACGGCAGCGTGTCTTTCTCGGCCTCGGCTTTCGAACCGCGACGCACTTCAACACCTGTCGGGTTGTTGTTGCCGGTGGTGTGGAAGGCCCAGATATGCACCACAACCAATGCCGCAATGATAAACGGCAGCAGATAGTGCAACGAGAAGAATCGGTTCAGCGTGGCGTTGTCCACGGCGGGCCCGCCCAGCAACCAAGTCTGAAGCGCGTCACCAACAAACGGGATCGCACCAAACAGGCCGGTGATCACGGTCGCACCCCAGAAGGACATCTGACCCCAGGGCAGAACATAGCCCATGAAGGCGGTGCCCATCATCATCAGGTAGATCAGCATACCAATGATCCACGTGATTTCACGCGGGGCTTTGTACGAGCCATAATACAGGCCACGGAACATGTGGATGTAAACCGCCACAAAGAACAGCGATGCGCCATTCATGTGCAGATAGCGGATAAAGTAACCGCCATTCACGTTGCGCATGATGTGCTCGATGCTGGCAAAGGCCAGATCAACATGCGGGGTATAGTGCATCACCAAAACGATACCGGTGATGATTTGCAGCGCCAGGCAGAATGCCAGAACGATGCCCCAGATCCACCACCAGTTCAGGTTCTTGGGGGTCGGGATCATAAGGGTATCGTACAGCAGGCCAACAATCGGCAGACGGCTGTTCAGCCACTTCTCACCGTTTGTCTTCGGCTCGTAATGATCGTGGGGAATTCCGGACATAAGTTTGGGTCTCCCTTAGCCGAGTTTGATTGTGCTGTTGTCCACCCATTCTGCGGGCGGGACAGGCAGGTTCTCAGGCGCGGGGCCTTTACGGATACGACCGGCGAGGTCGTAGTGCGAACCGTGGCACGGGCAGAACCAGCCACCGAAGTCGCCGGCATCCCCCAAAGGCACACAGCCGAGGTGCGTACAAACGCCCATCTGAACGATCCAGGCACCCGGCGCTTCGCCTTCCGGTGACGGCATGACGCGGTTTGCGTCAGTCGCAGGCGCATCTGCGCTCAGGTTGAAATTGCGCGCAAGCGGATCTGGCAGCGCATCAACACCTTCGGCGTCCTGTTCCTGTGCTTCCTGAATCTCGGCACCGGTGCGGTGACGGACAAAAACGGGTTTTCCCAGCCATTTTACCGTCAGTTGCGTGCCCGGCTCGACGCCGCTCACATCCACACGGATCGAGGACAGCGCCTGAACGTCTGCCGACGGGTTCATTTGGTTGATCAGTGGCCATACGGCTGCACCCGTTGCAACGACACCTGCGCCGCCAGCGACGTAGTACAGGAAATCTCTGCGGGTGCCTTCGTGGTCTTCTGCGTGGGACACGAGGTTATCTCCGATTATCTGGCGCCCGAGGACGGGCAAATAGCTCGCGCACCGCACGAATGCGGTGTCTTAACCGCGCTTACTATCGGGGAGAATAGTGTTCGTCCAGCGTTCATAAACGCGCAATACGCCGCATGTGTCCCTTCGTGCACGTGACGAGGGGCTTTTTTTGGTGATTCTCGTCCGCAACTTTGCCTGCGGCTTCGAATCAAGTGGGGTTGATTCGAACCTCGAACTCCGTTTTGCAGGCGAAATCCAGCCCGATTCTGACCACCAGTCGGCCAGTCATTTGAGAGCGTATTCTTGACAATCAGCATCACGAAGCAACGATTGTCTGCTGAGTAAATCATATTCGCCAAATAGATGAATTAAATCGAAAATTGAGCGCAATTACACAGTTGCACTTTTTCCGTGAATACCGGACAGCGCAAAAACGCGCGAACTCCTGCAAGGAGAACCCTATGTCAAAAATCACCCTGGCCACTGCGATATTCACATTGGCCCTGTCCTCGCAAACACTTTCGGCAGGTGATCCAGCGAAAGGCGAGGCGATGTACAACCGCTGTTCATCGTGTCATGCGATCATCAAGGACGGCGAAGTACTGGTCAAAGGCGGAATCACCGGCCCGAATCTCTATGGCGTCGTCGGACGTGTCGCCGGGTCCGAAAAAGACTATCGCTATGGCAGCGAGCGCCTGCCGGTCGGCATGTTCACCGATGACATGATCCGCGCCGGCGAAGAGGGTCTGATCTGGACCGAAGAAAACATCGCCGCCTATTCCAAAGACCCCATCGGTTTCATCAAAGAGTATCTGGATGACGAAACCGCCCGCCCGAACATGAGCGTCAAGCTCAGGAAAGGCGCGGAAGATATCGCCGCCTATCTGGCAACGTTCAGTTCCGAGTAATCCTTTTTCCCGGTGCTGGTTACGCCTTGTGCATCAAGGCGGCCAGCTGACCGGTTTCACTGCCAAATCCGCCGGGCACTTTGTCGGCGGCAGCGATTCTTGCCTCCTCCGGCTTGTTCTGGCCCAGTTTCCAGGTGCCCTGGATATCCTCTACCTGCATCCGGCATGGTACGATCATCCGCATCATTCTGGCCAACGCGTCATCAGACATTTTCCCGGTGACCCATGGCGCCTTGGGCAGCAGTCGATCTTCAAAGAATGCGGTTTGTCGATCCAGCAAATCACGCAGCTCGTCCTGCGGGCGCAGTTCAAGCCGTCCGGTCAGGTGCACGGCGACATAGTTCCACGTCGGAACCTGATCGGCGACACCGTACCAGTCGGGCGAGACATAGCCATCAGGCCCCTGCACCGCGATCCTGACCTCTTTCGGCCCGTGCAGCATACGGACAATGGGGTTTGATCGCACCAGATGAAGATCGACCACCGCACCGTCCTCAGACAGCAGAAAGGGCACGTGACTGATCAATGGCGCGCCGTCGCCGGAAATCGCCAGAACGCCAAAAGCCCGGTCACGGGCGAATTCAATATGACGCGCTCGATCCTCGGCGCGGAAGGCTGGATTTGGGTGCATGGGCGACCTCCTGCCAAATCTCTTGCAGATGGGGTTGGTTCTTGGCAAAGTCTGCCTCGTTCTCAGGGCGGGGTGGAATTCCCCACCGGCGGTATGCGGGCCATGACCCGCAAGCCCGCGAGCGGCTCTGCCGTGTCCACGATCCGAACGGCAGAGGCCGGTATTCGGACAGAGTGTGGAACCACGAAAGAGTGTCAGCAGATCTGGTGAGAGGCCAGAGCCGACGGTCAAAGTCCGGATGGAAGAGAACGTGCAAGCCGTGCCGGTGAACCGGCGCGCCTGCTCGTGATCGCCTTGGGTGACGTGTCATGCCGGGCTGGCAGCGAAGGTTTTCGCGACCGCCAGCGGGCCACCGAACTGAAAGGAGATCACGATGACACACACCCGCTATGCTTTTGTCAAAGCCAACTGGCATTCCGACATCGTCGACCGCGCGCTGGACGGATTTCTTGAACTGATCCCGGCCGATCAGGTCGATGTTTTCGACGTACCCGGCGCGTTCGAGATGCCGCTGCTGGCCCGCGATCTGGCCCAAACCGGCCGCTACGCCGCTGTCGCCTGCGCCGCATTTGTCGTGGATGGCGGCATTTACCGTCACGACTTCGTGGCCCAGGCCGTCGTGGACGGTTTGATGCGCGCGGGCATGGATACCGGCGTACCGGTCCTGTCCGTTTCCCTGACGCCGCACCAGTATCAGGAAACCGATCACCACAACGCCATCTACCGCGCGCATTTTGTTGAGAAAGGCCGCGAAGCCGCACAAGCTGCGCTGAAAATCACAGCGACCCGAACGGCGCTGATGCTGGCCGCCTGATCTTCATCTTTTCAAAAATATTCATTCGCGCCACCGCAAGGTGGCGCTCACCAATTCGCAAATCCCCTTGAGGCTCAAGGCGCTCCCCGCTAATCACGACGCTCAAAGGAGCACGCCCCATGTCGATGAACAGTTTTGGCCATCTATTCCGTGTCACCACCTGGGGTGAAAGCCATGGACCCGCTTTGGGTGCCACTGTTGACGGCTGCCCGCCGGGTGTCACGATCGACGAGGGCATGATTCAGCACTGGCTGGACAAGCGCAAACCGGGGCAGAACAAGTTCACCACCCAGCGGCGCGAACCCGATCAGGTGAAAATCCTGTCCGGTGTGTTCGAAGGGCAAACCACCGGAACGCCTGTGCAGCTGATGATCGAAAACACCGATCAGCGCTCGAAAGACTATGGCGATATCATGGACAAGTTCCGCCCGGGCCATGCCGATATCACATATTGGCAGAAATACGGGATCCGGGATTATCGCGGCGGCGGGCGGAGTTCTGCACGTGAAACAGCCGCGCGTGTGGCTGCGGGTGGATTGGCGCGTGAGGCGATCAAACAGATCGCACCCAACGTGCAGATCACCGGGTACATGACCCAGATCGGGCCGCACAAGATCGAGCGCGACAATTTCGACTGGTCCCAGATCGAACAGAACCCGTTCTGGACACCGGATGCGCAAGCCGCCGAGACGTGGGCCACCTATCTGGACGATCTGCGCAAGTCCGGCAACTCGGTTGGCGCAATTGTCGAAGTTGTGGCGCGCGGCGTGCCCGCAGGGCTTGGCGCGCCGGTTTACGCCAAGTTAGACACTGATCTAGCTGCTGCGATGATGTCGATCAACGCGGTCAAAGGCGTCGAAATCGGCGAAGGCATGGCCGCGGCTGAACTGACGGGCGAGGCCAATGCCGACGAAATATTCATGGGGCAGAACGGACCTCAATACAGCTCGAACCATGCGGGCGGGATTCTGGGCGGCATTTCTACCGGGCAGGACATCGTCGTGCGCTTTGCGGTCAAGCCGACCTCGTCGATTCTGACCACACGCAAAACCATCACCAAATCAGGCGAAGAGACCGAGATCATCACCAAGGGCCGTCACGACCCTTGTGTTGGTATTCGCGCGGTCCCGGTAGGAGAGGCGATGATGGCCTGCGTGATCCTCGACCACCTGCTGTTGCATCGCGGCCAGATCGGAGAGAACCGTGGACGGATCGGCTGATCTGCGCACCCGCCTGCGGGCTGTGGTCGCACATCGCATGGAAACGGAACCGGCCCATGATTTGGCCCATCTGGATCGTGTTTGGACCAACGCCCGGGCCATCGCTGATGATCAAACCGATATGTCCGTGCTGCTGGCCGCAAGTTATCTGCACGATCTTGTGAATCTGCCCAAGGACGATCCCGACCGGCATCTTGCCTCGCGCAGATCCGCAGCTGAATCAGAGCCTATTCTAAAAGAAATCGGGTTTGAGGCCGATCAGGTCCGCGCGATCCAGCACGCGATCGAAGCCCATAGTTTTTCGGCCGATATCCCGCCTGAGACGATCGAGGCACGCATTCTGCGTGATGCGGACCGCCTTGACGCCCTGGGCGCCATCGGTATCGCCCGCAACTTTTCCGTTTCCGGAGCCTTGGGGCGTACTCTTTACCATCCTGCGGACCCTTTTGCCCAAGCCCGGCCACTGGATGACCTTCATTTCTCGCTCGACCACTGGAAGGTGAAACTGCTGCGCCTGCCAGGTGACATGTTGACCGAGACCGGAAGGCGGATTGCAGAACAACGCACCGCGCGCATGATCCGCTTTCTTGAAGAATTCGCCGACGAGATCGGCTGTTCCTTGCCGCAATCCTGGGCGAATTGCTGAATCCACCCGTTGATCTTTGCCCGTCAAAGACGCAGGTTCGCGCCGATGACAAAACCCTTAACTTCGCATCGACCTCTGCTTGCCGTAACGCTGAAGCTGTGCGCCTTGTTCCTGTTCACGTCGATGTCCGCGCTGGTCAAAGCACTTTCAGATGAATTCCCGCCGGGCCAATTGGTGTTTTTTCGGTCCCTGTTCGCAATCCCCGTGATCATTCTTTGGCTCATCGCGCGGGGGGAGTTGTCGAAAGGCTTTGTGGTCAAGAAACCCATGGGCCATTTCTGGCGCGGTGTTCTGGGAACAAGCGCCATGGGTCTTACCTTTACCGGCCTCAGCCTGTTGCCCCTGCCGGAAGTCACTGCCATCGGGTACGCGACACCGATCTTCACCCTGATTCTGGCCGCCGTCATGCTGGGCGAACGGATTCGGCTTATTCGTATCGGCGCTGTGGCTTTGGGTCTGCTGGGCGTCCTGATCATGATCTGGCCACGTCTTGGCACCACCGAGATGGAGGTCGCCGCCACCATCGGCGCGTTATGCGTGTTGGGCGCAACCCTCGCCCGTGCCTTCGTTCAGATCCATATCCGGCAATTGGTCAAGGTCGATCACCCTGCGGCCATCGTGTTCTATTTCTCGATGACCGCGACGCTTCTGTCCGCTCTGACGGCATTCTGGGGATGGACGATGCCCACATGGAATCAGGCTCTGATCATGGTCATGATGGGCCTGATCGGCGGCGTCGCGCAGATTTTGGTCACATCTTCCTATCGGTTTGGCCAGGCCTCGATGCTGGCGCCTTATGACTATGCAACGATGCTTTTTGCGATCGTGATCGGCTATGTCTGGTTCGATGAACTGCCAACGCTTGCAATCCTGATCGGTGCCGCGCTGGTGATTGCAGGCAATGTTGTCGTCATCTGGCGCGAACACCAGTTGGGGCTGGAGCGCGGCAAGGCCCGGTCGGTTACGGACCCCAAAGCGTGACTTTACCTTTTGCAATCTTCCCCTAGGTTGGGCCGAACAGTCAAAGAGGTTCCCAAATGAGCGACGCGCAGGATCACAAGGAAAAGATGCAGAAGGTGCAGGCCCAGCACCGCAAGAAAGTGTCCGAGGCCGTGGATCCAGGCCGCGGTCTGGTCCTGATCAATACCGGCAAGGGCAAAGGCAAGTCCTCGGCCGCGTTCGGCGTGGTCATTCGCGCCCTGGGCTGGGGCCAGAAGGTTGCTGTGGTGCAGTTCATCAAGGGCAAGTGGAAAACCGGCGAGCGCCGTTTCTTCGAAGAGCGTGATCTGGTGACATGGCATACGATGGGCGAAGGTTTTACTTGGGACACACAGGACCGGGAGCGCGATATTGCAGCTGCCAATGCCGCCTTCGACAAGGCCTGCGCCCTGATGTCCAGCGGCGAATACGATCTGGTTGTTCTGGACGAGATCAACATCGCCCTGCGTTACGAATACCTGTCGGTCGAACAGGTCATCGAAGGTTTGAACGCGCGCTCGGAAAAGACCAGCGTATTCCTGACTGGCCGCGACGCGCCGAACGCGCTGCGTGAGTATGCTGATCTGGTCACGGAAATGACCGAGGAGAAACACCCGTTCCAAGCGGGCATCAAAGCACAGCGCGGCGTGGATTTCTGAAGCAACGTTGCTGCAAGGCTGGCGGTGCATAGCCGCCAGTTCCGGTCATCGCCCTACCGCGTTGACCGATTCTGTCATGTCGCAGGTTCCGGGAAACGCTGGCGTGTTCGGTTGGCGAAAGCCACAAGCGACAGCATCACCGGCACTTCGACCAGGACCCCCACAACCGTCGCCAGTGCCGCGCCGGAATGAAGACCGAACAAGCTGATTGCGACGGCAACGGCCAATTCGAAGAAATTCGATGTCCCGATCATGGCACAGGGCGCTGCGATCCGGTGGGGAACCTTCAGCGCATAAGCGGCACCATAGGCAATGGCAAAAATACCATAGCTTTGGATCAGAATGGGAACGGCGATCAGAACGATGACCGTAGGTTTCGCCAGAATGGTCTCACCTTGCAGGCCGAACAGGATGACCACGGTTGCAATCAATCCCATGACAGACCACGGTTTTACCCGCGAAGAAAAGGCTTCTATCGCTTGTTTAGAGCCTAATCTGCGGCGGGTGATCAACCCGGCGACAAGCGGCAGCACCACATAAAGGACCGTGGCCAAAACCAAAGTCTGCCACGGCACTTCGATGTCGGTGACACCCAGCAAAAAGGCCACGATCGGCGCAAATGCCACGACCATGATCAGATCATTGACCGAGACCTGAACCAGCGTGTATGTCGCGTCGCCTCTGGTTAGCTGCGACCATACAAACACCATGGCGGTGCAAGGGGCGGCCCCCAGCAGGATCAGACCGGCAGTGTATTGCGCCGCATCTTCGGGCGCGATCCAGGGTGCGAAGACATAGTCGAAAAACAGGACGGCCAGCAGTGCCATGGTGAAAGGCTTTATCAGCCAGTTCACCACTAGCGTCACAATCAGACCACGTGGCTGGCGGGCGACTCCGGCGACTGCGCCGAAATCGACGTTTACCATCATCGGGTAAACCATTGCCCAGATCAGCACTGCCACCACCAGGTTGACGCTGGCAATTTCGGCGCTTGCCACCAGCTGCACCAGCCCCGGCGCGGCCAGTCCGATCAGGACGCCACCGATCATCGCAAGCGCAACCCAGATCGTGAGATACCGTTCAAAAATGCTCATGACAGCGCCTCAGCCGTTTGACCCGTAAGTTTGCCAGAGGTCAGCGCGGCAAGCCCGACCATCACGGCCGCTGTGCCCAGCACCATGGGCAGCCCCCCGACCTGATAGGTCAGGCCAGACAAGACGGTGCCGGCCAACCGCCCCGTCGCGTTTGCCATGTAATAAAAGCCGACATCCATCGTCACACGCTCGGACCGGGTGAAGGCAAGAATCAGATAGGAATGCAGCGATGAGTTGACCGCGAAGATCGCACCAAAGACCAAAAGCCCTGCGACCAGCGTCAGGGTCAGCCAGGTCTCGGGCCCATTTGACAGCAAAACAGCCAGTGTCAGAGCCGCAGGAACACAGAACAGGATCGCCGCCCAGCTGCGTGCGGCACGGATCAGATCACCTTCGGTTCGATCTGACGCACGAAGAATCCTTGGCGCGTTGGCTTGCACGGCGCCATAGAGGATGATCCACACCGCCATGAATGTTCCGATCATGAAGAACGCGGCCCGATTGCCCTCTTCGGTGCCATCTGAAAGAACAGCATAGAAATAGATCGGGATGCCGACCACGAACCAGACGTCCCGCGCGCCGAACAGGAAGACACGCGCCGCGGACAACCAGTTCACATTTGCTGATTTTGAAAAAACCTCAGAGAACTTTGCGCCCTTGCGCCCCTTCGGCAGGCCCGCTGGCATGAACAACATCACCGCGACCAGGATCACCGCCAGAGCGGCGGCCATGGCAAGCACTGCCGGAAGGAAGCCCAGTGTTGCAAGCATGGCGGCACCCAACAGGAATCCCAGCCCTTTGACCGCGTTTTTCGAACCCGTCAGAACCGCAACCCATCGAAACAACGCGCCTCCTTCGGAGGGAGCCAGCAATTTGACCGCCGATTTCGAAGACATTTTGGCCAGATCCTTGGCCACTCCGCTGGCCCCTTGCACGATCATGACAAAAGTGACCGAAGCCGCGACGGTCCAGTTCGGATCAAGCTGCGTCATGGCGAGCAACGCGACAATCTGCACCCCTAGCCCTGCATAGAGGGTCGAGGTCAACCCGAACCGTGCGGCGATCCAACCGGCGGACAGGTTGGTGACAATCCCGGCGATTTCATAAAGCACAAACAGATAGGCAAGTTGCACCGGCGAGAAGCCCAAGGTGTGAAAGTGCAACAGCACCAACATCCTGAGCGCCCCGTCGGTCAGCATGAAGGCCCAATAGGCAGCCGTGACCGCGATATAGGCCGACAGTCCTTCGGGGCGTTGCGTCACAATGATGCCCCGACCATCAGCGCGACATCCACCAGCCGATGCGCATAGCCCATCTCGTTGTCGTACCACGCATAAATTTTCGCCTGTGTCCCGTTCACAACCATGGTCGAGGGCGCATCGACGATCGAAGAGCGTTCGTCATCGGTATAATCGGCGGACACCAGCGGGCGGCTCTCATAGCCCAGAATGCCCTTCAGTTCGCCCTCGGCAGCGGCTTTGAAGAAGGCGTTGACCTCTTCAACGGTGGTTTCACGCTCAACCTCGAACACGCAATCGGTCAGCGAGGCGTTCAGCAACGGCACCCGAACCGCATGGCCGTTCAGACGACCTTTGAGTTCCGGATAGATCAGAGTGATGGCCGTGGCCGACCCGGTCGTGGTCGGGATCAAAGAGTTCAGGGCCGAGCGTGCGCGCCTGAGATCCTTGGCAGGCCGATCCACGATTGTCTGCGTATTGGTTACGTCGTGAATCGTCGTCATCGATCCATGGCGGATGCCCAGGTTTTCGTGAATGACCTTCACGACAGGCGCAAGACAGTTTGTCGTGCACGAGGCCGCCGTCACGATCTTATGCGCCGCGGGGTCGTAGGTTCCGTCATTCACACCCATGACGATATTGGCCGTCGACCCGTCCTTGACCGGAGCAGAGACAACAACCTTCTTCACCCCAGCGTCAAAATACGGTGCCAGCTTCGCTTCGGTCTTGAACACGCCGGTGCAGTCGATCACCACATCAACACCATCCAGCGGCAACGCGCTCAGGTCTTTTGTGCCAACGAACGGCAGGCGGGTACCGTTGACCGTGATGCTGTCTGCATCATGGTCGAATTCCGCGTCCCAGCGCCCATGGACTGTGTCGAACTCCAGCAGATGCGCATGCATCTCGGGATCACCGACGGCATCGTTGATCCAGGCTATCTTTGCGCCTTTTTCAAGCAAGGGCTTCAGGGCCAGTTTTCCCATACGGCCAAGGCCGTTCAGTGCGTAGGTGGTCATTTCGTTTCCTCGGTAGGCGTGCGCCCGATTTCATCAACGGCGGATTGCAATGCGATCCGGTCAAGGCTTTCGACCGGCAATGACCAAAAGGCCTGAATCCGACGCTTCAGTGCGCCGTAGGCGGTTTGAAAGGCCAGGCTTTTCTCGGCGTCGGTACCTTCGGCCTTGACCGGATCTTCCACGCCCCAATGGCCACTTATCGGTTGACCCTCCCAAGCCGGGCATTCCTCGTTGGCGGCCTGATTGCAGACAGTAAAGACAAAATCCATGACGGGCGCGTCCGGCGCCGAAAACTCGGACAGATTCTTCGGCCGCAGGACCGAGATATCGTGCCCCTTGTCGCGCAGAACCTGCACAGCAAAGGGATTGAGTTCTGAACTGGGCCGCGTCCCGGCTGAATAAACGTTGAACCGGTCGCCGCCGATCTGTCGCAGCAAGGATTCGGCAAAAATCGAACGGGCTGAGTTGCCGGAACAAATGAACAGCACATTGAACTTTCGGTTCGTCGCGGTGTCTTTGGGAAAGGGCATGCAGATATCCGGGCGGCCACGGCAGCAATCCAAGATCAGGAAATCGAGCATTTGCTGCACAGTTTTCATTTCAATCGAATAGAGCAGAGACGTCCCGGATCGTTCCTGTTTCACCAGCCCCGACCGCTGCAAAGCATTCAGGTAGTTCGACATGGTACTGGGTTTGATATCCAGCTCCGCCGCCAGCTCGCCCGCGGGAACCCTGTCAGGAAACCGTCGCATCAACATGCGAAACACGGTGATGCGCTGCGGGTGGCCAAGGATGGTCAATTGATCGGTTATATGTTCTATCATATTTCATGAATTATTGAAATATAGACGGTGAGTCAATTTCATTCCACGTCGTCACAAAAAATTCACGGATCAGAGCGCCAATTTGAAAGATTGGCCGCAGGCTTTCGGTTCACAACTCAAGGCCCGGCCGTGCTGGGCAACGCCAAAACGGTGGCAACCGGGCTTGCAGGCGCCAGGCTGACAGTTTAAACGAAGCTTCGCATTAGGTCATAATGTGTTCGGTATGACCTACGGTGCCGCTGTAGCTCAGCTGGTAGAGCACGTCATTCGTAATGATGGGGTCGGGGGTTCGAGTCCCTTCAGCGGCACCACATATCAGATGTAAGTATTTGATTTAAATGATATTTTCAGCTTTCCCTCCCTTTCTATCCACCCCGATATCCACCCTTTGTAACACCGTGTCCGCGTTTTCCGATGGATATTTAGGGACTCCGAAGGTTGGTAACTGTTGGTGAAAATAAATGTTGAATTGCGGAAGCACGCGAAAGCCTGAGCGGCGGGTCTAGCGAAAGAAGCACGGTGAAGAATTCACCGCCCCCGAAGTGCTCTGAGTTCACGTTGCCTTAAGGTTAACTGCCAGCCTACCCAAGTATCGCAGCAGCGACTTGTTCGACATTTCCTCCCAATGCTCCAACTGCGCAACAAGGCGATAATACGTGCGCCAGTGCATCCCCTTCGGCTTCGTTCCTTCCATCAGATCCGGATCGTTCAACCAACCCAGGCGTTCG
>NZ_JBQFXN010000005.1:0-230990 GCF_056540885.1 Ruegeria sp. AL12 | reverse complement strand
CGTGAGCCAGAAAAGATCAGACATGGTCACCGCTCGTTTTTCGAACCGTGAATCATGCACCAACGCGGAAATCAATGGGTCCTGACCCTAGTAGATTTACTCAAACGTGTAGGAAGGCTCCAACAGTGAAGGGTCGAAGCCAATAATAAGCTCGCTCACCACTCTGAGGTTGCAAGCGACTGAAGCAATAATTGCGAGGAAGACGCAATCGCTTGGCTATTTTTAGTCAAAGCTCGATTAAGGTTTCTAACGTTGGCGTCGTCAAACAATACGCAGTCAGGAGCCGAAGAGTCCGCGACAAAGCCAACCGCAATATTGGGCGCAAAAGTTGTCCACTCTTCTACACCCAACTCACCCAACTCTTGCTTTGGATAATCTTCAAATCTGGCAACAGGATTGCTGGAGACTATGAACTGTTTATTCGCACGCTTTGGAGTGCCAACAATTATCTTCATCTTCTCAAGCCTAGAGAGGATTTTTACAGATTGCTGTCCAAAATTCGATACTCGACTATTTCGAATAGCCCGCGCTCTAAAGCTTTCATCGTCGAGAAGTAGTTTCTCGTCGTCGGTTAAGGGGCGGTACGTTGCCTCAAATTCGCGTGCAAGGTCAGCAGTGAAAGTTTCATTCGCTACCTCTTGGACAAGCGGGTCAATGAAATCTGGGGACCTTTTCTTATGGTTATAAAAAAATTGAATGAACCTGTACCGAAGATCCTGAGTGGAAAAAGTCAACTTGCCAGTGTCGAGGGCTCGCTGAAAAGTACCCACCCAATCAGGAATGTAGTTGTCCAATTCGTAAGCGAAGAATCTCTCAATCGTATCATCCTTTGAGCCATCTTTGCGTTCGAATGAGTTGAAGTGCATTCTCCGAAATACACTGTCGATATTTCGGCGCTCGGGAACCTTCGAGTCAGATTGCTTGGATACATAATATAGTGACTTTCCTGAAACGCAGAAGTTTCGAAGAATTGCCTTGGCGACATAGTGGTGTTTGCTCGAAACCTTGTGCTTACTCAACTTAACGCTTCCGCCTTTTCACATTTCCACCCCGCTGACCCGGCCGCCCGGCCGTTGACCGCCCACGTGATTTCACCGCATCCTCCGAGGCTTTCTCGACCGCCCATTGGCGCGCCATCGGGTCGTCGGCGACGGCCAGATCGACCGCTTCCAGACGTTTGATCTCATCCCGGATGTTGGCGGCCTCTTCGAATTCCAGGTTCTCGGCGGCTTTGCGCATCTTCTCGCGCAACCCGTCCAGATGGGCCTCAAGGTTCGCGCCGTGCATCGGCTTGTCGATGGTGGCGGTGACGCGGTTCATGTCGACGTCGCCTTCGTAAAGACCGGCCAGAACGTCCTCGACATTCTTCTTCACCGTCTCGGGGGTGATGCCGTGTTCCTCGTTATAGGCAATCTGCTTGGCGCGGCGGCGGTTGGTTTCCTCCAGCGCGCGCTCCATGCTGCCGGTGATCTTGTCGGCATACATGATCACGCGGCCTTCGGCGTTCCGCGCGGCGCGGCCGATGGTCTGGATCAGCGAGGTTTCCGAGCGCAGGAAGCCCTCTTTATCCGCATCCAGAATGGCGACCAGCCCGCATTCGGGGATGTCCAACCCTTCGCGCAGCAGGTTGATGCCGACCAGCACGTCGAATGCGCCCAGCCGCAGGTCGCGCAGGATCTCGATCCGTTCCAGCGTGTCGATGTCTGAATGCATGTAGCGGACCTTGATGCCCTGTTCGTGCAGGTATTCGGTCAGGTCCTCGGCCATGCGTTTGGTCAGCGTGGTGACCAGCGTGCGGAAGCCATTGGCCGCGACCTTGCGCACCTCGTCCAGCAGGTCGTCGACCTGCATCTCGACGGGGCGGATTTCGACCTCGGGGTCCAATAGGCCCGTTGGGCGGATCACCTGTTCGGTGAAGACGCCGCCGGTCTGTTCGATCTCCCACTTCGCCGGAGTGGCCGAGACAAAGACGGATTGCGGGCGCATGGCGTCCCATTCCTCGAACTTGAGGGGTCGGTTGTCCATGCAGGACGGCAGGCGGAATCCGTGTTCGGCCAGCGTGAACTTGCGGCGATAGTCGCCCCGATACATGCCGCCGATCTGCGGCACCGAGACGTGGCTTTCGTCGGCGAAGACGATGGCGTTGTCGGGGATGAATTCGAACAGGGTCGGGGGCGGCTCGCCCGGCGCGCGGCCGGTCAGATAGCGCGAGTAGTTCTCGATCCCGTTGCAGACGCCGGTGGCCTCGAGCATCTCCAGATCAAAATTGGTGCGCTGTTCCAGCCGCTGCGCCTCGAGCAGCTTGCCCTCGCCCACCAGTTGATCCAGCCGCTGGCGCAGCTCTTTCTTGATGCCGATAATGGCCTGCTGCATCGTCGGTTTCGGCGTGACATAGTGCGAGTTCGCATAGACGCGCACCTGTTCCATCGTCGCGGCGCGCTCGCCGGTCAGCGGGTCGAATTCGGTGATGCTTTCCAGTTCCTCACCGAAGAACGAGAATTTCCAGGCGCGGTCCTCAAGGTGGGCGGGCCAGATTTCAAGGCTGTCGCCCCGCACCCGGAATGACCCGCGCTGAAATGCCTGATCGTTGCGGCGGTATTGCTGGGCCACCAGATCGGCCATCACCTGCCGCTGGTCGTATTCGTGCCCGACCTTCAGATCCTGTGTCATCGCCCCGTAGGTCTCGACCGAGCCGATGCCATAGATGCACGAGACCGAGGCGACGATGATCACGTCGTCTCGTTCCAGCAGCGCCCGCGTGGCCGAGTGGCGCATCCGGTCGATCTGTTCGTTGATCTGCGATTCCTTCTCGATATACGTGTCCGATCGCGCGACATAGGCCTCTGGCTGGTAGTAGTCGTAGTAGGAGACGAAATATTCGACCGCGTTTTCCGGGAAGAAGCCTTTGAACTCACCATATAGCTGCGCCGCCAATGTCTTGTTGGGGGCGAGGATAATGGCCGGGCGCTGGGTTTCCTCGATCACTTTGGCCATGGTGAAGGTTTTGCCCGTACCGGTCGCCCCCAACAGAACCTGATCGCGCTCTCCATCCAGAATGCCGCCTGCAAGTTCCTTGATCGCGGTTGGCTGGTCTCCTGCGGGGGCGAACTCCGTATGCATGACAAACCGTTTGCCGCCTTCCAGTTTCAGGCGGGCCCGAACATCTTCGGTTGTCATTTGGGTCTTGTCGGAATGGGCGTATGGCATGGGCAGGCTCCGGATCAGGCCCTTACATTTGTTCTTATTTTGTCCAACTGCAAGGGCTGATCCGGTACAAATCTCCCAGTTTCGACACTGGGCAGATACGCATCCGGATTGTGATCCGAACCAACCTTGCCGGCCAACGCGCCAAGCTCGCCGATGAGAGCCTTCGTCATCATCGGTTTGCCGGCGATTACGGTATGGGCTTCGGTCGAGGGCATCGCCCGGTTGTTCCCGGGGTTCGCGTCGACGCCCAGAATGCATTCACTATGGATCATCTGCTTATCCTTCGGCTGATTTGTCGAAGATCATAGTTGGCCCTGATGACAGTTTCTGTCATTGGCTTGCTTCGACAATCCGCGACAATTGTTGTCTTGTCCCGGGCTGCGCTCTGACGCATAAACAGGTCCAGCCAAGTGAGTACGGAGAGGCGACATGCGCGCACGGATTTACCAGCCTGCAAGGAATGCGATGACTTCAGGGATGGCCAAGACCCGCAAATGGGTTCTGGAATACGCCCCCGCTTCGGCACGTGAGGTTGATCCGCTGATGGGCTGGACATCATCCAATGACACGCAAACCCAGATACGCCTGAAATTCGACACCAAGAAAGAGGCGATGGATTATGCCAGGGACAATGGCATCGATGCGCAGGTCAGCGAGCCGCACAAGCGCAAACCCAACCTGCGCGCACGCGGCTACGGAGAAAACTTCGCCACTGACCGCCGCGGTCCCTGGACTCACTGAATGATCGAAATTCGCGAGGCCGACCCCACCTCGGACGTATTGCGCCCGATTGTCGAAGCTCATTTCGCCCACAGCGAATCGGCCGGTCCTGCGGAAAGCAACCATACGATGAGTGCAGAAACATTGGCCGGACCGGGCATTCGATTCTGTGCGATTTACGACGATCAGCAGGCGTTGGGCTGCGGCGCCTTGAAGCTGTTGCCCGATGGCACGGCCGAGGTGAAGTCGGTGCATATCCTCGCACAGGCACGGGGGCGCGGACTGGCGCGTGTCATAATGACTCATCTGGCCGATCTGGCGCGCGCAGAAGGCGTCGAAGCTTTGGTTTTGGAAACCGGGGCAGAGCATCTTCCAGAGTATGATGCCGCCCGCAAGCTCTACGAAGCGTTGGGCTATTCCTATTGCGGACCGATCTTTGGGTACAGTGACGATCCGAACAGCGCATTCATGCGCTTGGCTCTTGAACCCCGCTCGTAAAAACCGCAAGAAGGGTGCAGCGGTCCCTTAGCTCAACTGGATAGAGCAGCTGACTTCTAATCAGCAGGTTGAGGGTTCGAGTCCTTCAGGGATCGCCATTCTCGAAATTCGATTTCGATGAACACGTCAGGCCGCAATGCGGGCTGTTTCTTCGCGGTTGTTGGGTAAGGTATGAAGGGCTGGACGAGGGGGTCATGCCAGCCCTTCTAAGGGGTCACAGAGTGGTAGTGTGTGTTCCTTAACCAAACATTAACCTGATTCACCATGTTCCGAAATTGGGGGATTCCCGTAGGACGGCGAATGCGCGGATTTCAGCGTGTGAGTTGCAGCTGGCGGATCGGGATCCGGGACCATATCGCGATTTCTTCAGCGTGATTTGGTGCCTGGGCCGTAAAAGCGCCAAGGTTGTGAAAAAAATATTGCAACCGGTTGCAAATAGAATCATTGTTGCGCGCAACAACAAGATTCGGGAGATCTGTATGTTGAACGTCGGATTGTTGGGTGCCGGGCGCATAGGGCGTGTTCATGCGCAGGCGATTGCATCGCATCCGGGCAGCAAACTCATTGCTGTTTCCGATGCCTTGCCCGAGGCTGCGGCCAGCCTTGCCAGCGATCATGGGGCAGCGGCGCGCAGTTCCGACGAGATCATTGCGGATCCGGAAATTGGCGCGGTTCTGATTGCAACTCCAACAGATACGCATTCTGACCTGATTGAAGCAGCGACAGGCGCAGGAAAAGCCGTTCTGTGTGAAAAGCCCGTTGATTTGGACCTGAAGCGCGCCTCGGATTGTCTGAATACCGTCGCGGAACGCGGCAAGCCGGTCATGATAGGGTTCAATCGGCGATTTGATCCCAATTTTGCGACCTTGAAGGCGGGGTTGGATGCGGGTGAGATCGGCAAGGCAGAGCTCTTGTCGATCACATCGTTTGACCCGGCGCCACCACCGGTCAGCTACGTAAAGGTGTCTGGCGGCTTGTTTCGGGACATGATGATCCATGATTTTGACATGGCGAACTTCCTGATGGGGGACGTTCCCGAAACAATCTCGGCGGTTGGGTCTTCGCTTGTGGATGCTGAAATCGGCGCCGCGGGTGATGTGGATACAGCGGCAGTTACAATGACTTACGCGGATGGCCGCATCGCGGTCATCAAGAATTCGCGGCGCGCGGCCTATGGCTATGACCAGCGGGTCGAACTGCTGGGGTCCGAGGGGTTGCTACAGGCTCAGAACATGCTGGAAAACACTGTCGTCAAGTCAACCGCGGACGGCGTCGTGGGTGCCAAGCCGACCTATTTCTTCCTGGAACGCTACATGCCTGCATACCGCGTGGAATGGGCCGCATTTGTCGACGCTGTTGAAAGTGGGTCCGAAGTTCCGGTCACGCTGAAGGACGGTGTTGCAGCGCTGGCGATGGCCGAGGCCGCAACCCTGTCGGCGCGGGCAGGAAAACCGGTACGGGTGGAAGAAATTTTGAAACCGGTTGCAAAATGATCGAAATTCTTCAAACTAACATCAGCTCGGCCCAGCGCCGCAGCCACTGAGATTCGGCACAGCCGGATGATCGGGGCTGGTACCCCGACAGAAGATCAGACTGAACCATTGGGAGGAAACTGAAATGAAGAAATTCGTTAAAGGCGCGCTTGCTGCGGGGGCACTGGCCTTGGCCACACCTGCTTTTGCGCAGGAAATCGTGGTCGTGTCGCATGGCCAGGCCAATGACGCATTCTGGAACGTCGTGAAGAACGGCGTTGAGCAGGCCGGAAAAGATGTCGGTGTCAACGTGGAATATCGTGCACCTGAAACCTTTGACATGGTTGCCATGTCGCAGCTGATCGACGCCGCCGTGAACCAGGAGCCCGACGGGCTGATCGTCTCGATCCCGGATGCCGACGCGCTTGGCCCCTCGATCGAACGTGCGGTTGCCGCCGGTATCCCGGTGATCTCGATCAACTCGGGTGCGGAAGTGGCCAAGGAACTGGGTGCTTTGCTGCATGTGGGTCAGGACGAATATGATGCGGGCAAGGCGGCTGGTGAAAAGCTGGCCTCGATGGGTGGAACCAATGCGATCTGTGTCAACCACGAGGTCGGCAACGTATCACTTGACCTGCGCTGTGAAGGCTTCACCGAAGGGTTCGGCGGTAAAGTAACCGTTCTGCCGACCTCGAACGATCCGTCCGAGATCGAGTCCAAAGTTGCCGCCGCGCTGGCCGCTGACGAAAGCGTCGATACCGTTATGGCGCTGGGCGCAAGCTCGGCCGGCGAGCCTTCGGTCGCTGCGGCCAAAGCCTCGGGGCGGGATTTGAATGTTGCCTCTTTCGACCTGTCGGCCAACTTCCTCCAGTCAATCGTGGATGGTGACGCGGCCTTTGCCATCGACCAGCAGCAGTACCTTCAGGGCTACCTGTCGGTGAACTTCATGGGTCTGCACGCCAAATACGGCCTGATGCCGGGCGGCGACGTGCCTTCGGGTCCAAACCTGATCACGCAGGACAAGGCCGCACAGGTCATCGAACTGTCCGCGCAAGGTATCCGCTGATTTCGGCGCGGCTCGACAAACAACAGGATCGGCGCCAACGCGCCGGTCTCACCGAATTGGGAGGAAACCATGAGTGAATCAGCGCCCGTCCTGTCGGACGAAAGGGTCAAGAAAGAACCATTCCTGACCAAACTGATGAAAAGACCCGAGCTGGGCGCCATTGCAGGCGCGGTTCTGGTATTCGTGTTCTTTGCGATTACCGCAGATGAATCGATGTTCACTCTGGCCGGTGTCATGAACTTCATGACCCCCGCGGCACAGTTGGGTATCCTGGCGATCGGTGCGGCACTGCTGATGATCGGTGGAGAGTTCGACCTGTCGATTGGATCGATGGTCGCGTTCTCGGGGCTGTTTTTCGGCGTCTGCGTCGTGACCTGGCAATTGCCGCTGATCTTTGCCATCCCGATGACATTCGTATTTGCGGCCTGTGTCGGTGCGATTAACGGCAACATCGTGATCCGCTCGGGCCTGCCTTCGTTCATTGTAACGCTGGCGTTTCTGTTCATCCTTCGTGGCCTGTCACTGGTGGGTCTGAAAATGGCGACAGGCGGTTCGACCCAGTTGCGCGGTGTGCGCGACGCGGTCGAAAACGACTGGCTGGCCCCGTTCTTTTCGGGCGAAGCATTCGGCAGCCTGTTCGCATGGCTGGCCGCCAACGGCATGATCGATACATTCAAAAGCGGCGCGCCCAAGGTCCCGGGAATTCCGGTCGAAATCCTGTGGTTCATCGTCATTACACTGGCGGCAACCTACGTGCTGCTGCGCACCCCGGTGGGGAACTGGATTTTCGCCTCGGGTGGGGACAGCACGGCTGCATCCAATTCAGGTGTTCCGGTGAATCGCGTCAAGGTTTCACTGTTCATGCTGACGGCCTGCTGCGCCGCCCTTGTGGCGATCATTACCGTCATGGACGCGGGCTCGACCGATGCGCGGCGGGGGTTCCAGAAAGAATTCGAGGCGATCATCGCTGCGGTGATCGGCGGCTGCCTGCTGACCGGCGGGTACGGCTCGGCCATCGGGGCTTTCTTCGGCTCGATCATCTTTGGAATGGTCGTCATCGGACTGACCTATACCGACTTTGATCAGGATTGGTTCCAGGTCTTCCTGGGGGCCATGCTGTTGATTGCCGTTCTGTTCAACAACGCGATCCGCAAGCGCGTAACCGGGGAGCGCTGATATGACCGAAGACACCAAGTTCCACCATGGCGATGCCGTCGACGATCAGGCGCCCATCGTTCAGATGAAAGACATCGAAAAGCACTTTGGCAATATCATCGCGCTTGCTGGCGTCAGCTTTGACGTCAAGCCCGGGGAATGCCATTGCCTGCTGGGCGACAACGGCGCGGGCAAGTCCACCTTCATCAAGACCATGTCCGGGGTGCACAAACCCACCAAGGGCGAGATTTTGTTCGAAGGTCAGCCGCTGCATTTCGACACGCCGCGTGACGCGATGGAAGCGGGCATCGCGACCGTGTTTCAGGATCTTGCGATGATCCCGCTGATGAGCGTAACGCGCAATTTCTTCATGGGGCGCGAACCCACCAAGGGCAAAGGGTTGTTCAAGCGGTTCGATGTGGATCATGCAAACGAAGTCTGCATGGAAGAGATGCGCAAGATGGGCATCAATCTGCGCGCGCCGGATCAGGCGGTTGGGACATTGTCCGGCGGCGAACGTCAGACGGTGGCCATCGCGCGGGCGGTGTATTTCGGTGCCAAGATCCTGATCCTCGACGAACCGACCTCGGCGCTTGGTGTGCGTCAGACGTCGAATGTTCTTGCCACGATCGACCGGGTGCGCAGCCAGGGTGTCGGCGTGGTTTTCATCAGCCACAACGTGCGCCATGCGCTGGCGGTGGGTGATCGTTTTACCGTACTGAACCGCGGCAAAACTCTGGGCACTGCCAAACGCGGTGAAATCACACCCGAAGAGTTGCAGGACCTGATGGCCGGCGGTCAGGAAATGGCCGAGCTTGAGGGATCGCTGGGCGGTACTGTCTAAAGCAAAACGCTCGGATGCCCTCACGGGGGCATCCATCGGGCGGTGGCACCTGACGCCACTCTGATTTCAGGCTCTGACAAAAGGCCTGACACCTTCGAAAATGAGAAAACCCGCGGACCGCCGATGGCGGCTCCGAGTTGAAAGGGATCATGATGAGCAAAACAGTCCGATTGACCGCGGCGCAGGCTCTGGTGCGCTATCTCGGGGCGCAGATGAACGAGGCCGGAGAGCCGTTCATCGCAGGTGTGTGGGCGATCTTCGGCCATGGCAACGTGGCAGGTCTGGGCGAGGCGCTGCATGGGGTGAAAGACCGTCTTCCCACCTATCGCGGTCACAACGAACAGACCATGGCACACAGCGCGATTGCTTATGCCAAGCAGTTGGGCCGGCGGCGCGCCATGGCGGTGACGTCATCAATCGGACCGGGGGCCACCAACATGGTTACGGCCGCTGCTCTGGCCCACGTGAACCGTCTGCCTGTTCTGTTGCTGCCCGGCGATGTATTTGCGACGCGTGGCCCCGATCCGGTTTTGCAGCAACCCGAAGTGTTCTCGGATGGAACCATCAGTGCGAATGATTGTTTCAGACCGGTCAGCCGGTATTTCGACCGCATCACCCGCCCGGAACATCTGCTGACGGCTCTGCCGCGCGCCTTCCGCACGATGACGGACCCGGCGGATTGCGGCCCGGCGACGCTGGCCTTTTGTCAGGATGTGCAGGCCGAAGCATATGACTATCCCGAAAGCTTCTTTGAGCCACGCGTTTGGTATCAGCGCCGCATTCGCCCGGATGAGGGGGAACTGGCGCGCGCCGTCGCCGCGATCAAGGCCGCCAAGCGCCCCGTTATCGTTGCTGGCGGAGGTGTGCATTATTCGGACGCAACCGCCACATTGCAGCGTTTTGCCGAGGCACACAATGTCCCCGTGGCCGAGACACAGGCCGGCAAGTCCGCATTGGCCTGGGATCATCCGCTCAACCTTGGCCCTGTTGGTGTGACCGGGGGCGAACCTGCCAACGACATCTGCGCAAAGGCGGATCTTGTGCTGGGCGTCGGCACCCGGTTTCAGGACTTCACCACCGGGTCATGGGGTTTGTTCGCGAACCCCGAGCGCGAGTTGATTAGCTTGAACACTGCCGCCTATGACGCCGAAAAGCACGGAGCGATGCCGTTGCAGGCCGACGCTCGGGTTGGTCTGGATGAGCTCAGAGAAGCGCTGGGCGGCCATCGCGCGCCGGATCTGCCTGCGGCATTGAAATCTGATTGGTTTGGCAAAGTTGATGCGCTGACGGATGCCCCGACGGACAGCAATGCGCTGCCAACGGATATGCAGGTGATCGGCGCCGTGCAGCGGGCCGCCAAGGAAAACACTGTTGCGATGTGCGCTGCCGGCACGATGCCGGGTGAGCTGCACAAGCTTTGGAAGGCACCACGCCCCGGTGCCTATCACATGGAATATGGTTTCAGCTGCATGGGGTACGAGATCGCTGGTGCCATGGGCATCAAGATGGCCCAGCCCGACCGCGACGTGATCTGCTTTACCGGTGATGGCACTTATATGATGGCCAACTCGGAAATGGCGACGGCGGCGATGATGGGGATTTCGTTCACCGTTGTCGTCACGGACAACCGCGGGTTTGGTTGCATCAACCGTCTGCAAATGGGGACAGGCGGGGCCGAGTTCAACAACCTTCTCGACCACACTGTGCATGAGACAAAATCAGCCATCGATTTTGCCGCCCATGCGGCAGCGATGGGGGCGACTTCGGTCAAGGTCAGTTCGATTGCCGAACTTGAAGACGCGCTGGCCAAACGCGATGAGGTCAAAGGCCCCTATGTCGTGGTGATCGACACCGATCCCTACCCATCGACCGAATATGGCGGAACCTGGTGGGAAGTGGCGGTGCCCGAGGTCAGCACCCGCCCCGAAGTGAATGAAAAGCGCGCGGCCTATGAAGCCGCCATCAAGGAAAGAAACACGAAATGAGCGTGAAGATCGGCATCTCTCCGATTGCCTGGCAGAATGACGACCTGCCGGACCTGACCGCAGCTTACACGATGGAGCAGGCGCTGAAAGAAGCGCGCGAGATCGGCTATACAGGTGTCGAACGAGGCCAGAGGATGCCCGCCGACACCGAAGGGTTGCGGGCCTATCTGGACGCAAATGACATCGCGCTGTGCGGGGGGTGGTGCTCGGGCAGCACGCTGGTCAACGACCTGCACGCCGAGATCGCCGTGGTGCGTGAACAGGTCGAACAATTCGTTGCGCTGAACAGCCCGTGCATCGTCTATGCCGAATGTTCCAATACCGTCCAGGGACAGATCGGAACGCCTGTCAATGATCGCCCCAAATTGTCGCGGGACGAGGTTCTGGCCTATGCGGGCAGGCTGACCGAACTTGCCAAGTGGATGGCAGATCAGGGCATGCCCATGGCCTATCACCATCACATGGGCACGATCATCGAAAGTGAAGATGAGGTGAACTGGCTGATGGAGGGGTCAGGCCCCGAATTGAGCCTGTGTTTCGATACGGGCCATCTGCTGTTTGGTGGCGGCGATGTGATGGCCACGCTGAACCGTTGGGGCGATCGGGTGCATCACGTGCATTTCAAGGATATCCGCCCTGAAATCGTACAGGACACGCGTGAGAACAATCGCAGTTTTCTGGATGCGGTGATCGCGGGCGCGTTCACCGTGCCGGGTGACGGTTGCATCGACTTTCAGGCCGTGGCCAATGCGCTGAAAGCAATGGATTACAGCGGCTGGATCGTGGTCGAGGCAGAGCAGGACCCGGCCAAGGCGCCGCCCTATGAGTACTCGAAAATGGGCTTTGACCACATCGTCGAGGTTTGCGGTCAGGCAGGATTGGAGATCAAAGCGTAACAACCCGCCTTTCGGGGCAACACCGAAGCCATGAAAGAGGAGAAAAATCATGGTGAATCAAGAACTCAGTTTCGTCGGCTATTTCGACCGGGAATCCTGTGATCTGGACGAATTCAAGGTGTTGACCTCGCAGACTCTTTCCGCCGAGACGGTGCCTTTTGCCGCCTCGGTAGAAAAGAACGTGCCCGTCTATGATATGCAGGCACTGAGTCCCGGTTTGGAACGGCCTGATACGCGCAGGGCCTTGCTGGCGGAATGGGGCCGGGTACTGGGCAAATCCGCCGGTGTGATCGCCCTGAAAGGGGCGTATCCCGACACGTCGATCATTGATCGGGCGACGGATGTGTTTCGTGAAATCATCGAAGAAGAACGCCAGGGTGGCGCCGGTGAGGGCGATCATTTTGCCGCGTCCGGCGCGAATGACCGGGTGTGGAACGCGCTGCAAAAGCAATGCCTGCGCGACCCCGAGGGCTTTGCGCTCTATTTCGGGAACACGGTGGTTGCGGCGGCATGTGAAGCGTGGCTTGGCCCGAACTATCAGGTTACTGCTCAGATCAATCAGGTGCGCCCCGGTGGCAAGGCGCAACAGGCGCATCGGGATTATCACCTTGGGTTTCAAAGCGCCGAAAACGCGGCCAGGTATCCTGCACAGGCTCATCTGGTGACGGCCTCGCTGACCCTGCAAGGGGCGGTTGCGCATTGTGACATGCCGGTGGAAAGCGGGCCGACCAAGTTGTTGCCGTTTTCGCAGCTCTACCCGCCGGGCTATCTGGCGTTCCACGATGAAGCACACCGGGCGCATTTCGAAGACAGCTGTATCCAGTTGCCATTGGAAAAGGGGGACGCGGTGTTCTTCAATCCGGCGCTGTTCCATGCGGCGGGCGCGAACAGCAGCGCCGACATCAATCGCATGGCAAACCTGCTGCAAATCTCATCTGCCTTCGGGCGCGCGATGGAGTCGGTGGATCGGCGGGCGATGTCCTTGGCGCTGTTCCCGTCTCTGATCGCCTTGAAACAGCGCGGGGCGCTGGACGCAGCGCAGGTGGAGGCTGCAATTGCGGCCACGGCTGAGGGCTATCCCTTCCCGACCAATCTGGACACGGACCCGCCTGTGGGAGGTAACGCACCGGAAAGCCAGGCGGATATTCTGCGTCGCGCGGTTGCAGAAGGATGGACCGAGGCGCAGCTGGCCCAGTCCCTATCGGCCCGGAACCAAAGGCAAGCTGCCTGAATTCAACACAGGCGGGCACTCGGGGGCCGCCCAAGAAGGAGAACAAGAATGGCAGACCTGCTGAAGAAACCGATCGGAACCCACGGCAAGGTACATGACATCACTCCGTCAAGCGCTGGATGGAATTATGTGGGCTTCGGGCTTTATCATTTAAAGGCCGGGGATCGCGCAAACGAAGTGACCGCAGATCGCGAAGTCATTCTGGTGATGGTCGAAGGCAAGGCGCGGATCACCGGGGCCGGACAGGATTGGGGCATTTTGGGCGACCGGATGAGTGTATTCGAAAAAACACCGCCGCATTGCCTGTATCTGCCCAACGGAACCGAGTGGGAGGCCGTGGCGGAAACCGACTGCGTTGTGGCCATCTGTTCGGCGCCGGGTAAGGGCGGTCATACGGCGCGGCGCATTGGACCCGATGGCATAACCCTGACTGAACGTGGAAAGGGCGTAAACACACGCTATATCAACAACATCGCGATGGAGGCCGAGGATTACGCCGACAGCCTGCTTGTGACCGAGGTGTTCACGCCGAATGGCCACTGGTCGTCCTATCCCAGCCACCGCCACGACGAGGATGACTATCCCCGCATCACCTATCTGGAAGAGACCTACTACCACCGCCTGAACCCGTCGAACGGGTTTGGGATCCAGCGGGTTTACACCGATGACGGCCAGTTGGATGAGACGATGGCGGTATCCGATGGCGACGTTGTCACTGTCCCGCGTGGCCATCACCCTTGCGGTGCGCCCTATGGGTTCGAGATGTACTATCTGAACGTCATGGCCGGACCGCTGCGGAAATGGCGGTTCGTGCCGGCCCCCGAGGTCGAATGGATCATGGAGCGTGACGGATGAGCCATACTTTCGCCAATTACCCAAGCCTTGCAGGTAAGACGGTTTTCATCACCGGAGGCGCCGGCGGAATTGGCGCGGAAACCGTTCGGGCCTTTGCCGAACAGGGGGCAAAGGTTGGGTTTTTGGACCTCAACGCCGATGCCGGACTTGCTTTGCTTTCCGAGCTGGACGGAGAGCATGCATTCGCCCAATGCGATCTGCGCAACATTGACGAGATGAACGCCGCAATAGGGCAACTGGTGGAAGAGCTGTGCGAGGCGGATGTGCTGGTGAACAACGCGGCCCGGGATGACCGGCACGACTGGCGCGACGTTACGCCCGACTATTGGGATGAGCGCATGGCGACCAATATCCGCCATATGTTCTTTGCCATTCAGTCGGTGGCACCCGGAATGATCGCCAAAGGTGCAGGTTCGATCATCAATATCGGGTCGAATTCGTGGTGGGAGGCCGGGGCGGGTTTCCCTGCCTATGCCACTGCGAAATCGGCGGTGCATGGACTGACCCGTACCATGGCGCGCGAACTGGGCGATCACCGCATCCGCGTCAACACGGTCGTGCCCGGCTGGATCATGACGCAGCGCCAGAAAGACCTGTGGGTCACACCCGAGGCGCTGGCCAAGCAGATCGACCGTCAGTGCCTGCCCGACCCGATCGACCCGGTCTATGTGGCGCGGATGGTGCTGTTTCTGGCCTCGGACGACGCGGCCATGTGCAGCGCCGGGAACTTCATGGTCGAAGGCGGGTCGATCTGAGCCCTCACATTCCGAAAGGTGGTTCGATGACTCAACCGTTCGAACTGGCAGCTTGCGCCGAGATGCTGTGGCTGGACAGGCCGATGGATTGGCGTGCCGCCCGGCTGGCCGAGATGGGGTTCGGCGTCGGGCTGTGGAACTGGCCGGAGCTCGATATTCCCAGGCTGGTCGCAACCGGTGCCCGTTTCACCATCATGAACGGCTATCTTCAAGGGCGGCTGGCTGATGATGACGGGGCCGAGATGCTGCTGGCCTCGGCCGCCGAAACAATTCAGGTCGGCAAGCGTCTGGGCGTTGCGCGTCTGAACCTGCACGGCACCGGGTTGGGTGACGGTGGCATACCGATCTGGCAGCATGACGAGGTCACAGGGCCGATGTGGCTCAAGGCCAGGGACACCCTGAACCGGATCTGTGATCTGGCCGAGGCCAACAATGTGGTGTTCACGCTTGAAAACCTGAACCTGCTGGACCATCCCGGCTGTCCGTTCGGGTCAACGGCGGACGTGCTTTCATTGGTTTCGTCGGTTGATCGTCCGCAGTTGCGGATCAATCTCGACCTCTACCATACCCAGATCGGCGAGGGGGATCTGATCCGCTGGTGTGAAAAATGCCTGCCCTGGATCGGAGAGGTGCAGGTGGCCGACAATCCCGGTCGGTGCGAGCCCGGAACCGGCGAGATCAACTATGCCGCCGTGGCGCGTGCGTTGAACGAATTGGGTTATCGTGGCCCTGTCGGGATGGAAGCCTTCGCCGCAGGCGACCCGGAAGACGCGCTAAACGCCTTCCGGTCGGCATTCACGCTCTGAGCGTCACCGCTGCGGTGGCGCACCAAAGGCGCGGATCACGGTGCGGGCAGCGGCCATGACCGGATCGTGAGTTTCCTTCAGGATCGTCACCCGGTCGAACCGGTCGGGGTCGCGGTTCACGGCGTCGCGCAGCGCGGCGCCGAAGGCCATGCGCAGCTCGGTCCCGATATTGAATTTGCAGATGGAGGTCTCGCGCGCCAGCCGTGCGCGCTGTTCCACGGGCACGCCCGATCCGCCATGGATCACCAGCGGCACGTTGGTCATGGAGTCGATCTGGCGGATACGGTCCTCGTCCAGACCGCCTTCCTTGTTTTCCTGCAAATGCACGTTCCCGACCGAGATCGCCATCGCATCCACGCCGGTCTGGGCGGCGAAGGTCGCTGCCTCGTCCGGGTCGGTTCCGGCCGAGCCTTCGCCCCCGGAATAGCCGACGAAGCCGATCTCGCCCTCGCACGAGATCCCGGCGGCATGGGCCATTTCGGCAATCGCGGCGGTTTCATCGATGTTCTGCTGCAAGGGCTTGCGCGACCCGTCGAACATCAGCGATGTGAACCCGCTGTCCAGCGCGATCTTGCAATCCTCGAAGGTGTAGCCGTGATCCAGATGCGCCACCACGGGCACCGAGGCGTTTTCGGCCAGATACCGGAACATCTTGCCCAGGATCGGCAGCGGCGTGTGCTCGCGGCAGCTGGGTCCGGCTTGCAGGATCACCGGGGCGTTCTCGGCCTCGGCGGCGGCGACATAGGCGCGCATGTCCTCCCAGCCCAGCGTCACCAGGCCGCCGACGGCATAGCCCTGTTCGTAGGCGGGTTGCAGGACGTCTTTGAGCGTAACAAGGGTCATTTGAACTTGGCGATCATGTCTTTGATGCCCGGGATCGTTTCGATCTGATAGGCATGGGTGGGTTGGAAATACTGCACCAGCGACCGCTGGGTCAGCCCGCCGAGGATGGTGAAGTAATACATCTCGTATCCCGGCAGCACGCAGCAGGGGTGATAGCCCTTGTCGATGCAGATCGTGGAGCCATCGACGATGTGATAGGCATCGCCCGGCTCGTTGTCCTCGCGTTGCAGCATCTGTAGACCCGAGCCCCAGTTGGGTTTGAAGCGGAAATTGTAGGTTTCGTCATGCCGGGTCTCGTCCGGCAGGCGGTTGGTGTCGTGCTTGTGGCTGGGAAAGCCCGACCAGCCGCCCTGACCCACGGTGAACAACTCGCTGACCAACAGGCGGCCGACCTTGTCATGCTGCTTCTGGCCCAGGATATGCTTGATCTTGCGATGGGTCTTGGTGTCGTCGCTGCCATATTGCACCAGGTCATGCTCGCGCACGTCGAACGGATCCAGCACCTTGTCATACTTTGCGCCTGCCACGAACACCTCGGCCGTCTCTGACACGCAGACCATCTGCGCCCGTGCCCCCGACGGGACATAGGCGCCCTCGGGCTCGCCATCCCAGACATCTTCGCCCCGGTTGCCCAGATGAGCAAAGCGCACGCCTTCGACGTCCACGTCGACGCTGCCGGTGGCGGGCACGATGCAGGTTTCGTAACCCGGGACCTTGTATTCGAAGGCCTCGCCCTTTTTCAGTTTGACGATGTTGAAATAGTTCAGCGGAACCGTCGGATCATCGGCGTCTACGATGGGTTTGTTCTGATTGTCATAGGGCGCGATATGCATGGTACTCTCCTATGTGGTCGGGCCGGGATGCGAAGCGAGGAACGCGTCCAGTTCTGGTGTCGTTGGCATGGCGGGTGCGCAACCGGGATGCGACACCACGATCGACGCGCAGGCCGAACCGCGCATGACCGCGTCTTTCAGATCGTGCCCCGCCGCGATCGAGGCCAGCAGCCCGGCCATGAAACTGTCGCCAGCCCCGTTGGGTTTGACGGCCGTAACCGGGTAAATACCGGTTCGCAGCTCTTGCCCGTCCACAAAGGTGACAGCACCTTTTTCGCCCATCTTGTAGATGACGATCCGACCCGGTTTTTGGGCAAGTTCCTGCGCTTTGGCAAAACCCTTTTCGATGCCGCCGGCCATGAATCCGAATTCTTCGTCGTTGCCGACGATCAGGTTGCTGGCTTCGCCAGCCCGCGACAGAACTTCGGCAGCCACCTCGGCCGAGGGCCAGCTGTATGGGCGGTAATCGATGTCGAAGATGATCGGCAGGCCTGCGCTTCGGGCGCTCTCGAAGGCCCGGAATGTGGCGCTGCGCGACGGTTCGGACGCAAAGACCGTTCCAGCCGAGATGATTGCCGAGAATGACGAATAATCGACCCTGTCCATGTCCTCTTTGGTGACCTGGAAATCAACGGCCCCGTTGCGATAGATCACATTCTGAAAATCCTCGGTCCGGCTTTCGTAAACCGCCAGAGACATGCGGTATTCGCCGCCCAGAACGCGGATGTAGGATGTGTCCACACCGTAATGCCGCAACCGGTTCAGACAGAACCGCCCAATCGCATCGTCCGAGACCGACGTGATCAGCGACGCCTCGCTGCCCAACTTGACCAGCCCGGCACAAATATTGGCGGAGGAACCACCAAGGTCGGCATGAAACGTGCTGGCATCCTCGCTTTTGACGCCGATCGGGTCGGCGTACAGGTCCATGCCTGCGCGACCCAGAACGGCGAAGCGGTTTCCTTTGATACCATCCATCAAAGCGCTCAAGTTTTGTCCTCCGGCAGAAAGGGTCGGCAAAGTTTGGACCTTGCGTTGAATCGATTCACACGATACTGATTTTGCAACCGGTTGCAAATGATATGTTCGGAGCCGTTGCAGATGCCTAAAATCGGAATTGGAATCGTCGGCGGCGGCTATATGGGCAAGGCCCATTCCGTGGCCATGTCAGCGGTCGGTGCGGTGTTCAACACGGCATTGCGACCCCGGCTCGAGGTCATTTGTGCGTCCAGCCCTGAAAGCGCCGAACGTTACAGGACAGCCTATGGGTTTGACAAAGCGACCGATGATTGGCGGGTATTGGTTGAGGATCCTAGGGTCGAGGCAATTGTCATCGCCTCTCCTCAATCGACACATCGCCAGATTGCCGAAGCGGCGTTTGAATTGGGTAAACCGGTCTTGTGTGAAAAACCACTGGGCGCATCCCTTGACGACAGTCTGGCCATGGTTGCTGCTGCCGAAGCGTCTGGCGCGGTCAACATGGTGGGGTTCAACTATGTTCGTACACCTGCGACCCAATACGCCCGCCAGCTTATTGCCAATGGTGAAATCGGGGATATCACCTGGTTCCGGGGGGAGCACACCGAGGATTTCTATGCCGACCCGCACGCTCCTGCCTCCTGGCGTACGACGGGCATGGCCAATGGCACCATCGGAGATCTGGCACCGCATATGGTCAACGGTGCATTGGCGCTGGTTGGTCCGATCGCGCAAGTGATGGCGGATGTTGAAACGGTTCACAAAACCCGACCGGGCGGTGAGGTGACAAATGACGACCATGCCCAGATGATGTGCCGTTTTGAAAATGGCGTTATGGGCAACCTGTATTTCAGCCGCGTCGCGACGGGGCGAAAAATGGGCTATGCTTATGAAATATCGGGAACAAAGGGCGCCATCCGGTTCGACCAGGAGGACCAGAACGCGCTGTGGTTGTATAAGCGGGAAGGGCCCGAAGCGTCCCGTGGGTTCACAAAAATCCTGACAAGCCCGGCGCATCCGGATTACGAGCCTTTCTGCCAGGGTCCGGGCCACGGAACAGGCTATCAGGACCAGATCATTATCGAGGCCAAAGATTTTCTTCAGGCCATCCACACCGAAAAAGCCGCTTGGCCGACCTTTCGCGACGGGCATGAGGTCAACCGGGTGCTTGCCGCCGCCTTGGCATCGTCAGAGCAGCGGCAGTGGAAAGACATCCGCGATTTCTGATCGCTCAAACAAAAAAGTTCTAATGAGAGACGATGACCATGGCTAAGTTGAGATGGGGCATGATCGGTGGTGGTGAAGGCAGCCAGATTGGCCCCGCGCACCGCTTGGGGGCACAGGCTGACGGGCTGTTTGAATTTGCTGCTGGTGCGCTGGATCACCGGCCCGAAGCGGGCCGGGAATACGCGCAGCGATTGGGCGTTGCCGCCGATCGTGCCTATGGCGACTGGCAAGAGATGCTGGCGGGTGAGAAGGACCGAGAAGACCGGATCGATCTGGTGACAATCGCCACGCCGAATTCGACACATTTCGAGATCGCCAAGGCCTATCTTGAAGCGGGCTTCAATGTCTTGTGTGAAAAACCGATGACAATGACTGTGGAAGAGGGTGAGGAAATAGTCAGCGTCGCCGAAGCATCGGGAAAGATCTGCGCGGTGAACTACTGCTATTCCGCCTATCCGATGGTGCGGCAGGCCCGCGCTATGGTGCGCTCGGGCGAGATCGGACGGGTGCGTCTTGTGGTGACCAATTTCAGCCACGGCCATCATGGGGATGCCACCGATGCGGACAATCCGCGCGTGCGCTGGCGCTATGACCCTGCGATGGCAGGGGTTTCCGGGCAGTTCGCCGATTGCGGTATCCACGCCCTGCATATGGCCAGCTTTATCTGTGATGACGAGGTGAAGACGCTTTCGGCTGATATGGCCTCAACGATCGCAAGCCGGGAACTGGAAGACGATGCAATGATCAACTTCCGTATGGAAGGCGGCACAGTCGGGCGTCTTTGGACATCTTCCGTGGCGATCGGGCGCCAGCATGGCTTTGACATACAGGTCTTTGGCGAAACCGGCGGGTTGCGCTGGGCGTCAGAGCAACCCAACCAGTTGATCTACACCCCGGTAGGAGGGCGCACCCAGATCATCGAAAAAGGCGAGGGGGGTCTGCATGATGAAGTGCGACGCCTGTCTCGGGTCGCCATCGCGCACCCCGAGGGATTCCCGCTGGCCGTTGCCAATATCTATTGCGATCTGGCGGATGCGATCCGCGGTGAAAGCCGGGATGGCCTGCCCAACGCAGCGGATGGCGTGCGATCGATCGCAGCGGTGCACGCGGCTGTTGCGTCGGGCAAAGCAGATGGTGCCTGGCAGGACGCCCGCCCGCCGATGTTCCGCTGATCAGGGGCAGGGCCGCAACGTGCCCCGCTCGACCACCCGACAGGGGAAAATCCGTGCCTCGGGGTAGCGATCGGGCGTCTTCAGCATCTCTTCGACCAGATCGACCGACGAGGTGATGATCTGCTTGATCGGCTGATGGATGGTCGTCAGGTTGATATATTCCCAGCGCGACATCTCCATGTCGTTCAGGCCGATGATCCCGATATCGGTGCCCGGTTTCAGCCCGTGATCGGCCAGCGCCGACAGCGCCCCAATCGACAGGATGTCGTCGCCGCAGAAATAGGCCTGCGCCGGCTCACCGGCCAGCAGGCGCAGCATCTCGGCCCGGCCGGCCTCGAAGGAATAAGCCCCGGCGAAGGAGTGGTTGACCGGAATCTGCGGATGGTTGGCCATTTCTTCGATAAAGCCCCGCTGCCGGTCCAGGGACGAGGTCGCATCCTGCGGCCCGCCCAGATAGCCCACGCTGGCATAACCCCGGGCGACCAGCTCGCGCGCGGCCATGCGCCCGCATTCCACATTGTCGATCCCGACCACATGCACCTCGGGCGAGGTGGCAGACCGGCCGAACGTGTGCACCACCGGTACGCCAGCATCGTGGAACGCCTTGGCAAAGCTGGGCGGCAAGGTCGACGAGGCGACGATCACCGCATCCACCGAGTATTGCCGCAGCATGCGTACGGAATTGGCGGGCTCGGTCTCGTCCGTCAGGTTCACGATCAGTGGTCGCAGGCCGCGTTCCTGCAAGGCGCGTGTAAACTGGTCGAAGACTTCCAGAAAGATCGGGTTGTGAAAGTTGTTCGAAATCAACCCGATCAGCTTGGTGCGCCCGGTCGTCAGAGACGAAGCCAGAGCATTGGGGCTGTAGCCCAGCTCACGGGCCGCCTTTTCAACCTTGCTGCGCGTTTTTGCGGAAACCGAGGCACCTTCGGTAAAGGTGCGCGACACGGCGGACCGTGAAACGCCAGCCAAGGCGGCCACGTCTTTCAGGGTCACACTCACGCTGCGGGACTCCGATAACAGCGAGGCAGGAAAGCAGGTAAGTTTGGCATTGCCCCAGCATTATGCATCATCGACCTGAACTTGCAACCGGTTGCAACGCCGCCACGTCGATTCAACCGTGTTTGAGCGTCGAAATTCAGAAGGTAAAAAGGTGGGTGAAGAGACACTCGAACTCCTGACATCTTCAGCGTAACCGAAGCGCCTTTTCCAATCCGCAGATGTACCCAAGCGCCGTCTTGCACTGCCGCCAAGCGCACAGGTTCCCAGAGATGCCTGGTGTTGTCAGCGATTTGAAGTTGCACAAACTGCGGAACGGTTCAAGGGCATATCCTTTCCTGCCGCTTTCAAGATCACGTCCGATCGAGCCGCAACAGGCATGCGTGACGGCGCATGCGTTGCCAAAAGGGCCATCGGGCAATTGCTTTTTCAACCTTTGGTATTGATCCATGAACGTGGCGCAAATCATGGCCATCCCTTGGTGGACATACATGAGAGAGGCAGTGGAACGCCAACCCGCCCATTCGCAGCGCAGTTGCTATCCAAGACGGAATTTTGTTGGCGTCACACCGGTCTGGCTTCGAAAAAACCGAGTGAAGTGGGACTTGTCGGAATAGCCAAGCATGAGGCCGATCTCGGCAACTGTCATTTTGCTTTCTCTGAGGTGCTCCTTGGCGACATCGACCCGCAGACGCCTTACCTCTCGGGGAAGTGTTGTCTGATGTTTCTGAAGTGCTTTCAGGAACCGCTCGGGCTGGATACCCAGCAATCCGGCCACAACCTCCGGCCCCAGCTCTGACTCATCCAGTTTTCCGCGCAGGACAGACCGCAAAGCGGCCACTACGGTGACGTCTTCATTGTGTCGAATCGTGTCTGTCGGCGTTTCGGACTCCTCTGCCGCATGGTGTAGAAACAACCATTCCACGGGAAAACTGATCTGCATTCCGGGGTTGGGTCCAAGGCCGACTTCGATACCTTTGTAACCGCGTGGCAAGCCAAGGATGTATCTGCTTTCCCATCGCACCCGGGACGGATCCCACGCGTTTCCGACCACGCTTTGCAACAGGCGCACATAGATGGCAGCTCCAAACCCGGTAACCTGAACGGGCGGAACGGTTGGTTCTTGTTGCCGTGCGATCCGATAGATCGCTTTGTCTGCTTCCACGACAAGACTGTGCCGGACGGCGTTGGACTCTTGTGGAACAAGCCTTACGAACCGGGCAAAAAACTCGAACAGAGTGTTCGAGGATTGCAGCGACCGGGCGAATGGCGGCCATCCTTGCAGGTCAAATGTCTCTCCTACATTCAGGCCAAGGTATCGATCCCCTGACAACTCTGAGAAGGCATTCAACAGACCATAGACCAGTTCTGAGTGGACATAGACAGATGGGTCGGACAGCAGGTCGGCCTTCAAGCCGACCTGATCCAAGGCCGGTTGCGGATTGATCCCGCGGTCGGTGAGATATTGCAGAAACGGGGCGGCCAGCGCGAGGCGGATAAAGCCTTCGCTATGCGCTTCAGAAGTGGAGCTGAGTGGCACGCCCGTCACCCTTGTTAAAACCGATGGTTTCGTTCAGTGGCCTTTTTTGCGGTCACATTCGCACATGTTAGTCCAAAAGTGGCAACCCGCCCAAGAGTTTTCGGGCTACGTTTGGTAAAACGTGAATGTGAAGGGAAGACCTATGACCAACATGCGAATGTCCATTTGCCCGGCGGTAGTGGTCGCGGCAGTTTTTGGTTTTTCGGCGGCTGCGCAGGCTCAGGATCAAGAAGATCCTCAAACGCTGTTTACCAATGTGCACGTCTTTGATGGCGTGAATGAGCAACGTATCGAGAATGCAAATGTTCTGGTCGAGGGCAACCTGATCAAGACTGTTTCAACCGAAGCGGTGGACGCGCCCAACGCCGTTGTGATTGACGGCGGGGGGCGGACGTTGAGCCCGGGCTTTGTCGAGAACCATGCCCATTTGATGTTGATGGGGCCTACGCTGCCAGCGATGGAAGCCAACACAACATGGGAGGACTTCGCCATTCACGGTGCACGAATGGCTGAGATGTATCTCATGCAAGGTTTTACCACGGTCAGAGACGCCGGGGGGGCCAATGGTGGGTTGCGCAGGGCAATTGACTCGGGGCAAATCGATGGCCCCCGTTATTACCCGTCTGGCGCATTTATAGGAACGCGAGGTGGTCACGCTGACTTTGCGAATTTCACCGCGCCGCCGGGTTCAGAGACCAACATGAGCCGCCTAAACTTGGCGCAAGAGGTTAGCGGCGTCGATGACGTTTATAAATTCGCGCGTAACAATTTCCGCATGGGCGCAACGCAGTTGAAATTCATGCAATCCGGCGGTGTCGTTTCAGCCTTCGATCCATGGCAATTGCTTGCTGGATCGCCCGAGGAAATCAGGGCCGCCGTGCAGGTCGCCAATGAATATGGCAGCTATGTCATGGCGCATTCCTATCGTAAGGAGGCAATCCTTAGTGCGCTGGACGCGGGTGTGATGTCGATTGAACATGGTTTCTCGTTCGACTGTGACATTGCCCAGGTCATGAACGAAAAAGGGGCCTACATTACCACGAACCTGACAGCCTTCGATCCCGGATTGCTCGATATTCCGGCAGTGGCAAACGTTCCCTCGAGCCTTGCCAAAGCAAAATCGGCCTCGGCGACATTTGCAGGCTACATCGATAATATGAAAGAATGCCCGGTAAAGCGGGGGTTCCAGACTGACTGTGTTGGCTCAGTCGAAGCGTGCAATATTCAGATTGCCTACGAGAAACACCTGAACAATGAATTTTTTGGGCCCTATCAGTCGATGGTCACTTTGACGTCGATCGGTGGCGAGATCGTGGCGCTGTCCGGCGATTTCATGAACCCGTATACGGACGGAAAACTGGGTGTGATCGAGGAAGGGGCTTATGCGGATATCCTGCTGATCGACGGAAACCCTCTTGAAGACTTTTCCGTCGTTGGAACCGGGGATCAATGGTTTGGCGCCGACCCGAGGCCGGAAAGCCCGGAAACGATCCGACTGATTATGAAGGACGGTGTGATATACAAGAACACACTGGACTAACCAAAAAAACGGTTGGAGAGATTTGATGTTCCCTTGGTTTCGCGCCGCAGTTTTCGCTGGCTTGGTCCTGAGCGGTCATTCCGCAATGGCAACGCCCCATGCGACGCTTGACTGGTCTGACCTTCCGGACCCGTCGGTGCAGGTGTTCGATGACCCTTATCGTGATCTGAGCCCTGAACAGTTTGACGATGTGCTCTTCGTCGTGCGCTTGCGCGGCAGGTTGCAGCAGGATGTCGGCAGCCTTGAGGAAAGACAGAAATGGCATGAGCTTCTGACCGAGACTGAAGACGCCTTGGCCGAGGGGGGCGTTGATGTCGACTGGCTGCTCGATCAGCGAGAGTATGTGAAAGAGCGGCGAAGAAAGGCAGGAACAAACGGAAATCCGCAACTCGATGGCCAGAGTGTTACGCTGACCGGCTTTGCCATTCCCGCGCCGAACGATCCGGACGGGCGAGCGGTTGCATATTTGGTGCCAGAACGCGGGATGTGCAGCCACATGCCCCCGCCTCCGCCCAATCAGATGATCCGGGTGCGGTTGAACGGCGACTGGGCCCCCAGTTACTTCCATGAACCCGTTCGGCTCACAGGTAGGCTGACGATTGAACCCTCGGTTCAGAACATGATGGTCGTGGATGGGCTCGTGCCGATGAATGCAACCTTCAAATTGGAGACGGACAGCGTTGAAACGCTGGAAAACAAGGCCGACGGTCTGGAATGGAGACAGCGCGCAGCCGATCGCGTCCGAGCTGCTGGCAATCGTAAAACTGGCGGCGCAAAGGCGTCGGAATGATAAGGCGCCTTGTTGCCGCATTGAGTATTACCTGCGCGGGTACGGCGTCTGCGCAGGGGTTGTCCGGGCCTTCTTCGGTCGAGGCCGAGCTGAAACCTGGCGATGGCCTGACCGATCCGCAATACCGTTCCGAATTTCCGCGCAACATCGCGCCGGGTTGGTTTCGGTGGAAAGACAGGCTGGCCGAGAGCGGATTTCGGTTCAGCGTGGATTACCTGGCGTTGGGTCAATCCACGAACGCCGATTTGGGAACTGGTGAAGCCGCAGGTGGAATCGCTCGTATCTACGGCAGTTGGCAGGCAACCGAGCGGGGCTCTCTGACATTCAAAATCGAAGATCGGCACGGATACACCGACGTTGCCCCGCAATTCCTTGGGCTGGACGGGGGCGCATTGTCGATCACCGGGACGGCCTTCAACGACAGTGGTTTGTTGCTGACCAACCTGTTCTGGACCCAAAGGGCCGAAAACGGCGCATGGACGCTGCAAGTCGGCCAGATCGATGTGACGGACTTTGTGGATATCTATGGGTTGGTCAGCCCCTACAGCGGGTTCCAAAACCTGTCGTTCAACACCAATCCGACAATCAACACGCCCAACCAGGGAATTGGCATTGCCGGTGGGATAAAGCTGAACGAAAACTTCTACGCCGTTGCCAGCGTTGCAGACGCAAACGCCGATCCGTCTGATCCAAGTCTTGACGTGTTCAGCGACGGCAATCTCTTCAAATCGTTTGAGATTGGCTACACGTCCGGCTTTGATCGCATCTATTTCGACAATGTCCACCTGACCCTCTGGCATGCAGATGCGGCCGACGATGGCAGCCGTGCAGAAGATTATGGGGCCGTGTTTTCCGCGGCTTGGTTTGTCGAAAACAAATGGATGCCGTTCTTTCGGGCAGGGGCGTCGAAAGGCACGGCAGCGCTGTATGATCGTTCGGTTTCTGCCGGGCTGGGCTATTACGGTCGAAACACCGATCTGGCCGGTTTGGGTTTGAACTGGGCCGAAGCAAGAAACATCGACGGCGATCAGTTCACGCTGGAAGCATTCTATCGCTTTTCAATCTCACCCGGTCTGCAAATTACGCCGTCACTACAGTTCATTTCCAATCCGCTGCTGAACCCCAATCAGGATAGCATCACGTTGTTCAGCCTGCGAACCCGGATCGTTTTTTGATGCGGCTCGAAAGCAGCAACTCACACGAAACCAATTTGGGAGGCTCAGTCATGAAAACTTGGTTGGCCGCAAGCGCCATTGCAATCGTATCCGGCGCCGCGCTGCACGCGAGCGAGGAAAGCAAGACATGGGATGCGTCGGATGAGGCGAAGCAATTTGTGAAGGACACAATCGTGCTTGGCATGTTGGCCAGCCCCTACGGCACAGGCTGGACTGAAGACGAACAACTGCACACTTACTTCGCGCGGGCTCGGGACAACGGAATAACAGGTCATGAGATGACGCTGGCCGCAGCGGATATGTCTTTTGAGACCTTTCTTGATCAGCACTACCACTTCCGGTCGGCGATGGCGCAACAGCCAGAGAATTACCTGATCGTGAATGAAACCCGCGATATCGAAGCCGCCCATATTCAAGGCAAGACGGCGGTCATCTGGAACAGCCAGACGGCGACGATTCTGGATGGCGACCTGAGGAAGATGGCGTTGCTCAAGGATGTGGGGATCAAGAGTATGATCCTGGCCTACAACGATATCTTCCGCACCGGGTCGGGGCAGTTGGCGGCCTATAACGGGCGCGATATCGGTCTGACCCCTTGGGGCAAGTCGGTGATCGATGAAATGGTGCGTTTCGGCATCCTACTGGACCTTAGCCACACGGGTTCCAAAACGGCCAACGACGCCATGGACTACATGGACGAAAACTATCCCGGCGTGCCTTATGTTTACACGCATTCGGTTCCTGCCGGCCTTTACGCAAACGAACCCGGTGCGACGCCACGCGGGTGTTATCGGGCCATTCCCGATGACGAGGCCCTGCGTGCGGCCAAATCGGGCGGCTATGTGTCTCCGACATTCACTGAATGGATGATGGACGGCGTTTGGCCTGAAGATATCTCACCCAAGCAAGCCGCCGACATGATCGACTACTATGTCCAACTTGTTGGGGTCGACCACGTTGGGATCGCAACCGACGACATGTTCTCGACTGAATTGGTTGTGCAGTTCGCGACTGCATACGCAAGCATGTATGATGATGGCGGCTACATGATCGACGCGTTCAACAAAGGGGCGACCGGCAACGGTGAGCTGGCCAAAATCCTTGCGGCAATCACCGATGATCTCTGGGCCAGGGGTTATTCCGATGAAGACCTCGAAAAGATCTATGGCGGCAACAAGATGCGGGTTTACGCGCAAGTCTGGGAAGGCAAGCCCCCCGAACAATTTCTGAAAGAATACCCCGAGCGTCTGCGTCTCAGACAGGAACTGCGAGAAGGGTTTTATTCGCGATAGACGTTCAGGACCCGCATCAAAGATGTTTGGCCCCGGCCGGGGAAATGATCAGCAATTTTGGGGGAATGATGGTGGGTAATGAGAGATTCGAACTCCCATGCCTACCCAACAAAGAACCTATTTTATAGCGCTTTTTAGCCGCTGCCTTGATTGTTATGTGCTCCTCCAATGTACCGAAGGTCAACACTCGTCGGCTGGCCAGCATCAACAATCAAAAGCGCGTAACCTGACTAGATGAGGCGCTTAGGTGCAATGTGTGGAACGGAATACAGTTCCGAACCTGCTTAAAAGTGACTTAACTGAGGGTATTTCCAAGTGTCTTTGTGGCTCGATATTTGCTACCAAGTGTCCATTGCGACAAGTTGCTACTTGGCTCTACTCATCAACAATTGTTAGTCTCATTTCGAGACCGTTTGAGAGTTTTCGCGTCAGTGCTTACTTTCGGGTTTCAAAAAGCAAAAAACAAAAAATTTGATAGTGGAAAATGTTCAAGCGACTAGTTTTCGCCGGGGTATTTCTCGTGCTTTCAGGCTGCGCTGAGTCAATAATGCAATCATATGTCGGGCGAGATATTACAGACGTAATACTCGACTACGGTCAGCCAGATAACGTGGTCAAGCTCCCAGATGGACGTTTTGCGTTTCAGTGGAGCAACACGACGTCCCATACGGCATCAACGACAACAAATGTCTACGGCTACGGAAACAACGCTACCGCCTACACGTACGGTGGTGGAACGACTTATTCGGAGTGCCTGTACACCTTATTCGCGAAACCAAATCCACAAGATAGCTTTACAGTGATCGGCTATAAAAAACCGACTTTGATGTGTGCATAGTTTAACCTGTATCGCTAGAGCGGGACTGCCAAAGTTAGAGACGGTCCCTTTTGGCTTTGTGGCACTCCAAAATGAAAAATGTGTAGATATGACGGGTCGCTTGTGTGGCTGACGCTTGAAGCGCGTTGGGCGGACGCAAGCCGGTGCTACGGCCAATCAAGTATCGGAAGTATCGGTGCAAAGGACAGTTTCTAGGCTCCAAACTCAGTGATTTACAGCCAGAATGGGACTGTAGCAGCGAGAGCGATGCCCGAAGATCTCCCCCTCAGCAAGCGCTCTCGCGGTAACCGTTCTGTCTTAGCTGTAAATCGATGAGCCGGGAGCCTAAGAAATTGCGCCTGCGCTTGCGTTCGGCCCAACTTGCGCACCGCCTTCAAACGATTTGCCAGCTTTGACCGAAGCCAGACCAAAGGCTGTTTTGGGCAGGCTGTGTTCTTTACGCCAGACTTGGGTCAGGCGTCAATCGCGTACAAGATGGCCGCCATCCACATCCAGAACGGAGCCGGTTAAAAACCTGTTCGTCATCGCCATGATCACGGCTTGCGCGATGTCCTCGGCCTCTCCGACGCGTCCCACAGGCAGGCTGCCACCAACCTGCGCATACATGCCTTCACGTGCCTCTTCCGACATTGCGGCATAGGCTTCGGTTGCGACCATGCCGGGGCTGATGCAATTCACCCGCGCCCGTCCGGACAGCTCCAGCGCCAACCCCTTCGCCAACGCCTCGACCGCGGCATTTACGGCGCCGAGGCCCGTGGCCCCGGCGGATGGGCGACGGCTGAGCACACCGGAAAAGAATGTGATGGAGCCGCCTTTGACCAACACGGGCAACACTTCGCGCGCAGCCAAATAGGGGCCGACAAACTTGGCCTCAAACATGGCGCGCAGATTGTCTGTGGGCAGATCGGTGAACGCACCATGCGCAGCACTTGAGGCTGAGATCACCAGGTGATCCACCGGGCCCAGTACAACAGCCCATGATTTCACGCCGGTCTCATCGGTTGTATCGACCGGTGCAATCTGCACCCCGCCGCCGATCTCGTCTGCCGCCGCATGCAGCTTGGCAGCACTGCGGCTTGCGATTGTGATCTTTGCCCCGAGGGCGGTGGCCATCTTTGCAGTTGCCTTCCCCATACCGCTGCTACCGCCGACAATCACAATGTGCTTGCCTTTCAGGGCGGTTTCGAAAACCGTGCTCATTTCTATGGCTCCTTTTTTGTTGGATTGATCAGTCGATACTCAGCACCAGCTTGCCGGTGGTTTCACCGGCTTCCAGTCGGCGGTGCGCCTCGGCGGCTTGGGCAATGGGCAGGGCGGTGACCTGCGGGCGCAGAATTCCCGTCTCAAGCAGATCAAACACTGTGGCCATATCCGCGCTAAACTGATCGGGGCGATTGACGAGATAGGTGTATATATCGCTGACACGGACCGAGACGGATTTCTGGAAGTGCTTCGCCAAGTCCTTGGCAAAACTGCCTGCGGGCGGACCGGCAAGAAATCCGAACAAAACTGCGGTACCCAGAGGCGCCAGCACATCGAAATCTGATTTCAGAGACTCTCCGGAAACCGGGTTCAGCGTCAGGTCCACGCCGCACCCGCCGGTGATTTCCATCACTCGCTCGGTGACGTTCTCAGTGCGATAATCAATGACGTGATCGGCACCTTGATCTTTGGCATACCCAACCTTGTCGGTGCTGGTCGAGGCGATCGCCGTCATGCCCAGATGTTTCGCGATCTGTAGGGCCATAGTCCCTACGCCCCCGGCTGCCGCGTGAACCAGCACGGACTTGCCTGCCATTGCGCCACCCAAATTGACCAGCATGTGATAGGCGGTCATCCCGTTGACAGGGATAGCGGCCGCGGTTTCGAAGTCCTTGGTTTCGGCCAGCCGGGTGACATAGGGCGCTGCGATCACCGAATGGGTCCCGTACCCACCGGCACCAATCGGCCCCATCCACGCCACTCGGTCTCCGACAGAGAAGCCTTCGACCCCCTCACCCAGCGCCTCTACAATTCCGGCCCCCTCGACACCAGGTACATGAGGCAGCTCAGGCATCATGCCCTCGGGCATCTCACCGCGACGGATGATCGTGTCGATGAAGTTGACCGCCCCGGCCTTGTTGCGGATCAGGATTTCTCCGGCATCGGGGGTCGGGGTCGCCTTGTCAGTTTCGCGCAAAACGTCCGGTTTGCCGGTCTGGGTGATTTCAACGGCGAAAGGCATGAGCTGTCTCCTTCTGTTGCGCAGAAGGTAGAGGTCACGTCATCGGAAGATAATAGTTGATATCGGAAGATATAATCCCAAAATTAGAATAATGATCTACAACGACCTTGCCCTGTTTGCTGTCGTCGCCAACCATCTCAGCTTTTCCAGGGCTGCGGACCGCCTGGGTATACCCCTCAGCCGGGTCAGCCGAAGGATTGCAGAGTTGGAAGGCCATCTGGGCACCAAACTGTTCGAGCGGACAACCCGCCAGGTTCGCCTGACGGAAGAGGGCCGCCGCCTTCTGGATCGATGCCAGGACCCGATTGAGTCGTTGCAGGGTATCGCGGGTTTTACCGACGATACCAGACGCCAGAGCATCCGCATCACGGCGCCTCCGTTGGCCGCGCGCACGACCATAGGCCCTCGGCTGTTGGATTTTGCGGAGCAGAATCCGGATGTGGCACTTGAGGTGACCACGACCAACATCATGTTGGATTTCTTTCGCGACAATATCGACCTGGCCTTTCGGGTCGGCCCGTTGACAGATTCCAGCCTTGTCGCGAAACGGCTCTGGTCGGTTCCCTATTGCTTTTGTGCGGGACAGGGCTTCATTCGGGAGCGTGCGTTGGACGGGCCGATATACAGACCGGACTTTCTTGCTTTGCCCGCCCTGACAGCTGGTCAGCCCTGGGTGCTTGAGAGCGGGGAAACTCTGCAACTGAAGCACACCGCGCACAGTTTAACGGACCTTGATGTCATTGCTCAGGCGGCCCGCCGCAACCTGGGTGTCGCGATGCTGCCTTTGGATATGGTGGACGGAGACCTGCAACGGCTTGAGGTCACGGACACTATCCCTTTGACGCGGGATATGTTCGCAGTCTACCCCAGTCGTCGCCTTTTGCCCGCGCGGGTGAGGAAGCTGATTGATTTTATGGCGCCAGGATAAACCTACCAATCAATCGCAACGCCGTCGCGAAAGAACCCTCCGGTCGGGCCGCCTTTCGGCAAGGTCGCGGCCCAGACAACGCCCTTGGCACCCTCAGAAATCGGACGTCCTCCGCCGCCCATATCTGTTGCGACCCAACCGGGGCACACGGCGTTAACGAGAATGTCCTGAGGTTTCAACGCGGCAGCGGTCTTGAGGGTGAGCGCGTTCAAAGCCGCTTTGGAAACGCCGTAACCGGGTGTGCCGGCGGACATGCTGTTCAGCGACCCCGCGCCAGATGAGACGTTGACGATCCGGGCATCCGTGACGCGTTGCAACAGTGGCACCGCCGCAATCGTGGTATCCCAAGGGCCGAAAAGGTTCGTATCAAACGCGCGGCGAACCCGATCCAGATCGGCGAGGTGGACCTGTTGGTCGGTGTCATAGTCCACACCCGCATTGTTCACCAGAACATCAAGACGACCGTAGCTAGGTTCAACCATCAAAAAGAAGGCGGCAGCGACAGAGTCCGGACTTGAGACATCCAATTCCAAGGCTTCCGCCGCATATCCGATTTCATCCGCAGCAGCCTGCCCTTTCGCCAGATCGCGCGCACCGATCAGAACCCTCATGCCGTGGTCTTGCGCCAATTGGCGGGAAACTTCTTTACCGATACCGCGATTGGCGCCGGTCACGAGTGCGATGCGCTGACTGGTCATGGTTACTCCTTCAATTCGCCTCGGCCGCGCGCTGGCCGGCAAGAGCCACAAGCCCACGGTCACCGGATTCCCAGATTGCCGTCATGGTCATTGATGTGACAACCCAGCGATCGTCTGATTTTTCAAGCTCATAGTCATAGCGGCCGCCCAGCACCCACAAGCCGTCATCAAGACGATGGGTTGCTGTGAAATCAGCCTGTGCCGTGGCGGATGTATCGGACAGAGAGGTGATCGTATGATTGGTCACCATATGATGCGTCGCGTCGAAACCGGGCAAGAAAGCGGACCAACCCGCCACAAGCTCATCAGCGGGTTGCGTGACTGCGTCTCCGCCCCAGAGGCTGGTATAATCCGTCGTGACAGTATCGGAAAACGCGCCGCGCACGCGGGTCCAGTCGTGGCGGTCAGCACCTGCCGCGATACCGGTGATTGCGGTCGAGATGTCCGCTTGCTGTTCAGCAAAAGCCGCGGTTCCGATCATGGAGACGGCAGCAAGAGTCGATGTGAGTTTTCTACGCATGGGGATGCTCCGAATAGATGAAGGTGGACGCCGAATGACTGCTCGGCGTCCAGACAGGGCTTAGTTGCTCGAACCGGCGCGGAAGTGGTCAGCGACGGTATCGGCCGCGCGGGTGACATCCTCAGGATTGTCGTAGAAGTCGAACTGCGTGACATCCTCCAGCCATTGCGCGGTCGCATCGCCTGTGAAACCGGCAAGGAAGGTTTGAACGCCCTGTGGGATCGCCGCGCTTTCCGAGTGCACAATGGCCAGTGGCTTATCCAATCGCTGCGGATTGTCGGCGGGATGATAGGTCAGCCAGCCTTCCCAGCCTGCATTGTTCCACTTGTCGTCATATTCCGGGATCGCGCCACGGTCGGCCTCATAGTAGTATCCGCCGATCGGCATCAGCACGCCCTCGGCGCCCTCTGGGCCTGCCGCCGGAATGATCTGGCCACCAGCGGCCTCGGCGGCGTGGGACACCTCAATCAGCCCGGCGACACCTTCTGCACCGCCATAGACTGCCTCGACGATCTCTTCATTCTGCAACCATGGTGCAACCAAGCCCAGCCGCTGAACCAGCGGGTTGCCGGAGACCGCATCGACCATGTAGCCAGCCGAGGCGCAGATCCCCAGACCGTTGATGTGATCGGCGTCCACTTCGGGAAGGGTCGCGACGAAATCGATTGCGGCTTTGATGTCCGATGTCTTGGCCTCGGGGCTTTCAACAAAGCGCACGTTGTTCGGCAGATCGCCCGATTTTCCCCAACCGCGGAAATCAAAGGTGAAGGCGGCAAAGCCGCGCTCGGCCATCTCGCGCGCATAGTTGGCGGGCATCTGTTCCTGAACCGAGGTCCAGGCCCCGGTCACGACGACCGTCGGCAGCGGTTCAGATCCGCGCTCTTCCGGCAGGTACAGTGTGCCGGACAGGGTGGCGCCTTCGTTCTCGAATGTAACGGTGCGGGTTTCAACCTGCGCGACGGCGGCCGTCGACGCCATAAGTGCTGCGGCGGTGTTCAAAGCGAGGGTGTTCATAGCGATATCTCCCAAAGTCTTTCTGGATGGGCACAAGCCCGATGACACCTGAGATACGCTGTCGACGGCAGGCATACTTGTACCGGACTGCCGCGTTTTTGAAAGATTCTGCTTCAGACAGCATTTGCCGCACGAAATGCGCGGGGGGTCTGCCCTACTACCTGTTTGAAACTGCGCGTGAAATGCGCCTGATCTGAGAACCCACAGGCCATGGCGATATCCCCCAGAGGGCGCGCCGGGTCTTCCATCATCTTCATCGCCTGCTCGACCCGGTAGGCCATGACATATTGTATGGGAGTCGAGCCCAGCGTCTCCTTGAAAACCCGCGCGAAATGCGAGGGGCTCATGCCCGCCTCGGACGCCATCTGATCGACGGTGATCGTCTGATCCAAACGGTCCTGAACGTAGGCCAGCACCCGTTGATAGTGCTGAGAGGTAAAGCGCGCGGACAGCTCGACCTCTTCAGCGCGGCGTTTGCCGTATTTCTGCAGCAGCTTGACCAGAAATACCCGGCTCATGGCTTCGAACATTACCGCAGATGACATATCGTCCGTTGCAAGTGCATCGCGCAAAATGACGCCTGCAGCACATAGGTCAGGGTCGTAAAACTGCGGCTGATCGTGAAACTGCTCCGGCGCCAACAGCATACCGAGTTCCGACTGCGCAAAGCGCTGGACTTTGCCCGGATGCAAGGTGATCACGATCACGTCGGACTGTCCGTACCACCGCCAACCTGACCGCATGCCTGCCGGGGTCACGATGACTTCGTCCTTGCGAAAGGTGAAATCACGCAGTGTCCCATCTCGCCAGTTTTGAACACGATGCCCATTTTCCTGAAGGTTCAGAAGGACATGATGTTCTGCAAAAACTTCCTCGGGCATCCGATCAGGTTCGGCCCGAAAATACCGCACTGACATCAAACCAGCCGCCGAAGGGCGCTGCATCGCATCGCTGTTCAAAAGCGGTTCTGACGGATAGATATCAGCGTATCTCAAAGGCAATGAACGGCTCCGGCTGGCAACATAGATAGATTTGCAGGTATCCGCATCGCGGACAACATTCGATAAGTTGGGCCAACTGGTACAGGATCAAACACCTTGCTGGCGTTATATGTGGTCGTTGAACAGCCTACGCGACATCATTGATCAGCACTGACGGGGGACATACATGAAAAAAACGGGTGTGAGACTCTGGTGGTCGTCAGGAACGGGTTTATGTCTGAAAGCATAACACCGGCGTCTCAGAAGAGCGCTAGCTTTGTTCCGCCAGGCAGCCTTTCGTACTCGTTCCACCGAACGGCCACAACTCAACCATAGATCGCTTGACCCAACATCGGTTTTATCGACGTTGGCGGTTTGTTATGACGCGGAAAATTAGCCGACGGTTGCGAGGCCGGTCGTTCAGAACATAGTCCGGCAACAACCGCAATGCGCAACGAAGCACCAGTTCGCTGCAACCGCAAAGAGTACCCTTTGATATTGAAGAGTTTAGGGCTTCTAAATGCTGGAAACGACTTACAGGGCTATGGGAAGCTCAAGTGTAACGCTTGCTCCTTTTCCGACTTGGTTGATTGCAACCACTCCTCCATGGCGTTTTGCCACCGCTGAGACAATTGACAATCCAAGGCCGCTGCCTTCCGAGTACTCTAGCTGCGAAAACCGACTGAATGCTGCTTCGCTTTGGGCGGGTGAAAGACCAGTTCCGTCATCGGCCACAGTAAGATTGACATTTCCTCCGTCACAGAAGAGCACAATTGAAATTCGGCTCAACTTAGCGCCACCATGCTTAACTGCATTGTCCAGCAGGTTTTTGATGGCCTCAGTCAAAAATACCCGATCCCCTGTTAACATGATTGCAGACTCCGGCATCGTGACCTCAAAATCGATCCCATTTGCCAGAATGTGTACGCCCATCTCTGCACAAGCTTCTTCCACGACCAAGCGGAAATCAATCTTTTCCATCTGATCCTGATGCGTAGGTTGCCGCAGCCGTTCCAGTGATAACAGCTGTTCTGCCACAGTGGCCGAGTTCTTTGCTGCTGCCACAAGCTCGACAATGCGTTTGTCCCTGTCTTCATCCGTTTTTGCATCTCGCAGCGCCTCGGCCATGGACTGGACTGCGGCTGCTGGATTTCGCAGTTGATGCGCAGCTTCTGAGATAAACACTTGATGGGCGTTAATACTGTCTTCGACCTGCCCAAACAGCCGGTTCAGGGTCTGAACAATGCCACGGACTTCGGTCGGGACCGGGCGTTTTATCTTGCTGAGGTCGTCGGGCGAACGCAGGTCAATGGCGTCCTGCAAATCCAGCAACGGTCGCAGGCCGCGCGCTACGCCGAACCAGACGACAAAGCCAAGGGTGGCCATTAGGATGCCCATAAGTATAGCTGCTCGGATCGACAATTCGTTGGCAAACGCGTTGCGATCCGCGATGCGTTGCCATGCGGTGACCGTCGCATCTCCTACCAGGTTATCCAGTGTGACCCGTTCGGTCATTTTCAATACGCGCACCGGCTCGTTACGATAGACAGCTTCGAAAAACTGGGGTTGGTAAACGTCCTGTTCTGTCGGGTTTGCCGAGGCAGGTGGATATGCGTAACCGGTTACGTAGATACCGCCGGGTCCGGTCACGTGGTAAAAAATCTCTCCCCCCGATGCATCGCGGATTAAGCTGCGGGTGGTGGGCGATAAAGCATCGCCGTCTGACACCGCCACATCGCGCGAGATCGCCAGACCAGCAGATAACAGGCTGTCGTCAAAAAGCTCTTGCGCCGTTTCCCGGGCAACCGTGTAGCGCCAATATCCAAGCAGAATCGCGAGCAACACCAAGGGTGTCAGGATCAGAATGAACAGCCTAAGCCGGAGCGAACCATGCCTGATCACTTCTGCACCTCAAGCAGATACCCAAGACCGCGGGCGGTTTTGATCCTAATGCCAAGGTTCTGAAGGCGTTTGCGCAATCGCGATACATGAGGTTCAACGGCAGAGTCTTCGACATCCGCACCCACGCCATAGACATAGTCAGTCAGTTGGCCCTTGGGGACAATTCTGCCGCGCCGTTCCAGCAGGCATTCAAGCACAGCCATTTCTCGGCGTGGCACGTCAAGCACCTGTCCCTTTACGCTGACCTGCCGCGCGGTGCGGTCAAATTCCAGTTCTCCGATGGTCTCTTGCGAGCCGTAATCCAGTTGCTTGCGACGAGACAGGGCGCGGATGCGCGCCTCGAGCTCGTCCATCTCGAAAGGTTTGACCAGGTAGTCGTCAGCGCCCATATCCAGACCAGACACTCGGTCACTGGTCTCGGTGCGCGCGGTCAGCAGAATAACCGGGGCGCTGTCACCCCGGTTGCGCAACGACCGCAAGATTTCAAGCCCTGACCGACCCGGAAGGTTGATGTCCAGAACGATCAGGTCCGCGCCTTCCTGCTCTAGATACAGTTCGGCTGCATCGCCATCTGTCAGTACATCAGCAGCATGGCCCCGATCCCGCAAGCGATAGGCAATGGCGTTGGCGAGGGTCTCATTATCCTCGACGATGACGATCCGCATTCGGGCTCCCGCAAGTTTCGCGCAAGGTTGGCGCTCCATGATTGCCAGATGGGAGGGAGAATCAACCCCACAGTTCTATTTGCGATCACGGTGGCGCGGAGGGCGCCGACGTGGTTGTCTGGTCAACAGGGAGGAACCAATGGCCATTTCCAACTTCACCCGTCGCGCCGTCGTGGGGCTGATCGCCGCCGCCGGTATCGCAGCACCCGCCGCAGCCGAGGTCGATTTCTCGGGCAAGACCATTGAATGGGTCATCCCGTTTTCGGAAACCGGCGGGTCTGCCAAATGGGCCAACTTCTTTGCGCCGCTTCTGTCCGAGGCGCTGCCGGGTCAACCGACCGTGGTCGTGAAATTCATGCCGGGCGCTGGTTCGACCAAGGGTGCGAACTGGTTTCAGGAGCAAAGCCATGATGACGGTACGCTGCTGTTCGGTACCTCGGGTTCAACTCAATTCCCGTATCTGCTGAACGATCCGCGCGTGCGTTATGAATATAACGACTGGATTCCGGTCATGGCATCGGGAACCGGTGGCGTCGCCTATCTGAACGCAGAAGATGGTGCCAAGTTTGATGGATCGGCAAATGCACTGAAAGACACAAATTTCATCTATGGCTCTCAAGGCGCAACCCGTCTGGACCTTGTGCCGTTGCTTGCATGGCAGATGCTAGGCATGAACGTTGAGCCTGTCTTTGGCATCAAAGGCCGTGGAGACGGACGCCTGATGTTCGAACGTGGAGAGGCCAACATCGATTATCAAACCTCCTCGGGCTATCTGGGCGGTTCGGCGCCGCTGGTCGAGGCTGGTCAGGCCGTGCCGATGATGACATGGGGTGCCTTGGATGCAGACGGCAACATCGTGCGCGATCCGACTTTCCCGGATATCCCGACTTTCAAAGAGGTCTGCGAGGCGACCGATGGCTGTGAAACCAGCGGTGAAGCATGGGACGCATGGAAAGCCTTCTTCGTGGCGGGCTTCCCGGTTCAGAAACTGGCCTTCTTGCCCGGTGACACGCCACAAGAGGTCGTCGATGCCTACACCGCGGCGTTCCAAGCTGTAACCGAGCGTGGTGACTTTGCAGACATTTCGTCCAAACGCGTAGGCAAGTATCCGGTGTTCGTCGGCGACGGCTCAAAAGCTGCGCTGCAAACCGCGACCAATGTGGATGACAATGCCAAGCAATATGTCCTGAACTGGCTGAAGGAAGCCTATGGTGTCGAGTTGAACTAAGCCGACACGTCGTCGCGCGCCCAACGAAGGGCGCGCGCTTTTCTACATACAAGACAATTTATGAAAGGCGGCCGCTATGGAGGTTTTCGCCACCGCTCTACCTGCGCTTGGTGATGCGTGGGGTCTGATCCTGCAACCCATCGTTCTGGGCTATCTCGTGCTCGGCGTCGTTATGGGGCTGGCCGTAGGTGTTTTCCCGGGGCTTGGAGGCATTGCCGGCCTGTCGCTCTTGCTCCCTTTCATGTTCGGCATGGACCCGATCCTGGGTCTGGCCCTGATGATCGGGATGGTGGCGGTGGTTCCGACCTCTGACACTTTCGCATCGGTTCTGATGGGCATCCCCGGCAGTTCGGCATCGCAGGCCACAGTGCTGGATGGCTTCCCCATGGCCAAAAAGGGCGAGGCCGCGCGGGCGCTGTCGGCGGCCTTTTCCTCGTCCCTGTTCGGAGGGCTGGTCGGCGCGACCTTTCTGACCATGTTCATTCTGATCGCGCGCCCAATCGTTCTGGCCTTTGGACTGCCCGAGATGTTGATGATCACTATTCTCGGCCTGTCGATGGTCGCCATTTTGGCAGGACGTATCCCACTGAAAGGCGTCGCCGCCGCCGGTCTGGGCCTGATGGTAGGCACAATTGGCGAGGCCGATGCTGGTGGATCGCTTCGGATGGCGACCTATGACATTCCCTATCTGACCGATGGCTTGAAACTTGTCATTGTCGGTTTGGGTATTTTTGCGGTGCCCGAAATCGTCTCGCTGCTGCGGCAGGATCGGTCGATTGCGAAAGGCGCCTCGATAGGTGCTGGATGGCTGGACGGCGTCAAAGACTGGTTTGCGAATATCTGGCTGTCGGTCCGCTGTTCGATCATCGGGGTCGTCGTCGGCGTCATTCCGGGCCTCGGCGGTTCGGTCGTTGACTGGATCGCTTATGGTCATTCGGTTCAAACCACCAAGGACAAAAGTAATTTCGGCAAAGGCGAAGTGCGCGGGGTCATCGGCCCGGAAAGCTCGAACAACGCCAAGGAAGGCGGCGGTCTGGTGCCGACGCTTCTGTTCGGAATTCCGGGCTCGGGCTCGATGGCAATCTTCATTGGTGCGGTTGCGTTGCTGGGGTCGGGAGATATCGAAGTCGGTCCGAGCATGCTTCAGGACAATCTCGACATCACCTATTCGATCGTCTGGCTGTTGGCGCTGGCCAACGTGGTGGGCACCATCCTGTGCATCGCGGCCTCGGGCGGGATCGCCAAGCTGACCACGATCCGCTTTACCTATCTGGCGCCGTTCCTGTTCATGTTGATCAGCTTTGCAGCCTTCCAATCCGGTCAGAACTTCGAAGACCTGCTGGCCTTGTTTGTGATTGGTTTGATCGGCATCTTCTTGCGTCGGTTCGACTGGTCGCGCCCGGCTTTCCTGATCGGCTTTGTTCTGTCGAACCCGGTTGAAAAGTTCACCAATCAGGCCTTCCAGATAGCATCGTTCCGTTTCCGAAAGAGCTTTGGCGAAGGGATGGAATATGTCTTCAGCCCCATCGTCATTGTCTTGATCGTCGTCACGGTTGCCTCGGTTATTCTGGGCATCCGGCAAGCCAAGATGATCATGGCCGAGGGTGAGGTTCAGGCAGGTACAAAGCGTGCGCCATTGGTCTTTCTACTGGTGATCATGGCCTATCTGATCGTGGCTTTGGTCAATGCTAACATGATCCCTGACTACAACATGACCGACAAAATCATCCCCCTAGTGATCGGCTGTATCTCTTTGTTCTGCTGCGTGATCCTGCTGATCCAGATGATGCGGCGGCCCGAGGGCGACGCGATCTTTGCGGACAAGGAAATTGCGGGTGAGGACGCCAGTGCCCCCCATGGATTGTGGTCCACGCTGGCTTGGTTCGCTGGTCTCATCGCGGCGACATGGGTGGTGGGGTTCATCCTTGCATTGCTGGGTTTCCTGATGGCGTTTTTCCGCATTCGGGCGGGGGCCAGCTGGCAGATGGCGCTGATCCTGACCGCCTGCGGTATCGGCTTTATGTGCCTGATGGCGGGTGCTCTGAACCGCGATTTCCCACCTGGACTGTTACAGGACATGGTCAGTTTGCCCTGGCCATTGAAATGAGCAGCCCGATGACATCGCTCGGCCTGTGTACCGGGCCGGGCAGAAGAAACACCACTCAGTCTTGGCCAGGGGGGACCCGATGACCCAAACAGCAATCCCATATGTATTCATGCGGGGCGGAACCTCTCGGGGCCCGTATTTCCGCCGCTCGGATTTGCCCGAGGATCTGGACACTTTGGCCAAAGTGCTGATCGCTGCCCTCGGGGCCGGGCAATCGCTGAACATTGATGGCATCGGCGGTGGCGCGGCGGTCACGACCAAGGTCGCGATGCTGTCGGTCAGCGAGGATGACTGGGCCGATATCGACTATTTCTTCGCGCAGGTTGCGGTCGAGGATAAGTTGGTCGACTTCAAACCAACTTGCGGCAACATCCTGTCCGGTGTCGCCCCCGCTGCAATCGAAATGGGGTTGTTTGAGCCCCAAGGCGATGAAACCGAAATCCGTATCCGGGCGGTCAACACCGGGGCCCGTGTAGTGGCCCGGATTCAGACACCCGGGGGAAGGCTGACCTATGAGGGTGATACAGGCATTGCCGGGGTGCCCGGCCAATCTGCACCGGTGCAGCTGAGTTTCATGGGGGTGGTTGGGTCAGCAACCGGTGCTTTCCTGCCCACCGGCAACCTGCGTGACACAGTACAGGGGATCGAACTGACTTGCATGGACGTCGCTATGCCAATGGCCATTGCCTGCGCCGCCGACTTCGGACTGACGGGTTATGAAAGCGCCGAGGATCTGGACGCCAACCGCGCCTTTTTTGACCGGATGGAAGCCGTTCGGATCGAAGCCGGGGAACGGATGGGGATGGGGGATGTGTCCAAATCCGTGACCCCCAAATTCGGCCTTGTAGCTCCTGCCAAAGCGGGCGGAACGCTTGCAGTGCGGTATTTCATGCCGTGGAAGACCCACCCGACCATGGCGGTTACCGGTGCGCAGTGCATGGCGTCCTGCGCTTTGACGCCCGGCACGGTCGCGGACGGTTTGCTGGATCGCCCGACGACAAGCCCGGCTGAAGTCATATTGGAACATGCCTCGGGCACGATCGACGTATTGGTGGATTTCACCACTGAGAATGGGTTCACTGTAAACGCAGCAGGCTTGGTTCGTACCGCGCGCAAGTTGGCAGACGGCCATGTGTACGTTCCACAATCCGTGTGGAAAGGGAGTTGATTTGGCATTTCCAAATTGGTATACCTTTGTATACAAATGGGAGGGGTTATGGTGGACGACTACTCGGAATGCCTCGATATCGCGCGTCAGGAGCTCCGGTTGGCGCAAGCTGCCTTGCGGCGGGATATGGCCGAATACCCCACGCCAATCGCGGGATGCGACGAGCAATTCAATCATCTGTTGGACCAAAGCGAACGCGTCCGAAACGCGCTGGGAGCACTCGACCTGCAGCATTTTGTGCCGACACCCAGACAACTGACCACCGGGCAGAGTATAGAAAGCCGATGAAAGTACACATTCTGGACGATTGGTTCGACACGCTGCGTGGGCTGCCATGTTTTGAGAGGCTCAACGGTCATGAAGTGACGGTGTGGACGGATCATGTCGAGGATCTTGACATCTTGGCCAAGCGTTTGCAGGAGGCTCAGGTGCTGGTGCTGTTCCGAGAGCGGACCAAAGTCACGCGCGCCTTGCTGGAAAAGTTGCCGAATTTGCAGCTGATCAGCCAGCGCAGCGTCTATCCCCATGTTGATGTGCCGGCCTGTACAGATCAGGGTGTTTTATTGTGTTCGAATATGCATAGCGGCACGCCGTCTTATGCTGCGGCGGAACTCACATGGGCGCTGATCATGGCTGGGATGCGGGATTTGCCCGCTCAGATGGCCTCGGTCAAGGCAGGGCACTGGCAGGCAGGGGTAGGCAAGACACTACGCGGTCGTCAATTGGGGCTCTATGGTTACGGCCGTATCGCGCGTGCGGTTGCGGGTTATGCCGAGGCGTTCGGAATGAATGTCGTTTGGTGGTCGTCCGATGAAGGTCGGTCGCGTGCGCAAGCGGATGGCGCTAGGGTCGCGCCGAGCCGCGAGGCGTTTTTTGCCGATAGTGATGTTGTTTCGATCCATGTGCGCCTGAAACCGGACACGCGTGCGATCATTACCGCATCGGATTTTGCGCAGATGCAGCCCGGGGCGATCTTCGTGAACACTTCACGGGCCGGGCTGATTGCTCCGGGCGCTTTGCTTGAAGCGCTAAACGCCGGTCGCCCCGGCAAAGCCGCGATTGATGTATTCGATTCCGAGCCACTGACTGACGCGACCGATCCTTTGCTGGCACATCCCAACCTGCTCGCGACGCCGCATATTGGTTTTGTGACCGAGGATGAGTTCGACCTGCAATTTGCCGATATCTTCGATCAGGTAAATGCTTACGCAGACGGCGCGCCGATCCACATGATCAACCCCGAGGTTTGGACCACCGTAGAATAAGATTGGCGGCGATGGGCGCGCCGATGATCACCAGCACAATCCTTGTCAGATGGTGAGTGATCACAAAGCCCAGGTCCGCGCCTGAAACGATGGCCAGAACTGTCATCTCGGCCTGCCCGCCGGGCGCGAAGGCCAGAAACGCCTCGACCGGCTTGCCAAGCCCTAACGTGGTGACAACAGCAGTGAAGGCCGCCGCCAACACGGCCAGGACAACCACATAGGCGCAACCCGCTGCCACGACCTTGCGCAATTCCACCCAGGTGACACCGACAAACTTCACTCCGATTCCGCAACCGATGAAGAATTGCGCGGCCAGGATGGCCTCGCGCGGGGGGCGGGTATGGATGAAGTCCCCGAGTGACAAAGCAGCTGTCAGGATCATCGGTCCCAGGATCGACGCGCCGAAGAGACCGATGCGCTCGCCGCCCTTCCAGCCGATAAAGGCGGCCAACACCATCAGGGCCAGTTCGTGAACCGGCAGGGCGTGTGCGGGTTCACCGATTGGGTTGGTCAATTCAGCGCCATAGAAAACAGTCAGAAATAGCGGGGCCAACGTCACTATGATCAGCACGCGTGTGCCGTGGATCAGCGACAACGTGCGCGGATTGGCACCCGCCTCGGATCCGAAGATGATCATGTCCTGCAACCCGCCGGGCATGGCAGCATAAAAAGCGGTTGTAGTATCGAAGCCCCAAACCTTGCGGAAGAATGGCACTCCGACCAGTGCGATCAGCAGGATAAAGAACGGAACCAGCGCAATCGACGCGGCCATTTTCGGCAATTCGGCAAACAGGGCCGGAGTGATCGATGCTCCCACGGCAACGCCCAGGATAGTGCGTGCCGCCACCGAGACCTGCCCGAATCCCTCCATCGGCGCATGCGCCAGGGCTGCAATCAGACAGGCGCTCATTGGGCCGAACAGGAAGGGCAGGGGCAAATTCATTAACCAGAATGCTCCGGTGCCCAACACTGCAAGTGCGAAGGTCACTGCACGTTTTTTCGCTGAGGAGGGTGCGTTGATCTGGGTGGACAAAATGTAGATTCCGGTGCGGTTGACTTAGTGTGTATCCAAATGTATACAAATGGACGCAATAACACAAGTGAGCGCGTGATGACCCTGCAGGACGACCCGTTACAGCCAGGCCCACAAGGCAATTCCGCCTATCAGCGCCTGCTGGATGAGATTCGCGAAGGTAGCCTGCCGCCCGGCGAACGCCTGCGCGAGATAGAGTTGTCCGAGAGGTTGGGAGTTAGCCGCACGCCTGTGCGCGAAGCGATCCGACAGCTGGAAGCGGATGGCTTGGTAACACATATCCCCCGTCAAGGCGCGACGGTACGCAGCCTGGATTACGCCGAAGTGATGGAGCTCTATGAGATGCGCGCTGTGCTCGAGGGAACTGCGGCCCGTCTGGCGGCAAGGGCGGCGTCCGATGTCGAACTGGATGAGCTGGATGTGCTGAATGACCGGCTGGCCGAGGCAGGCACCGGCCCGGAGGCCGCGCGGATCAATCGGATTTTCCATGCGACGCTTCTGGATGCGGCCAAGAACCGGTTTCTGGCTAAATCCATGTTGTCTTTACAAAAGGCGTTGCTGATCCTGGGCCCGTCGCAATTGTTGGACGGCGACCGAGCCGAGGCCGCAGTAGCCGAACACCGCCTTATCATGGCCGCCTTGAAAGCCCGGGATGGCGCGGCGGCTGAAAATGAGATGCGCGCTCATATCCACGCAGCACAACGCATGCGCATTCGCGCCTTGCAGGAGCGCGACCGAACAACGGACCAAACTCAATAGGCGGAAACCACATGGCCACCCAAAAGGAAGCCTACGATATCGCTGTGATTGGCGGAGGTAACGCCGCCCTGTGCGCTGCGATGACCGCCGCCGAAGCAGGCGCGCGCGTTCTGATCCTTGAAACGGCGCCCAAACCCTATCGTGGCGGAAACTCGCGCCATACCCGAAACTTTCGCTGCATGCATTCCAGCCCTTTAGGCCCGCTGGTCGAGGAATACAGCGAAGACGAATACCTGTCAGATTTGCTCAAGGTTACCGGGGGTAAAACCGACAAAGATCTGGCGCGCCTCGCAATTCGCACGTCTGAGGAATGTCTTCCCTGGATGGAGGAGCACGGGGTTCGGTTCCAGCCCTCTTTGTCGGGGACGCTATCGCTGGCGCGGACGAATGCGTTCTTTATGGGCGGCGGTAAATCGCTGGTAAATGCCTATTACCGGACAGCAGCGAAGCTGGGCGTCGAAGTCCTGTACGAAGCCGCCGTCACGCATCTTGAATTGAACGGAGACCGGATTGAATGGGTAGACTTCACCTGCGAAGGCCAATCCCATCGCATAACGCCCAAAGCGGTCATCGTCGCTTCGGGCGGCTTTCAGGCTGACACCGATTGGCTGACGCGTGCGTGGGGACCTGCGGCACGCAACTTCCTGATCCGGGGCACACCCTATAACCGGGGTGTCGTGCTGGCCGATCTTCTGGATCAAGGCGTTGAGAGCGTTGGAGACCCGACCCAATGCCACGCCGTTGCCGTCGACGGGCGTGCTCCGAAATTCGATGGCGGCATCGTCACCCGCCTGGACTGCGTTCCATTCTCAATTGTTGTCAACAAAGATGCCGAGCGGTTCTATGACGAGGGCGAGGACGTCTGGCCAAAGCGTTACGCGATCTGGGGTCGCTTGGTCGCAGCCCAGCCGGATCAGGTGGGCTATGTGATCATTGATGCCAAATCGCTGAATCTGTTCATGCCGTCGGTTTTTCCGCCGTTAAAGGCGGACACGCTCGAGGAACTGGCCAAAGCGATGGGTCTGCCCGCCGATAAACTGACCACGACCGTCGCAGAATTCAATGCCGCCTGCGGTGACACAAGTGGCTTTCATCCAACAGAATTGGACGGAGTTTCAACTACCGGCCTGACGCCACCCAAAACCAATTGGGCGCGCCCGATCACCGAACCTCCTTACTATGGCTACTCGCTGCGCACCGGTGTGACCTTCACATATCTGGGGCTCAAGGTGGATGAATCTGCGCAATGTTCATTGTCAAACGGCAAAATCCAGAACCTCTGGGCGGCAGGCGAAACCATGGCTGGGTCGATTTTGGGGCAGGGTTATCTGGCCGGGTTCGGCATGACCATCGGAACCGTCTTCGGACGCATTGCAGGACGAGAGGCCGCTTCTTATGCGAACTGAACTGATACAGGAAGCCCGCCGTCAGGCTGAGATCTGCAATGCCTGCCGGTATTGCGAAGGCTATTGCTCGGTCTTTCCGTCGCTTCACGCTGAACGCGCATTCTCGGACGGCGATATCACGCAATTGGCCAATCTCTGCCATAACTGCAGAGGATGTTACTATGCCTGCCAATATACGGCGCCGCATGAGTTCGACCTCAACCTGCCGAAGGCTCTGGCCGAGGTCCGGCGCGACAGTTGGGAAAGCTTCGCCTGGCCGCAACCAGTGGCGCGCTGCTTCCATAGCCATGGTGGAGCGATCGCCCTGGCTCTGGTCGTCGGCTTCACGCTTATTTTTTGGGCCATTCGCGCGATCGGCTCGACCGGAGGCGAAGGCTTCTACTCTGTCCTCTCTCACAATGCGATGGTGTTGATTTTTGCTCCGGCATTCCTTCTGCCGTTGTTCAGCATTGGCATCAGCTTGCGGCGCTATTGGCACGCAGTTGGAGGCCAGCCGATCCAACTGGGCGACTTGAAAGCCGCGCTAAGTCGAACGGCCAAAATGCAGGACCTGGCTGCTGGCCACGGGGAGGGTTGCAATTTCGAGGACGAAGACCGTTTTAGCCAGGCCCGCCGCCACGTGCATCATGCGATAATGTACGGGTTTCTGCTGTGTTTTGCTTCGACTTCGGTGGCGACGATCATGCATTATGGGTTCGATCTGCACGCACCTTACCGGTTCTGGTCATTGCCGAAGCTGTTTGGAGTCACAGGGGGCGTTTTGCTCACTGTTGGCTGCTACATGATGGTCCGGCTGAAACACAAGTCAGACCGCAATCTCGGCGATGTTTCAGCTTGGGGCGGAGAAATCGGATTTATACTACTGCTTGGGTTTGTAGCGTTGAGCGGGCTTGTTCTTTACGCTTTCGGTTCATCCGCAGTAATGCCTGCGCTGCTTGCCGTCCATCTGGGGTCGGTCCTCGCGTTCTTCCTTCTTACGCCTTACACAAAAATGGCGCACGGTTTCTATCGGCTTGCTGCCCTTGTCAGGGATGCACAACGAAAAAGAGATGTGTCGGTGGTCCGCTAGCAGCCCGCATTTCCTGAGTGAGGCAAAGGAAAACGCATTTATTATCGAAGGACGCGGTGTCGCGGGTGGCAGCCAACGTCCCGAAGGGTTCGCGTGAATATTTCTCAGCGGCACTGAAAGATACCGCCACGAAAGGTGCGGAATTGATGGAAAAGCTTGGAGTCGCGCGTGGTAAAGCCTTTGCGCCAATCGAAAACAGAATGACGAAAAATCTATGAATTAGGTGCCTCTGAACGGCAGAGCCGATGACAGGTGTCGACAGATTGGCATCTTCGTTCTGAGCGTTAATTCCTTTCTGGAATCATTAACCCCCCCTTCTTCACTAAAAGGTCGACAATTGCGCCGACTCCTTTTTTGTGACGAAGGGACGTGAACAAAAAGGGCCGCCCTTTGCGCATTCTGGCTGCATCTCTATCCATGACCTCCAGTGAAGCGCCAACATGCGGCGCCAGATCGGTCTTGTTTATGACCAGGATGTCGGATTTCGTTATTGCCGGTCCGCCTTTTCGCGGGATTTCCTCTCCTGCTGCGACGTCGATCACATAGATTGTAAGGTCTGCGAGTTCTGGACTGAATGTAGCCGACAGGTTGTCGCCGCCACTTTCGATCAGAACGATGTCAAGATCGGGATGCCGGTTTCGCATTTCAGCGACCGCTGCAAGGTTTATCGATGCATCTTCACGGATAGCTGTATGTGGGCAACCCCCCGTTTCGACACCGATGATCCTGTCTCTTGGCAAGACCTGCAAGCGCATCAGCGCCTCGGCGTCTTCCTGAGTGTAAATATCATTGGTGATAACGCCCACTGAACAAACATCGCGCAGGGTTTCAGATAGGGCAGCCGTCAAGGTGGTCTTTCCGGCTCCAACCGGACCACCGATGCCAACGCGAAGAGGGCCGTTCATACTGCTCATGTTCGGAATATCCTTGAATACTGTATTTCGTGTCTCATCGACGCGATGTCCGTCAGGAACGCAGTCGAACTCAATTCGTTCAAGCCTGCCATTTGCGCTTGTTCAGCGATACGAGCACATAGCGGTGTCAAATTACGGATCAGTTTTTGAGCGTCGGTTTGCCCCAGCGGCACAAGGCGCGTTGCGCACGCGACCAAGTTGCTTGCAAATGCTTGTAGATACAGCTGTGTCGTTAACAGTATGGGAAGGCTCTGCAGATGCGCGGCGTAGCCCACAGACACTGGGTAGGAAAGCCGTTGGATGTCTAAATCCCAGACGTCTCCTGTGACGGTCCCGAATGCCTGCCCCAGCAATTCGGTTTCCATTTTTCTTTCCGATGATGCGCAGATCGCCCGTGCCTTGGTATCAACGCTGATAAGCTCATCATTATCCTGGGCGTTGTAAGCGGACACTACGAACAGAGCGTCATTCCATCCCGACCCATGTTCCAGCACATCAGAAATCCAGGCTTCGGCGTCTTGGGAGCTGGCGACTGCTCCTTCGTCAATTGCAGCTTCCAACCCATGAGAATAAGCAAAGCCCCCCACAGGGTATGCCGGAGACAACCACTGGGTCAGAGTCAGGATATCGGCGTCAGTGGGCGTGGCCATGTGTTCTGCCATGGCCATAGGCTCCGCCTTCGGGGTTGAACGGTTCGTGCACCTCGCGCACTGTGGCCCCGATTTTCAAAAGCATGTCTCGGATCACATGATCGACCTGGATCAACAGACGATCCTTTTCGATCTGGCAGGGCGTGTGGCGATTGCCGATATGCCATGCGATACGTGCCAGATCAGGAGCCGAGACCTCCAGCAAGGCTTCGGGCGCGGCCTGGATTTCAACCGCGCGCCCGTCGTCCAAGATCAGCGCGCCGCCGTGATCCAGTGAGGTTGTCTGAGCCAGGTCGACCAGAATCTGTTCGCCGCTTTCGCATGTTAAAACCTTTCGGCGCAAAAACCGATCGTCATAGGTCAACGACAGGCAATCGGCAGTGTCGTCGTGCATGTGATCCGAGTAACGGCGTGCGGTGCAGAGCAGGGCGGTCATACCGTCGCCTCCTCTGGAGCAGAAATGGTCAGAGCCAGATCGAATCCGAAAACACCCGATGCACGATCCGTTCGCGTGATAGGCCGCGTTTTTGCAACTCTTCGTCGCTGAGCGATTGCAGGAATTCGACTTGCCGCACGCGCGATTGAGCTTCGGCCACACTGATCAGAGCCCCATAGATTGATGATCCGATGGACGCGATCAGACCGGGCAGCGAAAAGCCTGCGTGTGATTGTGTTGCTGAGTGTGCCATTTGGACCCTCGTAAACGTTGGTCCTCCCTTGAGCATTAATATCTGTCATATCGGCCTCACGTTGAAGTGGGTGTTTGGTCATTTCTGCCTTGCGCACGGTGCAATGCAGCATAATTTTTAGTCAGAACATAAAATATCGCTGTGCCATCGGCAGCACTTCGGCCGGTTGGCAGGTCAGCAATTCACCGTCTGCCCGGACCTCATAGGTTTCCGGATCAACTTCAACATGCGGCGTCGCGTTGTTGAGCAAAAGATCCTGTTTGCCAATCTCTCGTGTGTTTTGGACAGCGACGGTCTGCTTCGCCAAGCCCAGTGTATCGCCAATCCTGTCGGCCTGTGCGGCCTCAGAGACAAATGTGATTGCCGAATGCTCGACCGAGCGGCCATAGGCCCCGAACATCGGGCGGCTATAGACTGGTTGCGGTGTGGGGATCGACGCGTTTGGGTCACCCATTTGGGCACAAGCAATCGTACCGCCCAGCAAAACCATCTCGGGTTTCACACCAAAAAAGGCAGGGTTCCATAGAACAAGATCAGCACGTTTGCCTTCTTCGATACTGCCAATCTCGCGGCTCAGGCCATGAGCAATGGCCGGGTTGATCGTGTATTTGGCGATATAGCGTCTGACGCGCAGGTTGTCGTTTTCGCCTGTTTCCTCGGGAAGGCGCCCGCGCTGTTTCTTCATTTTGTCGGCGGTTTGCCACGTCCGGATCAACACCTCGCCCACGCGGCCCATAGCCTGACTGTCGGACGCAATGATGCTGAACGCGCCCATGTCGTGCAGGATATCTTCAGCCGCGATGGTCTCACGCCGGATGCGGCTTTCAGCAAAAGCCACGTCCTCGGGGATGGATTTGTCGAGGTGATGGCAGACCATCAGCATGTCCAGATGTTCCTCGACCGTGTTCACCGTAAAAGGCCGCGTGGGGTTGGTAGAGGAGGGCAGGACATGGTCCTCACCGCAGATTTTGATGATATCTGGTGCGTGGCCGCCGCCCGCGCCTTCAGTGTGGAAAGCGTGGATAGTCCGACCCTTTATCGCGGCAACCGTGTTTTCAACAAACCCGGATTCGTTGAGCGTGTCAGTGTGGATCATCACCTGAACGTCCATCGCGTCAGCGACCGAAAGGCAGCAATCGATGGCCGCCGGGGTCGTACCCCAGTCCTCGTGCAGTTTCAGGGCACAAGCCCCGGCTTTGACCTGTTCCTCCAAAGCAGCGGGAAGCGAAGCATTTCCCTTGCCTGCAAAAGCAAGATTCATGGGAAAAGCATCCGCCGCCTGCAACATCCGGCCAATATGCCACGGGCCCGGGGTACATGTGGTCGCCAGAGTGCCATGTGCCGGGCCGGTGCCACCGCCAAGCATGGTCGTCAGGCCAGAATGCAGCGCGTCCTCGATCTGTTGCGGGCAGATGAAGTGAATATGGCTGTCGAACCCGCCAGCCGTCAGGATGCGACCTTCGCCCGCGATGGCCTCTGTGCCGGGACCGATGATGATGTCTACTCCGGGTTGCGTATCTGGATTTCCGGCCTTGCCGATCTTGGCGATGCACCCGTCCTTCAGACCGACATCCGCCTTGTAGATGCCCGAGTGATCCACGATCAGAGCATTGGTGATCACAGTGTCCACGGCACCTTCGGCACGCGTGGTCTGAGACTGCCCCATCCCATCTCGAATGACTTTGCCGCCACCGAACTTGACCTCTTCACCATAGACATCTTCGCGGTGGCCCGTTTCACTGAAACGCGCAGTTGTTGCGCGCTCCACGATAAGGTCTTTTTCTACCTCGATGATCAGATCGGTATCTGCCAATCGTACTTTGTCGCCGACCGTTGGGCCGAACATGGAGGCATAGTCACTCCGACTGATCTTGCCCGGCATCTTTCAGAGCCCCCATGATATGCATATTGAAACCGTAAATGTGCCGGCGCCCTTCAAATGGCACCAGAATAACTTCGCGAGTTTGGCCTGGCTCAAATCGCACCGCGGTACCCGCCGGGATGTCCAGCCGCATACCCAAAGCTGCATACCGATCAAAATCCAGGGCCGAGTTTGCTTCAGAAAAATGGTAGTGGCTGCCGACCTGTATGGGTCGATCGCCGGTATTGGCGACAATAACAAGACGGGTGCTGCGTCCCGCGTTCAACGTCAGAGAGCCTTCGGCAGGAATGATCTCGCCCGGAATCATTTCGGCAGCTTCAAAATCACGGTTATGGCGATGACCCCAATCAAAGCCAACCCAACTGCAAGCGCGGTGTAATCGCTGCCATGGGCGTGAATATGGGTATCCGAATGGGCCGTGGCCGGACCAGCCAGAATGAGAGCGGGAAACAGCATGCGGATCATGGGTGACTCCTTTGGAAATTAGCGAATGGGGTTGTGGACAGTCACAAGTTTTGTGCCATCCGGGAAAGTGGCTTCGACCTGCACCTCGTGGATCATCTCGGGCACGCCTTCCATGCAGTGTTCCCGAGAGATCACTTCAGCCCCAGCTTGCATCATGTCGGCGACCGAACGGCCATCGCGCGCGCCTTCGACCACGGCATCGGTAATCAACGCAATGGCCTCGGGGTGATTCAGCTTGACGCCACGCGCCAGCCGTTTGCGAGCGACCTCGGCGGCCATGGCCACCAGTAGTTTGTCTTTTTCACGAGGGGTCAGGTTCATGTCAAAGCATCCAGCATCGGGGTAATGTGTCGTTGTTCAGCCGGCGCAGAACCGGCATCAATGTGCGGCGCAGTGCAAAGCTGTCGCCGGCCAGAATGCGAATGACCAGTAGGTCTTTCCGGATCAGAGTTGCCCCGGCGGCGTCCGGTAGCAATTCCCTGACAGGCTCCAGATGACCTTCGGCGGAACCCGACATTAAGACGATCAGGGCCATCGCCCCTGCGCCGTTTGCAATATGCCGCTTAGCCAAGTGAGTGTGCCAATCACCAGCAAACCTAATCGCATCGAGAAACACCGGCGTTCCTTCGCGCCAAATCTCGATTTGATCGCGCAAGCGGATTTCAGTCAACGTTTCACCCATGGCGACGCGTCCAAAAACAAGCGGTTCCACCATCAGCATTTCGGCATCCGGTGACAGGTCGATCCTGAGGCGCCGGTCCAACGCACTGCCATTGTAAAGAATGGTCTCTTGCGGCAACCAGTTCAGCCGGGCTCCAGCCTCTACCGTCAAATGATTTGTAACCTGGCCCCATTCTTTGGGCTGGGCCTTGTAAGCGCGCTCGCAAGCTTGCGTAGTCAAGTTCAGTGCCGTGCCTTTTGCTGCCTTGCAAGAAAACCGAAATGAATCTCCTCCGGTCACTCCGCCTGCCGAGTTTAGCAGAACCGCATCAAGTTCAGGTGTCGTGGTTCTGGGGAATAGGCATTTGAAAGACCCAGATTGGCGAAACTTATTCAGCACGGTCCTGTTGCCCAATTGCGTGGTGCTTAAGCTGACGGTGCCTGCTGCGCGCGGTGGTACTGCGCTGTGCGCGGGTAATATGGTTGCAACTTGTGTAATAGGGCACCTACAGCGCTTCGGTTTGCTGCCACCTGTTTCTCTGTTGAAGTATCGGAACACTAACTTGCAGCGTCGGAATCTGCTTAATTTCCCATCATATGATTAAATTTTAGACAGCAACCATTGGCTTGGATGAAAAAATATGCGCATCTCGCCGATTTCCCAAATTGGGTTAAAGGTAAGTTGGGGAGGCTTCGTTTTCCTGAAGGATGGGCGGAAAGCTGTACTCAGCTATCCGCACGATTGCCACAGTGCGTCTTCCCGTTCGCAGGCTTTCATCAGCTTCAGGTAAACGCGCAACACAGGCTTCATTGACGCGCCAGCAGCGAGCTCAGAATGAAATCCTCCATGCTTCCAGCGATTTTGCTCATGGGCGTTTCCGACAGGACGCTGCGATACGCGCTTCCTTCCAGAACCTCTATCACCAATTGCGACGCCTGTAGCGGATCCGGAACAGCGCGCAGATCTCCTGCGTCAACTCCGCGTTTCACTACTTCTTCAAGCGCCTCGGTCAGTCTGGCTCGGTTTTCGACGAACAGTCGCGCGATATCCGGTTGACGAACGGCTTCGCTCGAAATCTCCAAGGTGAGGATGACGTTCTCCGGCGCAGCCAGATAGTTGGCGTAGGCCTTGATGAACTTTTTCAACACTTTGGGTGCGGGTGCATTTGAATTCAGGACTTTCAGAAACGGCTCCAGCTCGCGGCGTTCAAGCATCGCGATTTCCACAAGCACGTCATGCTTGCCGCGAAAATGGTTGTAGAGGTTTCCAAGGCTGACGCCCGCCCGCGATGCGATATCGCGGACGCCGGTCTGATGATAGCCGCGTTCGAGAAAACACATAACGGCGGCCTCCAAAATCTGGTTGCGGCGCTTGGCTGTTGCCTTTTCCCGGGTGGACCCTGGTTTTTTGGTGTTTTCGGGCATTTTGGTTTTTTCATATTGAACGAACGATCGTTCACAATATATGACATCCAATCGTGCCCCACAAGGCGCAATGGTTCAGGCGGCTCAGGAAAAACAGGACAATGACAGACAAAACCTCAGAAGCTCAGCGAAGACCAGCCCGACGATGGCTCTGGATTGGATTGTCGCTGATGCTGTTTGTGGCGGTCGTCATCCTGTTATTTGACGCGGAAGATACGGTTGATGTTCAGGCAGCAAACACCTCACCTCCGCCACCGACCGTCTCTGTCGTAACTGTTGTTCCGGAAACCGTGCAGGCGCGTGTTTCTGCATTTGCCGAAGTTCGGCCTCGTTGGGATGCCGAGCTGCGGTCTGCTGTGTCCGGGCGCATCACCGCAGTCCATGCCGGCGCTTTGGCCGGGACACAGGTGGAAGGGGGCGACCCTTTGTTTTCAATCGAAAATGCCCCCTATCAAAGCGCCGTTGCAGCCGCCGAGATGGAGCTTGAGCGAGCGGAGCTTGCACTGTTGCGCGCGCAGAACAACGTAACCGTCGCGAAACGGCAGTTCGAACGAGACGGGGTGGAACCGCCAAACAAATTGGCCGTGAACCTGCCGCAATTGCGCGTCGCCGAAAAAACCGTTGCAGCGGCGCAGGCACGCCTGAATGCGGCGAGAAATGACCTGAAGGACGCAGAAATTGTTGCCCCGTTTTCAGGCTTTGTCACCCGTCGTTTTGCCAGCCTTGGCCAGACGGTCAACCCGGGCGATCCCCTGATACACCTGTCGGACAACCGGCAATTCGAACTGGTTGCCGGGTTCAGCCAAGCGGATTGGGCGCTGTTCGATCATCCGATCTCTGGCGTTGCTGCTGACCTGACGCACCGTTCGGGCGAAAACCTGGGTCAGGCACGCGTCCGGCGTGGAGGCGGTTTTCTGGATCAGGACACACGACAGGTGCGCGTCTTTTTGGATGTCGCAAACCCCGGTGACGGCATACTCGCCGGAGACTTTCTGAAAGTGCACATTCCCGGACGGCGAATTGCTGACACCGTGACCCTGCCGGAAAGCGCCCTGACGCGCGCGGGGTACATTTGGATAGTGGATGAAAACGACCACCTTGAGAGGTTCAGCCCGAACATCCTGTTCCGCAGCGAAGGTGCTGTCACGATACAGACGCCCGACGGGAACGGCCCATGGCGCGTGGCCAAGACACCTTTGGCCTCGTTTCTGCCGGGTCAGCGCGTCACGCCGCTGTCGGATGGGGGTTGAGCCATGCACGCGCTGACATCCTGGTTTATCCGCAACCCTGTCGCCGCCAATCTGATGATGGCGCTGATCCTCTTTCTTGGGGTGCAGACGCTGCTGAATATTCGGATCGAGGGCTTCCCTCGCATACCTGCGGAAAGCGTTACGATTTCGATCGAGTTCCCGGACGCCACTGCCGAACAGGTCGATGAATTGGTGACCCACAAAGTTGAGCAGGCGCTGGAAGGGTTGGAGGGCGTGCGCAGTGTGACTTCGCGATCCCAAAACGATCTGAGTGTCGTGACCGTCCGCCGCGCGGGTGGCCAGAAACTGCAAGCCGTTCTGGATCGTGTCCGCATTCGCATCGATGGGTTGACCGATCTGCCCGATACCGCGCGCCGCCCTGTGATCGAAGCGTCGGGTTTCGATTTTCCAGCGCTCTATCTGAACCTTTACGGCGAAACAGACCCGGCCACATTGCAGAGCCTGGCGCAGCGCCTGAAAGAAGAGCTGCTGGCGCAACCGGAATTGTCCCGGCTGCAAATCTGGGGTCTGATCCCGCGGGAACTGCGCATCGAAATCGACCCTGCGCTGCTGCGCCACTATGGCCTGACCGTCGCGGATGTGACCCGCGCAATCGAGGAAAACTCGGTGGCATTTCAGGCAGGCCGTTTGCGGACCGAGGGCGGCACGATCTATCTGCGGGCCGATGATCGCGCAAAATACGCTCCTGAATACGCGGCCCTGCCGATCATCGAACGTGACGACGGGTCTTTTGTGCCCTTGGGTGATATCGCCAAGATCGAAGACGGGTTTCAGGACGGCGAGTACCTGTTTCGGCTGAACGGCAAGCCAACCGTCGGGATGGAGGTTCTGGTCGGGCAGAAAGAGAACCTGCTGACGATCAGTGACGTTGTGCGCCGCACGGTGGATGAGTTCAGCCGCCAGTTGCCGTCGCAGGTTCAGGTCGAGGTCTGGGGCGACAGCGCCGGCTATATCTCGGACCGGCTGGCGCTGTTGCGGTCCAACGGGGTGCAGGGGCTGATCCTTGTGACCTTGATGCTGTCGGTGTTTCTGAACGTGCGCCTGGCCTTCTGGGTCGCCATGGGCATTCCGGTTTCGGTCATGGGGGCCATAGCCGTTTCGGGTTCAAAATGGGTGGATTATTCTCTGAACGATGTCACCACCTTTGGTCTGATCATCGCCTTGGGCATTCTGGTTGATGACGCCGTTGTGGTTGGTGAAAGCGTTTTCGAAGAACGCCGCAATGGCAAAGACCCGATAAGAGACACGGAACGCGGCGTGCATCGCGTGGCGGTTGCGACTGTCTTTGGCGTGCTGACCACAATCGCGGCCTTTTTCCCGATGCTGTTAATCGACAATCCGCTGGGTAAGGTGCTGGCCGGGTTTGCGGGGATCGTGATCCTGACGCTGATCTTCTCGCTCATCGAAAGCAAATTCATCCTGCCCGCCCATCTGGCGCAGGTTTCGATGGGGCAAGATCGTAGGTACCTTTTGACCCGCCTCTGGGGTCAGGTACAGGATATTGCACAGGGCGGCTTGGACTGGGTGCGGGATTGCATCTACCAGCCTTTACTCGTTGCGGCGGTGCGACAGCGTTACGCCGTACTGATCCTGTTCATTGCCGCTGCAACGTTGGGGCTTGGCCTTATGTACAAGGGCAAAGTCAAGACGGTGTTCTTTCCCGAGGTGCCCGGACAGGTCATCACGATGAATCTGGAAATGGACGCCCGCGCGCCCTTTGCTTTGACCCGCACTAATGTGGACCGGATCGAAGCTACGTTGAATGGCCTGAACGCCGAGCTTGCCGAGGACGCAGGTATGGCCACGCCACCCGTTCAGACGGTGTTCAGCATCATCAACAGCGCTGGTAGCGCGCAAATATACGCCGAGATGATCCCGGTGGCCGAACGCCCGGACGTTCCGATCCTGACTGTTGTTCGTGAATGGCGCGACCGGGTTGGTGCGGTCGAAGGCGCGACCGAGTTGGAGTTCACCGGATCGGAAACGCTCGCCGGGGGCTTCCGCATACGGTTGGCGTCAAAAGACGAAGACCTGCTGCGACAAGCCAGCGTCGAGATGAAAGACTTTCTGTCGAAAATCGAGGGCGTGGCGAATGTGCGGGATGGGCTGGCGGGCGGCCAGCCCGAGCTGAAACTCCGCCTGCGCCCGGACGCACGGCATCTAGGATTCAATGCCGAGGCTCTGGCCCGACAGATTGGCTATGGGTTTGGCGGGGCCGAGGTGACCAAGGTCAGGCGCGATTGGGCCGAAGTTCGCGTGGTCGTACAGAACGCGCGGGAAAACCGCGATACTCTGGCCGATCTGATGCAGACCCAATTGCGCAGCGCATCCGGTGCTTGGGTACCGCTCGAGACGGTTGCTGAGATCGAAGGCGCCTACACTTCTGGCACTGTCGATCGCCGCGACGGCAAGCGCATGAACATCGTGGCCGCGTCCATCGACCGCGATCGTGTCGCCCCCGAAGAGGTTGGTCAGGCGGTGTTCGATCAGCTGGTTCCGAAACTCCGCGCCAAGTATCCCAGCCTAGCAGTCCTGCCTGCCGGCGAACTGGAAGAGATGGCTGATATCAGCGATGGCCTGAAACGTGCGCTGCTGCTGGCGGCGGTTCTGATTTATGTGCTGATGGCCGTGCCGCTGAAAAGCTATTGGCAGCCGTTCGTCATTCTAGCCATTGTCCCCTTTGGCTTTATCGCGGCCGCCGTCGGGCACCTGATCATGGATGTTTCACTGTCGCTGTTTTCGTTTTTCGGCATGCTGGCGCTGACCGGTGTGATCGTGAACGACAGTCTGGTCATGATCACCCGATACAATCAGGCGCGCGAGGAAGGCCAGCCCGTGGATCTGTCCCTGAAGAGCGCAGGTATTGGACGTTTCAAGGCAATATTTCTGACCACCGCAACGACGGTGATCGGCCTGCTGCCTTTGCTGACCGAAACATCCGAGCAGGCGCAGTATCTGATCCCTGCCGCCATTTCTCTGGCTTTTGGGGAACTGTTCGGCACCGCCCTCATGCTGCTGCTGGTGCCGGTGCTGATTGCCATTACCGAAGATGTCCTTGTCGTCTTCAAGCCAGCCCCGCCGCACCCTTCCGGAGAAAGGACACAGTCATGACACGTAGCATTCTGGCCCCCGCATTCGCCCTGATGGCGCTTGCAACGCCTGCCGCATCTGATGGTCTGAACGTGATTGTGGAGGGTATCCGCAACGCCAAGGGAAACATTGTGATCCTCGTTTTCGACGACGCGCGCGCCTTTGACGGTTTGGATGTCCAGAGCGCGATTGACTACGCCCAGGTTCCGTCCCGCAAAGGCAGTGTCAGCCATGAGTTTCCCGACCTGACGGCCGGCCCTTATGCTGTGCTGCTGTTTCACGACGAAAACAAGGACGAAGACCTGAACATGACCGAGACGAAGCTTTTGGAGGGGCTGGGTTCAACCGGCGCCCCGAACCCTCAGGACTTGCCTGATTTCAGGGCCGCCTCGGTCTGGCCGGGCGATGTCCGCGTTCGTGTCCACTATGATCCGTGATGCCGCATGCTGAGGAATAGAAAACTGACTATAGGCACGTTGCTGAGCGTGTTTCGGTGGCGTGTCGGGATCACCTGGTTTCTGATACTGTCGGAAACTGCATTAACCGTGTTGATCCCGCTGTTCATCGGCTTTGCCATCGATGGATTGCTGCGCGGACAGTTTCAGCCCTTTGTGCATTTGGGCGCTCTCATGGTCGCCCTCACGCTGATCGGCGTGATCCGGCGGATATACGATACGCGCGTCTACGGAACGATCCGCGTCGAGCTGGGCAAGGCGCTTGCTGCGCGTTTTTCAAACCTGCCGATTTCTTCGTTGAACGCCCGGATCGGAATGGGGCGCGAACTGGCCGACTTTCTGGAAGAGATCCTGCCTTCGGCAATTTCAGGAATCATCCAGTTCGTCGTCTCAGCAATATTGCTGTTTTACTTCTCGCCGGTGCTGGCTCTGTCAGCCTGCGGGGTGCTTGTGGGAATGATATGCATCTACGCCCTGTTTCATTCGACGTTCTGGCAATGGAACCGGGCCCTGAATGAGCAGATGGAACATCAGGTCAGCATTCTGGAGCAACGCCGCGTCCGCCCGGTGCTTGTCCACCTGACGAAACTGCGTCGTTTCGAAGTGAAGCTCTCGGATACCGAAGCCTACCTGTACGGTGTGATCTTCGTTCTGCTGATAGGTCTGATCCTGTTCAACCTGTGGTTCGCGACGCAAAATCTGGATGCGACACCCGGAATGATCTTTTCGATTGTCAGCTACTCATGGGAATTTGCTGAAGCCGCGCTTGCTTTGCCGATCACGTTCCAATCCTGGTCCCGGCTGTCCGAAATCACGGTCCGATTGCAGAGAGGATGATCAGATTTTCAAACTGCAAGTTGCGTGGAACAGGTGTTGCAATAAGGTGTTGGTCTTCTCGTGACCGCTGTTGAACCACCCTCCAGCATGCGGCAGGGCAGCTTTTTGTGGCAAATACCCTGTGCGATTGCTCTGCGGCAAAACTGTCAGAGGCCTGTAACGCGGGAAAAGCAGATTTCGAAACAATGGCAGTGTCTCTGCGCAGGTCAGAGTGTTGAATGGAATGTCGTATAGGCTGTAGCTTTGCCAAGACAGCGTCGGCGGGATCTTTCCGGCCGGGAAGGATCAGCCAAGCCAGCCTATCTGCAATTGCTTAGGTTCAGGCTGTATAACGCCTGAGAACGTTATGCGTGATTTGCTGAGTGGTGCGATCCTTCCACTTGAGACCCAGGAACCAATAGATGGTGCCCGCGCAGAAGACCTCGCCCTGGCCTTCGATCAGCTGCGCCCAACCAGTTTGCGAAACCGTGTCCTAGCGCGATACGATGTATTGCTCGGCCACCGTGGCGCCTATGCTGGGCGATGTGATACGGGCCGCGTTCGGATCAATATCTTTGTTGAAAGCGCTGACCTTGATTTCGATCCCGTCTCCTCGACGGCAGCAGAACCGTGAGGAGTACCCGATCAAAGGTCATTCAAGCCCCGGTTCGGACTGTCGGGCCTCAACCTTGGTTGTGACGTTGTTGCAGGCAGCGCCCAGCATCGCAGGCGATGCGGCCACGCTCATGGAGGCTTTCAAAAAGCCGCGGCGGCTAAGGTGGTCAGTAATCAAAGCAGAGGTTTTTTGTGCACGGTGATTTGTCCAGCTGGGTTGGAATGCGGTTGGCACATCGGTCAATCGATCCGCAAAAAAACCACACCAGGTCAAAGCCTAAAAAGCCAGTTGCTACCGGGTTGAACAATATCGGGGCAAACACTGGCGCCGATGCGTTCAAAGATTGCCTTAGAACATTACCTTCCTCGGCATTCCATTGGCTTGTGCCTCGCGGAATCTTGTCCAAGCCTTGGGGAGTGGCCCAGTGTTGTCTTGACTGCATAGGTTGTCGTTGGCGCGCGGGCAGGTTCCGCGTGCCATCCAGGCTTCACTCTTGCCAGCTCATGAAGACCTGCCGCGCCTTTTCGCTTTCGGGGCGCAGGTTCTCGATGCCGCCATAGGGGACGTCTTTACCGATTTCCGAGTTCGGATACTTGGCGATCATCTTCTGATGTCGCTTGATCATGTCCTGGAACGATGCGCCGGCCCAGAGGGAATACCCGACCAGCGGATGCAGTTCGCGCGGGTCGCGGTAGATGTTGTACGTTGGCGCGGCGGCTCCGGGCGCGCCCGGCGCAGGCAGGTGCATCTTGAACTCCTGTTTCACGACCGAGCGAAGAACCGGGCCCTCGTACACATAAACGTAGTCGCGGCGTCCATTGCCTTCGCCTTCCAGCAGCAGGGCCGTCTGATCGATCCCATCGATCACCCGATCACGCGGGATATAGTCAGTGGCGCCAGCGATACGCGCCATCGTCGTGTAGATATCCGAGACATGAAAAATGTCACCGGCGGCGCTGTCAGCCTCGATCACACCGGGCCAGCGAATGAATGCATCCGTGCGCACACCCCCTTCGAGATGTTGGGTCTTGCCGCCGCGATAGATCAGTTGGTTCAGCCCGGATGTTCCTTCGTAATGGTACATCAACCCGTTGTCGGCCATGATCATGACGATGGTGTTGCCCGCCTCGCCGGTCTTCTCCAGCGTGTCGAGAATTTCGCCGATCCAACCGTCCAGAAGCTGCAACTTGTCCGCGTGGAAGCCTCCGTTGCGTGACAGCGCCTGATCGGGATAGACAAAGTTCAGCGGATAAAGCGGCCAGTATTGCAGGAAAAACGGCTCATCCAAGGCTGCGACACGCCCGAGCTGTTCAATGGCCTGCGTCTGGTAGCGCTCGTTCATCTCTTCGTATTTGGCTTGGGTCCATTCTTCACCTGCGGCCATGTCAACCTCGCGGGCTTGCCCTCCGGCCTCGGCTTCGACACCTGTAACCAAACCATAGGGCTTGAAACGCTCATCCAGCAGAAGGGCATTGTTCTGTCCCGACGCGTGGTATCCCAACATGTTGTTCGCCTGCATCGCCTCGCGGGTCATCAGGCTCAGCTGCACCTGCTGATGCAGCGGGAAGGCCGCCCAGTCAAAGCCCTGATTGTGCGGATAGGCCTCTTCGATATCGCCCTGATGCCATTTGCCGACATGCGAGGTGTTGTAGCCTGCCTGTTTCAGGATTTCCGGCAGCGTCACTTCGCTGGCAGGAAGCCCTTCCCCCACCAAAGCCACTTTCACCTCTTCCACGCCGGCCCGGATCGGGTGGCGCCCGGTCAGCATGGCCGTTCGAGTGGGCGTGCACGACGGCTCGGTATACATCCGCATCAACGACATGCCTTCGCTGGCAAAGTCATTGATATTCGGGGTTTCAATGCCCATCACATAGTTGAGTTTGCGTTCGCCCATCTGGCCAAAGCTGATGTCATCGATGAGGATGTACAGGAAATTCGGGGATTTGCCGCCGTTGGCTTCCCGAATTTCAGCCAGCCTCGCATCAATCTCGACGTCCTGCGCATCCCATTGCTCGCCAAATTGGGCGCGCAGGAACGCGAATTCACCGTCATGCACAATCGCGTCTTGTTGTGCGGCCGATTGTGTGGTGCTCAACGCTGCTAGCAAACAGGCTGCGATGCCAGTCCTTTGGACAACATTAGTCATTCTTCGTTCCCCCTTTGGTGCTCCGGAAGTTCATTGCCTGAACAATCAGGTCGCGACACTTTGCTGAAAGAGATTGGTTTGAATGATGCGCCAGCTCAGATAACCGCTGGTGTTCTGGTGGCGTTAGAAACGTCACCACGCGCTCTGATCGGGCATCAGCCTCCGGAAGCCGTGGTCGGCCCATGGTGGCGAGGTTTGTAGTTTTTGCTGACACTTGACTCCCCGCGGTTCGAATTCGCTACATTACCGGTAAAGTGTCAGGCTCTGGGAATGGACCACATCAAGAATTCGCCAAATTCGCAAAAGGGTGTCCCTTCCGTATCAGACGGGGTTACGCCCACAGCCGTGCTGAATTTCGAACACCCCAACAAAATCGGGGAAATCACGCCGTGGGAGATAGACTTCCGACAGCTCGATCCCGGTCGGTTGTCGACGTCCATAAGGGTGCGCTCAGGGCGATCGGTCTCCGCTCTCAGCATCGCGATGAACCAACGCGTTCATCAACGTGGTGTTTCGCCCAAGGGCTGGATGACGTTCGGGATTCCGTCAAATGGTGCGGTCGACAAATGGCAGGCAAAGGACGTAACCGATAACGCATTCCTGTCCTTCGGTGACAGTGATGGGTTTGACGGTATTTCGACGGCCGGTTTCACGGGAAATGTCATTTCCTTCCAAACCCAAAGATTGGAGAATTTTGCAGAGTCCTGCGGATTTCACCTGGCGCGCGACAACCCGGATGCCCACAGACTGAGGTCCAAAGCAGGTTTGGCCAGCATGGCGAATCTGGAGGGTCGCGTAGCCGGGCTTCTTAACAGTGTTGATGCGCAGTGGTCTGAGGCGGCTGAGCAGGCCCTGATGCTTGAAGCCTTGGTTATCCTGACCGACGACGAAGCGCATTTTGACAGAAGTCAGGCGGGCACCAGGCGGCGTGCCCTAGATCGCGCAACCGATCTTATGGTTGCCAATCTGGAAGACCCGATTTCAATTGAAGAGATTTGTAAAGAAAGCGGGGCGTCTTGGCGAACTCTGGATCGCGCGTTCAAGGAACAGTTCGGACAAAGCCCCAAGTCGTATTATATGCGTCTCAGGTTGAATCGTGTTCGCGAGGACCTTCTAACGGGGTCTTTCAACGGAACGATAACCGATGCTGCAAACCGGCTCGGATTTTGGCATATGGGCCAGTTCGCGCGCGACTACAGGCTGTTTTTCCGAGAGCTGCCGTCTGAAACAAGGGGCGTGCAGAAATAGGTTTCCCATACCAATTCCGCTCTTCAGCACCCGGAAGTATCAGGGCAGGGGCCAATCTTTGCAGAACCGTCTCATTTTGATCTTTGTCAAGGTTGGATGCGGCCCGACGAGATACAGTCACCAATGTATCAGGAGGTCTTGCATGGAAAGACTGGTTGAAATTGGGCGGACATTTGTTCAGGCGATGCGTGATCGCAATGGCTTGGCAAGTGTTGACGAGATGTATGCGGAAAACGCTCAATCCATAGAGGCGGTTGTGCCTCCGGTGCGGCAATTTCGGATTACGAAGGGTCGCGACGCCATCAAAGCAAAGCGGGAAGACTGGCTGAAAACGCATGAAATCCAAACGCTTACGGCAGATGGTCCTTTTGTTCATCCGCCCAATCGCTTTGGCGTGCGTTTCAATGCCGAGGTCGTGCAGAAAGACACCGGACAAAGAATGAACCTTAGCGAGATTGCCATTTATTCCGTTGAGGATGGCAAGATTGTACTCGAAGAGTTCTTTATGTTGCCAAAATAGCGAACGGCGCCCGGCAACACGGGTTCCCAAGCGCTTGCGTCCATTTCAGGAAGCCTCGCTAGGACCGTCGTTGCAATCAAGTACGTCCAATCAAAATGGGCGGTTGACTGGTCGGTCCGGGGCTTGGTGGACAGATGGATTAAGGCTTGCAGCATTTTAGCACTCTGCCCGGATCGGAGAACCTAGATGACCGAACTCTCACCTGACAAGCTGTCTGCCGAGGCCGGGGTTTGTGCGGCAGATACCGACGAGAATGCCCCGCCACACCCCTATGAGAAACTTGACCGCGCAACGCGCGCGGCCCTTGCCCGTGCCACCGCCGGTGTTTCCCCGCATTCGATAATGGCCACCTGGATGGATTGGGCCCTGCACCTGGGTCGTTCACCCGGACGCCAGCTTGAACTGACAGAACGCGCGGCACGCGATGCGGCCAAGCTCTGGGTCTATGCCAGCGAGATGGCGACCGGCGCGAAGGCCACTCCGCCTTTTCAGCCACGTAAGCAGGATCACCGTTTCAATGCTCCCGGCTGGCACAAGGCGCCATTTTCCCTTTGGCAGCAGGCTTTTCTGAGCGCACAGGATTGGTGGCAGGCCGCAACGGACGAAATGCCCGGCATCGCCCCCCGCGACGCCGAACGCGCGCAATTTCAGGTTCGCCAGGCACTTGATCTTGTCTCTCCTTCGAATTTCCCGTGGTCAAACCCGGAAATCATCAATCGAACGTTCCAGACCGGCGGTCGCAATTTGATGGAGGGCGCCGCGCACTTTCTTGAGGATGTTGCCCATACCATAACGCAACAGCACGAACCTGCCCCTCAGGGGTATGAAATCGGTAAAGACATTGCCGCGACCCCCGGCAGGGTCGTTTATCGCAACGCGCTGTTCGAGCTGATTCAATACACTCCACGCACCAAGCGCGTACAGGCCGAACCGATCCTTTTCGTGCCTGCCTGGATCATGAAATACTATGTGCTCGACCTTTCTCCGGAAAACTCCATGGTGCGGTATCTGGTCGAGCAGGGCTTTACCGTGTTCATGATCTCCTGGGTCAATCCCACCGCTGATCAGGCGGATCTCAGCCTTGAGGATTATCGCCTGAACGGTGTCATGGCCGCGATCGAGGCCATCGAGAAAATCGTTCCGGGTAAAAAGATCCACGCCAATGGGTATTGCCTCGGCGGCACACTTCTGGCGATTGCAGCGGCGGTGATGCAACGCGATGGTGATGACCGGCTTGCAAGCGTTACGCTGATGGCGGCGCAGGTTGATTTTGCCGAAGCCGGTGAGCTTTTGCTGTTTATCGATGACAGCCAGGTCGCTTTTGTCGAAGATCTGATGTGGTTGCAGGGCTATCTTGACCGCCCTCAGATGACGCGAACTTTCACGACAATCCGCGCCGAAGATCTGATCTATGCCCGGGCTGTGCGCCGCTATTTTCTGGGTGAAGACGACCTGCCTACGGATCTGACCGTCTGGAACAATGACACGACCCGGATGCCGGCGCGAATGCATTCCGAATATTTGCGCGGTCTGTTCTTGGAAAACCGGCTGAGCGCCGGGCGCTTTTCTGTCGAAGGTCGGGTTGTTGCGCTCAAGGACATACGCGTACCCATGTTTGTGGTCGGAACGGAATCCGACCACATTGCTCCGTGGCGATCAGTGTATAAAATTCGGCTGTTTACCGACGGAGACCTCACCTTCGTGCTGACCAACGGTGGTCACAATGGCGGTATCCTCAGCGAGCCGGGGCACAAGCACCGCCACTATCGGTTGGGCCACAGGCCGGCGGACGCGCTATATACCTCGCCGGATGAGTGGTTTGAGTCGGCCGAAGAAAAGCAAGGTTCCTGGTGGCCTGCGATGGTGGGTTGGATCAAAGACCGTTCATCGGGCGAAACTGCGCCGCCGCCGATGGGCGGAAAACGAAGGGGAGCTGAAAACCTGCCCAAAGCGCCGGGCAGCTACATTCATCTGACCTGAAACCGGTGGCGAGGGTCAGACCCGTCAGTGGCTGGTCGATCTCCTTTGGACATCCTGCGCAAGCCCTTCTAGTGCAGTTGAGATTTTGGTCGCTCGGTCAGATCTGGGACTTTGCGATGGATCAAGCCTTGCTGCGGCGCAGGTGTGTTATCGTTCAGGTCGTCGGAACCCAGTGCCACATTTGCGGTTTTGTCGAAGGCCGAGCCCGCAATTTGCAACGAAAAGAGGCAATACACAGATGATTTCGGGCGGATGTATCTGGAGAGTTGGACCATGACACGCGCAATGGTTTTGAACGAGGCCGGCCGCGCCCTGAGACTGGAAGACATCGAACTTCCGGCGCCGGGCCCTCATGACATCGAGATCCAGATCGAGGCTTGTGGTGTTTGCCGAACGGATCTTCACATCGTCGATGGTGACCTCGAACATCCTGAACTTCCACTGGTTCCGGGCCACGAAATCGTTGGGCGGATCGTGCGAAAGGGGGATGCCGTAACAGGGCTGGAAACCGGTCAGCGCGTGGGTGTGCCTTGGCTTGGGTCCACTTGTGGGAAATGTCCGTATTGCCGCCGCGCACAGGAAAACCTGTGTGACGCGCCGGTGTTCACGGGATACACGCGAAACGGAGGATTTGCCGAAGCCTGCCTTGCGGATGCACGGTATGTCTTTGCCTTGCCAGAGAATGCCGATCCGGTTGCACTGGCGCCGTTGTTATGTGCCGGGCTTATCGGGTTTCGCTGTCTGCGAATGGCCCAGGATGCCAAGGAAATCGGCTTTTATGGCTTCGGAGCTGCCGCGCATATCCTTGCACAACTGGCCGTCTGGCAGGACCGGAAAGTATATGCACTGACCCGGCCCGGCGATATCGAGGCGCAGGAGTTTGCGCGTGAGCTTGGCGCGGTATGGTCTGGTGGATCCGACGAACGACCACCGGCGGAACTGGATGCTGCAATCATATTCGCACCTGTCGGAGCCCTTGTGCCCAAAGCGCTGCAAGCTGTCCGCAAGGGCGGCCGCGTGGTTTGCGGCGGAATTCACATGAGCGATATTCCTTCCTTTCCCTACAGAGATCTTTGGGGGGAGCGTCAAATCCTGTCTGTCGCAAACCTGACGCGTCAGGATGGTGAGGAGTTTTTTGCAATGGCTCAAGCCGCAGGCATCCAGACACGGACCCAAAGATATTCACTGAAAGACGCCAACACAGCCCTCGCGGATCTGGGCGCCGGACGATTGCAAGGTGCAGCGGTTTTGGTTCCCTGACCAATGGTCTGTCGCGCCCCGCACCGGCTTGACAAGTCACAGCGGACGTCAGCATCCGAAATTAGGGTGGTGGCTTAGGCAAACGGATCCTGATCGAGGAACGGACGGAACACCGGAGCACGAAAGACCGCTCGGCGCACTGGGATGCCGCCCACCCGTGCCGGGCACGATCATACCGGCAAACCCGTGGACGATCATGCGCCAACAATCAAACTGGACCGTCAGATGAGCGAAGAGCTTGTTTCCATTCAGCGTGCTGAAAATGCTGGCTTTGTATTGCAAATCGGCTTTTGGTGCCGCAGACAACGAATATTGGTGTCATGCCCGACAAATGTGTCACCGATATTTACATTTAAATATATGAAAAATATATGTTTAAACGTAAGAAAACGAAAAAGCTTTTCAAACGATCTTCATTTTCGTCAAGACGTTTACAAAATTTTGTTTCAAATCCAGTAATTTGTTGTGAAATTTTCCACCGCCTTTCCATTATTGAAATGCACATAAGTGCGCTTTCGTCTGCTGGAAGAGGAGCCAGACGACGAGAGAAAGGGAAATGGGAGGAATTAATGACCAACAAATCTGTCACACGCCGCGGCGTGTTGAAGTCTGGTGCCGTTGCAGGCACCGGTCTGGCCCTGCCTACGATCTTCACGGCTTCGTCGGCGGCCGCTTACACCAACGAACCAACCGGAGGGTCCGTGACCCTGGGCTTCAATGTTCCCCAGACCGGTCCGTATGCGGAAGAGGGCAATGACGAGCTGCTGGCGCAACAGCTGGCGGTGGAACACCTGAACGGAGAGGGTGACGGCGGTTGCCTGAACACCTTCACGTCCAAGGCGCTGAAGGGCAATGGCATTCTCGGCAAGAAGGTCGAGTTCGTCACAGGTGACACCCAGACCAAGTCAGACGCCGCACGTGCGTCTGCAAAGTCGATGATCGAAAAAGACGGTGCGATCATGATCAACGGCGGGTCGTCCTCGGGCGTGGCCGTTGCGGTTCAGGGCCTGTGTCAGGAAGCGGGTGTGATCTTTATGGCGGGTCTGACCCACGCCAACGACACGACCGGCAAGGACAAGAAAGCCAATGGTTTCCGCCATTTCTTCAACGCCTACATGTCGGGCGCTGCGCTTGCGCCGGTGCTGGCTGCCGAGATGGGCAATGACCGCCGCGCCTATCACCTGACAGCGGACTACAACTGGGGCTGGACCCAGGAAGAGTCGATCGTCGCCTCGACCGAAGCCCTGGGATGGGAAACGGTCAACACCGTCAAAACGCCACTCGCGTCAACAGACTTCTCGTCCTACATCACTCCGGTTCTGAACTCGGGCGCGGACGTTTTGGTTCTGAACCACTATGGCGGCAACATGGTGAACTCGCTGACCAACGCGATTCAGTTCGGCCTGCTCGACAAAGTCGCCAACGGCAAGGACTTCAAGATCGTCGTGCCGCTGTACTCGGAACTGATGGCCGCCGGTGCTGGCGAGAACATCAAGGGCGTGCTGGGTTCGATGAACTGGAACTGGCAGTTGCAGGATGAAGGCACCAAAGCCTTCGTGAAATCCTTCGGCGAAAAATACGGCAAGCCGCCGTCCAATTCGGCGCAAACCTGCTATGCCCAGGTTTTGCTATATGCTGATGCTTGCGAGCGTGCCGGTACGTTCAACCCATGCGGTGTCGTTGAAGCGCTGGAAGACTTCGAGTTCGACGGCCTGGGCAACGGCCCGACCTGGTATCGCGGCGCGGATCACCAGTGCTTCAAGGACGTACTGGTCGTGCGTGGCAACATGAACCCGACCAACGCCTATGACACGCTGGAGATCGTCGAGATCACCCCACGCGCGCAGGTTGAATACGATCCGGAGCATCCGATGTTCGCCGGTGGCGCACTGGGTGAGTGTAACCCGGGCGCATAAGACCGCGTATCAAAGTCTGGCCGCCAAAATGGTGGCCAGACATCTACAGCAGGGTTGATCCTGTTGTGCCACTCAATTCACACTGACCAACCCTGAGGTGGGCCAATGGACGCCATCCTATTGCAAATTCTGAACGGTCTGGACAAAGGGTCGGCTTATGCGCTGATTGCGCTGGGGCTGACGCTTATTTTTGGGACGCTCGGCGTTGTGAACTTTGCCCACGGGGCCCTGTTCATGATCGGTGCGTTCTGTGCCGTCACTTTGCAAAAGCTCATGAACCTGAGCTTTGTAACCATCGACGAGAGCCAAACCGACTTTCTTGGCAACCCGCTGAAGGTGGAAACACCTTATGTCGAGGCGTGGTTCGGCCCGGAGTTCGGGGCGACGATCATCGACTGGTCCGTTCCATTGGCCATCCTGTTTGCGATCCCGATCATGCTGGCGGTTGGCTATGTGATGGAACGCGGGCTTATCAAGCATTTCTACAAACGCCCCCACGCGGACCAGATCCTTGTCACGTTCGGGCTGGCGATCGTGTTGCAGGAAATCGTAAAGTATTTCTTCGGTGCCAACCCCATCCAGACCCCGCCGCCCGACGCGCTGAGTGGCTCTATCGATCTTGGCACCATGATCGGGTTTGATCCCAACGCGATCATCTACCCGATCTGGCGCCTCGTCTATTTTGGCTTTGCGGTTGCCATTATCGGTGCCGTCTTCTCATTCCTGCAATTCACCACCTTCGGCATGGTTGTGCGTGCCGGCATGGCGGATCGCGAAACTGTGGGCTTGCTGGGGATCAACATCGACCGGCGCTTTACGATCATGTTCGGTATTGCTGCCGCGGTGGCCGGTTTGGCGGGCGTCATGTACGGGCCGCTCAACCCACCAAACTATCACATGGGGATGGATTTTCTGGTCCTCAGCTTCGTTGTGGTTGTCGTTGGGGGCATGGGGTCTCTTCCCGGTGCCGTGCTGGCTGGCTTTCTGCTGGGCATTCTCGAAAGCTTCGCCTCTACGACCTGGGCCACGACGACGATCCCGGGCATCAACCAAATCATCATCTACCTTGTTGCCATTATTGTGCTGCTCACACGCCCGCGCGGTTTGATGGGACGCAAAGGCGTGATGGAGGAATAATCGATGTTGGGACTGAACAAAAAAGACACCAGCCTGCTGATCATCGTCGGCATCCTTACGATGCTGGCGCCCTTCATCCTGAATCCGTTCCCCGAAGGCAGCGCCATGGCGCAATTCAACGCGGGCTATCCGGACCTGATGCAACGTTTCGTGATCTTTGGCATCTTTGCCATCGGCTTCAACATCCTGTTCGGCCTTACCGGATACCTGTCCTTCGGTCACGCGGCCTTTCTGGGCGTTGGATCCTATTCCGCCGTATGGATGTTCAAGCTGCTGAGCTACAACATCATCCCGGCTATCGCACTCAGCGTTGTGGTCGCCGGAGTGTTCTCTTTGCTGATCGGGTTTGTCAGCCTGCGCCGGTCGGGTATTTATTTTTCGATCCTCACGCTGGCTTTCGCGCAGATGAGCTTTGCGTTGGCTTATTCGGTGTTGTCCAACCCCAAGTTCAACCTGACGAACGGGGAAACGGGATTGCAGGTTTACGCGGATGATCCGCAGATTCTGCAAGGGGCGAACTCGCCGGACCTGCCGCATCTGTTCGGGTTGCCGATGCGCGCAACCTACACATTAGACGTGGGTGCGTGGAGTTTTGATTTCAACGCGGGATACTATCTGTGTGCAGTGATTATGATGGTGGTGTTCTATCTGTCCATCCGAATTTTCCGTTCACCTTTCGGGATGATGCTGCGGGCCGTCAAATCAAACCAGCAACGGATGAACTATACCGGCCTGAACTCGAAACCCTACACGCTGGCAGCTTTTGTCATCTCTGGCATGTATGCCGGCCTGGCTGGTGGGCTGATGGCCGCAATGGACCCGCTGGCAGGGGCCGAACGTATGCAGTGGACCGCATCGGGCGAGGTCGTTCTGATGACGATCCTGGGCGGCACCGGCACACTGATCGGGCCGGTGCTGGGTGCGGGCTTCATCAAGTACTTCGAAAATATCTTCTCGAAGATCAACGATAACGTGTTGCACAGCTGGTTTGCATTCCTGCCTGACGGGCTGGAGGACGCGGTGGTTTTCTTGATCCATCCGTTTATCGGCAAGGGCTGGCATCTGACGCTGGGCATTCTTTTCATGCTTGTCGTTATCTACTTGCCGGGTGGTCTTGTCGAAGGTGGTCAGCGTTTGCTGAACCGGCTCAAGCGCAAGAAATCAAAATCCGACGACGCGACGTCGGGCAAAACGGAACCGGCGGAATAAGGGGCGAGCCATGGCAATTCTAAGAGTCAAAGACGTCAGCAAGCGCTTCGGCGGCCTCAAGGCGCTCACGGACGTGAATCTCAGCGTCGAGGAGAATTCGGTCCACGCAATCATCGGGCCCAATGGGGCGGGCAAGTCGACCTTGCTGAATTGTCTGGTTGGCAAGCTCATGCCAGACACCGGGTCCGTATTGTTCGACAACGCGTCGGTCTTGGGGCTTGAACCCTTCCAGATCAACCAGATGGGCATAAGCCGCGTGTTTCAAACACCCGAGATTTTTGGTGAATTGACAGTGATGGAGAACATGTTGATTCCGATCTTCGCCATGCGGGATGGGGCGTTCCGAATGCATGCATACGAGACCATCGCCAACGAAAAGGCTGTTGTTGAACAGGCCGAAGCGATGCTGGTAGAGATGAACATGGCCGACAAGCGTGAGATGCACGCGGCTTCGCTGTCGCGCGGTGACAAGCGCCGGCTCGAGATCGGCATGTGCCTCAGCCAGAATCCGCGGTTGTTGCTGCTGGACGAACCGACGGCGGGGATGGCGAGGGCGGATACCAACAACACGATCGACCTGCTGAAACAGATCAAGGAAGAACGTGATATCACCATCGCGATCATCGAGCATGACATGCATGTTGTCTTCAGCCTTGCCGAACGCATCACTGTTCTGGCACAGGGGACACCCCTGGTTGAGGATACTCCTGAAAACATCCGCGGAAACCCAAAGGTTCGCGAAGCCTATCTGGGCGAGGCTGCGTAAGGAAAAGCTATGAACGAGAAACCTGACTTTTCGAAAAACGCCAATATGGCCAGCACCGCCCCTGCGTTTCTTTCCGTTTGGGATATGCACTCCTATTATGGAGAAAGTTATATCGTGCAGGGTGTCAGCTTCAATGTGCATGAAGGCGAGATCCTTGCTCTTCTTGGGCGCAACGGTGCGGGCAAAACCTCGACACTGCGCTCGATTGCAAGGGTTGGAGAACCCGAAGTAAGACATGGCGAAATCTGGTTGGACCACAAACCGCTGCACAACATGACAAGCTATGAAGCAGCAGCGGCTGGCCTTGGTCTTGTACCGGAAGACAGACGCATTATTCCCGGCCTGACAGTTGAAGAAAACCTGCAACTTGCACAGATTGCTCCTCCGATCGGATGGTCCCTTGAACGGCTTTACGAGCTGTTTCCGCGTCTCGGTGAGCGCAGGAAGCAGGAGGGGATTACATTGTCGGGAGGCGAACAGCAGATGCTGTCAATCGCCCGAGCGCTTGCCAGGGACATCAAGGTGCTGCTTTTGGATGAGCCGTATGAAGGTTTGGCGCCTGTGATCGTCGACGAAATCGAAAAAACCCTCATACATGTCAAGCAGCAGGGCATGACCACGATCATCGTTGAACAGAACGCTGTACGCGCTTTGGAACTGGCGGATCGCGCGATCATTCTTGACACCGGTACCATCGTGTTCGACGGAACGGCAAAAGAAGTGCTTGAGGACACCGGTCTTCGTGAGGAGTATCTGGCGATCTGAGCGTTATTCTGATCGGGAATTCGACCCGAAGGGTATGCCCAGTTCGTGGCCCACCAAGACCCGCGTTCAGGGCAGATACTGCCCCATGCGCGATCAAACCTGTTTCACCTCAAAAAATGATGGTCGTTGGCTCAAACCCGAATGCGGGTTTGCGGCAACAGGTTCTGTCGGGGCTGTGCCGAATGCACGTCTTGTGCAACGGGCCCCAAAGGACGAGGGGGCAAGTTTGCAATGCTTCGTGACATCCGCCACTGCGCCAACCAGACGATTGCGCCGCGGTGTTCCAGGTCGTTGTGCGATGGATAAGAAAGTCAGGCTCTGGCCCTGGGCTGCCAGTGCCTTCGCCGCAGGGGCCTGCAAGCCGAACCTTCCCTAAATCATTTCGGGCAACCGTCTTGATCGTGTGCCCATGGTTTCAATCGGCCTGAAAACGCGCCGACGAAATCTGTGCCCGGAATAGGCCAGTGTGTCTCGCTTCACTTCCGGCTTGTACTATCCGGCCGGCCCATTTCGGCGTCCGGTTCCCAGCACCTTCACTTCCAGCCAGTGGAACATCAGGGCAATAATACCGGCCACGAGAATGTAGAAGACGGCCAGCAGGATGAGCGGCTCGTAGATGATGAACGTGTCGGACCGCACCCGGGATGACACGGCATAGATATCCACCACCGTAATCGTGGCGACCAAGGGCGTCGCCTTCAACTGGAGGATGGTTTCACCGCCCAGGGTGGGCAGAACGTTGCGGATTGCCTGTGGCAGCCAGATGCGGCGGAACATCGTCAGCCTAGGCATGCCGAACGATTTGGCGGCCTCCAGCTGGCCCTTGGCGACGCCTTTGAAGGCTCCGCGCATTACCTCACCTTCATAGCCGGCATAAGAAAGCGTCAAAGCCAGCACCGCATAAGGCCAGGCCTGACGCAGATACGGCCAAAGCTCGGATGATCGTATCCATGGGAATTGAGGGAACAATGAGCCGAGGCCATAGTACAGCAACCAAAGCTGCAAAAGCAGGGGTGTGCCCCGAATGATGGTGCAAAACGCCTTGGCGGGGGCCGCAAGGTACCAGGGCCCAACGGCCTGGGCCAACCCCAGTGGTACGGCCAGCAGAAACCCGAGAACGACGGTGACAACAAGCAGCCAGAGCGTGGTCCAGATTCCCTGCAACGCAAGCGGTGCGTATTTTGGCAACCAGTCCCATCGCAAAGACATGGCACACCAGATCACGATCCCGGCAAAGATCAGCATCATCACGATGCGATGGGGTTGCATCAAGGACCTGAGATCGATCATCTGCCACCTCCTTTCAGAGAAGGTTGACCGCGACGCGCCCATTTTTCGATCCGCGCGAAGATGGCGCCCGAAAACAGGGTGACCATGAGATAGAGAAAACCCGCCGCCAGAAAGAAGGTGAAATAGGCGCGTGTGCTGCTGGCGGCCTGCCGGGTTTCCAGTGTCAGTTCGTTGAATCCCACGACCGCGAGCAGGGCGGTGTCCTTGGTGGCGATCAGCCACAAGTTGGCCAGACCGGGTACGGCAAAGCTCATCATGGCGGGGATCGTCACGCGGCGCATGGTCATGAAGGCGGGCATCCCGTAGGATTTGGCGGCCTCGATCTGTCCGGGTGGAACCGCCTGTATGGCTCCGCGTAGAATCTCGGTTGCATATGCGCCCTGAACGACGCCCAGAACCCAGATGCCCGCGGCGACGCCATTGACCTCGACCCGTCCTCCGCCCATTGCAGCAGAGATTTTGTTGATGATGTCAGATCCCACATAATAGAGGATCAGGATCAGGACCAGTTCCGGCACGGCCCGGATCACGGTCGTGTAGATGGCAAGAAGATCGCGCGTGACCTTCCCGCCGTAAAGCTTGCCATAGGCTCCGAACAATCCGATCACGAGGCCGAGCGCATATGCACCAAAAGCGATCTGCAATGAGTGGGACAATCCGCGCAGCAGATTGCCCCCCCAACCCGGTGGCGACAGCGACAGAAGCTCTGCGCTCTGCGCCAATCCAAGCGATTCCAACAGTCCGGTCACGGCAGTCGCTTAGTAGATGCTGGCCGAGAAATAGTTCGAAGTGATCTTCTCGTGCGTTCCATCGGCAAGAATTGCCGCGATGCCTTTGTTCAGCGCTGCAAGCAGGTCATCGTCGCCCTTGCGAACACCCGCACCAACGCCCCGGCCCAGGATGGCCGGATCATCTGCGACGGCGCCTTTGATTTCACAGCATGCCCCGGCATCCGAATTCACAAAGTCCGCCATGGCGATACTGTCGGCCTGAGTGGCGTCAATACGACCTGCGAACAGGTCCTGGTTGGCCTCATCCTGAGTTTGATAAACCTTCAGTTCGGAATCCTTGAAATATTCCTGCGCATAAGCCTGGTGGATGGTCGACGCCTGAACGCCGACAACCTTACCGGCCAGCGACTCGGGGGTCGCTTCGATATCCATCGATTTGTCCGCGACGATGACGGCAGGTGTGTTGTAGTAAGGATCGCTGAAATCAATGGTTTTCAGCCGCTCTTCGGTGATCGACATAGACGCCATGATGGCGTCGATCTGCTGTCCTGTCAGCGACGGGATGATACCATCCCAGGCGACCGGCGTGATGATACAGTCAAGTTCCGCTGCGGCGCAGACCGCATTGATGACATCGACTTCCCAGCCGACCCAATTGCCTGAACTGTCCAGAGACGCGAATGGCGGATACGGTTCGGCCGCGATGCCGATCTTGACCTCTTCTGCACTGGCGATACCAGCCGAAAGGACAGCGGCGGCAAGGCCGGACGCGAGCAGTTTCTTGACGTTCATTTTGATACTCCCTTTTGGTTCATTTTGTTTTGCTTTTTTGGTTCAGGCGACCGAGCTGAGGAACTGCTTCAGGCGCTCTGATTTCGAGTTTCCGAAGACCTCGGCAGGTGGGCCCTGCTCTTCGATGCGGCCCTCGAAGAGATAGACAACGTGGTCTGCGACTTCGCGTGCGAATTTCATTTCATGGGTGACAAGCAGCATTGTGCGCCCTTCGGCGGCAAGATCGCGGATCACGGTCAGAACTTCGCCAACAAGCTCGGGATCAAGCGCTGACGTGGGTTCATCGAAAAGCATCACCGAAGGATCGACCGCAAGCGCCCGGGCAATGGCGGCGCGCTGTTGCTGACCACCCGAAAGATAGGCCGGATAGGTGTCGGCCTTGTCGCCAAGACCCACCCGCGTCAGCAGCTCATGCGCCCGCGCGATCGCCTGGGCTTTTGGCACCTTGAGCACATGCACCGGCACTTCGATCACGTTCTCCAGAAGCGTGCGGTGTGTCCACAGATTGAACTGCTGGAAAACCATGGCCAGGCGCGTGCGGATACGTTCGATCTGGCGGCGGTTGGACGGGCTGCCATCGGCGTGCATTTCAACCGGTTCCCCGCCGATGATTATCTTTCCGGAACTCGGCGTTTCCAGAAAGTTGATGCAGCGCAGCATGGTGGATTTTCCAGAGCCTGACCCCCCGATAATGGCGACAACATCCCCCTTGTTTGCGGTCAGGGATACGCCTTTCAAAACCTCCAGCGTGCCAAAGGATTTGTGCAGATCCTCAACCTTGATCGCCTCGTCAGACGTGGTTGTTTCGGGTGCGGGTGAAACTGCTTTGGCTGTGTCCATATCCAAGAATCTTCTGATTTCAGCTTGCAGTAAGCCCCGAATCTCGCAATTATGCAAGTGTATAATAACTTCGTGCCATGGATGACACTGACGTGCAGGACGACAGCCGCAAATTCAAACGTGAGTCTGCCGAGTTTCGCCGCGAGGCGCTGATTCTGGCGACTTTGGACCTGATCGCCGAGATGGGCGTTCGGGGTGCCACGGTGCGCGAGATCGCAGCCCGCGCGAATGTGACCCAAGGTTTGATCCGGCACTATTTCTCATCCAAGGACGAACTGGTTCAGGCGGCGTATGAGCACCACATGAATACGCTGACGGACCAGACGGCGGCTTCGTCAGGAACCGGAAGCGCGGTGTCTCAGTTGACCAACTTCGTAGACGCGTCACTGCGACCGCCTATCGTCGATCCAAGCGCCGTGGCGTTGTGGGCGGGTTTCCTGAACAAAGTGCAGCATGACCCGAAAATGCAGCGCATTCACCAGCGAACCTATGACTATTTCCGGGATCACCTCGAGAAGCTGATCGTCGCGGCATTGCAGGAAACCGGGCGTTCGGTTGATGCGTCAGAGGCAATGCAACTGGCCATCGCCTGCAACGCGGTGATCGACGGCCTGTGGCTTGAGGGGGGCGCGCTTCCGGATGCGTTTTCCGAAGGCCAACTGGCGCGGATCGGTTTGGATTCCGTCAGCGCCATCGTCGGCATTCCATTGACCAAAGAGGTGGAGCAGTCATGAAGACCACATCGGTGACAGAACGGTTGGCAGGCTTGGGTGGCGCCAAATGGGGCGTACATCTGAAAGCCCGCGACCTGATCAAGGCCGGAGCGGACATCGTCGAAATGACGATAGGAGAACCGGACGTGCCCGTACCGGACGCGCTGGTCGAAGCCACCGTTGCCTCATTGCGGGCGCAGCGGACAGGGTACTCCAACGGGCGCGGTGAAGCAGGGCTGCTTGACGCGCTGGCTGCGCGCTATTCCGCCTCTCGCGGGCGAGCTTTCGAGCCCGGGAATTTTCTGTGCTTTCCCGGCACGCAAACCGCCCTTTTCGCAGCCATGGCCGGGGTCGCCGAGGCGGGCGACGAAGTTCTGGTCGGCGATCCGATGTACGCGACCTATGAAGGTGTCATTCGTGCATCCGGGGCCGAGATGGTGCCCGTACCGCTGCGGCCCGAGAAAGGGTTTCGCATGCAGGCCGCAGATATCGCGGCCCGCATCACTCCGCGCAGCCGCGCCATTCTTCTGACAACGCCGCATAATCCGACGGGCGCGATCCTGACCGCCGCGGACATTGCCGAGATCGGGCAGCTGGCGATTGCGCGTGATTTGTGGATCATCTCGGACGAGGTCTATGAAGAGCTGATCTTTGACGGTGCCCGATTTGTTTCACCATTGGCAGATCCGGAACTGGCGGATCGTGTCATTGGCGTATCATCCATCTCGAAATCTCATGCCGCTCCGGGGTTCCGCAGTGGCTGGTGTGTCGGGCCTGCCGCGTTCTGCGATGCGCTGCTGCCCTATTCCGAGACTATGCTTTTTGGCAACCAGCCGTTCATCGCGGACATGACCGAAAAGGCGATCCGTGACGGGTCCGAGGTTGCCCCCGGTATGGCCGCCCGCTTTGCTGGCCGCGCGACCCTGTTGGCCGATCGTCTTGAAGCTGAAACGGATCTGATTGTTCACCGGCCCGAGGCGGGAATGTTCGCACTCATCAATGTCTCTGCCACCGGGCTGGATGGCGAAGCCTATGCCTGGGATCTGCTTCAGGCCGGGGTGGCCGTCATGCCGGGATCCGCCTTTGGTGACAGCCTTAAGGACTGGGTGCGGGTTGCTTTGACGATCAATGACACGGACTTTGGTACCGCGGTTTCCCGTATCATCGAACACGCCAACAGCAAATCACGCGAGGTCGCATGAGCGGTATGACAATTGGCGAAGCTCTGGTTGCCGGGCTGCGCCAGCAGGATGTGAACTGCGTCTTCGGAATTCCGGGCGTTCACACGGTGGAACTGTACCGAGGGCTTGCCGCTTCGGGCATACGACATGTGACGCCCAGACACGAACAGGGGGCGGGTTTCATGGCCGATGGCTATGCCCGCGTGTCGGGTAAACCGGGTGTTGCCTTTGTGATCACCGGCCCCGGATTGACCAACACGCTGACGCCTATGGCGCAGGCGCGGGCCGATTCAATACCGATGCTGGTGGTGTCCGGCGTCAACAAAACCGGATCGCTTGGCAAGGGTTTGGGGCATCTGCACGAATTGCCAGACCAAATCGGGTTGGCGAAAACGGTTGCGTTGGTGTCCGAACAGGTCACCGGCCCCAGCGCTCTGGCCCCAGTTTTGGACCGCGTTTTTCACGGCCTCAGCAATGGTCGCTGCGGGCCGGCGCATATCGAGGTTCCATTGGATGTCGCAGCGGCGGACTATCAGGAAACAGCAGTCGAGACGCCTGAACCTGATCCTCCGGTCAGCCCGGCATTGATAAGGCAGGCCGCAGGGCAACTGGCTGAGGCAAAGAAAGTCGTCATTCTGGCGGGCGGCGGCGCGAAACGTACCGAGGCGGGATTGCAGGCACTGGCCGAAGCTCTGGATGCTCCGGTTGTGCAAACCGTCAACGCGCGCGGCCTGATGCACGGACATGCCCTGACCGTTCCGGCCAGTCCCAGCCTGAACGCGGTGCGCGCATTGTTGGAAAGCGTCGATTGCGTTCTGGCCTTGGGAACCGAGCTGGGGCCAACCGATTATGACATGTATGCCACCGGTCAGTTTGCGAAACTGCCAAACCTGATACGGGTTGATCGGTGCAGCGATCAGCTTTCACGGCATGATGCAGCGATTGCCATTCAAGGTGACGTCGGCTTGGTTTTGCCAGCGCTGTGTAAGGTCCTGCCGCAGAGGGCACGGCAAAGCGACGGTGCGGACCGTGCCAAAAAAACGCGCGATGCAGCCTGGCAGGAGATTGGTCCGGATTATCGCCAACAGGTGGAGATACTGAATGCGATGCGCTCGGCGTCTCCGGATGCTCTGATGGTCGGGGATTCCACCCAGCCTATTTATGCCGGCAATCTTTACTATGACCACGACCGGGCTGGTGGCTGGTTCAATGCGGCAACGGGGTATGGTGCGCTTGGCTATGGCATACCCGCAGCCATCGGTGCGTCGATTGCCGATCCAACGGCGCGGGTAATATGCATCACCGGCGATGGCGGGGCGCAGTTTTCAATGCCGGAAGCAATGGCCGCGGTAGACGAAAACCTGTCGGTCACGTTCGTGATCTGGAACAATCACGGGTACCGGGAAATCGCCACATCGATGCAGGATGCAGGCGTGACGGTCATTGGATGTGACCCCACACCCCCCGATTTTGCAGCAACGGCCAGATCCTTTGGCATTCCGCACACCAGGGTTCCCGATAAGCCGCAGGCCATTGCGCAAGCGTTAGGCGAAACTGCCGCCCTGGGCGGGCCCGCGATGATCGAAGTCACCGCCCGAAAATTCGAACCTCAGAGAGATTGAAACATGTCAGACCCAACTTTTGAGTTTTCCCGCGCCATCACTCGCCGCCCGGCACCGACCATTGCTGACGGATTGCGCGCAGAAGATATCGGAAACCCGGATTTCGATGGGATGACGGCCGCGCATGGGGCATACGTGGCAGCACTGAAAAGCACCGGGGCCGAGGTGATCGAGCTTGATCCCCTGGATGCGTTCCCTGACGCGCAGTTTGTGGAAGATACGGCCCTGTGCCTGCCGCAGGGTGCTGTGCTGATGCGGCCGGGCGCGCCTTCGCGAATGGGGGAAGTGGCCGAGATCGCCCCGGCACTGCTGGCCTGCTATGAAACGGTCACACAGATCAATGGTCCCGGCCACATCGAGGGTGGAGACATCCTTGTAACCGGCCGCGAAATTCTTGTGGGCCGGTCAGACCGCACTGACGCGGAAGGTGTTGAGGAACTGGCAAAAATCACCTCGGAATGGGGTCACAAACTGCGGGAAGTGTTCACGCCCGAGGGCGTTTTGCACTTCAAAACGGATTGTTCTCTGATGGATGCCGAGACAATTCTTGCGACCCGGCGATTGGACGCTTCGGGCTGCTTTGAAGGCTACCGGGTGCTGCATGTTGCTGACGGAGAGGAGGCAGCGGCAAACGCGATCCGGTTCAACAATCTGGTGCTGATGGCCGCTGGTTTCCCACGCACCGCAGAGATGCTGGACCGCGAAGGCTATGAGGTCGTTGAAATTGACAATACAGATTGTGCAAAGCTTGATGGTGGCATGTCCTGTCTTTCATTAAGGTTCTGAGGGGCAGCTGCCGGGTTCAGGCCCCAGTGAATTCGGCAGGTCGGCGTGTTGATGGTTCGAAAGACAGGCGGTGAACAAGCTTGATTTCTTCCGGTTGACCGGCGCGCAGGTAGCACTGTTTGAACCCTGTTTCCCAAAGCCCAATGGCTAGGCCCCGCGGCAAGGGTCGGCGGGCCCTGAGTGGGATTGTCTTCCTTGTTCGCATCGGATCGTGCACCGCCGCTGCCATCGCTGCACATTGCGCGCGCACCGGTGTCTGGCCCATCTCTAATGGCCCGAATTCGGAAGCGCCAGAACACTCGTGAGTGTTGCCGTTGTCGCCAGCACCACCAACACCATCAATGCCTCAACCTCGATGGAGCGGGCGAGGCGTTGCGCTGCCTTGACCTCTCCACCTTGCATGGCCGGAACAAATCGGAGCTTGTTTGCGGCGGCAAGAAACAACAGCAGCGCCACAAAAAACACTTTGAGCAACAACGCCTGCCCGTAGCCAGTGAACAGCAGCCCTTGGAGATTGCCGACAAGCAACCAGGCCATCCAAAGACCCGCCACGATTAACGCCGGCACAAGCCAAGTGGCAGCTTGCCCAAAGACATGACCGAGTTCAGAAGCATCCTTCAGATGTTCAGGAGCAAGGGCCATATTCCGCAGCGGGCTGAAGATGCCCACCCAGAAAGCTACACACAACAGGTGCAGCAGGAGCAGGAGCTGGATACCAAAGCTCTCCAGTTCCGGCACGTGCCCGATCTGTGCAAACGACCACAAAGCGATCGTGCCACCCAACAGCGCGATCCACTGACCAAAGCGAGGAACGGACAGCCCCACAAGGATCAACGCTGCGCCTGCAAGGCGGTAAACAAGTGTGTCGCCCACGGATGTCTGCCACAGCAGGCCAAGCATCTGCGGATCGACCATGCCGTCAACCCCGCCTGTCAAGGCGGCTCCACGAAGCAAGAAGCCAACTGCTGTCGCGACAAGAGCAAGCCATGCCAAGGCCCTGGCCTGACGCGTCATCGCAAGGTTCACCGGTGCGACAAGGCCGGAATAGAGGCATCCAACAATCACAAGCCCGGCAGAGCCCGCAAAGCCGATGTAGAGCACCAGCTTTGCGAAGATCGCGGCAATCGCCCAGATGTCTGGCATGCTCATTCCACGGTAAAGGAAAATTCGCCCTGCATCGCATGGCCGTCTTCACCCAAACCCCGCCATTCGATGACATAGGTGCCCGTTCCATTGCTCGGCAGCGGGATCGTGAACGCCTGACCGAAACTTGTCTGGTCGCCCAAATCCAGGCTTACTGCCGAGTGTTCTTCATGGGCCATCTCTATCCGTGTCAGCCGGATGTTTTTCGAGAAGTTGAGGCCAATTTCAGCGGGCACAGTGGTTATCGTGGCACCGTTGGCAGGGGTTGTTTCTTCAATTTTGGAATGCGCCAGTGCGCCGTTGGCAAGCGCAACCATAAGCGCGAATGTCATGATCTTCTTCATTGGGTTACCCTCAGTTTATTCCGTTGGCCCGCTGGATTTCGCGAATGTAGGCGATCACCATGGCAACGTCACCTCGTGTAAGGCCCTCCACGGGGGGCATGTCGCCAAACTGCCAATGGTGGCTTCTTACACCTTGTGAAACCGCCCTGTGAAAGGCTTCATCAGCGTGGTGGCTGGGTTCATATATTTTGTGGATCAAAGGCGGCCCGGCGCCCTCTACGCCGACCGCGTTGGCGCCGTGGCATGACGCGCACGAGACCTCAAAAACACGCTGGCCGATTGCGGCATTGCCTTCGATGGCCGGCATCTGAATTGCGACCATGGCGTCGCCTTTGCGTGTTTCATGCGGTGTGGTCTCTTCAATTGCGCCGGGGCGAAGAGTTACGAAGGCGGCGACGGCAGCGACAGCGCATGCGCCGATTAGCAAGTGACTTTTTTTCATGGATTGGTCCAGACATTTTGGAAGCTGGTAACGCTGGGGCACATCGCGAACAGCCGCACGTGCTGGTCGCTTACGTCCGCAGGGAATTGTGCTGCTTCAAAGGTCAGGGGGCCTGTAGAGCGCGTCTGGTTCACTCAGCTTGACTTGGGTTCCAACATGGAGCTCCGGGTCAGTATCACGCCGACCCTTGGCAACTTCACTGACTTGGAACGGCAATGCAACGGCTTGGCAGATAAAGGGATTGCACTCTCCGGTTTCTGAAGTCTCCGGGTCATGATGCTGACCTGAAGCCAAGACGTCACTGCTGGTTGCCAATGCAGAGTGTTCGGAAGGTTGCATATGGTGCTTACAGTGAAGGCCCACGCATCCATTCGACAGCGCGTGCGCAACACCGCCAAGGCCGGTCAGGATGACCAGAACGCCAACCAATAGAACAAGTGAGTATCGCCGGATGACCATGGTGCCGGACGTTACTGCACGCAAGCGCACGATACAACGCCATACAGTTCATCCCGCCGGAACAAGATCTCTTACTGATGGTCTGCGATGCAAAAAAAGCAAACCGTGACTGCGATGCGGTTTTGTGCACTGCATTCTCACCATAGTCTTCATGGCCCAATTCGCAGTATCGGATGGTATCAATCATGCGCTCCCTCTGAGACTCACTGAAAGGGCTGAGTTTATCCCGCGCGCCTTTGTTCTTGCAAAAGCACTCTTGAGACCCCGGGCATCATTGTGCGTAGTTCATGCCCGACTGTTATTTGTGCTTTATTATTGTGTCGCCGCACACTGCAAGACGCCTTGCCAGGGTACCAGCCTCTTTAGGGCGTCGTGTACGCAAAGACGTACGAAGGGTCCCACGTGTGGTGCTTGGTCTAGTGCGGGGTTTTGGAGTTGTCTCGGGCAGTGACCAACGAAAGTAGTAAATTCCATGTCTGGACAGTGAGAGATACGCATGCTGCTTCATTTTGTGTCACACCTGAGTCTCACACCGCTCTAAAGCTTGCTATCTAGTTGTATTGTTAGGTTTTGGTGGAGCCTAGGGGAGTCGAACCCCTGACCTCTTGCATGCCATGCAAGCGCTCTCCCAACTGAGCTAAGGCCCCATCTAGGTACCACTGAAGCGGTGGACGGACGTTTAGGAGACAGTGACGACGAGTGCAAGTCCAAAAATGGAATCGAACGCGAATTTCCGCACTAAGCTGTCCGTGGAACGAAAAAGGCGACCCTGTGGTCGCCTTTGACATGATCAGTTTTCGTCTTCCGAAGACATGTCGGTGATATCATCCAGCGAAACGTCATCACTGGTGTCATCATCGTCATCCAGCAGATCATCATCCAGTTCGACGTCGACAGAGTCGTCGTCATCCAGTACCAGCTCCTCATCCGACGCGTTTTCACGCGCTTTGACCGAGGCGGCATCTTCTGCATCCGCCGCGATCATGCGGCTTTTGGATGTTTCAAGCTCCACGATCTCGCCAGTGTAGGGGCTGATGATCGGGTCCTTGTTCAGGTCGTAGAATCGCTTACCGGTGGTCGGGCAAACGCGCTTTACGCCCCATTCTTCCTTGGGCATGTCAAATCCCCTTGATATCAGGTGAGTCGTCTAAATGATTCAGCTCACCTGCCACAGGCAGAGGGCACTGTCAAAGTCTTTGCGCAAGAGAGGTCGCGATATGGGAGAGCACGCATTGCCAGGGACACCGCCGGTGCCGCTGAGGCTGCGCAAATCCGCCCGGGCGCGGCGCATAAGTTTGCGAATTTCTCAGCTGGACGGCCGGGTTACGCTGACCTATCCGGTCGGTGTGCCTGAATCCGAGGCGCTGAGTTTCGCACGTACCAAGGAAGAGTGGATTCGTCAGCATTTGCAGGACAGGCCGGAAATGGCCGTGGTGCAGTTCGGACAGAAGATACCGATTGAAGGCGTTGTCCGGCGAATCGTGCCCGCCAAGGGTCGGCGTGTTCAGTTGATGGCGGACGAGGTCGCAGTGCCCGAAGGGGCCGAGGCGCGCAGATTGGCCCGGTTTCTGAAGGAATTGGCGCGGGACCGATTGATTGGCGCGTGTGATGATTACGCTGCAATGCTGGGGCGGTCGTACAGCACGCTCAGCCTGCGCGACACGCGGTCACGCTGGGGATCATGCAGTTCGCAGGGTGGATTGATGTTCTCGTGGCGGCTCATTCTCGCGCCGTCCGAGGTGTTGCACTATGTGGCCGCGCACGAGGTGGCGCATCTTGTCGAGATGAACCACTCGCCCGCGTTCTGGAAACAGGTGGAACGCATTTTCGGCCCCTGTCAGCAACCCCGCCGCTGGTTGCGAGACAATGGGGCAGAGTTGCATCGTTACAGGTTTGACGCAAAGCCGAGTTGACCTTGCGCAGTTTTGTGATCACATAAGCGGATGTTGAGCACACGCCCGTCTGACACCCAAACTGCCACTCATGACCGGGTGTACCGGGCTCTGAGGTCTCGAATCATGCATGGTGAGATGGCGCCGGGTCAGGCGCTGACCTTGCGTGGCATCGGCAAGGAATTCGGCGTCTCGATGACCCCGGCGCGAGAGGCCGTGCGCCGTCTGGCCGCCGAGGGGGCATTGTTCCTGTCCAATTCCGGCCGGGTCTCGACACCTGAATTGACCAACGACCGGATTGAGGAATTGGCGGCTTTGCGCGCGTTGCTGGAAGTCGAGCTGGCCAGCCGGGCTTTGCCCCGGGCGCATATTGCGCTGATCGACCGGTTGCAGACCATCAACATGACCGTTGCCGAGATGGTGACCAAGCGGGACGCGGTTGGGTACATCCGTTCAAATCTGGAATTTCACCGCACCCTTTACCTGCGGGCTCAGGCGCCCGCGATGCTGGCCATTGCCGAAACGGTCTGGCTGCAACTCGGGCCGACGATGAGGGCGCTTTACGGGCGTCTCAGGCGCACTGAGCCGCCGCATTATCACAAGCTGATCATTGCTGCCCTCAAGGCCGGGGACGAACCGGGCTTGCGCCTGGCGGTCCGTTCGGACGTAACGCAGGGATTGCGCTTGCTGGTGAGCTGAGCGGCATCCCGCCGACATTCCCGCGCCCACTGCGCAAGGTTTCACCGTTCTGGCCTGTCCAGCCCGACTGGGTTACTCTTGATGCAAATCACAAACAAGAGCAGACCACAGCCATGATCACTCGACGGACTTTTTCCATTTGCCTTGGATCAACATTGTTGGCCGCCTGCACGGGTGGCGGTGCGCCATCCAGCGCGCCTGCATCGCGTATGCGGGCTGTTCCCAACGCGGGTTGGGATGCCTGGGTTGCCGGGTTCAAGGGCGGGGCGGCATCGCAAGGTATTTCACAATCCACGATTGATCGCGCCTTTCAGGGTGCAGGGTATCTGCCCGATGTGATCGAGCGTGACCGCAATCAGGTAGAGTTCAAGCGTTCGCTCGAAGACTACCTGGCCATTGCCGCCTCGGACGAACGGATCAGCACCGGCCAGAAGATGCTGCGGCAATACAACGGGACGCTGTCGCAGATCGAGGCGCAGTACGGGGTAGACAAGGAAATCGTCGTTGCAGTGTGGGGGCTGGAAAGCCGCTATGGCGCGCGTCGAGGCGATGTGCCCGTTGTATCAGCTCTGTCGACGCTGGCCTATGACGGGCGGCGTGGTCAGTTCTTTGAAAGCCAGTTGATCGCGGCGCTCAAGATTCTTCAGAATGGTGACACCACGCCTGACAAGATGACCGGCAGCTGGGCCGGTGCGATGGGGCACACGCAATTCATTCCAACCTCCTACCTTGCCTATGCCGTGGATTTCACCGGCGACGGGCGGCGCGATATCTGGTCGGACGATCCGACGGATTCGCTGGCTTCGACCGCTGCTTACCTGTCGCGCGCAGGCTGGGTGCGGGGGCAGCCTTGGGGGGGCGAGGTCGGAACCGTTTCCGGTACACCGGTCGCCGTGCTGCAACCACAGAAACCCGGGCCGCGCATTGCCGTCTTCCGCAATTTTCAGGTCATCAAGCGCTATAACAATTCGGACAGTTACGCGATCGGGGTCGGTCATCTGGCGGACAGAATCGCCGGTGGCGCGCCGTTTCAGGCCTCGTTCGGGCCAGATGCAAACGGTCTGACATTGGACGACCGCAAGGAATTGCAACGGCGGCTGACATCCCAAGGGTATGATACGAAAGGCGCGGACGGGGTGATCGGCAAAAACACGACGTCTGCCATCAGCGCGTATCAAAGCGCCAATGGCCTGGCGGTCACCGGAGAGCCCTCGGTTGCGTTGTTGCGCAGATTGGGCGGCTGACGGTTACGCCGCCAACCCTTTCGAGCCGATGTCGAGGAATTTTTGACGGCGGTCCTGTATCAGGGTCGCCGCGTCTTTGCCGTCCAGTTCCGCCAGCATATCCGTGAGAGCCGCGCGAACAGCCTCGACAGCGGCCGGACGATCGCGATGTGCGCCGCCCTTGGGTTCAGGGATGATCCGGTCGCAAACGCCAAGCTTGTGAAGATCCTGAGCAGTCAGACGCAGCGCCTCGGCCGCTTCACGCATCTTTTCTGCATCTTTCCAAAGGATCGATGCGCAACCTTCCGGCGAGATCACTGAATAGACCGAGTGTTCCAGCATTGCCACGCGGTTGGCGGTGGCAAAGGCCACGGCCCCGCCCGAGCCGCCTTCGCCGATGATGACCGACACCAGGGGCACGCCGATCTTCAGACACATCTGGGTCGACCGGGCAATCGCTTCGGATTGACCACGTTCCTCGGCGCCTTTGCCGGGATAGGCGCCGGCGGTATCGATCAGGGTGATCACCGGCAGGCCGAACCGACCGGCCATCTCCATCAGGCGGACTGCCTTGCGATAGCCTTCGGGGCGGGCCATGCCGAAATTGCGTTCGATCCGCGATTTGGTGTCGCTGCCTTTTTCATGGCCGATCACCATGACGGGTTGATCGTTGAAACGTGCAAGCCCGCCGATCACGGCCAGATCATCGGCAAAATTGCGATCTCCGGCCAAAGGGGTGAATTCGGTGAACAGGGCATCGACGTAATCGCTGCAATGCGGGCGTTCCGGATGGCGGGCGACCTGGCATTTCCGCCATGGGGTCAGGTCGGCATAAAGCTCATCCAGAAGCTTGGCGGCTTTGGCGTCCAACGCGGCGGCTTCTTCGGTTACGTCCATCTCTTCGTTGGTTCGGGCCAACGCACGCAGCTCTTCAGCCTTGCCTTCAATTTCAGCCAGCGGTTTTTCGAAATCCAGATACTGGGTCATGACGCCTCTCAACGCGAAAGTTCCCTGCTATATGGCCTGACGGTGCTCCGGATGCAACTCGGCAAGATCCGAGTGGTGAAGATGTTCGATTTCAGATGGGTGAATGGAAAATCGGATACTGATGGCCGCCGCTAAGAAAGACCCCGCGCTGCGCGCTCTGGCCTGCACCCACGACAATCTAACGCGGCGTCTGACCCTGTACCCACCCGACACCGCGCCCGAGGATATGTTGGCCGAAACCTGTCTGGGTCAATTGGGCCAGAGAACGGGATAGAGCGAGGCCACAAGCAGCACCGCCATTGTCCAGTTGAACGCAACCAGCCTGCGCGGGTTCGTCAGCACCCGCGACATCTGCTGTCCTAGAAAGGTCCATGTGCTCACCGATGGCAGGTTGACCGCCCCGAAAACCAACGCCACAAGCGCAATCGCATGCAGGGTCTGGCTGGGCGTGTAAGCGGTTGTGGCGGTCAGGGCCATGGCCCAGGCTTTGGGGTTCACCCACTGAAAGGCGGCGGCTTGCAGAAACGTCATGGGTGTCCCCGCTGCCAAATCGCCTGCGGCTGGCGCGGCATGCGCGATCTTCCATGCCAGATAGAGCAGATAGATCACCGACACGACCTTCAGCACTGAATAGCTGACCGGGTACCGGTCAAAGACCTGAACCAGCCCTGCACCGACCAGCAGCACCATGAGCGTGAAGCCAAGGCCAATGCCCAGCATATGCGGGATCGAACGCCGAAAGCCGAAATTCGCACCCGATGCCATCAGCATCAGATTGTTCGGCCCGGGCGTAATGGATGTCACGAAGGCAAAAGCGATGAGCGCCAGAAGGATGTCGTAAGTCATGCTGCGAAGTATCGTCTGACCGGCAGCAAATGAAATTGCTTTTTCGTGCGCGTTTCCGCTATTTCTGCAACTTATGATGAAGAATGATCAGATAAATCGCCAGATATTGCAGGAACTGACCCGCGATGGGCGCATCAGCAATCTGGAATTGGCCGAACGGGTCGGGCTGTCTCCGTCCGCCTGCCTGCGTCGCGTTCAAGAGTTGGAAAAGGCCGGCGTGATCACCGGTTATCGTGCGGTTCTGAACCCGGCCGCGATGGGTGTCGGCTTTGTCGCCTATATCGGGGTCGGTCTTGGTGAACACACGAAAGCGGCGCAGGAGGGGTTTGAGCGTGCCCTGCAACAAGCCCCCGAAGTGGTCGAATGCCACAACATCACCGGTACGATCGAATACCTGCTGCGCGTCGAATGCGCCGATCTGCCGTCCTACAAGACCTTCCATACCGAGGTGCTGGGAACGCTGCCTCATGTCACGTCGATCACATCCTATGTGGTCATGGGGTCACCCAAGGATCTGCGTGCGTAGCCACTGGAAATGTGAAGCCACACTCTCTTGCAGCGCAAATTTTCAGGGCCTAGTGTCTTTGTAATGACGCTGCCAGGGGATACGCCCAGCCAAAACGGCACGCAAACAGGGAGATTACGATGAAACTCGTTCGAACAGTGGCGACCGCAGTTGCCATGTCGGTCATTGCCGGGGCCGCTTTGTCTGCCCCGCTGAAACTGCAACCTGCCAATCCGCAGCCGTCTCCGAAGGCGGGTTTGAATGTCAAATACTTAGGTACAGGCAATCAACACAAGAAGATCCGGGATTTGAGTCAGGCAAAAAGCATGCTGTCTAAGGCGAAGCCCGGAAAGCCGTTGCGCGGGTTGGATTACAGGGACACCAGCAAGGGTGAGGATGTCTTGACCTTCGACCAGGCCTACAACGTTGCCGCCGAGGTCACAGGCTATATGCGCTTTGACTCACCTGGCGTTTACGAGCTGGAAACGTGGTCGAATGACGGGATAGAGGCTTGGGTTGGCGGTCAGCAGATTGGCCGGGTAAATGGCATTCAGGGCTGTGAAGCCAATCAACGCACCGAAGTGGAAGTGCCCAAGGCGGGTTGGTATCCACTGAAGATCGTCTATTTCCAGAAACTGGGAACCTCTTGCCTGATGATGAAGTCAGGAAAGAAGGGGGAACGCTTCACATGGACGCCCAATGACGTTTTTGGCCGTTGAAGAATTCATGAAAGGGCGCTCGATCGAGCGCCCTTTTTTGGGGGCTTAGCTGCCCGCCGCAATCAGTTCGGCCTGCGCCACGATGACTTCGGCCTGCTTGATTGAGGCGATGTCGACAAGGCGGCCTTTATAGACGGTTGCGCCCTCACCGTTGGCTTTGGCCTGTTCCATTGCGGCCAGGATTTCGCGGGCCTCGGAAACGGCCTCATCCGACGGGGTAAAGACCTGATTGGCCAGTGCAATCTGCTTGGGATGGATCGCCCATTTGCCGACCATACCCAGCGTGGCCGAGCGTTTCGCCTGAGCGATGTAGCCTTCATCATCGCTGAAATCCCCGAATGGCCCATCCACTGGCAGCACCCCATGGGTGCGGCAGGCGGCAACGATGGCGGCCTGGGCCCAGTGCCACGGGTCGGACCAGTGTTTTTCGCCGTCACGCAGCATGTAATAGTTTTCCTGTGTGCCGCCGATGCCTGTAGTCTGCATCCCCATCGAGGCCGCAAAATCTGCAGCCCCAAGGCTCATGGCCTGCAAACGGGGAGAGGAGGCTGCGATCTCTTCCACATGCGCGATACCGGCAGCGGATTCGATAATGACCTCGAAGCTGATAGGTTTGGTCCGGCCCTTGGCGCGTTCAATGGCGGTGACAAGGGCATCCACGGCATAGACATCCGATGCGCAGCCGACTTTGGGAATCATGATCTGGTCCAGACTGTCGCCTGCCTGCTCCAACACGTCGACAACGTCACGATACCAATAGGGGGTATCCAATCCGTTTATGCGAACGGACATGTATTTGCTGCCCCAATCAACAGTGTTTAGGGCTTCGATGACATTGGCGCGGGCGATGTCCTTGTCCGAAGGCGCAACCGAATCCTCGAGGTCAAGGTTGATCACATCCGCAGCAGAAGCTGCCATTTTCGGGAACAGTTTGGTATTCGATCCCGGACCAAACAGTTGGCAGCGATTGGGTCGTGCAGGCGCGGCGGGTTGGATGCGAAAGCTCATCTGGACCTCGTGTGGGTAATGAAATTGCGATTTTCTCGTCCAATGAGGTATTAAATTGCGCAACCTGGCGCAAGGGAGATTGTGCATCTGCGGCAATGCGGTTGCAGAATGCTGCGTGCCAGCGGCTGGGAAGTGGTGATTAAAGTTTAATCACTTTGGAAACTTCGAATAATTTTGCGCCTTTTGTGTCAATCGTGCAAGAAACTCGCGTACCCGCCGTGTTGGGCGGATCAAAACGCGAAACGCTCGTTTAAACGCTTCTCTAGCTTGGGCCGGAATCAAAGGAGTGACCGCAATGATCGAGACACCGTACCTGCTGTTTTTGGGCGATGCGCCCGACCAATTGGCGGCCAAAGTGGCTGTGGGCATCAAGGATTGGCGCCCGGAAAACGCCGTCGGCCAATATCGTATGGACGGCTGCAAGGCTGATCTGGGCCTGAAGGATATGACCCTGACCGAGGCCAAAGCGGCCGGCGCAAAAACGCTGGTTATTGGTGTCGCCAACCGTGGCGGCGTCATCAGCCAGGAGTGGAAAAAGGTTCTGGTCATGGCGCTTGAGGAAGGGTTTGACTTGGCCTCTGGCCTGCACAACCTGTTGCGCGACGAGCCCGATCTGGTGGCGGTGGCCGAAGCAACGGGGCGAAAGCTGCACGACGTGCGTGTACCCGAGGTTGATTACCCGATCGCCAACGGGATCAAGCGCAGGGGCAAACGTTGTCTGGCCGTCGGCACCGACTGCTCTGTGGGCAAGATGTACACTGCAATGGCGATGGATGCCGAAATGCGCAAGCGTGGTATGAAGTCGACCTTCCGCGCGACCGGCCAGACGGGCATTCTGATCACCGGCGATGGCGTGCCGCTGGACGCCGTTGTTGCGGATTTCATGGCCGGCTCGATCGAATGGTTGACACCGGACAATGATGACGACCACTGGGATCTGATCGAAGGTCAGGGATCGCTGTTCCATGTGTCCTATTCCGGCGTGACCATGGCGTTGATCCACGGCGGCCAGCCGGACGCGCTGATCCTGAGCCATGAACCGACCCGCGCGCATATGCGTGGTCTGCCGACCTATCAGCTGCCGACGCTCGAAACCTTGCGCGACACCGCGCTGGCCCTGGCCAAAGTGGCGAACCCCGATTGTCAGGTCGTCGGCGTTTCGGTCAACACGCAGCACATGTCCGAAGAGGACGCGACGGCATATCTGGCCAAGATCGAAGCAGATATGGGGCTGCCGGCGACCGATCCGTTCCGGTTCGGCTCGGGCAAGTTGGTGGACGCGTTGGCCGCGATGTGATCCAACCGGCCCGCCGGTGGCGGGCCGGTTCCGCCTCTGGCGGGAGTATTTGGGAAAAGATGAAGGAGCAGGTGCGTGCAGATAGAGGTCTCTCGCGATGTGTTTCAGTTGGCGCAGGTGTTTACCATTTCGCGCGGGTCACGGACCGAAGCAAAGGTGCTGACGGTGCGGGTGTCGGACGGAACGCATCAGGGCTGGGGCGAATGCGTTCCTTATGCGCGTTATGACGAAACGCTCGAGTCGGTCGAGGCCGAGATCGCCGGCTTGCCTGCTGAGTTCAGCCGTCGGTCGCTGATGGATCTGCTGCCTGCCGGTGCCGCCCGGAACGCCGTGGATTGTGCTTTGTGGGATCTGGAAAGCAAGCGCGCCGGCAAGCGCGCCTGGGATTTGGCGGGCCTGCCGGTGCCCGGACCCGAGATCACGGCCTATACTCTGTCGCTGGATACTCCGGAGGCAATGCAGGCTCAGGCGGCCGAGAACGCGCACCGCCCGCTTCTGAAGATCAAGCTGGGCACGCCAGATGACATGCCCCGGCTTGAGGCCGTGCGCGCCGGTGCGCCGAACGCCAGGATCATCGTGGATGCAAACGAAGGCTGGTCGGCCGAGGTTTACGCCGACCTCGCCCCGCATCTGGTGCGTTTGGGCGTGGCGCTGGTCGAGCAGCCATTGCCGGCCGGTGATGACGATGCGTTGATCGGAATGGCCCGCCCGGTGCCCGTCTGCGCCGACGAGTCCTGCCATGATCGCGCCAGCCTGCCCGGGCTGAAGGGGAAATACGATGTCATCAACATCAAACTCGACAAGACTGGGGGCCTGACCGAGGCGCTTGAATTGCGCAAAGCCGCAATCGCGGAAGGGTATGACATCATGGTCGGCTGCATGGTCGGCAGTTCGCTTGCCATGGCGCCCGCGACACTGTTGGCGCAGGGTGCGATGGTGACGGACCTTGACGGCCCGCTTCTGTTGGCCGAAGACCGCGACACCCCGCTGATTTTTGACGACGCCGGAGTTCACCCGCCCGAAGCGGCGCTCTGGGGCTGAGGAGACAAACATGACCCGAACCGTTTATGTGAATGGCGAATACCTGCTCGAGACCGAGGCCAAGGTATCCATCTTTGACCGTGGCTTCCTGTTTGCAGACGCGGTTTACGAAGTGACCAGTGTACTGGATGGCAAGCTGATCGATTTCGAGGGCCACGCGGTGCGCCTGAAGCGGTCTCTGGACGAGCTGGAGATGGCCGAGCCCTGCACCAAGGAAGAACTGCTGGAAATCCACCGCAAGCTGGTTGATCTGAACGGCATCGAAGAAGGGCTGGTCTACCTTCAGGTTTCGCGCGGCAGTGACGGTGACCGGGATTTTGTCTTCCCTTCGGCCGATACCAAGCCAAGCCTGGTTCTGTTCACCCAGAACAAGCCCGGGCTGGCTGACAGCCCGGCGGCACGGAAAGGTGCCAAGATCATCTCGATCGAGGACATCCGTTGGGGTCGCCGCGACATAAAGACCGTGCAACTGCTTTACCCTTCGATGGGCAAGATGATGGCCAAGAAAGCGAGCTGCGACGATGCATGGCTGGTCGAGGACGGCTTTGTGACCGAGGGCACCAGCAACAACGCCTATTTCGTCAAGAACGGCAAGATCGTGACCCGCCCGCTGTCCAACGACATCCTGCACGGGATCACTCGCAAGGCCGTGCTGCGCATGGCAGCCGAAGCACAGATGGAAGTTGAAGAGCGGCTGTTTACCATCGACGAAGCCAAAGAGGCTGACGAGGCGTTCACGACCTCGGCCAGTGCTTTCGTGATGCCGGTAGTGGAAATTGACGGAGTCACGCTGGGTGATGGTACACCCGGTCCGATTGCCAAACGCCTTCGTGAAATATACCTGGATGAAAGCCGAAAGGCCGCGATCTGAAGAACCACCACGTTGGACAGCGTTGCAGCAGGCTGCTGCGGCGCCGTGCCAAACTCAGTCGGGCCCCGGGGCAGGACGAGGAATTTCGCTGTAGATCCCGCCGAGCATGAGCAGATCACATGCGACTTTCTGGCGGGACACCGGTCTTGTTGTGGGACCAGTTCCTGCTTTGTAACAGGAATATGGTTGAAGGCGGGGCTACCCGACCTTGAAAGGGCTCAGGCTTTCCTGAAACTGTTCGATGAATTCCAGCGTTACCAATGACGGTTGCTTCAGAATTGGACGCACCAACGAAAGGGTATGCGTCAAAGACGGCTTGAACGGCCGATAACTCAATCCCCTCGACGTGTATTGGACAGCATCCAGCTCGCTAACGACCGAGACACCGACACCCTCCAGCGCCAACTCACATGCTGCCGTGAACTGCCTGACCTCGATATGCGAGTTCAATTCGACATTGGCATGTTGAAACACTTTCGAAAGCCGCCCGAAAAAGTCGCTGTCGCGTCGCGTGTGGATGATTTTGCTGTGTGCAAGATCCGCCGGTGTAATTTCGGACAGGCCTTCCAACTCGTGCCCGGTGGGGAACACGCACACCGTGCGAACGTCGATGTCCCTGCTTTCTACCGCCGGATGACCGTGAAAGCTGTCAGTGATTCCGAAATCATACTGCTCACCGATCATCCATTCCAGAATGCGTTCAGGTCTGTCTGGTTCGATCGTCAGGGTGACACCGGGCCGATCCTTCAGGAAACCGGCGACGACTTTGGGCAAATGGCTGGTGGCAAATCCCGGCAGGCAAGCGACACGGATGTGCCCTGCTTTGCGTTGTGTGATATCCTGACTGACATCCGAAATTTGTCTCATCAATTCGAGAACGCGCTCGACGCTGGGCAAGAGATAGCGAACCTCCTGCGTTGGTACTAATCGGCCTTCCCGACGGTCAAAAAGCTGAAACCCGAGCGACTTTTCAAGATCGGACAGCAATCTGCTGACAGCTGGCTGGGTCACGCCCAGATCAGCCGCCGCGGCCGTGACAGACCCGTTGGTGGTCACGGCCATCAGGGCCTCCAACTGCCGAACTCTCAGAATTTGACTCATTGCTGATCCCGATCTGCCGCGCCATTTCATAACACTATGTTATTTTTTCACCAAGTAGATAGGCCTTGAATTATATTTTTGTAACGTTAACGTCGTGAAATCGTCATGTGTGCCGTTTACGCGTTGCGGTCGGTATTCAACGAAGCATCAACCCTGATGCATGGGAGGAATCATGAAAAAGAATCTGCTTGGCGCGATTGCCATCACCACAGCCTTGTCCCCCTTGGCGGCAATGGCGCAAACCGAAGTCCAGTTCTGGCACGCCTTCACCGGTCGCCTAGGGGAACTTGTCAAAGGACAGGTTGAAGAATTCAACGCCAGTCAGGATGAGTTCGTCGTGGTCGAAAGCCACAAGGGCAACTACTCGGAAACCCTGAATGCCGGGATTGCAGCATTCCGGGCCGGTGAACAGCCACATATCCTGATGGTGTTCGAAGTCGGCACGGCGACAATGATGTCAGCCAAAGGGGCGATCAAGCCGGTCTATGAAGTGATGGCCGAAAGCGGCGCGTCTTTTGATCCCGACGCGTATATTGGCGCCGTCAAAGGCTACTACACAACCACTGACGGAGAGATGCTGTCGCTTCCCTTCAACTCCTCGACGCCGGTCCTGTGGGTCAACCGCGATGCCATGCAAGCAGCAGGCGTTGATCCGGACACGGATCTGTCCACTTGGGAAAAAGTCGGCGAAGTGCTCGAGCAGCTGAAGGCAGGTGGCGAAGATTGCCCGCTGGTGACAGCATGGCAAAGCTGGATTCACCTTGAAAACCTTTCAGCTTATCACGATGTTCCGTTTGCCTCACGGGACAACGGATTTGCCGGTCTGGATACCGAGCTGATGCTGAACGGTCCGGTGCAGGTTGCACATCTGACCGCGATGGGTGACTGGGCCAAGGACGGCAAGTTCATCTATACCGGCCGCAGAAACGAAGGTGGTGCGAACTTCCGGTCAGGCGAGTGCGCATTGTTCACCGAAAGTTCGGCCGGATACGCCGGCATCAAGGCAGAGGCCGAGTTCGATTTCGACGTGCGTCCGCTGCCCTATTGGGAATCCGTTACCAGTGAGCCGCAAAACACCATCATCGGTGGCGCGTCTCTTTGGGTAATGGAGGGTCATGAGCCCGAAGAGTACAAGGGCGTCGGAGAGTTCCTGAGCTTCCTGTCATCACCTGATGTACAAGCGGCATGGCACCAGAACACCGGTTATCTTCCAATCACGACAGAAGCGGGTGAGGTTACGCGTGCCGCAGGTTTTTATGACGAAAACCCGGGTACCGACGTCGCAGTGATCCAGATGACCGCGAAAGAGCCGACCGCAAATTCGAAAGGCTTGCGTCTGGGATCGTTCGACCAGATCCGGGGCATCATCGACGAAGAGCTTGAGGCGATCTGGTCCGGTGAGAAGACCGCTCAGGAAGCGATGGACAGCGCGAAGGAACGCGGTGATGCGTTGCTGCGCCGGTTCGAATCCGCCAATCAATAAGTCGTAACGTTATGCGGGCCCTTTCGGGGCCCGCATTTTCTTTCTTCGGTGGGTTTTCAGGATGGAAAAACGCGTCACCTTTCGCGGCTGGCTGTTGCCATTGGCGTTGATCGCCCCTCAGGTCATCATTTCCGCTGTTTTCTTTTTCTACCCCGCCGGTCAGGCCATCTGGCAGTCGCTGTTCATACCAGACCCGTTCGGGCTGTCGTCCCAGTTCGTGGGGCTCGGCAACTTTGAATTCCTGCTGAGTGACAAGTTTTATCGCGCCTCTTTCGTAACAACGGCGGTGTTTTCCACGTTGGTCACGTTGTGCTCGATGATCCCTGCCTTGTTTCTTGCGGTCATTGCGGATCGATTGATCAAAGGGTCCGGGGTCTATCGGACGTTGCTGATCTGGCCCTACGCTGTTGCCCCTGCGGTCGCGGGCGTTCTGTGGCTTTTCATGTTCAACACGCGCGTCGGCGTCGTGTCATGGTATCTTGGCCAGCTTGGATATGACTGGAACCACGTTCTGAACGGCACCGAAGCCATGGGGCTGGTGGTCGTTGCTTCGGCCTGGGGGCGCATAAGCTATAACTTCCTGTTCTTTTTCGCTGCCCTGCAATCCGTTCCAAGATCCGTGATCGAGGCGGCGGCGATTGACGGCGCGCATTTCTGGCGCCGATTCTTCACGATCGTACTGCCGCTGCTGTCGCCGACGGCGTTCTTCTTGCTGGTGGTGAACGTCGTTTATGCCTTCTTCGAAACCTTTGGCGTGATCCACACGATCACCGGCGGCGGGCCGCAACAGTCGACGACAATCCTTGTCTACAAGGTATTTTCGGACGGGTTTGTGGGGCAGGACCTCGGCTCGTCTTCGGCGCAATCAGTCATCTTGCTGATCGTCGTGGGACTGTTGACGGTCATCCAGTTCAAATACGTGGAAAAGAGGGTGCATTACTGATGGCGGCCCAACAACACGGAATGGTCGAAAAACGCGGCGCGGGCATCTGGTTGTCCCATGCCCTCATGATCCTCGGTGTCCTGATCATATTTTTCCCGATATGGCTTGCCTTCGTGGCTTCGACCGTGACCCAGGCCGAGATCGTCTCGCCACCGATGCCTGTCGTGCCCGGCGATCAGTTCTGGGTGAACTACAAGGCGGCGCTGTTCTCGGGGGTAAATGTGCCCGTTGCCACGATGCTGTTCAACAGCCTGGTGATGGCAATCGGAATTGCAGTCGGCAAAATCATCATCTCTCTGCTGTCGGCTTTCGCGATTGTCTATTTCCGCTTTCCCGGGCGAACGACGTTCTTCTGGCTGATCTTCCTGACCCTGATGCTGCCGGTCGAAGTCCGCATCGTTCCGACGTTCGAAGTTGTCGCCGGGTTCGGCATGCTCAACAGCTATTACGGGCTGATCTTTCCCCTGATCGCCTCGGCCACGGCAACCTTCCTGTTCCGCCAGTTCTTTCTGACCATCCCCGATGAGCTTGCCGAGGCAGCCCGGGTCGACGGCGCGCGACCGATGCGGTTCTTCATCGATATCGTCGTCCCCATGAGCCGGACCAACATCGCCGCACTGTTCGTGATCCTGTTCATCTATGGGTGGAACCAGTACCTTTGGCCGCTGCTGATCACGACCGATCCCGAAATGAATACCATCGTGATGGGTATCAAGCAGATGTTCCCGTCCGGTGACGACTTTGCGCATTGGCCGACGATCATGGCGACGTCCATTCTGGCGATGATCCCGCCGGTCATCGTGGTGGTGTCGATGCAAAAGCTCTTTGTCCGTGGCCTTGTCGATAGCGAGAAGTAAGAAATGGCAACAGTTACTCTAGAGAATGTCAAAAAGAGCTTTGGCCCGACGGATGTGATCCACGGCGTTGATGTCGATATCGCCGATGGAGAGTTCATCGTGATCGTCGGCCCGTCAGGCTGCGGCAAGTCCACATTGTTGCGGATGGTGGCGGGGCTGGAAACGGTCACGTCCGGGGAAATCCGGATCGGTGGCGAACGCGCCAATGACAAAGAGCCCATGGATCGCGACATCGCCATGGTGTTCCAGAACTACGCGCTCTATCCACATATGTCCGTGCGTCAGAACATGGGGTATGGCCTGAAGATCGCGGGGCTGCTCAAGGCTCAGATCGATCAAAAGGTGGCCCAGGCGGCGAAGCTGTTGCAGCTTGAACCTTTGCTGGATCGCAAGCCCAGGCAGTTGTCCGGCGGTCAGCGCCAGAGGGTCGCGATGGGCCGGGCCATTGTCCGCGAGCCCGCTGTTTTCCTGTTTGACGAGCCGCTCTCGAATCTGGATGCCAAGCTTCGTGTTCAGATGCGTCTGGAAATACGCGAGCTTCAGGAAAAACTTGGGATCACGTCACTTTACGTCACGCATGATCAGGTCGAAGCAATGACAATGGCGGACAGGATGATCGTGATGAACGGCGGCATCGCCGAACAGATCGGCACGCCGCTCGAGGTCTATGAAACTCCGCAGACGCTGTTTGCCGCGCAGTTCATCGGCAGCCCGGCAATGAACATTTTCGAAGCGCGCCGCGAAAACGGGACGGTCAAGATCGGAGAAATCGAAGTCGGCCCCTCTGGGGGTCCGGACTGCGCCGTGAAGCTTGGCATAAGGCCAGAGCACCTGTTGTTGGATGACAATGGCCCGCTTGAAGCCGCGATTCAGATGGCTGAACCGCTTGGGGCCAACACGTTGCTGCACGGTCACCTGTCGGGCTCTGAAAGCGCGATCACGGCAAGCCTTCCCGGTGTTCACCCGATCGAAGGTCGCCATCCGATTATGCGGTTCTCGGTGGCACCGGAGAACATGCATTTGTTTGACCACGCGACAGGCAAAAGGCTGGAAGGCTGATGGCGTTTCAACAGGTTGAGTCCTTTCGCGGTGGGGAGAACCTGATCCGGGTCGTGGGGCATCGTGGGGCACGGGGCGTGTTGCCTGAAAACAGCATGATCGGCTTTGACTTTTCACTTTCCATCGGCGTCCCGCTTCTTGAGTTTGACGTTGTCCTGACAGCCGACGAAGTGCCGGTCATTACGCACAATCATCGCCTGCATTCGGCCAGTTTCCGCGATGGCAATGGCCTGTTTCTGACCGGGGAAGAGCCGAAAGTATCCTCGCTGACTTACGAACAGATACGACAATTCGATATCGGGCGTCTGGACGGGCATTCCGCCTATGGCCAACGTTTCCCGGATCAGGCGCAAATAGACGATGTTCGTGTTCCAAGGCTGTTGGATCTGCTGGATTTGGTCGATGACCCGAAATACCGTGATGCCCATCTGATGCTCGAGCTGAAGTCGGACCCCGACCTGGCCCATGATGCGCTGTACCGAGAGAACTTTGTCCGCCGAGTACTTCGGGATGTTCGCGGCAAAGGGTTATCTTCGCGCGCGGTGCTTCACAGTTTTGATTGGAACCTGTTGGCGGAGTGTCAGAGGCAAGCCCCGGATATGCCTTCATCCTACCTGACGCAACTTCCGGACAATGCCGACGATGTTGGCGAGGATTCCTCAAAATCCGTTTGCCCGGATTTTCGTGGCCGTCGCGACGAAATTCCAAACTTGGTAAAGCAGGCTGGCGGTTCGCTTTGGTGCCCGTACTTTGCGGATGTAACGCCCGAAAATGTCATGCGCGCAAAAGAGCTGGGCCTGTGCGTCGTCGTGTGGACAGTCAACGAACATGACGATATCGGCAGGATGATCGATCTGGGCGTAGACGCAATCGTATCCGACTATCCCGGGCGGGTTCAAAGACAACTGTCGAAGTCAGGCTTCCGTTGGCAGTAGCGCACCGGTGATCCCGACACCCCGAGGGTGACGTGGATGAATTTCTTTCGCCATTTGAAATTTGCCTCAAACAAAGGCCCTTCAGCCCGTTGACGCTCAGGACCCGCGTGTTTTTGCGGCCTGATTTGATGAGAGCCTTATCTCAGGAAACCGTTCTTGGGCGCGCGGCTGACGGAAATCCGGAACACTGCCCCCATTGCTCTGAGCGTTGTACCCGCAGTTGTCGGGACAGCGTTCCACACGCTCTCCGATGAATTGGAATTGATATCTGGCATCGGTTTCGGCCATCGCTGACCACAACCGTCATCGACGGGCCGTCACCCCTGACGGATGGCGCCAAATATTGAGTCACATTAACAACAATCTTGTGATTGCTGCAGTTCTGTCTCTTTTCCGCCGGAATTTGTGCTGATAAGGATAAAATTAAGTGTTGGGGTGTTGTAAGTGCGAGTGGGCAGATGAGAGCCGGAACAAACGGTCAAATAGCTATTTCCTGGTGTCAGACGGAAATTGACGGGCTTGAAGACGCTCCTCTTTCCTGTTTGGCGATCGGATCGGCATGGTCATGGCGTGGTCAAGCAATCGTCATGAGCGAGGCTGCCGAGCAAAGCATCGGAAAAATAGGAAATGTCGGGGGCGCTGCCAGCCAGGTGAACAGCCACTTTCCAATTGTCCGTGACATTCCAGGCCATGTGGCCGGAACCCTTACCCTTACCAATGGTGCGCAGAAGTTCTCTGCCAAGCTTGTTGCCGATGGCAACGATACGTCGCGGGCTCTCGTGTTCGAAGGCGCTTGCCCGCCACGGGACGAAGAGTTCTGGATTGTCGAAGTGACCGAGCTTGCGATGATCCCAAACCCCGCCGCGAAAAGCAGCGCGACGGTCGTTTCTTTCCCGACCTCAAACTAAGTTTTCAAGGTGCCGCCAGACGGTTTCGGCGCGCTGCCGGGTTCGCTGGCTGTCTGCCCTGATCGTTTTTCTGAACTTTGCGGAATGCTGTGTTGACTCCGCGCGCATTGCGGATATAAGCGCGGCTTCATTGGTGTTGGTGGCCCCCGCAAGGGGATGCCTGTCATGGGGGAGACCTCAAGAGGACAACGCCCTTCATAGTGGCCCGTCAGGGCTTCGACCTAACGAAGGAGATCAGCCGTGACCAAACGCACGTCTGCCAAGTACAAAATCGACCGCCGGATGGGCGAAAACATCTGGGGTCGTCCGAAATCCCCGGTCAACCGTCGTGAATATGGCCCCGGCCAGCACGGCCAGCGCCGCAAGGGCAAACTGTCGGACTTCGGTCTGCAACTGCGTGCCAAGCAGAAGCTGAAAGGCTATTACGGCGACCTGACCGAGAAGCAGTTCCGCCGCATCTACGCCGAAGCCGAGCGTGTGAAGGGCGACACCGGTGAGAACCTGATCGGCCTGCTGGAGCGCCGCCTGGACGCTGTGGTCTACCGCGCCAAGTTTGTCGCAACTGTTTTTGCCGCACGCCAGTTCGTGAACCACGGCCACGTCAAAGTGAACGGAAAGCGGGTCAACATCCCGTCCTACCGAGTCAAAGAAGGCGACGTGATCGAGGTGCGCGACAAGTCCAAGCAACTGGCTGTTGTCCTGGAAGCCGCTGCGCTGGCCGAGCGTGACGTTCCTGACTACATCGACGCTGACCACTCGAAAATGACCGCGACGTTCGTGCGCGCGCCGGGCCTCAGCGATGTGCCGTACCCGGTCGTCATGGAACCGAACCTGGTCGTCGAATTCTACGCGAAGAACTGATCTTCGCCGCAATCGAATTCTGAAAGGCCGCGCTTTTGGCGCGGTCTTTTTTTATGGTTTGTCCATGGCGAAGCCGTCATCGCGACATTGCCCGCGACTCCTTAGGGTGTTTTTGGGCAAATGTTTTTGGGCAAATGAAGTGCGTGTCAGATCGGCAGGGGCCTGCCTTCGGCGATCGCTTCCATCGCGAAATACGAGGTTACGCTGTCCAGCTCGACCTTTTCGATCAATCGTTGATAGACCTTGTCATATGACGACATGTCCTGCGTTACGACTTTCAGCTGATAGTCGTAATCCCCTCCGATCCGATGAAAATCCACGACTTCCGGGATTGTCAGAACATGGCTCCGAAAAGCCTGAAGCCACTGGGCAGAGTGGTGTCGGGTGCGGAGCATGACGAAGACCACAAGGCTCAACCCCAGTTCTTCTCGTGCGATGCGGGCCGTGGATCCGATCAGCACACCGTTTTCGTTCAGGGCCTTCAAGCGCCGCCAGCAGGCATTCTGGGACAGGCCAACCCGATCCGCCAATTCCCGCTGTGACAGGGTGGCGTCCTTTTGCAGCTCTTTCAGAATGCGTGTATCAATTTGATCTATTTTTGATGTCATAACTGATCATATGACACAAATTTTTTAAAATCCACGCAAAGATATGTGAAGTTTACTCGGGTCAGAAATATCACATTGGTATGGCAGTAAGGAGCCAATGTCATGACCCTGTCCAAATTTCGTGCGGAACTCTGTTCCACCGCTCACAATTCAAATCTGCGCGATGGGCTGATCGGCGAGAACGTTCTGATCCCGGGTCTGCTTGGAGACGTGCCGCTTGTCTATGCGGATTACGTCGCTTCGGGCCGCGCGTTGCGGCAGGTCGAGGATTTTGTGGCGCAGGACGTTTTGCCGTTTTACGCAAACAGTCACACCGAGGCCTCCTACTGTGGGTCCTACATAACACGTCTGCGCCGCGAAGCGCGGGCGGAAATAGCCCGCATTGTTGGTGCTCGGGAAGAGGACGCGGTGATCTTTACCGGGTCCGGCGCCACTGCGGGGCTCAATCGGCTGGTCAGCCTGCTAGGGGTGGCAGAGGCTGACCAGCCGATTGTCTTGATCGGCCCGTACGAGCATCACTCGAACATTCTGCCCTGGCGCGAAAGCAAGGCACGTGTCATCGAAATCCCCGAAGCCGAGGGCGGTGGCGTGGACCTGCATGCGCTGAAAGCCGCTCTGGAGGCCCATGTGGATGCCGATTTGGTGGTCGGATCGTTTTCTGCCGCGTCCAACGTAACGGGCATTGTCACCGATCCTGATCCGGTCACGCGGATGCTCAAGGCGTATGGTGCCTTGGCCGTTTGGGACTATGCCGGTGGTGGGCCCTACCTGCCGATGGACATGGGGCCCGAAGGGGCCCGAAAGGATGCGATCGTGGTTTCGCCGCACAAGTTTCCCGGTGGCCCGGGCGCGTCAGGCGTTTTGGTTGTGAACCAATCGGCCGTGAAACGGACGTGCCCCAGCTGGCCCGGCGGTGGAACCGTCAGTTTCGTGTCACCGTGGCGGCATGACTACAGCACCGATCTGTCCACCCGGGAAGAGGCCGGAACGCCCAACGTGATCGGAGACATTCGTGCGGCGCTGGCCTTCATCGTCAAGGATGTCGTCGGAACGGACGAAATCGCCCGGCGTGAGGCGCAGTACAATCAAATGGCGCTGGACGGCTGGCAAAACAACCCGAACCTGACCCTGCTTGGGGTCGAGAAAGCGCACCGTCTGCCGATCTTTTCCTTCCTGGTGCGCGACAATGCGGGCCAGCCCGTGCATCAGCAGCTGTTCACGCGGATGCTGAGCGATATCTACGGCATTCAGGCACGGGGCGGCTGTGCCTGTGCCGGACCCTACGCCCACCACTTGCTGGGGATCGATCGGACAACGTCTGAGGCGCTGCACGCTGCCTTGTCCGCCGGGGAAGAAATGAAAAAACCCGGCTGGGTGCGTCTGAATTTCTCATATCTGATGAGCGAAGAGACGGTTCAGTTCATCATCGACAGCGTCAATGACCTGTCGCACCGGACCGAAGAATTCACGCCTTACTACAACGCGGACCCGGCAACAGCGCGCTTCAAGGCCGCATGAGGGAATTGCCGCTTTTCTCAACCCTTTGAGACAGGTATGAGAGGCCCATTCAACGGAGCCTCTCATGACCAAGATCACCCCACAACCCGGCATTATGGACATCGCGCTGTATCAGGGCGGCCAGTCGCATGTGGCAGGAGTGGAGCATGTGATCAAGCTGAGCTCGAACGAGAACCCGTTTGGACCCAGCCCCAAGGCCATAGAGGCGGTGCGCGACAGCGCGGCCACTCTGCATCGTTATCCCAGCACCGACCACGCGAGCCTGCGCGCAGCCATCGGCGCACGCCATGGGCTGGATCCGGCGCGGATCATCTGTGGTGTCGGCAGCGACGAGGTATTGCAATTCGTCGCCCAGGCCTACGCGGGGCCGGGGGACGAGGTGATCTATACCGAGCACGGGTTTTCCATGTACCCGATCATCGCCCGCATGGCCGGCGCGACGCCGGTCATGGTGGCCGAACGTGACCGCAGGGTGGATGTGGATGCCATTCTCGCCGCGGTGACGGGGCAGACGCGGATCGTGTTTGTCACCAACCCCGGCAATCCAACTTCGACCATGATCCCGAACGACGAACTGGAACGTCTGGCGTTGGGTCTGCCCGACGCCTGCCTGATGGTTCTTGATGGCGCTTATGCGGAGTTTGTCGAGGCGTTCGATGGCGGGGCGTCGCTGGTTGACGCCCATGAGAATGTGATCATGACGCGCACCTTCTCAAAAGTGTATGGGCTGGGCGGTATGCGTGTCGGATGGGGCTATGCGCACCGCCCGATCATCGACGTGCTGAACCGGGTGCGCCAGCCCTTCAACCTGTCAATGACCGCATTGGCGGCGGCTGAAGCTGCGGTAAACGATGTGGAATTCCTGACCTTCTGTCAGGCTGAAAACGCGCGCCTTCGTGTGTGGCTGGCCGATCAATTGGCCAGGACAGGCGTGCCGTCGGACCCGTCTTGCACCAACTTCATCCTAGCGCGCTTCGCCGATCGGGCCGAGGCCGAGGCCTGCGATGACTACCTGAAAACGCAGGGTTTGATTGTCCGGCGGGTTGCAGGCTACAACCTGCCGAACGCCTTGCGGATCACCGTGGGCGACGAAGAAGCCTGCCGCCGTGTGGTTGCGGCGATCACTGCATTCAAAGAGGGCGCAGCATGAGCCAGATTTACGACCGCGTTGCGCTGATCGGGCTGGGCCTGATTGCTTCGTCCATGTTCTGGGCGATGAAACGTGCAGGGCTGGCCGGGGAAGTGACGGGTTATGCCCGGTCTGAAAAGTCCCGTGAAGCCGCGCGCAGGATCGGATTGTGTGACCGTGTTTGCGACACGGCACGCGAGGCGGTCGAAGGCGCCGATCTTGTCGTACTCTGCGTGCCTGTGGGGGCTATGGGCGCGGTTGCAGAAGAAATTGCACCCGTTCTGAAACCCGGTGCCACCGTTTCGGATGTGGGTTCGGTCAAGCGGGGCGTCATTCGGGCGGTGCAACCGCATATCCCCGACGGTGTGCATTTCGTTCCCGCGCATCCCTTGGCAGGGACCGAGCATTCCGGCCCTGAATCCGGGTTTGCCGAACTCTTTGACAATCGCTGGTGCCTGTTGGTCCCGGTCGAGGGGTCGGACCCGGATGCCATTGCCCGTCTGCGCGCGCTTTGGGAGGGCATGGGGTCGAATGTCGATGAGATGGATGCGGATCACCACGATCTGGTTCTCGCCGTAACGTCCCATGCGCCGCACCTGATTGCCTACACGATGGTTGGCGTGGCCGACGATCTGCGACGGGTAACCGACAGCGAAGTCATCAAATATTCGGCCGCCGGCTTCCGGGACTTCACCCGGATTGCCGCGTCCGACCCGACCATGTGGCGGGATGTGTTCCTGTCCAACAAGGATGCGACGCTGGAAATCCTTGGCCGGTTCACCGAAGAGCTTTTTGCCCTGCAACGCGCCATACGCACCGGGGACGGCGATCATTTGTTTGACTACTTCACCCGCACCCGTGCTATTCGTCGCGGCATCATCGATGCCGGGCAGGATACGGATGCACCGGACTTTGGGCGGGGAAAGGCAAGTTCATGAGACTGCGCTGGGGGCATATTCTGATCGGGGTCGTGGCTTTGGGTGCCGCGCCAGTTCAGGCGGCGCCCCTTGACCAGTCTTTGGTGCCTCTCATGCGTCCCTCGCTTGTTCAGAAGGCTGTCAGCACGCCTGCCCCCTCTGACACTGCCAACCTGCGTCCGGTTTCGCGCCCGGTTTCCCCGCAAGTCACCGCCGCGGCGGCGCGCCCGTCGGAACTGCCACTTCTGGGGCCGGACACGTCCTTGATGCCTTATTTGCGACCCGAGTCCGTCGAACAGCAGGTGTTGTTCAAAAGGCGCAAGCTGCGCAAAGGGTCTGTTTGCGGGGATATTGCCATTCAGGGCAAGCCTGTTGGCCGCGTGGGCAGCAAGAATTCAGCCTGCGGTGTCAAGGACGCGGTGCAGATCACCTCGGTTTCGGGTGTGACGCTCAGCCGTCCCTCGACTATGGATTGTGGCACCGCCATTGCGTTGAACAAGTGGGTCGACAAGACCGTCAAACCCACCTTCAAACGCCGCGGGCCCGTGGTCGAATTGCAAATCGCCGCCCATTATGCCTGCCGAACCCGCAACAACCGCAAAGGCGCGCGGATATCCGAACACGGCAAGGGGCGTGCGATCGATATCTCAGGTTTCAAAATGGCCGACGGTGAGGTGGTGACCGTCCTGAACGGGTGGCGCAAGAACCCGTCTCAGAAACAGCTCAAGAAAATCTGGCGCGGGGCGTGCGGTCCGTTCGGCACCGTGCTGGGGCCAAATTCAGATCGTTATCACAAGGATCATTTCCACCTTGATACGGCCCGCTATCGCAGCGGACCCTACTGCCGTTAACGCAGGATCAGGCGCGGGGCAGGGCCCAAAGGCAGCGGCCCGAGCGCCACGAAACCATCGCGGAAATTCAGTTGCAGATCCAGCGCGTTGGGGTTTCCGCCCAGCCCTGCCAGAAAGTTCAGCCCTCGGGTGACGGGATCTACGGCCTGATCAGGAAGGGCTCCTGCCGCGTTTGCCATTGCGATCATATCCCGCCAGTTTTCGGCTTTGACGGCAATCTCTCCAGTCGGGATACCTTGGGCGTCCACGTCCAGATCGCCGGTCGCGAACAGGCGCAGCTCACCCCATTTGATCTCGGCCAGACGCAGATCGATGGCCACGGGCTGCGGACGGCTGTCTTCGAGGGCGGACCGGCTCCAAACCTTGTCGAATGTGGTGACCATATCCAGTTCCAGCGTCTCAAAGCTCTGCGGTAACGAACTTGCGGAATGCATCAGGGCCCGCAGTTTTTCCCCCGGTGTGAACCCATCCGCGCGGGCCGTGATGGAATAGGCTTGGGAAATTGGCGTTTGTTCCATGATCAGGCTCAGCGTGTCGCCCGAGGCCAGCTTGGTGGAGTTTTCCGTCACCGACCAGGCTCCGGCCGTCAAAGCCATTTTCTCCAGCACGAGCGAGACGCCGGGCTGCAATTGCAGCTCGGCAAGCAACTCGTCGGCCACAATTGTTGACGTCTGGTCGAAATACGAAAGGCGTTGCGGTGTGTCCGCGAACCGCAATACCTGACGACCGGGCCAGATGGCGGGGCTTTTGAATTCGATCCAATCCGCGCTCCATGCCGTGCCGTTCACCGGATCCGCAAGCGCCGGATTGTTAAGATGGGTCATGTGGTGGGTCGGATAGCCTGCCGTTGCGACATTCGAGAAATCCGCTTGCCAGCCGCGCGCCTCCTGCTGTTCGAACCAGCCAGTGATCGCAGAGCGCAGGCCATATCCGGCCACGAACCAATAGGCGCTCCATGCCAGGGAAACAAAAATCAACACTCGTATCAGACGCATCCGAAAGGCCCTTTTTCCCGCCTTGGAATTGATGTTTATAGGTCGAAACAGGCAAGGACCAGTGCAATGACGATGTGGGTATTCGGATATGGATCACTGCTGTGGAATCCGGGCTTTCCGGTGGCACGCAGTGAACGCGCGACACTTCATGGTTATTCCCGGTCCTTCTGCATGAGCTCGATCCACCATCGCGGGACCGAAGAAAAACCCGGCCTGGTGCTGGCACTGGACGAACAGGAGAACGCCAGTTGCACCGGTTTGGCCCTTGCGGTCGAGGCCGGTCACGAAGACCGTACGCTGCACGAGCTGCGCGAGCGCGAGCTGATTTCCTCGGCCTATGTTGAACGTATGCTGGATGTGCACCTGGAAAACGGCGAAATCGTCAATGCCGTTACCTATGTGATCGATGCCGACCACGTTCAGTATTGCGGCGGGATGCCGTTGGAGGAACAGGCCCGGATCATCGCCCATGCGGTTGGCGGGCGCGGTCCGAATGACGAATATCTTTACAACACCGTAGAACATCTGGCCGAGATCGGGCTGCGTGACCATGATCTTGAGTGGTTGGCGCAACGGGTGCGGGACATCACCGCATAAACTCTTGGCGTCACGCGCGGAATCCCGCTAGATTCGACGCAAAGCAGGCAAATACCGGGAACCACGCGCATGGCGCAGGCACATCAGGGCGCGAGACCCCATTTCTCGCATCCCATTCGACAAATTCTGTTGATGTTGATGGCGATCGGCTTGTCCGGGCTGGGCGTGTTTCTGGCACTGCCTTACGTATTGCCGGTTTTCTATGCCAATCCGTATCTGAATGGTTTCATTCTGATCGTATTTCTTATCGGCGTCCTCGCTTGTTTTTATCAGGTCACGCAACTGATCGGGTCTGTGCGCTGGATCGAGGCCTTTGTCGGGGGCGTCGTTCGCGAAGATGCGCGCACACCGCAATTGCTGGCGCCTTTGGCTTCGCTGCTGCGCGAGCGAGGCGCGCGCTCACAGATCAGTTCCACCTCAACCCGGTCCATTCTGGATTCCGTGGCCGAGCGTGTCGAAGAAGAACGGGAAATCACGCGTTATATTACCAACGTTCTGATCTACTTGGGTCTGCTGGGTACATTCTTTGGCCTGGCGACAACCGTTCCAGCCATTGTCGACACCATCCGCAGCCTGAACCCGCAGGAAGGCGAAGAGGGGCTGGCCGTTTTCAATCGCCTGATGACGGGGCTCGAGGCGCAGTTGCAGGGGATGGGTGTTGCGTTCGGGTCGTCTCTGCTGGGCTTGGCGGGATCGCTGATCGTTGGTCTGCTCGAAGTGTTTGCCGGGCATGGGCAGAACCGCTTTTATCGCGAGCTCGAAGAATGGCTGTCCACGATCACCCGCGTTGGATTCGCCGGTGGTGAAGAAGGCGGGGCAGAGATCGCCGTACTGACACCTGTGCTGGATGCCATGTCCGAACAGATGGATGCGTTGCAGGATCTGTTTGCCGCTCAGGAAAGCGAGCGGGCCGAGGTTTCGGCCAAGCTGGGGCAACTGGTCGATGTGATTGCCGAGATGAACAATCGCCAGGCCAATACCGAAAGCGTCACTTCGGCTCTGGAGCGTGTTGCGCTGGGGCAGGATGCGTTGCTTGACCACATGCGCGAACACGGTGCAGGCGATGGCATCGATGCCGAAAGCCGGATGCGCCTGCGCTCGATGGACGTGCAGTTGCTGCGCATTCTCGAAGAGATTTCGGCGGGTCGTCAGGAAAGCATGAACGAATTCCGCAAGGATATAGAACTGCTGGTCAAGGCCCTGACCCTGCCGCGGGGCGCGGTGCGCACCGCGCCGGAAGGAGAGTAGTCTATGGCGCTGTCCCGCCGCACCGGTCAACGCTTCCAGGGCTCGGTCTGGCCCGGATTCGTGGACGCGATGACCGGGCTGTTGATGGTGCTGACATTCGTTCTGACCATTTTCATGGTGATTCAGTTTGTTCTGCGCGAAACTATTTCGGGGCAGGAAGACGAACTGACGACACTGGCAGACGAAGTTGCTGCGCTTGCGGGCGCGCTGGGTTTGGAAGAGCGTGAAAACAGCCGCTTGCAGGCTAGGCTGGGCGCGTTGAACACGACGCTGTCGCAGGCCGAAGACGATCTGGCGCAAGCGCAGTCGCTGATCGCCTCACTGACCACCGAACGCGACCGTCAGGCCGCCGCGCTGGATCAGGCGCAGACCCGTATCACGAATTTCGAAGCACAGGTTGCGGCGCTGCTTGCCGAGCAGGAACAGGCTTTGGGCGACATCGCAGCGCTTGAGACTGAGCGCGAGCAATTGCTGACGGAACAAGAGGCGCTGAACCTTGCCCTTGCACAAAGTCGCGAGGAAATCGATGCGCAGACGGAAGCGGCCCGATTGGCAGCCGCCCGCCGCGAGGCGCTGGAAGCAATGGTTGCGGATCTGGAGCAAAGCGGCAAGGAACGCGCGGCGGAAATTGCCACCCTTGAACAGCAACTGAGCGATGAAGAAGCCGCCCGCCTGGTCGAAGCCGCTGCTGCCGAGGCATTGCGAAACCGTCTTCAGGATGCGGATGCCGAACTGACGGCCATGACGCTCGCGTTGGAGGCACAACGCAAAGAGGCCGAAGACACGCTGACTCTTCTGGCCGCCGCGCAAGCCGCGCGGGCTGAGCTTGAGCGACAATTCGGCGACGTGAATCCTGATGAATTGCGCGCCCAGCTTGAAGCCGCCCTGGAGGCGCAAACGCAAGCGCAGGCGGATGCTGATGAACAACGCACCTTGGCCGAACAACGGCAGGCCTTGCTGGCTCTGGCCGAATCGACATTGTCAGAAGAGAAAGAAATCTCAGCCGAGGCCCAGCGTGAGGCGGCTTTGCTGAACCAGCAGATTGCCGCCCTGCGCGGGCAGTTGGGGTCCTTCCAGGCCCTGCTGGATGATTTCGAAGAACGCAACGAGGCCGCCGAAATCCAAATCCAGACTTTGGGTCAGGACCTGAATGCCGCGCTGGCCCGTGCCGCTTCGGAAGAACGCCGCCGCCGCCTGCTGGAAGAAGCCGAACGCCTGCGTCTCGAGGCCGAGGCCGAAGCACTGGCCGGTCAGAATGAGGAACTGGCAGCGCAAGCGGAAGATCTGCAACGCTATCGTTCGGAATTTTTCGGACGTCTTCGGGATGTCCTTGGCGATCAGGAAGGCGTGCGGATTGAAGGCGACCGTTTTGTCTTTTCGTCCGAGGTTTTGTTTCCGACAGGATCAGCCGTGCTGTCCGCGGAAGGGCAGCAGGAGGTTGCGAAAGTTGCCAACATCCTGCGCAGTGTCGCCGCCGAAATTCCACCCGGTCTGAACTGGGTGATCCGGGTCGACGGCCATACCGACAACGTTCCGCTGGCAGGTTCGGGCCGATACCGGGACAACTGGGAACTCAGCCAGGGTCGCGCGTTGTCTGTTGTGCGCTATATGGTCGACGCGCTGGGCATCCCGCCCAATCGTCTGGCGGCAAACGGGTTTGGTGAGTTCCAGCCGGTCAATCCGGCTGACACGCCCGAGGCGCGGGCGCAGAATCGCCGGATCGAGCTGAAACTCACGGAAAGATAGCAAAACCCTTGCCTCTTGCCTGGGTAATCTGCGTGATGGGGTCAAACCGATTACCGTCTGCCAAAGCGAAAGCTTTGATCCGGAGTGCCCATGAAACACCGGGGTACCACGGGGTAATCCTCGGTCAGAAAATACGCATAGGTTCCTGAAGGGTATTCTGCTGAAACGGTGAAGGCGCCGTTGCATTGGTCCAAATTGCCGTGACCCTGAACAAAAACGTAGTCTTCGTTGAAAGTGCCGTCATGCCGCCCGCCCGGCGCAGCGCCACCCGGCCGGTTGCCGGTTTTCAGACGATAGGACGACGTCATTTCGGTCACTTTGCCCCCTACGACGCCAGTGACGGCATATATCGGGAAACCATCTGCCGCATAGCCGATCAGAGGTGAATGCTCGGACGGTGACCATCCCAGCAGCTTGACCAACCCTGTCGGTACACCGTGATAGTGATATTTTCCATTCGGCTGTACATGGGCAAAATTGGCGTCCAATCCCAAGGAAACAGCGCCACCCAAGGCATTGTAGGACCACCCGGATCCGGGGTCGCCATGCCAGAACTCGGCCGCCAGCGGGTCGAACACAACCCCGTTGAGTGACACGCCAAAGTTCCACCCCATTTGCAGCGGTGTGATTGCACCTTTGGCCGTTGGATTTGCAGGCAATTTCAACCTGACCTTCTGCTGTTCGATCTGGTGCGGATTGCCTTGGTTTGGAAACCGGCCAACCAGATGATCAGGAATACCATTGCCCGTCACTTTGATTTTTCCGCCTTTTTCTTTCACCGAGGCGCTGCTTTTCCCGGGGTTTTCGGTTGCGGGCACCAACCTCAACGGTTCTGCGGTCGTTTCGTCGTGATAGCGAAACCTGTGCTGTGCAGTTGCCACAGCGGCAACGGCGGATAGGGCAAAGGCGGCGCCCCAGAGGATTGAAATTTTGCTCACGTGTCGATCCCTGTCTTGCGTTCATCATTGAAGATGACACGCAACAGACGTCTTTTTCCGTCGCATTTTATTGTGCCGCCACTTAAAAAGCCCGGCGATGGGGATCGCCGGGCTTTGAAGGAGTTGTCTGTTTTCCGGTCAGTCTGCCGTCAACAGAGGTGGCTTGTCTCCTGAAATGCGCCGTTGGTCCGGGCCAAGAATTTCAAGATCCAGTTCGCCTTTCTTGACCGAGACACGCACCACGCCGCCCTTGGCCAGCTTGCCGAACAACAGCTCTTCGGCCAGCGGCTTCTTGATGTGCTCCTGAATGACACGACCCAGCGGGCGTGCACCCATCTTGTCGTCATATCCCTTGTCGGCCAGCCACTCGGCAGCTTTCGGGGTCAGGTCGATGGTCACGCCACGATCCAGCAGTTGTGCCTCAAGCTGTAGGACGAATTTCTCGACCACCTGCAAAATGACCTCTTTCGGCAGCGGTGCGAAGGAGATCACGGCATCCAGACGGTTGCGGAATTCCGGTGTGAACATGCGCTCGATCGCGGCCGTGTCTTCGCCTTCGCGCCGATCGCGACCGAAGCCGATGGCGGCCTTGGCCTGTTCCTGCGCGCCCGCGTTCGAGGTCATGATCAGCACCACGTTGCGGAAATTCACCGTGCGCCCGTTGTGATCGGTCAGCTCGCCATGGTCCATCACCTGCAACAGGATGTTGAACACGTCCGGGTGGGCCTTTTCGATTTCGTCCAGCAGCAATACGCAATGCGGATGCTGGTCGACACCGTCGGTCAGCAGACCACCCTGATCAAACCCGACATAGCCCGGAGGGGCACCGATCAGGCGGGAAACCGCATGTTTCTCCATGTATTCCGACATGTCGAAACGCAGCAGTTCTACACCCAAGGTATCCGCCAGCTGTTTCGCCACCTCGGTTTTGCCAACCCCCGTCGGACCGGCAAACAGATAGTTGCCGATGGGTTTTTCAGGTTCGCGCAGACCGGCACGGGCCAGTTTGATCGCACTGGACAGCGCCTCGATGGCCAGATCCTGACCAAACACCACCCGTTTCAGCGATGCTTCGAGGTCTTTCAGCACCAACGCATCATCCTTGGTGACGTTCTTGGGCGGAATACGCGCGATCTTAGCGACAACCGCCTCGATCTCTTTGACGCCAATGGTCTTGCGCCGCTTGCTTTCCGCGACCAGATGCTGCGCCGCGCCGGCCTCGTCGATCACATCGATGGCCTTGTCGGGCAGCTTGCGGTCGTTGATGTAACGCGCCGACAGCTCGACCGCCGTCTTGATCGCATCGGCGGTGTATTTGATGTCATGATGCTCTTCGAAATAAGGCTTCAGCCCGCGCAAAATCTTTACGCTGTCTTCCACCGAAGGTTCGTTCACGTCGATCTTCTGGAACCGGCGGCTCAGCGCTCGGTCCTTTTCGAAGTGCTGACGGAACTCTTTGTAGGTGGTCGAGCCCATGGTGCGCAGTTTGCCGCCCTGAAGCGCAGGCTTCAGCAGGTTCGAGGCATCCATAGCCCCGCCCGAGGTCGCCCCGGCACCGATCACGGTATGAATCTCGTCGATGAACAACACCGCGTCCGGGTGATCCTCCAGTTCGGTCACAACCGCTTTCAGACGTTCTTCGAAATCACCGCGATAGCGGGTTCCGGCCAGCAGCGCGCCCATGTCCAACGAATAGATCGTGGTATTGGCCAGCACATCGGGGGCCTCGCCACCGACGATCTTGTGCGCAAGGCCTTCTGCGATGGCGGTCTTGCCCACACCCGGATCCCCCACCAGCAGCGGGTTGTTCTTGCGGCGGCGGCACAGCACCTGGATGCAGCGTTCCACCTCATCCGAGCGTCCGATCAGCGGATCGACATCGCCAGCTCGAGCCTTGGCGTTCAGATCCACGCAGTATTTTCCCAGCGCGCTTTCTTTCTGTTCGGCTTCGCCGGATGCGGTCTGGGCGTCTTCTTCCACCTGATCCGCACCGGATACCGAGCGGCTTTCGCCATAGGCAGGATCCTTGGCGACGCCATGCGCGATGAAATTGACCGCGTCGTAACGGGTCATGTCCTGCTCTTGCAGGAAATAGGCGGCATTGCTTTCGCGTTCGGCGAATATGGCGACCAGAACGTTGGCGCCGGTCACTTCGGTCCGGCCCGAGCTTTGCACGTGGATCGCGGCGCGCTGAATGACGCGCTGGAACGCTGCGGTGGGTACGGCTTCGGATCCGTCGATATCTGTTACCAGATTCGAAAGATCCTCGTCGATGAACTCCACCAAAGTGCTGCGCAACTCGTCCAGATCGACACTGCACGCTTTCATGACGCGCACGGCATCGGGTTCTTCCAGAAGGGCCAGCAGCAAATGCTCCAGCGTTGCGAATTCATGGCGCCGTTCATTTGCAGCCGCCAGGGCCGCGTGGATGGCTTGTTCCAATGTGCTCGAGAATGAAGGCACGCGGGTGCTCCTCTGTCTTGGGTCAGAAGGGGGCGGTTTCTTGGCCGGAACCCCATCCCAACCATGTCCTCATAATACTAGAGTTTGGTTGATCGTGGCCCGGCTTCAAGGGTTTTCTTTCACTTGACAGTCACATTTGTTGTGACCGTGGCCCTGAAGAGGAGCAAATAGGCATCAGAACCGGTCTTTTCTAGCCCGAATTTCGGCAAAAACGGCCTCGGGGTCAGCGCCCACCATACCCAATTTCGCCTGAATCGCCGGATCGGTGGCCCGCAGAAACGGATTTGTGGCCTTTTCGAGGGCCAAAGTGGACGGAACAGTGGCTTTTCCGGCCGCACGCGCGCGGTCGATATCCGCAATGCGATCTTTCAGGGCCTGGTTTTCGGGATCGACTGTAATCGCGAATTTGGCATTGGATTGTGTATATTCGTGCCCTGAACAGACCAAAGTGTCGTCCGGCAGGGCGGCCAGTTTGTTCAAAGAGGCCCACATTTGCGCGGGTGTGCCCTCGAACAGGCGCCCACAACCCAGCGCCATCAGGCTGTCGGCGGTGAACACGGCGGAACTCTGAGGCATGTAGAACGCGATATGGCCATCCGTATGCCCGGAAACGTCCAGAACCTGAACCGGTTCGCCGCCGATCTCGAAACTGTCCCCCTCGGTAACTTGCTGATCCAGCGGCGGCAGGCGATTTGCGTCAGCGGCGGCCCCGATGACTTTTGCCGGCTGTTTGGCCAAAATTCCCGCAAGCCCGTCCACGTGATCCCAGTGATGATGGGTCAACAGCACATGTGACAGTGTCCACCCCCGATCATCCAGCGCCTTCAGGACCGGTGTGGCCTCGGGCGCGTCGATCAGAGCGGTCTGGCCAGTGACGGCGTCATGCGCCAGAAAGGCGTAATTGTCGCTGAGGCACGGGATTGTAACGATTTCAAGAGGCATGGCCTTTTGCCCTTTCATTGCTAGACTGCGCCCAGCTAAGCCGATTGACCGGATGTCCGCAATGCATCTTGATGTACAGGATCTGAGGAACTTCTATTACCGCAGCACATTGGGGCGTGCGGCGCAGGCGGCTATTCGCGGGCGTCTGATCGAGCTTTGGCCCGAAGCAAAAGGGCAGACAGTGGCGGGATTCGGTTTTGCGGTGCCTTTGCTGCGCCCTTACCTGTCGGATGCGCGCCGGGTCATCGGGTTGATGCCGGGGCCACAGGGCGTGATGCCATGGCCGGCAGGCATGCCCAACGTTTCGGTCCTGACCGAAGAAACCCTCTGGCCGATCGAGACCGGCCACGTGGACAAGCTTGTGGTGATGCATGGGCTGGAAACGTCGGAACGGCCAAACCAGTTGCTTGACGAATGCTGGCGCGTGCTGGGCCCCGGTGGCCGGGCCGTCTTCATAGTACCCAACCGGGCGGGCCTGTGGTCACGGTCGGACAAGACCCCGTTCGGGTTCGGGCGCCCGTACTCGGCAACTCAGTTGGAAAACCAGCTCAAGGCGCATCACTTCCTGCCCGAGGTGCATTGCTCGGCCTTGTACATGCCTCCGTCGTTCCGGCGATTCTGGTTGAAATCCGGCAACCTGATCGAAAAGACCGGCCAGCGGATTCCGACGGTCATGGCCGGTGGGGTGCTGATGGTCGAAGTCAGCAAGCATATCCGCCCGCCAAGCGGCAGCGTGACCAAGGACGCGGTCAAAAAGCCGATCAAGGCACTGGACGGCTTGCTGAAGCCCGCCTGAGACCCCTGCAATTCCATGCGAAAATTTGAGGAAAAAAAGTCACAGGAATCGCAAAAACCTGCATATTCGTAACATTTTTCAACTGGGCCAATGTGTTCAAACCGTCGCACTTGCCGTAAGTTAATGAAAAATAACAATTTGTGGATAAATCTGTTACCGCTATAGCGTATTGCTTGGTTGGTTCGGCTCTGCTACATCCCCGGTGATTTTGATCCCCGACCGTCTGGCCGGGGTTTCTTCACGCCCCCGGGGTAGCTGCCGCACGCGAATTCGGGGCCCAAAATATCGGAAGGGTGGACGTGTCCGAACCAGCTTCGATTTCCACTGGCATCGCCGAGCGCTATGCCACCGCGATCTTCGAGATCGCAAAAGAGAACAACGACCTTGCAGGTCTGGAATCCGGCATCAATGATCTGGCAGCCGCGCTGGACGACAGTGCAGAGCTGCGCGACCTGATCGCATCGCCGCTGGTTTCCCGCGCTGAACAGGAAGGCGCGATCACCGCGATCGCAGACAAGATGGGTCTGAACCCCATCCTGCGCAACACGCTGGGTCTGATGGCGCAAAAGCGCCGCCTGTTCGTCGTGCCGCAACTGCTGAAGGTTCTGCGCGACATGCTGGCCGAAGAGCGCGGCGAAGTGACCGCCGAGGTTGCCTCGGCCAAGGCGCTGACCAAGACCCAGATGGAAAAACTGTCCAAGACACTGTCCGAGCGCGTGGGCAAGACGGTGACAATCAACGCGACCGTGGATGAAAGCCTCATCGGCGGTCTTGTCGTTAAAGTGGGCTCGAAAATGATCGACAGTTCGATCCGTTCGAAGCTGAACTCCCTACAGAATGCAATGAAAGAGGTCGGATAAATGGGAATCCAAGCTGCAGAGATTTCTGCAATCCTGAAGGACCAGATCAAGAATTTTGGTCAGGAAGCCGAAGTGGCCGAGATCGGTCGCGTGCTGAGCGTCGGTGACGGGATTGCCCGTGTATACGGTCTGGACAATGTGCAAGCCGGTGAGATGGTCGAATTCCCCGGCGGCATCATGGGCATGGCGCTGAACCTGGAAAGCGACAACGTCGGTGTCGTTATCTTCGGTTCCGACCGTGACATCAAAGAAGGTGACACCGTCAAGCGCACCAACTCGATCGTGGACGTTCCGATCGGTGACGAGCTGCTGGGCCGCGTTGTGGACGGTCTGGGCAACCCGCTGGACGGCAAAGGCCCGATCAACGCAACCAAGCGTGGCGTTGCAGACGTAAAAGCGCCCGGCATCATCCCGCGTAAATCGGTTCACGAGCCGATGGCAACCGGCCTGAAATCGGTTGACGCGATGATCCCGATCGGCCGTGGCCAGCGTGAGCTGATCATTGGTGACCGTCAGACCGGCAAAACCGCCGTTGCTCTGGACGCAATCCTGAACCAGAAAACCTACAACGACGCAGCAGGCGACGACGAGTCGAAGAAACTGTACTGCGTTTACGTAGCGATCGGTCAAAAGCGTTCGACCGTTGCACAGCTGGTGAAGAAACTGGAAGAATCCGGTGCGATTGAATACTCGATCGTTGTGGCCGCAACCGCTTCGGACCCGGCTCCGATGCAGTTCCTGGCGCCCTACGCCGCAACTGCGATGGCCGAATACTTCCGCGACAACGGCCGCCACGCGCTGATCATCTATGATGACCTGTCGAAACAGGCTGTGTCCTATCGTCAGATGTCGCTGCTGCTGCGTCGTCCGCCCGGACGTGAAGCCTATCCTGGCGACGTTTTCTACCTCCACTCCCGTCTGCTGGAACGTTCGGCGAAGCTGAACGAAGACTTTGGTGCGGGCTCGCTGACCGCTCTGCCGGTTATCGAAACGCAAGGTGGTGACGTTTCGGCGTTTATTCCGACCAACGTGATCTCGATCACCGACGGCCAGATCTTCCTGGAAACCGAACTGTTCTATCAGGGCATCCGTCCTGCCGTGAACACCGGTCTGTCGGTTTCGCGTGTGGGCTCTTCGGCTCAGACCAACTCGATGAAGTCGGTTGCCGGTCCGGTTAAGCTGGAACTGGCTCAGTACCGCGAAATGGCGGCCTTCGCGCAGTTCGGTTCCGACCTCGACGCCGCAACCCAGCAGCTGCTGAACCGTGGTGCGCGTCTGACCGAGCTGATGAAACAGCCGCAGTACTCGCCGCTGACCAACGCTGAAATCGTCTGCGTCATCTTCGCAGGTACCAACGGTTACCTCGACAAGATCGATGTTTCCGACGTTGGCCGTTACGAAGCTGGCCTGCTGGCACACCTGCGTGGCAAGCACGCGGATCTGCTTCAGTGGATCACGGACGAAGACCCCAAGATCAAGGGTGACGCTTCCGACAAGATCAAGGCTGCGCTGGACGAATACGCCGCAACCTTCGCTTAAGGGAGAGGCGGGCATATGCCAAATCTTAAGGACCTTAAAAACAGGATCGAGTCGGTCAAATCGACCCGCAAGATCACCAAGGCCATGCAGATGGTCGCGGCTGCAAAACTGCGCCGCGCCCAGGAATCTGCCGAAGCCTCGCGTCCATATGCCGAACGGTTCAATGCCGTGATGGCAGGGCTGGCGGCTTCGGTCGGGGGCAGCGACAGCGCCCCCAAGCTGCTCCGTGGTACGGGCAGTGATGATGTCCATCTGCTGGTTGTCATGACAGCTGAACGCGGCCTTTGCGGCGGCTTCAACTCGAACATCGCCAAGCTGGCCCGTGTCAAAGCGGAAGAGCTGCGCCTGAAAGGCAAGACAGTCAAGGTTTTGACCGTCGGCAAGAAAGGTCGCGACGCGCTCAAGCGTGATTTTGGCGATCTGTTCGTTGGACATATCGACCTGAGCGAGGTCAAGCGCATCGGTTACACCAACGCGCAGGACATCGCGAAGGACATCCTGTCCCGCTTTGACGGGGGTGAGTTCGACGTTGCCACGATCTTCTACTCGAAGTTTGTAAACGTTGTGACCCAGATCCCGACGGCACAGCAGGTCATTCCCGCCTCGTTCGAGGAAACTGAGGGTGACGACAGCGGTGCGGTATTCGACTACGAGCCCAGCGAAGAGGCCATTCTGGCCGATTTGCTGCCCAAGGGGGTTGCGACCGCGATCTTCTCGGCTCTGCTCGAAAACGGGGCGTCTGAACAGGGTGCACGGATGTCCGCGATGGACAACGCGACACGCAACGCGGGCGAGATGATCGACAAGCTGACGATCCAGTTCAACCGTTCGCGTCAGGCCGTGATCACCAACGAGCTGATTGAAATTATTTCCGGCGCCGAAGCGCTGTAAGAAAACCGGAGACGAAACATGGCGAATGCAAAAGGCAAAGTCACACAGATCATCGGGGCCGTCGTCGACGTGCACTTCGAAGATCAGCTGCCTGAAATTCTGAACGCGCTGGAAACCACCAACAACGGCAAACGTCTGGTGTTGGAAGTTGCTCAGCACTTGGGTGAAAACACTGTCCGCACCATCGCGATGGACGCAACCGAAGGTCTGGTCCGTGGCGAGGAAGTAACCGACACAGGCGCACCGATTTCGGTTCCGGTTGGCAATGCTACCCTGGGCCGTATCCTGAACGTTGTCGGCGAGCCGATCGACGAAAAGGGCGACGTCGTTGCATCTGAAACCCGCGCAATCCACCAGCCCGCACCTGCGTTCGACGAACAGTCGACCGAGTCGGAAATCCTGGTGACCGGCATCAAGGTTGTTGACCTGCTGGCCCCTTACGCCAAAGGCGGTAAGATCGGCCTGTTCGGCGGCGCCGGCGTTGGCAAAACCGTTCTGATCATGGAACTGATCAACAACATCGCAAAAGTGCACTCGGGCTTCTCGGTGTTCGCGGGTGTTGGTGAACGTACCCGTGAAGGGAACGACCTGTACCACGAGATGATCGAATCGAACGTTATTAAGCCGGACAACCTGTCGGAATCGCAGGTGGCCCTGGTTTACGGTCAGATGAACGAACCTCCGGGAGCACGTGCACGTGTTGCTCTGACTGGTCTGACACTGGCCGAACAGTTCCGCGACCAGTCCGGTACCGACGTTCTGTTCTTCGTCGACAACATCTTCCGCTTTACGCAGGCGGGCTCTGAGGTTTCGGCTCTGCTGGGTCGTATTCCTTCGGCGGTGGGTTATCAGCCGACACTGGCCACCGACATGGGCGCCCTGCAGGAACGCATCACCTCGACCAAGTCGGGCTCGATCACCTCGGTTCAGGCGATCTACGTGCCTGCGGACGACCTTACCGACCCTGCGCCGGCAACCTCGTTTGCTCACTTGGACGCGACCACCGTTCTTAACCGTGCGATCTCGGAAAAGGGTATCTACCCTGCGGTTGACCCGCTCGACTCGACCTCGCGTCTGCTCGACCCGGCCATCGTTGGTGAAGAGCACTACAAGGTTGCGACCGACGTTCAGCAGATCCTCCAGCGCTACAAGTCGCTGCAGGACATCATCGCCATCCTCGGCATGGACGAACTGTCGGAAGAGGACAAACTGACCGTGGCACGTGCCCGTAAGATCGAGCGCTTCCTGTCGCAGCCGTTCGACGTGGCCGAAGTCTTTACCGGTTCGCCGGGCGTTCAGGTTCCTCTGGATGTGACCATCGCGTCGTTCAAGGCCGTTGTGGCCGGCGAATACGATCACCTGCCCGAAGCGGCCTTCCTGATGGTTGGCGGCATCGACGAAGTGATCGCCAAAGCGGAGAAGATGGCCGCAGAAGCCGCCTAAGGAGTATCCCTGATGGCAAACACGATGCAATTCGACCTCGTCAGCCCCGAGCGGAGCCTTGCTTCGCTTCAGGCGAGCGCGGTCCAGATTCCCGGCGCGGACGGGGACATGACGGCAATGCCCGATCATGCCCCCACCATCACCACGCTGCGCCCCGGTCTGCTCAAGGTCGAGGCACCCGAAGGGTCCAGCGAATACCTGGTCACCGGCGGGTTTGCCCAGATCAACGGCGACAGCCTGTCGGTTCTGGCCGAAAAGGCCATCCCGGTGGCGGAAGTAACCCGCGCGCATCTGGATGAGCTGATCGCCGAGGCGCGCGCCTCGCACGAGGTGGCGAAGGAAAACGGCGAACAGACCATTGTCGACGATGCAGCCAAGCTGCTGGCCGACATGGAAGCGCTTGGAACGCATATGAGCCTGTAACGGGCCCACTGGTGAAAAATTTGAGCGGCCTCGCAATTGCGGGGCCGTTTTTTTGTCGTGCTTTTGCCGAAATGCCGGGGTAAGTTGCGGGAATTCAAGAATAATGATGATAAGATGAAAAAGTTCCTATCCCATCCTATTGGAATTGCGCAGGGTGAAGATGTCCTGTTCTCGGAGTTTGCCGACGGCGGCGATATGTGGACCGGGCAGGGGCCGCGCGAACGCCGCACCCCCATTCGATTCAAAGAAGCATTTCGAACCCCGCCCATGGTGCAGATCGGGATCTCGCTGTGGGATGTCGACACGTCCTCGGCGCTGCGCGCAGAGGTTCAGGCCGAACATATCACCGCCGAGGGTTTTGACGCAGTATTCCGGACCTGGTCCGACACTCGGATTGCCCGCATTCGGGCAAGCTGGACCGCGATAGGAGAGGTGGCACACCCGGACGACTGGAATATTTCCTGATCCGGGTCCGCCATGTTTTCAGGCGTTTGAACGATTGATTGGGCTCAGTCGTCCTGCGCTTCGATCATGTCCACGCGCGTGGCGTGGCGGCCGCCTTCGAATTCGGCACCCAGAAACGCGTCAACGATGTCCAGTGCCAGACCTTCGCCGACAACCCGCGCGCCAATCGACAGCATGTTGGCGTTGTTGTGCTGGCGGATCATGCGGGCCGAGAATGTGTCGGAACAAACGCCGCAGCGGATGCCGGGCACTTTGTTCGCAGCCATCATGATACCCTGTCCGGTGCCGCAGAGGACGATACCCAAGCTGCAATCGCCCGAGGCAACGACCTGCGCCGCGGCCTTGCCGTGCTTGGGGTAATGGGTGCTTTCCGGGGTTGTCGGGCCGATATCAACCACGTCCCAACCTTGTTGCGCGATGTGTTTGGCCACGGACAGGCGCAGCTCGATTGCCGCGTGATCGCTGGAAAGAACAATACGTTTGTTGGCAGTCATGGGGGTGTTTCCACTTGTGTCGCCGATCGCGCCCCATGGTCAGATACCTGCGCAATCGGTATTCCGGAAATCAGGCGGCGACATGTTCGGTCGCCTCCTGTTGCTCAATCCATCTGATACATGGATTCGTAGATAGGGGTCAGCGTCTTGTCTTCGAACAGCGAAGACACACTGGTTCCGTTCCAGATGTTCAGGATCGCCTGGGTGAAGATCGGCGCAGTCGGAACGATGCGGATATTCTTTGCCTTCAAAATCTCTTTGGTCGGCTGGATCGTATCGGTCAGCACCAGCGACTTCATGACCGAGTTCGTCACCCGTTCGACCGCGGGGCCGCTCATGACGCCATGCGTGATGTACGAATGAACTTCCTTGGCGCCATTGTCCAACAGGACCTGCGCGGCCTTGCAAAGTGTTCCGGCGGTGTCACACATATCGTCGACGATCAGGCAGATCTTGTCCTTCACATCCCCGATAACGGTCATTTCCGCGACTTCGCCTGCTTTCTCGCGCCGCTTGTCAACGATCGACAAGGGGGCATTGATGCGCTTGGCCAATTCACGTGCGCGCGCCACGCCGCCCACGTCGGGTGAAACCACCATGATCTCATCCAGATTGTCCTTGAACTGGTTTTTGACATCCAGCGCAAAGATCGGCGAGGCGTACAGGTTGTCGACGGGCATATCGAAAAAGCCCTGAATCTGCGCGGCATGAAGATCCATCGTCAGAATCCGCTCGATCCCTGCGCCGGTCAGCATATTGGCCACCAGCTTGGCGCTGATGGGCGTGCGGGCCTTGGTACGGCGGTCCTGACGGGCATAGCCGAAATAGGGGATCACGGCCGTGATCCGTTGCGCCGACGAGCGGCGCAGTGCGTCGGCGATGATCAGCAGCTCCATCAGGTTGTCGTTGGCCGGGTTCGAGGTCGGCTGGATAATGAACATATCCTCGCCGCGAACGTTCTCGAACACTTCGACGAAGATCTCGCCGTCATTGAAACGTTCGACGCGCGCATCGACCAATCCCTGGTCGACACCGCGATACAGGCTCATGCGGCGGGCGATGGTTTCGGCAAGTGGAAGGTTGGCGTTCCCAGCGATAAGCTTGGGTTCGTGAAGTGTCGGCATCGGCTGAGGTCCCCGGGCAGCAATGGCAATGTGACAGATTCGTGATGTTGACACCGCTTAGCATGGCCTTACCGTCCCGCAAAGGTAACGCAGCGGAGAAAGTGAACATGACCCGGATTGACTACTTTTTTGCGACAATTTCGCCCTACAGCTATCTTGCGGGGAACCGGTTGGAAGAGATTGCGGCGAAACACGAAGCAACGATCAACTACAAGCCGCTGGACATCATGGCTCTGTTCGCACGCACCGGGGGCACGCCGCCGAAGGACCGTCATGTATCGCGCATCGAATACCGCGCTCAGGAGCTGCTGCGTCAATCGAAGAACCTGGGGATGGAGTTCAACCTGCAACCGGCGCACTGGCCGACCAACATGGCGCCGTCTTCCTATGCGATCATCGCCGCGATCAAGGATGGTTCGGGCGACGTGGGTAAGTTGTGCCAGTTGATCCTGCGCGCCTGCTGGGCCGAAGAAAAGGACGTCGCTCAGGATGATGTGATCCGGGACTGCCTGGCAAATGCCGGGTTTGACCCGGAACTGGCCAACAGCGGTCTGCTGGTCGGGGCCGAAACCTATGCCGCCAATCTGGAAGAAGCGGTGGATCGCGGCGTGTTCGGCGCGCCGTTCTACATCACGCCGGATGGTCAACGGTTCTGGGGGCAGGATCGCCTGGACGACCTGGATCGACATCTGTCCGAGATGAAAGGATGACAGCCTCGACGGAGATGCAATCCGGTTTCGTCAGACGATTGGGCGATGGTGGGCGCAAATTGCTTGCCCTTCATTGCACCATTGCGCATTCCGGTGCGTGGTCCGGCCTGGCCAAGGCATTGGATGACAGCGTGTGTCTTGTTGCGCCGGACATGCTGTCTCATGGGCGCAGTCCGGATTGGGACGGTCAAAGCGATTTCTTTCACGCTGTGACAGGGCTGGCGGCGGTCGAATTGACCGAGCCCACGGATCTGGTCGGCCATTCCTTTGGGGCGATCGTTGCGCTCAGACTGGCCATCGAGCACCCGGACCGTATACGAAGTTTGACCCTGATCGAGCCTGTGTTCTTTGCCGTGGCAAAACAGGACGCGCCCGATTTGTTCGATCGGCACCTGCGAGAGTCCCAGCCGATTGAAGCAGCGTTCCAAGCAGGCGACGAAGCGCTAGCCGCGCGGTTGTTCAACCGGATGTGGAGCACTGACATCAGCCCCAAATGGCCTGACCTGCCAGAGCGGACGCGCGCCAGCATGGTGCGTGGAATTCATGTTGTTCCTGCGTCTTATCCCGTTCTGTACGATGACCGCGCCGGGTTGCTTGACCCCGACGGATGTAAACGCGTATCGATGCCAACCCTGTTGCTGAGCGGATCAAAGACCCACCCGACGATCCCCGCAATCTGTAAGGGATTGCAGCGCCGTCTGCCGAACGCACGCCATGAGGTCGTTCAAGGTGCGGGGCACATGCTGCCCATTTCGCACCCCCGTGAAACCAGCGTGCTGCTTCGAAAGCTTTGGAAAGCTGGCCAAGAGACGGGTGTTACAACAGGCTGAGAAACTGATCGATCTCGGCTGTTCCGATCGACCAGTCGCAGACCAGTCTGCATGCAAGGCTTTCATCGTCATCATCACCTTCCAGCTCTGCCCCCCAGAGGTGGTAGATCGCCCCGGCCTCATGCAGCTGTTTGTGCTTTGCGCGTGAAAAAGCGGCAAAGATCATATTGGCCTGTGGTTCGTGTAGGAACTCGGCACCTTTTGCACGCAAGCCATCGGCCAGCCGGGCACAGTTTGCATTGGCCTGACGTGCCAATTGCAGCCACAGATCATCCTCAAGATAGGCCGCCATCTGAGCGGACAGGTAGCGATGCTTGGAGAACAGATGCGCCCCGCGTTTGCGCCGCAGCTCGAATTCCCAGGCCTTGCTCTCATCAAAGAATACCACGGCCTCGACGCCCATCAGGCCGTTTTTGGTGCCGCCGAAGCTGACCGCGTCCACGCCAGCTTTCCATGTCATGTCAGCCGGAGAGCAATTCAGGGCCACCAGGGCATTGCTGAACCGGGCCCCATCCAGATGGACCGGCAAGCCATATTCCTTTGCGACCCCGCACACCGCCTGCAACTCCTCCAGCGAATAGACCGATCCGCGCTCGGTGACCTGGGTGATCGACACCGGCCCGCGTTGCGGCCCGTGAACACCACGGGTTTCTTCGCCCAGGATGGACCCGCGCAGCGCGTCCGGCGCCATCTTGTCGCCACCGGGAACAAGGGTCAGCTTGGCGCCGGTGTAAAACTCGGGTGCGTTGCACTCGTCTTCGTGAATATGGGCAACCGGAGAGCAGAAGATCGTTTCCCAGGGGTTGGACAATGTGGCAAGGGCCAGCGAATTTGCCGCTGTCCCCGTCGCCACCAGATAGACGGCCGCCCCCGGAGCTTCAAAGATGCTGCGAATGCGGTCACGCACCTCGTTCATCATCGTGTCGGCGCCATAGGCCATCTGGTAGCCCTGATTGGCCTCGGCCAGTTTGGCCATGACCTGCGGGTGAACCGGCCCGGAATTGTCAGATGCGAAATACATCAGCTAGGCTCCTCGATAATGTAGTCTTCCCACTCTTCCATGGGGGTTTCGAACTCGGACACCGTGCGCCCCTGAACTGAAACGCCTGCGGCATGCACGGTTTCCGGCGTACCAGACAACAATGGGTGCCAGTCGTAAAGCGTTTTGCCTTCCCACAGCAGCCGATACGCGCAGGTTTGCGGCAACCAATAGGCGTATTCGTCAATATTGTCGGGTGTCATGACGATGCATTCAGGCACGAATTGATGCCGGATGTCATATTGCGTGCAGCGGCAGCTTTCATCGTCCAGCAGGCGGCAGGCGACGCAGGTCAGGGCCACTTCGCCCGAGTCTTCATCTTCCAGCTTGTTGAGGCAGCACTTGCCGCAGCCGTCACACAGGGCCTCCCACTCGCGCTGGTTCATCTTGCGCAGGGGTTTGCGTTCCCAGAACCGGGCGGGCAGGCCGGTGCGTTCAATCGGATCGGCGCTCATAGGGCGGCCAGAATGCCCCGGGCCTGTTCACAATCGGCATTCATCTGCGCGATCAGACCATCCAGCCCGTCAAATGTCATTTCAGGGCGCAGAAATTCGATCAGCCCCACCGACAAGGTCGCCCCGTACAGGTCGCCGGAAAAGTCGAACAGGAAGGTTTCGATATTTGGCACTTCGCCATGGAACATCGGGCGCATCCCAACCGAGGCCGCGCCGTGATAACTGCCCTGATGCGGGCCATCCAGCACGTCGACCAATCCCGCGTAGACACCGAATTTCGGCGGGTGGAGCCCTTCGATGGACATGTTCGCGGTTGGGAAACCCAGTTCCCGCCCGCGTTGCTCGCCGCCGATCACCTCGCCTTCGATCCTGTGCCAATGGCCAAGCATCGCGGCGGCATCCCTTGGGCGACCCTCGCTCAATGCGGTGCGGATGGCGGTTGACGAGACCACGTTTTCCGACCGCTGCATCAAAGGGGCAATCGTCACGCCAAATCCCATCTCTTGCCCGAACCGAACCAGATCGTCAGCCGTCCCACTGCGGCCCCTGCCAAAACAGAAATCGGCCCCGACCACGACATGGGACAGACCCAGACCGTCACAAATCACGTTGCGCGCGAATTCATCAGGGGAAAGCCCGGCCAGCGCCGCGTTGAACGGCAGCTCGTACAGTTTCTCCACACCCAGCTTCTCAAGCCGATGCGCCCGCGCATTGCCGCGCATCAGGCGGAACGGAGGAGAGTCCGGCGCAAAGTATTCACGTGGATGCGGCTCGAATGTCATGACCCCCAGTGGCGCATCCGGGGCCGCGTCGCGGGCCAGTTCGATGACCGACTGGTGCCCCAAATGGACGCCATCAAAATTCCCGATCGCAACGCTGGCGCCGCGATCTTCTGGCTCGACAAACTGGAAATCCCGGATGATGTGCATAGGCGATTGCGTAGCGTTGCGTTGCGATTTGTTCAAGCGGCAGTTTGAATTCAAGGCACGGGTCCTGGCGAAACACACCAAAACCATTTGTCAGACCTGATTGCACACAGGGCATCCCCGGAATGCTGTGCGACATTCGGCCAACTGCTTGATCCAAAAAAAATACTGGGTGTAGACTGGGTTTCCGGCCCTCGGACCACGCTGGGGGGGCGGACGATGGCCCGGCCAGGTTCAAATGGACCCAGCACAGGAGGCAGACCATGTATCGATTGCGACTGTTCGCGATTCGCAACGCCCGTGCGTTCGAGTGGATTTACAAATGTGTCGAACGGGGCATGGTCGCGATGGATCCGGTCTTTGCAAGGATCGGCTACAACCGCGTTGAACGCCCCATCGCGCTGGTCGAAAAAGGCGTCAAAAGTCTTTTGTTTGATTGCAAGATGTGCGGACAATGCGTTTTGTCTTCGACGGGTATGTCTTGCCCGATGAACTGCCCCAAGCAACTGCGCAACGGCCCATGCGGCGGCGTACGTCCCGGTGAGTTCTGCGAGGTGAAGCCCGATATGAAATGCGTCTGGGCTTTGGCCTGGGACGGGGCCAGCCGCATGCAACACGGGGGCGACAAGATAAAAGAGGTTCTTCCACCCGTGGAACACACGTTGAAAGGGTCATCATCCTGGCTGCGGGTCAGCCGCGAGATCGCTGCACAGGAACGCGAGGCCCGGGACGCTGCCCGCGAAACGCTTGCGCAGGCGTTCCCGGAGGCGCGCGAAAACGAACCCTCTGCGGCACCTCTGGCTGCTGAACCCCCCAACGCGGTGAACCGGGAGCTGAAGAAATGAATGATGCCCATCGCAGCGAGGTCGAGCCGATCGGCTATGTGCCTGTTCCCGAAGGCTATGTTTCGCACAGTCGATTGGAAAGAGTTCTGCGTTCGGGCCGCTTTGCGGTGACCGCTGAACTGAACCCGCCAGACAGCGCTGACCCCGAGGATGTTTTTCAGGCGGCGCAGCCGCTGGGTGAAGTGGCGGATGCGATCAATGCAACCGATGCGTCTGGTGCCAACTGCCACATGTCTTCGATAGGGATCTGTGCGTTGTTGACCCGCGCGGGGTATTCTCCGGTCTATCAGATTTCCTGCCGAGACCGGAACCGGATCGCCATTCAGGGGGATGTTCTGGGGGCTGCGGCGCTGGGCGTCAGCAACGTGCTGTGCCTGACGGGCGACGGTGTCGGTGTTGGGGATCAACCGGGGGCAAAACCGGTGTTCGACTTTGATTCCCTGACCTTGCTGCGGACGATCCGAACGATGTGCGATCAGGGAAAGTTTCTTTCCGGCCGCAAGATCACGCGCCCCCCTCAACTGTTTTTGGGTGCGGCGGAAAACCCCTGTATACCGCCCTATGACTGGCGCCCGGAACGTCTTGCAAAGAAGGTCGAGGCGGGGGCCGAGTTTATTCAGACCAACTATATCTACGACATTCCGCTCTTTGAAAGGTTCATGGATCGGGTTCGGGATGCCGGTCTGGATGAAAAAGTATTCATCATCGCCGGTGTGGGGCCCATCGCTTCGGCACGCGCGGCACGCTGGATGCGCAGCAATGTGCCCGGAATTCACATCCCGGATCATGTCATCGAGCGGATGGAGAAGGCCGAAAAGCCCGCGGAAGAGGGCAAGAAGATCTGTATCGAACTGATCCAGCAGATCCGGGACATCGCTGGTGTTTCCGGGGTTCACGTGATGGCCTACAGGCGTGAACACGTGGTGTCGGAAATCATTCTGGAATCAGGTGCGCTGAAGGGGCGAAAACGAACCCGTTCTTCCTGACGACCTTTTGTGCAGTTGAGTGCACAAACAAAAAAGGCGCCGGTCCGGCGCCTTTTGCAAGACTGTGTTTGCCAGTCAGTCGAACTTGCGCGACGGGGCAAGCACCATGGCTTCGCCGATCAGGACCTTCTTGCCCTCGACCGAACAATGGCAGTCCAGCTTGACGCGGCGCTTGGCAAAATCGATGTCGATCACTTTCACCTCGGCATAGACCATGTCACCCGGACGCACAGGCGCCAGGAACTTCAGTGACTGACCCATGTAAACGGTACCGTGACCCGGCAGTTGTTCACCAATCACGGCCGAGATCAGACCCGCCGTCAGCATTCCGTGGGCAATACGGCCTTCGAAGATCGTATCGCGGGCATAGTCGTCGTCCAGATGCACCGGATTCCGGTCGGTCGAGACCTGCGCGAACATTTCGATATCTTCATCCGTCACCACTTTGCGCAGGTGGCGGGACATGCCCATTTCGATGTCTTCGATACAGATCGTTCCGCGCGGAAGATTGTCCAACATGTTGCCCTCACTCGAAATCGGCCGTGAAAGAAAAAACCATCATTTGGCCAAGGTTGGCAACTTTATTACTTCGCAGTTGCAGAAAATCAAGTCTTTTCTTGCTACCTCAAGCGCCCGATCGTGTAGGTTGGATTGATCTTTTCCCTTTCAATATAGGCGGTTAGGGATTCGTGATGCGGATGATGCGACGTTTTTGTTTCTGCCGCGGCCAATCCGCCCGAGATGAACAGAGAATCAATGCCCTCTCCCATGCCGCCCAGAATGTCCGTGTGGGGGCCGTCGCCGATCACCAGAATGTCACTGTCGGGGATATCGTACCCCAGTTCCTGCAACCTGCGACGGGCCAGATCATAGATCGGGGGATGCGGTTTGCCGAAATACAGGCTCTCGCCGCCCATTTCGGTGTACAGCCTGGCCAAAGCACCGGCACACCATTCGCGCACCTCGCCGCGGTCCACGACAATGTCAGGGTTCGCACAAAGCAGTTTCATGCCCATCTGCTTGGCGTACAGGAAATCCGGCCGGTTCACATCCGGGTCGGCCATCGGGTCGAACGGGCCGCAGCAGACAATACCCTCGGCTTCCTTCAGCGGCACACGCTCGATATGGATGGGGTGATCCAGCAGTTTCAGCGGTTCGAAAAAGCCCGCATCGCGCTGCCACTCGCCCATGAAATAAACCTTGTGCCCCACAGCACCCCGGAACATCGCAGATCGCGCGGAATCCCCGCTGGTGGCGATGGTGTCATACGCGTCGGCGGGGACGTTGAATTGCACGAGTTGCTCTGCCACCCCGGCGCGGGGTTTGGGAGAGTTCGTGACCAAGACCACCAGTCCACCCTTGGCGCGATAGGCCTTCAGCGCTTCGACGGCCTCGGGGTAGGCCGTGATGCCGTTGTGAACACAGCCCCAAAGGTCGACGAACAATGCTTTGTAACGGTCCGAGATCTCGGAAAGCGAGGAAACGATCTGGGTCATGGGGGCCTCTGGGTCTGATATCGCGCTGGCGACAGCTATGGCAAAGCTTGGGCCCGAACACCATCCCGCATTCCCGTTTGCGCGAAGGAACGGGTGAAACTGCTACTCGTCTTCGGTAATTTCCGTGACGTCCGGGGCCTGCTGAACGTTTTCCGTTCCCAGGATGATCTGGGCCCCGATACGCGGCTGATACCGGATAATGGCTAGGTATCCGGGTCCAAGCTCCTCTTCCAGCACCCCGACCAGAGGGGTCTCACGCAGCTTGGGTGGCAGCAAACCGGCAATGGAAGAAACCTTGAACTGCGCTTCGGCGGGCAGATCGACGATCAGCCAAACCTCGGCCCGCTTGCGCTGAGCGTTGACGTCGATGCGGATGATTTCCACGGAAACCGGATCGGCCCATGCGCGAATGGCATCGGCCAGTTGCGCCTCGGTGCGCGTCTCCAGATAACGGTTGTAGGTGGACTTCCCAAGTTGCAGGACGACGACGACCAAAAACGCGATCGCGACAAAGACGCTGGCGGTAAAGTTCAGCTTGCGCTTTCCCTTGCTGAAAACCACGGACCGCGCGGCATAGACAAGATAAACCGCGCAGGCTGACAGAATGATCGCGCCAAGGTTCGTTGCGAAAAGCAGCCCTGCCTCATAGGCTTCGGCGGGTTCGTCAAAATACAACAGAATGCCCGAAGCCGACAGCGGGGGAACAAGCGAAACGCCGATGGCCGCGCCGGGTAGAAGGCTCAATTCGGATTTGTTGATCTGGACATAGGCCCCGGCCACACCGGCAGCGAGCGCGACGATCAGGTCTTCGGTGCCGGGATCGGTGCGCGCCAGGACCTGGTCGGGGATCAAAATGCCACGGGGAACATCGGCGACATAGACCAGAAACCATGCCATCATCACGCAGACAATGGCAGCCAGGCACACCGTAAACGCCAGCGTCACCGCGCGTTTCAGCCATCCCATGACCATCGCGGCGGCCACCCCGAGGATCGGGGTCATCAGCGGCGCCACAAGCATGGCCGCGATCACGACAGCGCCGGAGTTGCGCAGCAACCCCATGGTGGCAATCACGACCGACAGCGTCAGCAGCATTGCAAAGCGTCGCCAATACGCCGCCTTGTCGGCACCTTCAAAAAGAAGAATGCTGCGGGTGGTGCTCAGTTTTCGTACGACCATTGCATTTACCTGACCTGGGATGGGCTTTTGACCCCCGGTCAGACTAACAACCGACAACGCGTCCGCAAATGGCTGTCAGCAAAGAAAAAAGGCGCCCGAATTGGACGCCTTCAGATTTGGGTCGTTTGAGGATCAGACCTTCAGGTTCGGAATGATCTGCTTTTTGCGGCTCATGATACCGGGCAGAACGACGGCGTCGCCGTCCACGGTTGCGCCAAAGCTTTTCTCGGCCACGGTTTTGACCAGATCATTGGGGACCAGCAGCGTGGCCTCTTCGTTCAGGATATCAACCACGAACAGCAGCACCTGATCGACGCCGTCTTCCTTGGCAACGTCCACCATCGAGTCCGCCAGGCTGGCCTTGCGGTCCAGAACGACGCCGGGGGCGGTGGTTTCCAGAACCGAGACCCGGAATTTGGTGCCGTCGACCTCGTATTCTTTGCTGTCCATGCGGATCAACTCGGCGTCCGAGAAGGACGAGACATCCGATTTCGCCGCGAACATGTCTGCCGCATATGCCGAAATGTCCAGCTCGAGCTCGGCCGCCAGACGTTCTGCAACCTCGCGGTCATGCGCCGTGGTGGTGGGAGAGCGGAACTCCAGAGTATCCGACAGAATGCAGGTAAGCGCGGCGCCCTTGATGGCGTCGGGCATCTTGGCCGCATCTTCGCCCATCAGATCAACCATGATGGTGGCGGTGCAGGCCAGGGGGCGCACGGTGATGTCGATCGGGCCTTTGGTTTCCAGGCCACCGACCAGCTTGTGATGGTCGATGATGGCGCGGATGTCCGCGTCGTTGATGTTGGCCGGCAGTTCGGCGGGGTTGTTGGTGTCGACGATAACCACCGGAGTTTCCGCAGGCAGGTCCTCAAGGATCCGCGGCTTGGGCAGGTCCCAGTTTTCCAGCATGAATGTTGCTTCGGTGTTGGGTTCACCCAGCAGCACGGGTTCGGTCTGCTCACCCTTGACCTCGTTCAGGTACCACGACCACAGGATCGGCGAACCTGTGGAATCTGTGTCGGGGGATTTGTGGCCAAATACTAGCGTCGTCATGTCAGTGTCCTGCGGAATGGAAATTTGCGCGCCTTATAGGGCGGCTAAAAGCCGTTGTCACGCCGCTGAGCACTGTCTGCGACGCTTGGTCTGAAAACCGCTGGGTCCGTTCAGAATTCGGCGCGTGTCAGAACGTATCCGGCTTCTTCCAGTTGGTTCAGCAGGCCGTAATCATCGCTCAGGTGTCCCGCGCCGACCGCAATTACAACTGTCTGATCCCTGATGTCCAGAATCTGCGCCATCCAGTTGGCATTTCGCTGCACCAGCAACTGCTGCTCGAAATTTTGCCATTCCGCATCAAAGGCTTCGGGGCTCAAGCCCGACTGCTCAAGCCCCTGTAGGCGGGCAAGCTGTATGATCTCGGCGTGCTTTTCTTCCAGATACGCGTTGGCCATGGTGGCCAACTGGTCTGCATTGCCCTGCATCGCCCCGGACAGGCGCACAAGCGACTCGACCTGTTTCTCGAGCGGATAACTGTCGAACATGGCCATCAGGTCTTCGATTCGTTCCAGCGAGTGCTGCGGAATACCTTTTTCAACGGCCAGATCGTTCAAGCGGGCGTCCATTCCGTAAGTTGAATTCGGGTCCTCGATCATGCAGGGCGGAATGCTCAGCATCATGGTCAGGAACCACGGACGCATCTTCGCAGCCATCCAGCCGGGGATGCCGCGCTGGGCCAGGGCTGCGGACAGCGCATCCCATTCGTCTTCCGCCATCAGATCGATCAACGTAGGGCCCGAGGTAATCATTACCGCACTCAGGTCGTTGGCCATGGTCTTTTCGAAAGCGTCCATGTCGCGCTGAGTGACTTCGAAAAAAAAGGCGTCCGCTTTGCTGAGTTCGGGCGAAAGGCGGTCAATCACGTCTTCCATGCGCGGATCGTAACTGTGCAAAGTGCCGATGATGTGCAAAACCGTGTCGCCCTTGCGTGCAATCCAGTGATTGCCTTCAGGATAAGCGATCTGGGCCACTGCACTTTGCAATTTGGTCCGGGTTTCCTCGGGCAGTTGTGGCCGCAGATCCACCCCCTCGCATGCGGCCTGAGCCGAGATCGGAAACAGAAGGAACGCAAGAAAAGTGAGCAAACGCATGGGGCCAGCCTGAATGGTGTCAAGAAGTTGAACCCAGACTTAGCCACGCCACCTGCCGATGTTCAAGCCGCCCGTCTGGTATTCCCCGACAATCTGCGTAGCATGGCCACATGAACCGCGAGCAGGATCTCTATCCCCCGGTCAAGGCGCTGCTGGAGCGTCAGGGGTACACCGTCAAGGGCGAAGTCGGCGCAGCCGACATCGTTGCGGTGCGCGATGGGGATGCGCCGGTGATTGTCGAACTGAAACTGCGGTTCACGCTGTCCCTGTTTCATCAGGCGATCACCCGGCTGAAACTCACCGATCTGGTCTATGTTGCCGTCTGCAAACCCACGGGCCGAACGGCCCGGCGGGCGCTCAAGGATAATCTGGCACTGTGTCGTAGGCTTGGCTTGGGCCTGATCACCGTGCGGGCTGATGGCACGGTCGAGGTTCAGTGCGATCCCGGCCCCTACGCGCCCCGTAAGAACAAAGCCAGGGCCGCACGGTTGCTGCGCGAATTCGACCGGCTGCAAGGCGACCCGAACGCCGGAGGCGCGACGCGCCATGGTATCGTGACGGCGTATCGGCAGGATGCGCTGAAATGTGCGGCCTATCTGGCCGAGAATGGCCCGTCCAAGGGGGCGGACGTCGCCAGATCGGTCGCGGTCCCGGTCGCCACCCGGCTTATGCGGGAAAACCACTACGGGTGGTTCGAGAAGGTTGAAAAAGGCATCTATGGGCTTACGTCAGAGGGCGCAGAAGGGTTGAAGCATTGGGCCTATAGCTGGGAACAGGCTGACTGATCCATTTTGCAAAAAAAATCTCTCACAAATTGTTGACTCGGACTTTTAGACTCCCTAGCTATGCGTCGTTATCACTCACACACCCCGAGTGCTAACGCCTCGTCGGAAGGCGGGGGGAGGATAGATAAACTTTGAGCCCAAGGAGCTACAAAGATGGCATTGAAACCGCTTCATGACCGTGTGCTGGTTCGCCGCGTAGAGAGCGAAGAGAAAACCGCAGGCGGCCTGATCATCCCTGACAGCGCAAAAGAAAAGCCGAGCGAAGGCGAAGTCGTCGCAACCGGCGAAGGTGCGCGCAAGGACAGCGGCGAACTGATCGCAATGGCTGTCAAAGCTGGGGACAAGATCCTGTTCGGCAAATGGTCGGGCACCGAGGTCAACGTCAACGGCGAAGAGCTGCTGATGATGAAAGAAAGCGACATCATGGGGATCATCGAGTAAGCGAGCGCTTTCTCTGATCTTCATTTCAAACTTATTTCTCAAGGAGAAACGACATGGCTGCAAAGGACGTCAAATTCGACACCGATGCCCGCAACCGTATGCTGAAGGGTGTGAACATCCTGGCCGACGCGGTTAAAGTGACCCTGGGCCCCAAAGGCCGCAACGTGGTTCTGGACAAATCCTTCGGCGCACCGCGCATCACCAAGGACGGTGTTTCGGTTGCCAAGGAAATCGAACTGGAAGACAAGTTCGAAAACATGGGCGCGCAGATGGTGAAAGAAGTCGCCAGCCGCACCAATGACGAAGCCGGCGACGGCACCACCACCGCAACCGTTCTGGCACAGGCGATCGTAAAAGAAGGCCTGAAGCAGGTTGCAGCTGGCCTGAACCCGATGGACCTGAAGCGCGGCATCGACTTGGCAACCGCCAAGGTTGTTGAAGGCATCAAAGAAGCCTCGCGCGAAGTCAAAGACTCGGCAGAAGTTGCCCAGGTTGGCACCATCTCGGCCAACGGCGAAGCCGAAATCGGTCAGCAGATCGCAGACGCGATGCAGAAGGTTGGCAACGAAGGTGTCATCACCGTCGAAGAAAACAAAGGTCTGGAAACCGAGACCGACGTTGTCGAAGGTATGCAGTTCGACCGCGGCTACCTGTCGCCCTACTTCGTCACCAACGCAGACAAGATGATTGCAGAGCTCGACGACTGCATGATCCTGCTGCACGAGAAGAAACTCTCGTCGCTACAGCCGATGGTTCCGCTGCTGGAACAAGTGATCCAGTCGCAGAAGCCGCTGCTGATCATCGCGGAAGACGTTGAAGGCGAAGCGCTGGCAACTCTGGTTGTCAACAAACTGCGCGGCGGCCTGAAAATTGCTGCTGTCAAAGCACCCGGCTTCGGCGATCGCCGTAAGGCCATGTTGCAGGACATCGCAATCCTGACCGGCGGTCAGGTTATCAGCGAAGATCTGGGCATGAAGCTCGAGTCCGTCACCATGGACATGCTGGGCACCGCCAAGAAAATCGAAATCACCAAAGACGAAACCACCATCGTCGATGGTGCTGGCGAGAAAGCCGAGATCGAAGCACGTGTTGCTCAGATCCGCACCCAGATCGAAGAAACCACCAGCGACTACGACCGTGAGAAGCTGCAAGAGCGCGTTGCCAAACTGGCTGGCGGTGTTGCCGTTATCCGCGTCGGCGGCATGACCGAAGTCGAAGTGAAAGAGCGTAAGGACCGTGTTGACGATGCTCTGAACGCAACACGCGCTGCCGTTCAGGAAGGCGTTGTTGTGGGCGGTGGTGTTGCTCTGGTCCAGGCCGGTAAAGCACTGGAAGCTCTGAAAGGTGCAAACGCCGATCAGGACGCAGGTATCAACATCGTTCGCAAGGCAATCGAAGCGCCGCTGCGCCAGATCGCCGAGAACGCGGGTGTCGACGGCGCGGTTGTAGCCGGTAAGGTCCGTGAATCGTCGGACGCAGCGTTCGGCTTCAACGCGCAGACCGAAGAATATGGCGACATGTTCTCGTTCGGTGTGATTGACCCGGCCAAAGTGGTTCGGACTGCTCTGGAAGACGCTGCATCGGTTGCTGGCCTGCTGGTCACCACCGAAGCAATGGTTGCCGACAAGCCGGCCAAGGAAGGCGCGGCACCTGCCGGCGGCATGCCCGACATGGGCGGCATGGGCGGCATGATGTAAGCACGCCGAATTCGCCTCTGGCGAATTCTGGCGACCCGACAGGCGCTTGGCGGTATCGCCAAGCTGCCGAGGGGGGAGCCTTGGAGCTTGAGAACGGGGTCGCCTTCGGGCGGCCCCGTTTTGTGTTGACAGTTCTGTTTTCAAGGCGTGTTTAGACGCTGCTTTGTCCGCGCCGGATGTCTGTTCCCACAACCTTCGCGAAAGTGAGTGTGCAAATCCCGCCCGAACGGCTATGCGGATGGCATGAGATTGTTTTTGCTCACCGCCCTGACCATGTGTGCCTTTGCGGCGAACTCCATTCTGAACCGGCTGGCCATCGACAGCGGAGCCAGCGATCCGACCGGATTTGCCATCGTTCGGGTTTTGGCGGGGGCCGTGGTCCTGGCCGCTCTTGTGCTGGCACGCGGAGGGCGCCTTCCGCTGCGCAATCGAAGGCGGATCATTGGCGCGGGGTCGTTGACGCTCTACATGATCGGATTTTCAATCGCCTACCTGACGCTGGATGCAGGCTTGGGTGCATTGATTCTGTTCGGCGTGGTGCAAATTACGATGTTTTCTGTGGGCGCATTGACGGGCGCGACTCCGACCGCCCGGCAGGTGGCGGGGGCAGGGGTTGCGCTTGCTGGTCTTGCCTATGTGCTGTGGCCGACTGGCGCCGTTCAGGTCGACTTGGCTGGCGCGGCTCTGATGGCCGCCGCCGGTATTGGTTGGGCCCTCTACTCGATAGCGGGTCGATCAGAAACAAACCCGCTGGAGGGAACGGCCGCAAATTTCATTGTCGCATTGCCGTTGACCGCCCTGGCGATGCTTGCCGGCGGCAGCGCCTGGCAGATGAGCGGGGCGGGATATCTGCTGGCCGTCCTGTCCGGCGCGGTAACATCCGGGCTTGGTTATGCTTTGTGGTACCGTGTTTTGCCTCAACTGGCCCCGTCCGTGGCGGCTGTCGTTCAACTCAGCGTGCCGGTGATCGCAATTCTCGGCGGTGTCGCCTTTCTGGGCGAGATTGCCGGAGCACGGCTGATCGTCGGGGCCACGCTTGTTTTGGGCGGTATTGCGCTGGCCGTGCTGCGACGTCACCGGGGCTAGGGCTTTTATCAAAGGCTGATAGGCTTTATCTGGCGGTTATGAAACTTTTGATTGCCTTGCTCTTCTGCCTCGTTCCCGCCGCAGCCAGTGCGAAATGCGTGATCCTTCTGCATGGTCTCGCGCGCACCGAGGCCTCGTTCACCGTGATGGAGCAGCTGTTCAAGGCGCATGACTATACCGTTGTGCGCCACGGGTATCCATCGACCGAAATCGGTATTCCGGAACTGGCAAGGCAAACCATACCGGACGCGCTTGCGGCATGTGGCGATGACAAAGCCAATGTCGTTGCGCATTCCATGGGCGGTATCCTGTTGCGCTATTGGCTCAAGGACCATCGGCCCGAAAACCTGGGTCGTGTCGTCATGCTCGGCCCGCCCAATCAGGGCAGCCAGTTGGTCGATGAGCTGAGCGCATGGGAAGTGTTCGGGTATCTGAACGGCCCGGCGGGCCTGCAATTGGGCACAGGTCCCGAAGGCATTCCGCGCCGCCTGCCGCGGGTGGATTTTGAACTGGGGGTGATCGCGGGTGAGAATTCGCTCAACCCGCTGTTTTCATCGCTGATCGACGGGCCGGATGACGGCAAGGTTTCGGTTGAAACCACCAAGGTCGAAGGGATGAAGGATCATCTTGTTTTGCCGGTGACCCACACCTTCATGATGAACAACCCACGCGTTATGGCACAGGCGCTGCATTTCATCGAATTCGGCCGCTTCGATCGACAGATCACCTGGCTGGACGGGGTGATGGAGATAATCGATGAGATCTGCATCGGGCAGGATTGCTCGGAACCTGACTCGGAGCCCACACGATGACCTCTCTGGATCTGACTTTGACCGGCGCAGAGGTCCTGTTGCCGGGGGATGGTCTGTCGCGCTGCGATCTCTCGATGGCGGAGGGCGTCATTCAGCAAGATCGGACCGGGCGCAAGGTTGACCTGACCGGTTATCTTGTCCTGCCCGGTATCGTCGACCTGCACGGGGACGGGTTCGAACGCCACATCGCCCCGCGCCGGGGCGCAATGAAGCAAATGAGCGAAGGCATTCTGGCAGCCGAAGCCGAACTGGCCGCCAATGGCATCACCACCGCCGTTCTGGCCCAGTTCTACAGCTGGGAAGGTGGCGTGCGTGGCCCCGAGTTTGCCGCGCAGGTGTTTCAGGCCATCGCTGCGGTCAAGAACAGCACCGTCACGGATCTGATCCCGCAATTGCGGTTCGAGACTAACATGCTAGGGGATTACGAGGGTCTGGCCCATCGCATCGCCGAATGGCAGGTGCCCTATGTGGTGTTCAATGATCACCTGCCGCATGATCGTTTGGCGCAGGGCAAAAAGCCGCCGCGCCTGACCGGGCAGGCGTTGAAGGCCGGACGCAATCCGGATGCGCATTTTGAGATGCTGCTCCATATGCATGCCCGTAGGAACGAGGTTCCCGCTGCCGTCGAAGCACTCAGCGCCGAACTTGTCTCAATGGGGGTGCGTTTGGGCAGCCATGATGACGCGACCGCCGAGACTAGGGCATGGTGGCACGACCGGGGCGTGCGCATTGCCGAATTCCCCGAAAAGCTTGAAGCCGCCGAAGCCGCGCGTTCCGCCGGGGATCACGTTATCCTCGGCTCTCCCAACGTTGTGCGGGGCGGATCACACAAGGGGAACGCAAGCGCCGTCGAACTGATCGCCATGGGGCTCTGTGATGCGTTGGCCTCGGATTATCACTATCCCAGCCCGCGCCGCGCAGCGTTGATGCTGGCCAAAACCGGTCTGCTGGATCTGGCCGGTGCCTGGGCGCTGGTCTCGTCCGGCCCCGCGCGGGTGCTGGACATGCAGGACAGGGGCACGCTCGCGCCGGGAAAACGCGCGGATCTGGTCATCCTGGATGCGGACACCCATCGCGTTGCAGCCACCTTGGCCGGTGGGCGCGTCAGTTACATGTCAGGCGACATCGCCGCCCGGTTTCTGGGTTAGGCCCCGAAAAACCTTTATCTTTTCCCAAATTCTCTCGCCGAAGGCGTCGCGCGCAGGCGCGACAGCCTCAACGTTTGATGCGGTTGAAATGCCCCATCTTGCGCCCGGCCTTTACCTCGGCCTTGCCATAGAGATGCAGCGCCACATCCCGCTCGCGGGCCAGCTCAGGTACACGGTCCATGTCGTCGCCGATCAGGTTCTCCATCACGACGTCGGAGTGGCGTTGCCCGTCCCCCAAAGGCCAGCCCGCCACCGCACGGATATGCTGTTCGAACTGATCCACGGCACAGCCGTTCTGCGTCCAGTGCCCCGAATTGTGAACCCGCGGAGCGATTTCATTCACGATCAGGCCGCCGGGCGTCACGAACAGCTCAACACCCATCACGCCAACATATTCGAGAGCGTTCAGGATGTTCGCCGCCAGCAGGATTGCATCTGTGCGCTGGGCCGGGGACAGGCGGGCGGGGATGGTGGTGGTGCGCAGGATGCCATCGTGGTGCTCATTCTCACCCGGATCGAAACAGGCGACCTGACCGTCCAGACCACGGGCCGCGATGATCGACACCTCGTGCGAGAAATCCACGAACCCTTCCAGAATGGCTGGTGCCCCGGCCATATCGGCCAGAGCGGCCTCGGCATCCTCGGGCTCGCGCAGCCGGGCCTGCCCCTTGCCGTCATAGCCGAAGCGGCGGGTTTTCAGGATGGCGGGTGTCCCGATCTGTTCGATCGCCGCATTCAGGCTGTTCAGGTCGGCGATATCCGCAAACGGGGCCGTCTTCAGGCCCAGCTCTTGCAGAAATGTCTTCTCGGTCAACCTGTCCTGGCTGACCCGCAAGGCCTCGCGCCCGGGGCGGATCGGGCGGTGCGCTTCCAGAATGTCCAGCGCTTCGGTCGGGATGTTCTCGAACTCATAGGTGATGACATCGACCGCATCGGCAAAGGCTTTCAGCGCATCTGCATCGTCATAAGCAGCAGTGGTGACGCGATCCGCAACCTGCCCCGCCGGTGGGTTCGCACCCGGCTCATAGATATGGCTGACAAAACCCAGCCTGGCGGCTGCCACGGACAGCATCCGGCCCAGCTGACCGCCCCCCAGAATCCCGATCACTGCACCTTGGGCGAGCATTTCCGCCATCTTCAACTCTCCAAACGTTTGCCAATTGCCCCAAGCGCGGACCGCAGCGCCTCGTGCGCGCCCCCGTCTTTCAGGGCGTCCGTCATTTGCAGGCTCAGCGTGCCCTCGGTCGCCAGGGCGTCACGCTCCTGCGCCAATCGTCCGGCGGCGCCTTTTTCCATCGAGGCCAGAAAACCCGCCATCAACTGCGTTGTATAGAACTCAGCCCCGTCCGCATCACCGGTTGCGTCACCCAGCCATTCGGCACCGGTGGCCATCAGGTCCAGAATGCCGGGAACCATGGCACAAATGGCGAAATGCGCGTTCAGCGCGGCTTCATCCGCAACCTTGACCACGGGGTTTTCCGGTTCAAACAGATCCGCCAGCAGGCGATCATTGCCAAAAGCCGCCATCGGGCAGCCGCCGGTTTCCAGAAAGCCCAGCGGGATGGTCTGCACGAAATCCGACGCCGGGGCGCAAAGCGCGGCCAGATGCTCGGCCGAAACCGCCGCCATGACCGACACGATCTGCTGATCGGCGCGGAATGTCAGCGGGTCCAGAACGTCGGCCGCGATATGCGGGCGCAGGCACAGGAACACGATGTCCGAGGTGTCAATCACGGCCTGAGGCGCAGCTACGGTTACGCCCAGTTCCGCCTTCAATGCGGCTGAAACCTTGGCGTTGCGCTCGGTCACGCTGATCTGGTGCCCCTTGGCGGCCATCAGCCGCGCAATCGGCGCGGCGATATGGCCGGTTCCGATAAAGCCGATCCGGTTCATCCCTGCGGTTCCTGGGGGATCGAGGCTGACAACGCGTCACGCCAGCTGTCCAGCCTTTCGGCCAAAGCATCATCCTGCAATGCAAGAATGCCCGCCGCCATCAGGCCGGCATTGGCCCCGCCGGCGGACCCGATCGCCATGGTCGCCACCGGAAACCCTTTGGGCATCTGCACGATGGAATACAGCGAATCCACGCCCGACAAGGCTCGGGTCTGCACCGGGACGCCAATCACAGGCACCCGCGTTTTCGACGCCATCATGCCCGGAAGATGCGCAGCCCCACCTGCACCTGCAATGATCACCTGCAACCCACGCGAAACGGCGGTCTTGCCATAATCCCACAGCCGGTCCGGCGTGCGGTGGGCGGATACGATGCGCGCTTCGTAGGCGACGCCCAGTTCGTCCAGAATATCCGCGGCTTCCTTCATCGTGGGCCAGTCCGACTGGCTGCCCATGATGATCCCCACTTTCACATCGCTCATCCGCATACGTCCCCGCGCTCAGAAAGAGCGCGCACTATAGCCAAATCCGGTTGGCTGGCAATGCGGTACAGGGCGTTCAGGCGATGATATCGGGCGTCAGGCGGTCTTCGATCAGGCGGATGATGTCTTTCAGGCGCAGTTTCTCTTTTTTCAGGCGCCGCAAGGTCAGTTGATCGGCCGTTCCCTTGTCATGCAATGCCTGAATCGCCTCATCCAGATCGCGGTGCTGTCGGCGGAAGACCTCAAGCTCAACACGCAATACTTCATCTGTTTTCATCGAAAGATCGGTAGGCGCGTTCATTGGCGACTCGAGTTGGTTGTGGTGCTTGGCCAACAAGATAGTGTGTCAGACGTTATCGCGCCAGACCTTGTGGACATCCTGGTTTCTTCCCATATTCTATTGCAGGCGGTTGCCAGAACGGGGCCGCACACCACGTCGCTTTTACAAAGAAGGACGAAAATACGTGTCGAAACTTACTCTTGGCTCATACCCGCATCTTTTGGGGTTCGAGCAGTTGGAACGCCTTCTGGAACGGTCTGCAAAGGCCGGAAATGAGGGATACCCGCCCTATAACATCGAACAGACCTCGGATTTTTCCTATCGCATCACTCTTGCGGTGGCCGGGTTTGCCGAAGAGGATCTGTCAATCACGATCGAGGATCGCCAGTTGGTGATCCGGGGCCGTCAGCGCGACGACAGCGAGGGGCGCATCTTCCTGCATCGCGGCATTGCGGCGCGTCAGTTCCAGCGCATGTTCGTGCTGGCCGATGGCGTCGAAGTGGGCGAGGCGATCATGGAAAACGGTCTGCTGCATGTGGATCTGACCCGCGCCGTGCCGGAAACTGTGGTTCAGACGATCAACATACGGAAGGGGTAAGAGCAATGAATACACCGATTGAAATCAACGCCCAAGGCAACCGTATTGTCTATGTCAAAACGGTTGAAGTATCTGAATTGCCTCGGGAAGTTCGTGAACAGGCCGGCGATCTGGATCAGCTTTACGCCGTCCACGATTCCGACGGGCAGCAACTGGCGCTGGTCGCCGACCGCAAGCTGGCCTTCGTGCTGGCGCGCGAACATGACCTGTCTCCGGTGGCCGTTCACTAGGCGGCCTGAAACTCTGCTGAAAAGACGTGACATTTTCTGCCTATGCAGTGATCGTGCCACAAATGCTAAAGCAGGAGTGGCATTATGGGCTGGTTTGACTTTGACTGGGTGGACGCCTTCAGTGATCGCGCCTTTGGTGGCAACGGATGTGCCGTCGTCCATGAAGGTGCGCGCCGGACGCAAGAGGTCTGCATGGCCTATGTGCGCGAAACCTCTCTGGTCGAATGCACCTTTACCGGGCCGTCCGACGTGGCCGACATCCGCGTCCGCTACTTTCTGGCCAGCCGCGAAATTCCCTTTGCGGGGCATCCGACTATCGCCACCGTCGCGGCGATGCGATCCCGCGGAATGATCTCGCGCGATCGTCTGACGCTGGAAACCGGTGCCGGCCTGGTGTCGATCCGTTTGCAGGGGGATCAGATCGAAATGACTCAGGTCGCACCGCAATTCGGTACGCGCGTCCCAGCGGAACTGGTGGCGGAAGCGGTCAGCCTGCCACCGGAGGCCATCATTTCTCCGCCTCAAATGGTTTCAACCGGCTTACCGTTCTGCATCACCGTTCTGCGGGATCATGCGGCCTTGCGGGCCGCTCAACTGGTTGAAGGCCCGTTGCGCAAAGTGGCTGAAACTGCGGGGTATTCCGGCTCGGACATGGCCGAGCCGTTTCTTGTCACGCTGCAAGGGGCAACCGATGAGGGGGATACGTTTTCACGCCTTCTCTTAGCACCGCCCAGCCCGCCCGAAGATCCGTTTACCGGGTCTGCCACCGGTGCGATGGCCGCCTATTTGTGGAAACATGGCTTGATGCAAAAGGAAAGCTTCATCGCCCAGCAGGGTCACGATATGGGCCGCCCCGGGAAAGCCATCGTGACGCGTGTCGGCCCGTCTGATGCGATGACGGGCATCAAGGTTTCTGGTCAGGGGCATATCCTTATGCGCGGGCAGGTCGACCTTCCGGAAATGCCGATAAACTAGGCGGGAGCCGACCAAGGGCTGACCCGCGAAACCCTGGCCGGATGCCACGGGCTACATCCAGGCCAACCGCAGAATCGGGGCCGTACTTGGTTCGATCCCGTGTCGTTTACACAACCTGTCCAGATATGACCCTGAAACCGGCAGCCCGGCCATCCGGTTGGCCATCAGTTTCTTCTGATGGCCGTAGATGTGTACCGAATGCACGGCTTCGGTTTCGATTTCGTTCGTCGCGATGCGCGGATCATGGAGCTTCCACAATTCCTCCTGGGCCAGCGGATAAAAGGTTTCGGCAGCCATGGCATGGTGGTCTTCTGCCGTCTGGCGCAGGAAATGGCCAAAGGCTTTGGGCCCCGAACTGGCCCAGGGCAGGGCTTCGATGCCCCAGCGTTCCCCTCTGGCGGTTCGTTCCCGATTGTGGCGCTGCAATCTGCGTCCACGCCAGGGTTGGGACGGGTTAGACGACATGACAAATTTCAGCATCTGTTCCAGGGTCGCCGATCTTGTGGGCAGGCGCAGCACACCAGTTGGGAAGTCACCCCGCCTGGAGCGACCGAACACGAAATCCGTCGAAAATTCAAACGCCCGTACGCAATAGGCATCCAGATCGACCCAGATCATCTCGCCTTGCCGCATCAGGTGCAGCCGGAAAATATCCGAGAAGACGGCAACGCCCTGTCTGTCTTCGGCCTTGACCACAAAAGGCGGGGGCCAGAAAACGTCGCTGGCAGGGCGGGTTTCGACGCCTGCCGGAATGCCTTTTACCTCGTGCGCGACATACAGGACGAAGCGGTGGCCATGATCCAGAAAGGACTGAAGGCAGAGTTGCTCCAACCAACTCAGATCGGATCCAAACCAGAAACTGGCAATGGTCGGAGACCTGTTCGTCATCTCAGTTTCACACCCGCCTTGAGGTCCTGAAAACCATCAGGACCAGCGGCAATTGTCAATCGAAGACCAAAAAAAGGAACGGCCCCCGGAATGACCGGAGGCCGCCAAACAAAGTCTGATGAGACCGTTATCCGTTTGCTGCGATCAGGCCCATGCTTTCCAGTTTCAGCAGCACCTGATGGGCGCAGTTGTCGACCTCGACATTTTCGGTTTCGACGCGCAGCTCGGGGTTTTCCGGAACATCGTAAGGGTCCGAGATGCCCGTGAACTCCTTGATCTTGCCCTCGCGCGCAAGCTTGTACAGACCCTTGCGATCGCGGCGTTCGCATTCCTCGATGCTGGTGGCCACATGCACCTCGCAGAAGGCTCCGAACTGTTCGATCTCTTCCCGCACGGCACGGCGTGTGGTGGCATAGGGCGCAATCGGGGCGCAGATGGCGATGCCGCCGTTCTTGGTGATCTCGGACGCCACATATCCGATGCGACGGATGTTCAGGTCGCGGTGTTCCTTCGAGAAGCCCAGTTCCGAGCTGAGATTCTTGCGAACGATGTCGCCATCCAGTAGCGTCACCGGGCGGTCGCCCATCTCCATCAGCTTGACCATCAGCGCGTTTGCGATGGTCGACTTGCCCGAGCCCGAAAAGCCAGTGAAGAAGACGGTGAAACCCTGCTTGGAGCGCGGCGGGAAGCGGCGGCGCAGTTCCTCGACCACCTCGGGGAACGAGAACCACTCGGGGATTTCCAGCCCTTCACGCAGGCGGCGGCGCAGTTCGGTGCCCGAGATGTTCAGGATCGTGACGTTGTCCTTGTCGAGAATCTCGTCATTCGGTTCGTACTGGGCGCGTTCCTGCACATAGACCATGTGCTTGAAGTCCACCATTTCAACGCCGATTTCGTCCTGGAACTGTCGGAACAGATCCTGCGCGTCATAGGGGCCGTAGAAATCCTCACCTTTGCTGTTCTTGCCGGGGCCCGCGTGGTCGCGGCCGACGATGAAGTGGGTGCAGCCGTGGTTGGCGCGGATCAGGCCGTGCCAGACGGCCTCGCGCGGGCCAGCCATGCGCATGGCCAGGTTCAGCAGGCTCATAGAGGTGGTCGAGGCGGGGTACTTGTCCAGCACCGCCTCGTAACAGCGCACGCGGGTAAAATGATCGACGTCGCCCGGTTTGGTCATGCCCACGACCGGGTGGATCAGCAGGTTGGCCTGTGCCTCTTTGGCGGCGCGGAAGGTCAGCTCCTGATGCGCGCGGTGCAGCGGGTTGCGGGTCTGGAAGGCCACGATGCGGCGCCAGCCCAGCTTGCGGAAATAGGCGCGCAATTCATTCGGGGTGTCGCGGCGCCCACGAAAATCGTAATGCACCGGTTGTTGGATTCCGACCACCGGTCCGCCCAGATAGACCTTGCCGGCCACGTTGTGCAGATAGTTCACTGCCGGGTGGGCATCGTCATCGGCGCCAAAGACCTTCTCGGCCTCGCGCGACTTGTCCGGAGTCCAGCGGTCGGTCACGGTCATGGTGCCCAAGATCACGCCTTCCTGATCACGCAGAGCGATATCCTGCCCAAGTTCGATCTGATCCGCGAAGTCTTCGCTGACATCCAATGTGATGGGCATTGGCCAAAGCGTTCCATCGGCCAGGCGCATATTCTCGACCACATTGTCGTAATCCGCTTCGCTCAGAAATCCCTTGAGCGGGTTGAACCCGCCATTCATCAGCAGTTCCAGGTCGCAGATCTGACGCGGGCTCAGATCCCAGCTGGTCAGGTCGGCCGCTTCCACCTTCAGCTTCTGCGCCGAATCGTATGACACATACAGTTCGGGGATCGGGGCCAGATTGCTTAACATCGTCATTGGAATTCTCTTGTCGCAGTGTTGATTTGCCAGTGGATATCAGGCGGTTTCGAGGCGTTTGCACCGACTGACAGGCGAAGTCCACAGGCGTGAATGTAACAAAGGAGGATATGCGCCGAATATTTTTGAATTGGAAGGAATTTCTAATTCACGGGTCAAATCGATGATCTGATCCTTGCGATCAGAGGTTATTGGTTCATGCAGAGAATTTCTGTTCCTGTTTTGTGGCGTTCTGCTCAAGTGTGGACGCACGGCTGACGGGCAGGGCGGGAATCGGTTCAGACACGCCGCGCAGCTGGAACAATCTGATGCCGTTCTGGGGCACGACGACACCTGCGGCCTTCAGCAACTCTTCCGAGACCAGCAGTTCGACCTTCAGCGCCTTGGTTTCGCTTTCCAGACGGCTGGCGACATTGACGGCGTCGCCGATTATGGTTTTCGACGCATGGCCCGCAGCTCCGATCTCACCCACCACCAGATCCCCAAGATGCAGACCCATCCCGATGCGAATGCCGGGGCTGCCTTCGGCCTCGAGCTGTGCGTTGAATTCATCAAGGGCGTGACTGATGTCGATGGCGGCTTTCAACCCGGCACGGGCGGACGCCGCCGCATTCGGCTTTTCAAAAACGGCAAGCAGCCCGTCTCCCATATATTTGTCCACGACACCGCCTTCCTTGGTGATGGCAGGCACGACGGCGTCGAAAAACCGGTTCAACAGGAACACGATGTCATAAGGCAATTGACCGGTCGTGCGCGCGGTAAAGCTGCGCATGTCCAGAAACAGCACAGCCAACTGACGTTCCTGACCCTGGCTGGCATGTCCGCGTATGCGCCCGCCATCTGGCCTGAAAACCCGAAAAACGGTGGTGGGTTCCGTAGGGCGTATCTGGCAGGCCAATCGCGTCTGCGGCGAGGCGCCCACAGCGGCAAGGCTGCGTGCTTCGACGTCGCCGGGCGGCGGCAGGGCGTCGCTGCCATCCTCGACGATGACCCGGCATGTGGTGCAGCGCCCCTTTCCACCGCACAGGGCGGCGTGCGGCACGCCGTTCACCTGCGAAATCTCAAGCAAGGTCATGCCTTTTTCCGCGACCACCTCGGGCCCTTTGGCGTAATTCACGCGCACTGAATGCCTGCGCCGCCACAGTTTGCGCCCGATGTAAACCAGACCCGTCACCCCCAGAGCCAGCCAGAAGATCAAAAGGCCATAGTCTTTTACACTGAACAGGGTCTGGAAGGCTTCGGGTGATGGCCAGTTGTAATGCTCGATATATTGCTCGCGCAGGAATTCATCAGCAAAGTCTGCCCAGATGCGACGCCCTTCGGTCAGCAATCCGGCCAGCGCGAAAAACGGAACGAAAACTGCAACGCCGATCAGATAGGGTACGACCCGCGGCCACCACCGGGTCAGCCGCAACCACATATGCAAGCCGATGCAGCCGTGTATCCAAACGATCAGCAGCAAGGCGCTTTGCATCCATACGGCGATACTGGGCCACATCAGAATGATGATATATCCCATCTCGTCATTGACGTCATAGATCTCGTGCGCGACCCGCGTCTGCACGATGTGCGAGATCAGTTGCAGCGGAATCAACAAGCCCAGAACGACCTGCAATGCCGTGCTGAAGGGCATGCGCAGGGTTCTGCGTTGCGCGATCGATGTCAGGGCCAGACCTGCATGCGTGAACAGGGCAGCGTAAAAAAGCACGCTCATGACATCGTGGCGTGTGACGGCCTTTCGACCATCCTGCATCCCGTGCAGGTAATCCGTGTGAAACAGGCCCAGGCCAATATTTATGAAGTGAAAGAACGCGAACACAAACAACACAAGACCACTGACGATCCTGAGTCGGGTTGACCACCCGCCGCGCCAAAGAGCGTTGTTCAAATGTTCACCTGTTTTTCGCTTTTCCCTCGGCAATCCTGATACGCCGCCGGCTGGGGGTCAAGGGATTGGCGGTCGGCATCGGCCGTCGATCAGGGATCGCGCCGCAACCTGTGCCCTGCGGCGCCCCCTGCAACCCCGGGGGGCTGCCGCGAAAAGGCTGGCGATCTTCGGATCTGAATTCACCGGGGCAGCCCCGCAACATTCAGAATTCGCGTTATTCGTTTTCCGCCAGGAACCGTTCGGCATCCAGTGCCGCCATGCAGCCCATACCGGCGCTTGTGACCGCCTGACGATAGACGTGATCGGTCAGATCGCCCGCTGCGAACACGCCCGGAACCGAGGTTTCCGTGCTGCCCGGTTTGGTGACGACATAGCCACCCATATGCGTTTCAAGCGTGTCCTTGACCAGCTCGTTCGCGGGCGCGTGGCCGATGGCAACAAACACGCCTTTACAGGGGATTTCAGTGATCTCTCCGGTTTTGACATGCTTGACGCGAACGCCCTCGACGCCCAGCGGCGCGTCGGTGCCGATCACTTCGTCCAACTCGTGGAACCACAGCGGCTCGATTTTGTCGTTCTTCATCAGCCGGTCTTGCAGGATCTTTTCCGCGCGCAGCTCATCGCGGCGATGGATCAGAGTCACCTTGCTGGCGAAATTGGTCAGGAACAGGGCCTCTTCCACGGCCGTGTTGCCGCCGCCGATCACCACGATTTCCTGTCCGCGATAGAAGAACCCGTCGCAAGTGGCGCAGGCTGAAACGCCAAAGCCCTTGAACTTTTCTTCCGACGGCAGGCCCAGCCACTTGGCGCGCGCGCCGGTCGCCAGAATGACGGCGTCCGCCGTGTAGGTAGTGCCGCTGTCGCCCTTGGCGGTGAAGGGGCGCTGGCTGAGGTCCAGATCGTTGATGATGTCGCCAATCACTTCGCAACCCATGGCCTTGGCATGATCCTGCATCCGGATCATCAGGTCCGGGCCCTGTACCTCGGTGTCGCCGGGCCAGTTCTCGACCTCGGTCGTTGTCGTCAGCTGGCCGCCGGGCTCGATACCCTGCACCAGGATGGGTTCCAGCATGGCGCGGCTTGCGTAAACGCCCGCAGTGTATCCTGCCGGCCCCGATCCGATGATCAGAACCTTGGTGTGTCGTGTGTCGGCCATGGTAACTCCGCTCGAATTGCCTGAATTGGGCTTTTGGCCCGTCGCCCCGATATAGCGACCGACAGACCCGGCTTAAAGCCCCTTACTGTTCAAGGCCGTTCAAGCCACCTTGCGCAGGGTCAGGGCGAAATGAGAGATTTGAAAACAAAGAAAATTGCGCATGTACGAAACATTATTGCGCGCGCGTGGGGGGCTGATATAAGAACCGCAATAATCAGGAGCATTTGATGGTCACGACTCGGCTGGATGATATCGACCGCAAGATTCTGGCGGAACTACAGGCAGACGGTCGTATGACCAATGTGGAACTTGCCAAACGGGTCGGAATTTCGGCGCCGCCCTGTCTGCGCCGCGTGCGCACACTGGAAGAATCCGGCTATATCACCGGTTACCACGCCGAGGTGAATTCCCGTGAGTTGGGATTCGAAGTGCAGGTGTTCGCCATGGTCGGTCTTGACAGTCAGGCCGAGACCGAGCTGCGCGCGTTCGAAGAACGCTGCCGCGAATGGCCGCTTGTCCGTGAATGCCACATGCTGAACGGCGAGGTTGACTTCATCCTGAAATGCGTCGCACCCGATCTCAGCAGTTTTCAGCAGTTTCTGACCGGTGAACTGCTGACCACGCCAAACGTGGCCAGCGTCAAGACTTCGCTTGTTATCCGCGGCGCAAAAGACGAACCAGGCGTGCCGTTCGACGTTCTGGAAGAACGAATGAACCGGACGGCGTAACCCCCAGACGTTTTGCAGGTGCGGTGTTCGGTGGCAGCATGGCAGCCACCGCCAAGGATAGAATCCAACTTAGTAACAGCTGCATGATGCCCCCCATAATGCAGTAATCGCTATCGTACTCAGGCTGTCATCGCGTCGATTTCTCCGTCCCCGGCACGCGGCATCAGCAGCGGACCAAAATCGTTGAGCGACTCGATATGCGCAAACAGGTTCAGATAAACCGACCGCAACGAGTGGCTGATCATCCGGACCGCGTTCACACCTGGGTGATACGTTTCGAACTGTAAACCATCTACCCGAATAACGGAATGCCGTTTCAGACAAATGTGAAACAGTTCAACTGGCGTCGGCGGCATTGTTTCAATCACGCCCGTTCCATCCTGAAATTCGGATACAGGTGTCAGAATCGGGTCATTTCCGTACAAATGCCGTAAATGTGTCGGTGTGCCCACGATCCGTGCCGCAGGCCCGGCGATTACACCCGACATCGGTTTTTGCATCCCGAATGTATCTGCCGTGACGCGCGTAAGCGGCCGCGTGCGGCCCCGCGAATCCGGACGTCCCGGGATCAGAGTGACAGATCCCTTCCAAAGCACGGTTTCCGACGCGCCATCCTGCGTCAGGACAGTATCCCCTGGCATCAGGTCTTCGATGGCCATGGGACCATGTTCCGTTTCAACCAGCGATCCGCGCGTGAAGGCACAAAAAGCGTCTTCGAACATTGGCAGAGCGGGCGCGATGTGTCTGGTCTGAACCACGTTTCCGTTTTTCAACAGGCTGCTGACTTCATACCGGCGCAGCTGAGCCTTTGGTTTCGCAACCGGCCGCGGTGCTTCCCGCAGCATGGCTGTCGTTTCGATCGCATTTCTGGCCGCACGGGCCAGTGAACTAGGAATAGTCATAAATATTCCTTCCCCTCAAATTGTCCGGTCAGGCGCGGCGTATCCCCGTACAGGCCAACCTGGCGAACTGGTTCTTTGTCTTGAAACAAATGGGTGACCCTTGGGCGGCGGTCGGTCGGACCCCGCATTGCGACAAAATCTCGCTTTCCAATGGTCAACACATTGACCCCCCAGACAAACTCGTACTTCACGGGCGAAAATTGCCCGCACACACACAACTCCTGAATCCGTCTCGACCCCCTCAGATCGCGACACGCCACGCATCGGGCAGGAGCAAGCCCGAAGCGCCTTCACCCAATCGAGACCGGCAGCTTGGCCTCAGGGTGTTTCTGTCTCAGCGTCGTGCCGCGATGCGGCTGGCGACCCTGACAGAATGGCTTGATACCCGCTTCCACGGCATTTCCAGCTTCTGGCTCCGCGTGGCGGCAACCATGGCTTTGAGAAAGCGAGATTTGGTTTTCATTTTCTGGTCCTGCTCTGAACGGGTTTGTTTCCCGCATCCGTTATGAACCTTTTGTGACGCACGTTTGCGGCATGGATAAGGCTTATCCGGGATGTTTTGCAGACAAGAAATTTATAGTCGGTCCATCCTTCCACTCAACACGCCAGCGTCCGAAACAAGGACGTCAGAAGACCATCTGATAGCTGGCAAAACTCGTTACGATTCTGAGCCCGGTAAACACAACAAATGTGGCGGAAAAGTGGCGCAGCGCCTAAATCTGGGCCAAAATCACAATCTTATGACCGAGATCAACCGCCCGTAATCGGCCTCGTTTGCATGTGTTGTGCGGCGATAGGAATAGAACCGGTCCGGGTCGGAATATGTGCAGTGCCGGGTCCATTCCGCCTGCCCGACACCGGCCTGCCGCAATCGGTGCAAGCCAAAGGCGGGCAGGTCGAATTGCAGCCGGTCATCCTGTCCGTTTGCAAAGAACCGGGTGTTGTCTGGAGAATCGGCGATAAATGCGTCCAGAAACTCGGGGCCCACTTCGTAGGCGCGTTGCGAAATGCTGGGGCCGATGACGGCGTTGATATTCCGGCGTGTTGCGCCAAGCGCTTCCATGGCGTCCAGCGTCGCCTCCAGCACACCGTCAAGCGCGCCGCGCCAGCCCGCATGGGCTGCTCCGATCACATTGGCCGCGGGATCGGCAAACAGAACTGGCTGACAATCTGCCGTCAGAATCGTCAGCGCCAGACCGGGTGTCGCCGTCACGACCGCGTCCGCGCGCGGTTTTTCACCTTCCAGGGGCTGTTCAACCGTCAGAACTGTTGGGGAATGAACTTGATGCACGCCGATCATCGCCTCGGGCGCGACGCCCATCGCATCGGCAACCCGCCGGCGGTTCAGCGCGACAATTTCGGTTTGATCTGACGATCCATAACCGCAATTCAACCCGTCGAAGATACCAGAGGACGCCCCGCCGCGACGGGTGAAGAACCCGTGCCGAAATGGGGAAAGCAAGTCCGAAGTCAGAATTTCCAGTGTCATGGCTCTAATCCCGGCGGTGGTGCAGCATAGGCCGGATAGAGGCCCATCACCTTGAACAGATTTCCCATTTCGGCCGGATGCGTCAACCGGCGATGCGCGGCAGCCAGGGCATCCAGCTCGGAACCGCTCAGCGACCGGGACAAAGCCTGCGCCCGGGCGGTTATGCCAAGCCGTTCCAGAAACACGCCCTGCGGTGTCAGGCGTGTGTGCCTGGCTCCACAAGCGCGGGTCGCAATGGCCAGAGGCTCAAAATCCACATGTGCCGTCAGGTCGGCCTGACCGGGTGACGCCAGCGGATCAGCGGGCTCGTGGTTTTGCAGGGCTTGCAGCGTATCACCCAACGAATGCCAGTCGCCATAATCGGCGATCAGCGCGGCACCTCCGTGGCTGGCGATCCGACCGGCAATCACGGTCAGAATGGGGATCGCTGCAGCGCATAGCTCGACCAGATCACCATCCTTGGTGTCCGAAAGCCTGTCTGCCAGCGCCACTTGCGGCCCGTTGGGGCCCCGTCCAAACAGCAATTCGCCGTCGCGTTCGCCGACCAGACGTTCACTCCAGCCGTCACCGTCGCGCAGGAACTGCCGGACGGGCAGCGCGTCGAAGAACTCATTCGCCACCAGCAGCAGTGGCTGGTCCGGCAACTCTGCGACGCTGTCAGCCCAGTTCGGTGTGTAGCCCTTCAGGGTGTCCGCCTGCACCTGCTTCAGGGCAGGCGAGGCCTCGACCAGCACAATCCGGGCAGCATCGTGAAATCCCTGCACGGTTCGGGTGGCACGCAATATATCACTCATCAGAGTGCCGCGCCCGGGCCCCAATTCGCACAGGGTGAATGGCGCGGGACGGCCCTGATCCATCCAGCATTGCGCAAGGCACAGCCCGATCAGTTCGCCAAACATCTGGCTGATTTCCGGTGCCGTGGTGAAATCTCCGGCAGCCCCCAGCGGATCGCGCGTCGTGTAATAGCCCAGCGTGGGATGCAGAAGGCATTCGGCCATGTAGTCGGCCACGCTCATCGGTCCATCCTGTCGGATGCGGGCGATCAGGTGATCGGTCAGGCTCATTTTGCCCGCCCTGCGCGAAAGACAAACCACAGGCCAAGCGCGATCATGGGCAATGACAGGATCTGGCCCATGGTCAGGCCATATCCGCCCACATGCCATGCAAGCCCTAGCGGATTGCCGGGCGACACGAACTGCGCATCCGGCTGGCGGAAGAATTCAACAATAAAGCGCGATGCGCCGTAACCGGCCAGAAACGTGCCCATGATCAGGCCGGGTTTCTGAAAGGCCCCCCGGCGATAGACCAGCCACAGCAACAACGCACCCAGCAACACGCCTTCCAGCGCCGCTTCGTACAGCTGCGAGGGGTGCCGGGCGCACATTCCCGCAACCACGCCGGGGCAGTCCTGCGCGGCAAAACCGGGAAAGATGACGGCCCAGGGCAGCTCGCTCGGGCGGCCCCACAGCTCGGCATTGACGAAATTGGCAAGCCGCCCCAACAGCAGGCCGGGTGGCACGGTGTAGGCAACCAGGTCGCCCAGCGACAGGGCGGGGATCTGATGGCGGCGGGCAAACAGGTACGAGGCCAGGATCACGCCCAGCAGACCCCCATGAAACGCCATGCCGCCTTGCCAGACCTTCACGATCTCAAGCGGATGCGACAGGTAATAGCCGGGTTGGTAAAACAGCACAAAGCCAAGCCGCCCGCCCAGGATCACGCCCAGAATGATCCAAGTGACCAGATCCTCCAGTTGGTTTGGTTTCATCGGCGGGCCGTCCGCAGGCCACAGGGCAGGGCGGCGCAACGCCACGACCGCCAGCCGCCACGCAATCAGGATGCCCGCGATATAGGCCAGCGCATACCACCTCAACGCGAACTCCATCCCGAACAGCGAGATCGAGAACAATTCGGGCGACAGATCGGGGAAATTCAGAACAGCCTGCATGTGCGTCTCATTGCCCGGGGTTTGCAGGGCAAGTCAACCTTGAGCCTGCGGCATTCTTTCCCCATATAGAGATCAACCGCGATACCGGAGTAGTGATATGCAAACCCGCAACAAGATACTGGACGACATGTCCCAGCTGATGACCAACGCCATGGGTGTCGCGCAGGGCGCGCGGGAAGAGGCCGAGAACGCGATGAAGTCGATGATCGACCGCTGGCTGGCCGACCGCGATTTCGTCACCCGCGAAGAATTCGACGCCGTCCGCGCCATGGCACAGAAAGCGCGCGAAGAAAACGCCGCACTCGAAGCCCGCATTGCCGCGCTCGAGGCGAAACTGGACAAGTAACGCCGCGGGCGTTCCCTGATTTCACAGTTTTGGACAAACTCTGACGCCGCGCAATCCGACCGGGATTGTGCGGTGTCGTGCATTCTGACGCATTGCGGGATTTAATCAAGACAAAGCTGACCCGGCAGCCAATATTTTGATCCCCGTTGCCTTCTGTCCACAACTTATTGCTGTTATCCCCAACAAATAGGGTTGCCAGAACACACGCCACATCGCACCATATTTAGTACAGGCCAATGGGGGAAGCCCGGTTTGTAGAGCAGGCAACTAGCGCTGGGGCGCTGCCAGCCCCAAAATGCTAGAGATTAGTGAGGTGGCATTATGGCCCTTTCCGAGCAGTATCTCGAAGAAGACATTCATCCGATCGACATTGTTGAACATCTGGCCGAACATCACGACTGGGATTTTGACCGCATTGGGGATGATCAGATCGCCATGGCTGTCGAGGGCCAGTGGCGGACGTATTCGATTACCCTCGCCTGGTCCAACTATGACGAAACGTTGCGGATGGTGTGTTCGTTCGAAATGGAACCACCGGCCGAGCGGGAAATGCAGCTCTATGAGCTGCTCAACAAGATGAATGATCAGTGCTGGGCAGGTGCCTTTACCTATTGGGCGAACCAGAAGCTGATGGTGTACCGGTACGGGTTGGTCCTTGCCGGGGGGCAGACAGCTAGCGCCGAACAGATCGACACGATGATCACCGCCGCCGTCATGAGCGCGGAACGGTACTATCCGGCGATTCAACTGGTCACCTGGGGCAATCGAGAGCCAGAAGAAGCCATGCAAGTGGCCATTGCAGAGGCCTACGGCCGGGCGTAAAGCTTTGCCCCGAACCGATATGTAACGCGGGAGGGGCAAATGGACATGACGCGTGTGGCCGAACAGGGGCTTGTGCTTCTGGGGTGCGGAAAGATGGGGTCCGCAATGCTGGCGGGATGGCTGGAACACGGCCTCCCGCCAGCGTCCGTTTGGGTGATCGATCCGCACCCGTCCGACTGGCTGAAGGCGCAGGGCGTCAATATCAACACACCTTTGCCCGAAGCCCCTGCCGTAGTGTTGGTCGCGGTCAAGCCGCAGATGATGGGCGAGGCCTTGCCCGCCATTCAGGCGCTGGGCGGTGGCAGCACGCTGTTTGTTTCGGTCGCGGCGGGCACCTCGATTGCCACGTTCGAATCCGTTCTGGGCAGCGATACGCCGATCATTCGCGCCATGCCCAACACCCCCGCTGCCATCCGTCAGGGCATCACCGCGCTGATCGGCAACAGCCACGCCTCGGCCGAGGATCTGGCTCTGGCCGAAAATCTGCTGTCGGCGGTAGGTGAGACGGTTCGTCTTGAAGACGAGACGCAGATGGATGCGGTCACCGGCCTCAGCGGATCCGGTCCTGCCTATGTGTTCCATCTGATTGAAACACTTGCCAAAGCCGGCGAGGCACAGGGTCTGCCGCGTGACCTTGCGATGAAACTGGCCAAATCCACGGTGGCCGGGGCCGGCGCACTGGCGATGGCCGCTGATGAGGATCCGTCTCAACTGCGGATCAATGTAACATCGCCGAACGGCACGACCCAGGCCGCGCTTGAGGTGCTGATGCATGAAGAACGCGGCTTCCCTGACTTGCTGCACCGTGCCGTCAAGGCCGCAACCGACCGATCCAAGGAGCTGTCACGTGAATGAGATTTCTTTCGACGATTTTCTCAAGGTCGATATCCGCGTGGGCGAGGTGATCCGCGCCGAACCTTATCCCGAAGCCCGCAAACCCGCGATCAAAATGTGGATCGACTTTGGCGATGAGATCGGCGAGCGCAAGACGTCGGCCCAGATCACCGCGCATTATGATCCGTCGACCTTGGTGGGCAAACAGGTCATGGCCGTGGTCAATTTCCCCCCTCGCCAGATCGGCAGGTTCATGTCCGAAGTTCTGGTGCTGGGTCTGCCCGATGAAAACGGCGAGATTGTTCTGATCGGTCCCGACGGCCGAGTTCCGACAGGCGGGCGGATGCATTGATGAACCTGCTGATCACACGCCCGATGACGCCGGAAGTCGAGGCCCGCGCCCGCGCCGCGTTTGACGTCGAGATTCGAGAAAATACGGCGCCCATGTCGGGGCAGGAAATGCTGTCGGCGCTGACGGATTTCGACGTGGTCGTGCCCACGCTGGGGGATCAGTTTTCGGCTCGGATTTTTGCGGATGCAGGCGCGCCTCGGTGCAAGCTTCTGGCCAATTTCGGCGTCGGCTACAACCACATTGATGTCGAGGCCGCGCGCGCAGCGTCGGTCGAGGTGACCAACACGCCCGGCGCAGTCACCGACGCCACGGCGGATATCGCCATGACCCTGCTGTTGAGCACGGCCCGACGCGCGGGCGAAGGCGAACGGCTGGTCCGCGCAGGCCAATGGCAAGGCTGGCATCCCACGCAGATGCTGGGCCATCATGTAACGGGCAAACGCGTCGGTATCGTCGGGATGGGCCGTATCGGGCAGGCCATCGCGCGCCGGTGCCATTTCGGTTTCGAAATGCAGGTGGCCTATCAATCCCGCAGCGCCAAGCAACTGGACTTTCCGGCCGAGTTCACACCTGAACTTGAATCACTCGCCGCATCGGTCGATTTCCTTGTGCTCGCCGTTCCCGGCGGTGCCAAAACCCGACATCTGATCGACGCGCAGGTTCTTCAGGCGATGAATCCTTCGGCCATTCTGGTCAATATCGCGCGGGGCGAGGTCGTGGACGAAGCGGCCCTGATCGCGGCGCTGCAATCGGGTCAGATTGCCGGGGCCGGGCTGGATGTCTACGAGTTCGAACCCGAAGTACCCCGGGCCCTTTGTGAAATGGAAAACGTCACCCTGCTGCCCCATCTGGGCACGGCCACCGAAGAGGTGCGCAGCAGCATGGGACACATGGCCCTGGATAACGTGGCGGCCTTTGTGGCGGGCGAGGCGTTGCCCAACCCGGTCTAGTCGCCCACCGCCTCGCGCCAGTGTTTGCGGCAAAGCGAAACATAGGTCTCGTTGCCACCGATCTGCACCTGGGCGCCTTCGGTGATGGCGTTGCCGTTTTCGTCCTGACGTATCACCATCGTGGCCTTGCGTCCGCATTTGCAAATGGTGCGGACCTCGCGCATCTCATCAGCCAGGGCCAGCAGCGCCGCTGATCCCGGAAACAACTTGCCCTGAAAATCCACCCGCAGCCCGTAGGCCAGCACCGGTACGTCCAGATCGTCGACGGCGCGCGCCAATTGCCAGACCTGCGCTTCGGACAGGAACTGGGCCTCATCGATGAACACGCAGGTTACCGGGCCGTCGTCCAGGCGGTTTCGGATCATCGCGAAGACATCGTCGCCGGGCGTGAAGGTATCGGCCTCCTCCGAGATGCCGATGCGCGATGCGATCCGTCCGGCACCCGCCCTTCCGTCAATGGCCGCGGTCATCAGGTAGGTCTGCATCCCACGCTCGCGGTAGTTGTGCGAGGCTTGCAGCAACACGGTCGATTTCCCCGCGTTCATGGTTGAATAGTTGAAATACAGCTTTGCCATGACGCGGGTCTAAAACGCTTGGGGAAAAGGAACAAGATATCAATCGTTTTGATGGAGCGACGTCGCCGTTGCGTTCGCAGAGGCCGAGCTACGCTCTAGGGGATGGAACCCCCACATCTGCAACAGCGACGCCGTCGGCCAACATGTGGCCAAAACGCAGCAAGGTTTAACAATATCACCCTGCAATCACTCGTTACCGGCTTGAACTGCCGCCACTCACTCACAAAATCCCCCGCATATCTGAGGGATAGCCAATGTATGACATTTCAATTATGACTTAGTTATGGGAAATTTACCCACGCTTTCCCCCGTTTGGACATCGGGCAGGCGTTTGCAGGTAACAAAGGTAAAACAATGGCAGATATCGGGGCCTATCTGAAAAAACACACAGAAGCGCTGGTCAAGGATGTTGGAATCGAAGCCGCGTGTGAAATTACAGGGAAATCCAAGGCCACTTTAGGACGATACTATTCCGACAATGCTGAACACGAGGACCGGTTCATGCCAGTGGACGCGGTGGCCCGCCTTGAAAACGCGGCGACGTATCCGCATGTGACGTCGGCTTTGGCGGATCTGAAGAACATCACCTTGTCTTATAGCGATCGCAACACCTCTACCCCCCGCACCGGTGGTGTCAATTCGGATGTCATTGCGCTCAGCCAGCGGTTTGCGATGTTGATGACCGAGTATCAGGCCGCAATCGAAGACGGAATCATCACCGTCAACGAAGCAAAACGGTTGCTGAAAGAAACCAGTTTGCTGCAACAGGTTCTGATCGAGATGAAGCTGCATCTGGAAGAAGAAAGCGTCAGCTAGCCGGGGTCGGGAACCTTTGCGCCCATGACTGGCCAGTTTTCGCCTGTGCGGCGTACCTCTTTTCATGCTCGAAAAGATACAAACGCTGACCGTGCCTGTTGCCTCAATTCAGTCACGTCTGTCCTGTAAGGTCCGTCGCGGGCAAGAACGTCAAGGGCAGTGGACCATGCAGAAATCGCAGGGAACATACAGCATTTTCGCAGACCGGGTGGTGCTGCGTTTTTTTGTATGCGCCTCTGCGGCACTTCTGGTGTTGATGGTCCTAAGTGGTCATCAGGAAGGCTCTGACGACGTGATGCGCTGGGTGGTCGTGCAGGATCTGTTGCAGGGGCAGGGCTGGTTCGACAGCCATCAGTACCGGCTGGGCCCCGAGGGCGGTACGTTGATGCATTGGTCTCGATTGATCGACGCGCCGATTGCCTTGCTTTACGGAACATTCGGGTTGGTTTTGCCGCCCGATATGGCCCTTCAGGTAACGGCATTCGTCTGGCCCTCACTTTTGGCGGGTCTGACCTTGGGGGCCTTTGCGGTGACGGGCAGCGTTTTGGGCGCGCGGGAAGGCGCTGTTTCGGCGCTGGTTGTAGGGGTGCTTGCGCTCGAACACTCCAGGAAGTTCGACTATTTTTCGTTTGATCACCACAATGCTCAGATTCTTCTGTTCGTCACGGCCCTGATGCTGTTTGCTTTGCGCAGGGACAAACCATATGCCGGATGGCTGCTGGGTGCCTGCCTGGCGCTTTCGGTATCGATAGGGACCGAATCGATATTGCAGATCGCACTTGTCGCCGTGTTTTTTGTCATTGACTGGGTCGTCAACGGCGAACCGGCCCGTCGCCGGACCATGGCGTTTGGTATCGGGCTGGTCGTGACGCTTGTGCTGACCAGCCTTGCAACAACGGGACACGAGGCCTTTCTGTTTCCAAGCTGTGACGCCCTGACTCTCAGCGTGGCATTGCCGGCGAGCGTTGCCGCGGCAGGGCTTTGCATTGCGGCATGGATCGGGTCTGGCTGGTCACTTTGGGGTCGCATCGGCGCATGCGTTGCGGTTGGTATGGTGACATTGGCGTGCGCTTACGGCTTCGCCCCGCATTGTCTCAGCAACCCGATCGAAGCCCTGCCACAGGACATGCGCGACTATTGGTTGAGCCAGGTGGCGGAAGCCCAGAAAATCAACGTCATTCTGCAACTGCACCGGGGCGAAGCGCTGGCCCTGATCGCGATGTCGATCCTGTGCATGGCAGCCGCCCTGATCTTTGCAGTCAGATCGCCTTTCAGACTGGAATACGCCCTGTTTCTGGCTCTGATCGTGACCGGCCTGGTGGTGTTCCTCTATCAGTCCAGAATGATGACATTCCTGGGTGTTTCGCTGGTGGCTGTCCAGGCGCAGATCCTGCGTGCCCTGTACAGCTCTTATGCAAGCAGTCGCCGCGCGTTGTCAGGGTTTGCGATGGTTGCTTTCATCCTCTGCATCTCGCCGAAAACCGGCGCCAGCATCGATGAGCAGCTGGGGCGTTTTGCCGGGCCGTCCCTTGCCGCTTCCGCGAAGCCGGCCCGACAGTCACAGCAAAACTCGGGCGCATCCTGCAAAACGCCCGAAGCCTATGCGGCCCTGCGTGATCTTCCAGCCGGCAGATTCCTTGTTGATTTCGACTTTGCCGCAAACGTGCTGCGCCATACCGACCATTCCGTTCTGGCGGGCAATTATCACCGGAATCAGGCTGGAATTCTGGCGCAGATCGAACTGTTCCGATCGGACGCGGACCAGATCGGATCTCGCCTGACCGAGCTGGACGTGGATTACGTCATGCTCTGTACGTCCGCGCCGCGTGCCGAATTCTGGTCCTGGGCGTCACAGGGTCGTGGTTTGCAGTCGCGATTGATTGCGAGTGAAATCCCGGCCTATCTCAGGCAGATACAAGGCGCGGAAGGTGCAGCCTTTCAGGTCTTCCAAGTGACTGGGGCAGGCTAGGCCAGACAAGATCAACCGTCAGGCGTGGCGCTTCACGATCACCGACCCGACCGAATACCCGGCGCCGAAAGAACAGATCAGGCCCAGATCACCCTCCTGCAAGTCGTCGGAATACTTCGAAAACGCGATGATCGACCCCGCAGATGACGTGTTGGCATAATCCTGAAGGATGTTGGGTTGCTCGCCCGGCTCGGGTTCGCGGCCCAGAACTTTCTTGCCGATGAAGTCGTTCATCGTCTTGTTGGCCTGATGCAGCCACAGGCGTTTCAGATCAGAGTTTCCGACCCCTTCGGCATCCATGTGGTCGCTAATATGCTTGCTGACCATCGGCAGTACTTCCTTGAATACTTTCCGACCGTTCTGCATGAACTGCATGTCGCGCCGGTCGGTCAGCCCGTCTGGGCGCGAGCGGCGCAGAAAGCCGTTGTTGTTGCGGATATTGTTGGAAAACGCAGTGGCGCAGCGCGTCGACAGAATTTCGAAATGCGGCCCTTGTGCGTCTTCGATCCGTTCGATCAGCGTTGCCGTCGCCACATCGCCAAAAATGAAATGGCAATCGCGGTCGCGCCACTCCAGATGGCCCGAGCAGATTTCGGGGTTCACCACCAACGCCGCCCGCACCGATCCCGACCGCACCATATCCGCCGCGGCCTGAATGCCGAACGTGGCTGACGAACAGGCGACGTTCATATCAAAGCCGAACCCGTTGATCCCCAGTTCCTGCTGGATTTCGATCGCAATCGCCGGATAGGCGCGCTCGTGGTTCGAAGCCGCGCAGATTACCAGATCAACATCCGCCGCCGTACGCCCCGCCTGTGCCAGCGCCTTGTTGCAGGCATCCACCGCCATTTCGGTCATGATGCCGGGTTCATCATCGCTGCGCTGCCGCAGCAGTGGATGCATCACGTCCGGGTCCAGCACGCCGCTCTTGTCCATCACGTAGCGGTTTTCGATCCCCGATGCCTTGACGATGAACTCTTCCGATGAATGCTGCATCGGCTCCATCCGTCCGGCGGCGATGGCTTCTGCATTCTTGGCGTTCTGCTTGTCGGCATAAGCGTTGAATGCCTCGACAAGCTCGGCATTGGTGATGACGTTCTGAGGCGTGAAGACACCGGTACCGGTGATGGCGGGGGTATACATGGCGAGCCCTGAATGTTTCGGATTTGCCCAAAATGCAGTCACGTTGTGATTTGATCAAGGTATGTTGACCTAAGGGAATGTGCGCAAAGCCGCAACTTCATATCTTGAATAGTTCAGAAACTGAAGTATATGACCCCTCCAAACGCGCGGAGATCCCCGATGCCCGACGATATCAGCACCAGACTTGGCCGCCTCAGCCCCGAGATTCAGGCGATCATGGGGGTGTATGCCCTGTACTGGAAACTGGAAGAGACATTCGACAGCATCGAAACCGACCTGAGCCACCCCGAATGCCACATGCTGATCAAGCTGGATCAGCCGAAACGCATGGGGGTTCTGGCTGCGGATATGCTGAGCGTACCGTCCACAATCACCGCCACCGCGGATTCGCTGGAAAAAGCCGGCTTTCTCACGCGCGAGCGTGACCCCGAAGACCGCCGCGCCTGGTTGCTGGTGCTGACCGAGCGTGGCGAAGAAGCCCGCAACATGCTGGTGGCCGAGGCCGGAGACCTGTTTCACAGGGCCTCGGGCCTGAACGACGAAGAAACAGCCGAATTCGCGCGACTGGCGCGCAAAATCCGTGACAACGTTTTGAAAACGGGAATTCCCGAGGGACTGAAGAAATGAAACTCCTGACCTCTCTGGGCCTTGCACTGGCCGTTCTGGCAACTCCGATTGTCGCTCAAGATACTCCGAAACCGGTCAAGCTGATGCAGGTGCGCGAAACAACACCCGGCTTCACCCGCCAGTTCTTCGGTCGTGTTGCCGCACGGCAGACGGTCGATCTTGCCTTTCAGGTCGCCGGTCAGATCGTCGAAATGCCGGTCAACGAAGGGTTTGTCATCCCCAAAGGAGGCCTGATTGCGCGACTGGATCAGGAGCCGTTCGAACTGCGGCTCGAACGGGCGCAGCTGCAAAAGGAACAGGCCGACCGAACCGTCGCACGCCTGTCGCGGTTGCGGGGCACCACGGCCAGCCAGGTGGCGGTCGATGACGCAGAGACCGAAGCGCAACTGGCCGCGATCGCACTGCGCGATGCCGAATACGAACTGGAACACGCGACTTTGACCGCACCATTCGACGCGCTGGTCTCCAGCCGCGCGGTCGAGGCTTTTACCACCGTATCGGCCGGCACGCCGATCGTCCGCATCCACGACATGTCCGAATTGCGCATCGAGGTGGATGTGCCCGAGATCCTGTTTCAACGCTCGGGCCAGAACGACGACATCACCATCACCGCCAAATTCCCCGTAAGTGATGAAGTCTTCCCGCTGGAAATCCGTGAATTCGACGCTGAAACTTCCAGCGTCGGGCAGACCTTCCGCATTCAGTTCGGCCTGACCCCACCCGAGGGGCTTCAAATTCTTCCCGGCTCGTCCGTCACCGTCAACGTAAAGGTCCAGGACGAGCGCACAGGCATCATTGTGCCGGCGACGGCCGTCATCGCGGATGCAACAGGTGAGCTGAGCGTCGTGGTGTTCTCTCCCGCTGGCGCGGATGAAGGCACGGTCCGCCGCGTTCCGGTGACAATCGAACCCACGCAGTCGGGCGATGTTCGGGTGTTGAAGGGCTTGTCCGACGGTGACGAAGTTGTTGTGGCTGGCGGTGCTGTGCTGACAGACGGCCAGCCCGTGCGCCGGTTCACCGGCTTCGCGAACTGAGGGCAGACAGATGAACATCGCGCGCGCCTCGATTGATCGACCGCTTTACACATGGCTGATCATCCTCATTGCCCTCTTCGGTGGCATCTGGGGATTCACGTCGCTTGGTCGTTTGGAAGACCCGGCTTTCACCATCAAGAACGCGGTCATCGCCACGCAATATCCCGGTGCCACGGCGGAACAGGTGGCGCTTGAAGTGTCCGAACCCCTTGAATCCGCGATCCAGCAGATGGGTGAGGTGGATGTCATCACCTCGGTCAACCAACCCGGACAATCGCTGATCGAAGTAGAGATCAAGTCGACCTACGACGGCACCGAACTGCCCGATATCTGGACCCGCCTGCGGGCCAAGGTGCGCGATGCCGCCCGCGGGCTTCCGTCGGGTGTCAGCCAACCCTACGTGAATGACGGGTTCGGTGATGTGTTCGGCCTGTTTTATGCGGTGACTGCCGAAGGGTTTTCTGACGCCGAAAAGCATGAACTGGCAACGTTTCTGCGTCGCGAACTGCTGACCGTGGACGGCGTCGCCGATGTCGAGGTTCAGGGCTTGCCGGACGAGGCGATTTTTGTAGAGCCCGACCTGGCGATCTCGGTGAACCAGAACGTCCCGCTCCAAGCGATCAACGAAGCCATTGCCAATGCGGATTCGGTGAATTCCTCGGGGTCTTTGCGGTCTGAAGATGCCCGCACCACCATTCTGACGGCCGAGGGTTCGGACAGTGTCTCGGCCATTGCGGGCCTGTCTGTCGGCTCGCAAGGGCAGGTGATCAACCTGTTCGACATGTCCGATGTCTATCGCGCCCGTCAGAACGATCCGGACATCATGATCCGCTACAACGGGACCGAAGCCTTTACCCTCGGCATCGCCGGTCTGGCGACGGAAAACATCGTCGAGGTCGGCAAGCGGGCTGACGCCAAATTCGCCGAGCTGGATGCGAATATCCCCTTCGGTGTCGATATTCTGCCGATCTATCAGCAACATGTGGTGGTCGAGCAGGCCTCGAACGACTTTCTGGTGAATCTGGCCATGTCAGTGGCCATCGTGGTCGCCGTACTGGGAATCTTCATGGGCTGGCGCGCGGCCATCGTCGTCGGTTCGACCCTGTTGCTGACCGTGGTCGGCACGCTTCTGTTCATGTCACTGTTCTCGATCGAGATGGAACGGATTTCCCTGGGTGCGCTGATCATTGCCATGGGTATGCTTGTGGACAATGCTATCGTGGTGGCCGAAGGGATGCAGATCGCGATGTTGCGAGGAAAACCTTCGCGCGATGCGGCTGAAGATGTGGCGTCAAAAACCCAGATTCCCCTGCTTGGAGCCACCGTGATCGGCATCATGGCCTTTGCCGGGATCGGGCTCAGCCCGGATGCGACGGGCGAGTTTCTGTTTTCCCTGTTTGCGGTGATCGGCATTTCGCTGCTGCTCAGCTGGATACTTGCCATCACGGTCACGCCTTTGCTGGGGCACTATTTCTTCAAGCAGGGCAAGGAGGGTGAGATCGACGCCTACGGGGGCATCCTGTTCCGCACATATGGCGCGATCCTGCGGTTTGCGCTCCGTTTCCGGTGGCTGGTTGTTGCGGGTCTCATCGGCGTAACCGTTGCGTGCTATGCCGGGTTCGGGTTGATGAAACAACAATTCTTCCCCAACTCGAACACGCCTTTGTTCTTTGTGCATTACAAGCTGCCTCAGGGCACGCCGATTGCCCGCACGGCACAGGACATGGCGGTTTTCGAAGATTGGCTGACCCAACGCGATGACGTGGTTTCGGTCACGACATTCGTCGGTCAGGGGGCAACCCGGTTCATGCTGACCTATTCGGCAGAGAAACCGAACCCGAGCTATGGTCACATGATCATCCGTACGGAAAGTCTGGATGACATCCCGGCCTTGCAAGCGGATCTGGAAGCGTTCGGGTCGGTCCAGTTCCCCGAAGGCGAGTTCGGAACCAAGCGCCTGGTGTTTGGCCCCGGTGGCGGTGATCCGATTCAGGCCCGGTTCTCGGGCAGCGATCCGGTGGTACTGCGACAACTTGCGGACGAGGCCGTGCAGCGCATGGCGGCGGCGTCGCCCAACGCCCTGCTCGTTCATCATGACTGGCGCGAACAGGAACTGGCGGTGCAGCCGATCTATGCCACGGAACGGGCCCAAACCGCGGGCGTCACGCGCGAAGATATTGCGGCCACGCTGCAATTTTCGACCGATGGCATCACGGGCGGTGTGCTGCGGGAACGTGACCGCCTGATCCCCATCATCCTGCGTCGTCCGGCGGACGGAGATTATTCCATCGTCGATCAGGTGGTGTATTCGGACCAGTCCGGGAAATTTGTACCAATCGAACAGATGGTCGATGGATTCGAGTACAAATCCCTCAATACGCTGGTTCATCGCCGCGATCGTGTACTGACCATCACTGTCGGCGCGGACATCCCGCCCGACCTGACGGCGGCTCAGGTACACGCCGAAGTTCGGGACGCCATCGAGGCCATCGAACTGCCACCGGGCTACAAGATGGAGTGGGGCGGTGAGTTCGAAAACTCGCGCGACGCGCAGGAAAGCCTGGGTAAACAGTTGCCGCTGAGCCTGCTGATCATGGTGCTGATCTCGGTCCTGCTGTTCAACGCGATCCGTCAGCCGATCATCATCTGGCTGCTGGTTCCGATGTCGGTCAACGGCGTCGTCATCGGCCTGTTGGGAACTGGGCTGCCCTTCACCTTTACAGCCCTTCTGGGCCTGCTCAGCCTGTCGGGCATGCTGATCAAGAACGGCATCGTGCTGGTGGAAGAGATCGACCTGGTTCGCGCCACGGGCAAACCCCTGCGCGAATCCATCGTCGAAGCCTCGGTCTCGCGTTTGCGCCCGGTGATGCTGGCTGCGATCACGACCATTCTGGGCATGGCGCCGCTGCTGACCGATGCGTTCTTCGTCTCGATGGCGGTGACGATCATGGGCGGGCTGGCTTTTGCGACCGTCCTGACAATGGTCGCCGCGCCGGTGTTCTACCTGCTCTTCTTTGCGCGCGATGAAAAACGCGAGGCGCTGGCAGCCTGAACACTGGCCTCTTGTGGGTCCAGCTGAAAAGCTGGGTCCAATCAGGTTAGATCAAAGGAACAAACGGCACGTCACAGGCGGCCAGTGCAGTGAAGATTGCGAGAACCAGAAATGTGCGCATTGTTTCATTCTCCTTATGCCTGAACGAAATGCGCGCCCGTTGAGTTCAGGTCAACGGGCGCGCCTCTTTTCGTTCACTTATGAGCCAATTGTGGCTCAGGCGGGTTAGCCCTGTAACGACTTCACCTCGACATCCCCTTCGGCCTGCGCCTTGATCGCCAGAGCGGCAGCATGACTTGCGGCGGCCGTGGTGTAATACGGGATCTTGTCATAAAGCGCGATGGACCGGATGGCCTTGCTGTCCTCGACGGCCTGCGCGCCTTCGGTGGTGTTCATCAGCAGTTGAACCTGACCGTCTTTCAGCATGTCGACCACGTCCGGGCGGCCCTCATAGACCTTGTTGACCACGTCGCATGGCACACCCTGTTCCGCCAGCCAGCTTTGCGTGCCGCGGGTGGCGACCAGCGTGAAGCCTTGTTCGACCAAAACCTGTGCGGCCTCGAGCATCGCCGCGCCCTTGTCGGCATCCTTGATCGAAATGAAGGCGCGGCCCGAGGTCGGCAGCACCATGCCCGCGCCCATCTGCGCCTTGAGGAAGGCGCGCGGAAAATCGCGGTCCCAGCCCATGACCTCGCCGGTCGAGCGCATTTCCGGGCCCAGGATGGTATCGACGCCCGGAAAACGGGCGAAGGGCAGGACCGCCTCTTTCACCGAGAACCATGGCATGTCCGGGTCGGCCAGCGTCATCTGATCTGCGATCTTGGTGTCGTCCACGGTCTTGTAGGGCGGACGCTGCGGGAAGCTCGCCAGCTTTTCGCCTGCCATGACACGCGCGGCGATGGACGCAATCGCACTGTCGGTGGCCTTTGCCACGAACGGCACGGTGCGCGAAGCGCGCGGGTTGACCTCGATCAGGTAGATCTCGTCATCCTTGATCGCGAACTGAACATTCATCAGGCCGACAACGTTCAGCGCCTTGGCCAGCTTGAACGCCTGATCTTTGATCTGCGCGATGATCTCTTTCGACAGCGAATAGGGCGGCAGCGAACAGGCCGAGTCGCCCGAGTGCACGCCGGCCTCTTCGATATGCTGCATGATGCCTGCCACATGCACATCGGTGCCGTCGCACAGCGCGTCCACGTCCAGCTCGACCGCGCCAGCCAGATAGCTGTCCAGCAGAACGGGGCTGTCGCCCGAGACCACCACGGCCTCGTTGATGTAGCGTTTCAGCTGGTCCATGTCGCGCACGATCTCCATCGCGCGGCCGCCCAGAACGTAGGACGGGCGGATCACCAGCGGAAAGCCGATCTCTTCTGCAATCTCCAGCGCCTGCGCGTCGGTCGAGGCGATGCCGTTCTTGGGCTGTTTCAGCCCCAGTTCGTTGACAAGTGCCTGGAAACGTTCGCGATCTTCGGCCAGGTCGATCGCGTCGGGCGTGGTGCCCAGGATCGGGATGCCCTCGGCTTCAAGCGCGTTGGCCAGTTTCAGCGGAGTTTGACCGCCAAACTGAACAATGACGCCGTGCAGCGTGCCGTTTTCCTGTTCCTTCGTCAGGATTTCCATGACGTGTTCAAAGGTCAGCGGCTCGAAATACAAGCGATCCGAAGTGTCATAATCGGTCGAAACCGTCTCGGGGTTGCAGTTGATCATGATGGTTTCATAACCCGCTTCGGTCAGCGCGAAGCAGGCGTGGCAGCAGCAATAGTCGAACTCGATGCCCTGACCGATGCGGTTTGGGCCGCCGCCAAGAATGACGACCTTTTTGCGGTCGCTCGGGCGCGCCTCGCATTCGACCTCGCCCATCATGGGCGCTTCGTAGGTCGAATACATGTAAGGTGTCTGCGCCTCGAACTCGGCCGCGCAGGTGTCGATGCGTTTGAACACCGCTGAAACGCCCAGATTGCGGCGCGCTCGGCGGACGTTGTCCTCGTCACGGCCCGTCAGCTTGCCCAGACGCGCATCGGTGAAGCCCAGCATTTTCAGCTTGCGGATGCCGTCCTCGGTGACCGGCAGGCCGTCCTTGCGGAGTTGACGCTCGGCCTCGACGATCTCGCGGATACGGGCCAGAAACCAAGGGTCAAACTTGGTGACGCCGAAAATCTCGTCATCGCTCAGGCCATGGCGCATCGCTTGCGCAATGGTGCGCAGGCGGTCAGGTGTCTGCTGGCTGATCGCCTTGATCACGGCGGCCTTGTCGTCGGCCTCGTCCCAGAGGCCCACGTTCAGGCCGGGGATTTCGACCTCATCAAAGCCGGTCAGGCCCGATTCCATCGAGGCCAGTGCCTTTTGCATCGATTCGTGGATCGTACGGCCAATCGACATCGCCTCGCCCACCGACTTCATCGCGGTGGTCAGGTAGGGCTCGGAACCGGGGAACTTCTCGAAGGCGAATTTCGGAATTTTTGTCACGACATAGTCGATGGTCGGTTCGAACGAAGCCGGTGTGACCTTGGTGATGTCGTTGTCCAGTTCGTCCAGCGTGTAACCCACGGCCAGTTTCGCAGCGATCTTCGCGATCGGGAAACCGGTGGCCTTGGATGCCAGCGCCGACGAGCGCGACACGCGCGGGTTCATCTCGATCACGACCATGCGGCCATCGACCGGGTTGATCGCCCATTGCACGTTTGAGCCGCCGGTTTCGACACCGATTTCACGCAGCACGGCAATCGAGTGATTGCGCATGATCTGGTATTCTTTGTCGGTTAGCGTAAGGGCAGGGGCCACGGTGATCGAGTCACCCGTATGTACGCCCATCGGATCGACGTTTTCGATGGAACATACGATGATGGCGTTGTCGGCAGTGTCGCGCACCACCTCCATTTCGTATTCTTTCCAGCCCAGTAGGCTTTCGTCGATCAGGATTTGACCCACGGGCGAGGCATCCATACCCGAGCGGCAAATATGGATGTAATCCTCACGGTTATATGCCACGCCGCCACCCGTGCCGCCCAGTGTAAAGGCTGGGCGGATGATGGCAGGAAGCCCCACGGTTTCAAGGGTTTCAAGGGCCAGCGCCACACCGGCGTCCAGGTCTTTCTTGCCGCTCTCGTCCTTGGGGGCGGTAACGATCTCGGCCTTGGGGTTTTCGATGCCCAGCCGGTCCATCGCCTCGCGGAACAAGGCGCGGTCTTCGGCCATTTCGATGGCATCGCGCTTGGCGCCGATCATCTCGACGCCGAATTTTTCCAGCACACCCATTTCTTCCAGTGCCAGCGAGGTGTTCAGGCCGGTCTGTCCACCCATAGTGGGCAGCAGGGCATCAGGGCGTTCTTTCTCGATGATCTTGGCGACCACTTCGGGTGTGATCGGCTCGATATAGGTGGCGTCGGCCAGACCGGGGTCGGTCATGATCGTCGCCGGGTTCGAGTTCACCAGAATGACCCGGTATCCTTCCTCGCGCAGGGCCTTGCAGGCCTGGGCACCGGAATAGTCGAATTCACAGGCCTGACCGATAACAATGGGGCCCGCCCCAATGATCATGATCGACTGGATGTCGGTTCTTCTCGGCATGGCCTTGTTCCTTCGATTGTCCGCGAGTCAGGGCACCGCCCCAGCGCCCAAATTGTCCTGCGTTATAGGGACCGCGCAAAAAGGTGCAAGAGGTATCGGAAACAGGGGCGAAATTGCCGCTTTCCCCTCTTTCACTTGGCAGAGTATTCTCTATATGGCCCCTCACGGCAAATGAGGATGCAAGTGCGTATTCGTTTCGATCAGGGACCGGCCGGGCGAGGAACCCGGTTTCAGCGTCCGTCTCAGGTGATCCGCGCGGATGTGGCGGAGGACGTGCCCCAGGCTGTGGCGGCGCTGGACGAGGCGCGCGCAGCTGGTGCCTGGCTGGCAGGGTATGCCAGTTACGAGCTGGGCTATGCGCTTGAACCCCGGCTCAATGGTCTTTTGCCGGAAGAACGACGTCTGCCTTTGTTGTGCTTTGGGGTCTATGATGCACCGGATCGGGTCGCCCTTCCGTCGCCTGCGGGCGAAGTGGGCGCATTCCGGCCGCGCTGGGATGAAGCGCGATACGGCAAGGCCTTCAGGGCCGTGCATGACGCCATCGGTGCCGGCGACATCTATCAGGCCAACCTGACCTTTCCGATTGATCTGACCGTCTCGGGCAACAGCGAAACGCTCTACGCCGCGCTGGCGGCGGGGCAGCCGGTGGGCCACGGAGCACTGGTGCAACAGGATGGGCTGCCCGATCTGCTCAGCCGCTCGCCGGAGTTGTTTTTCCGCACCGATGAGGGTGGGAGGATCGAAACCCGGCCGATGAAGGGCACGCAACCGCGCAGTGAAGACCCAGATGAGGATGCGCGCCGCCGGGCTTTTCTGAGCGCGGACGAAAAGAATCGGGCCGAGAACCTGATGATTGTTGATTTGCTGCGCAACGATATCAGCCGCGTCGCGCTGCCCGGATCCGTTCATGTGCCTGACCTGTTCCGGGTGGAAACCTATGCCACCGTACATCAGATGGTCTCGCTGGTGCGGGCGCAGCTGCACAAATGCGTGGGGTTGGGTGAAATACTGACAGCACTGTTTCCCTGCGGGTCGATCACCGGAGCCCCCAAGATCCGCGCGATGGAAATTCTGACGGAACTGGAGCCATGGGCGCGCGACATTTATTGCGGGACGATTGGCTGGGCCGCACCTGATGGTCGGTCCGAGTTCAACGTGGCCATCCGCACCTTGATGCTTGAGGATGATCAGGCCACTCTGAACGTAGGCGGCGGTGTCGTTTGGGACAGCACCGCCCCGTCAGAGTATGAGGAGGCGTTATGGAAAGCCCGCTTCGCCCGCCAGCTGAACCTGATTTCAGCCTGATTGAAACACTGGCCTTCCGCCCGGATCAGGGCTTTGTCAGGCTGGACCGCCATCTTGCACGAATGGCCCGTACTGCGCGGGTGTTCGAGATTCCTTTCAACCCCGATGAAGCGACCGCCAGACTGAATGGCGCTGCTTGTGACACCCCGCTGCGTTGCCGCCTTACGCTGGATGTGTCGGGCTCGTTCGATCTGTCGACCGGCGAACTGGTGGACAATCCCAGAATCTGGCGCGTCGCTCTGTCAGATCAACGTCTGGCTTCGAATGACCTGTGGTTGCGTCACAAGACCACGCGCCGTGCGCTCTATGATTCCGCGCGCGCAGCGCTGCCCGAAGGGGTGGACGAACTGTTGTTTCTGAATGAACTGGATGAGCTTTGTGAAGGCACCATCACGAACCTGTTTCTGGAAATGCCTGATGGCCGGGTTCTGACGCCCGCTTTGTCCTGTGGGCTCTTGCCGGGGATACTGCGCGAAGAACTGCTGGAAAACAAAGCGGTCACCGAAGCCGTGCTGACCTTGACCGACCTGAAAAATGCGCAAACTGTGCGGATCGGAAATTCACTGCGCGGACTGATCGAGGTGGAGCTGATAGACGGGTGACAAAAAACAGCACGATGATCGGACCGCCGGTTGCAATGCGACGGCTGCGGCTTGAATTTGGCCTGTTCTATATTGGCTTGCCGCTGCTGATCGCTGTTCTTTTACCTCCGAACTGGATGTTTCCGGCGCTGTTTGCGCTGACCGGGCTTGGTATCGTGCTGCTGCACCGGACGCCCGGGTTTCAATGGGCCGAGCTTTGTTACGACTGGGCCAACTGGACCCTGCGCGAGGTGGCTTTGTTCTCTGCCATCGTGGCTGCCTTTTGTGTTGGTCTGATTGAGATCACACGCCCGGAGGCCGCGTTCTTCCTGCTTGTGCACCGGCCCGAGATGCTGGCGTTCATCTGGGTCGGCTATCCATTGCTGTCGGCCCTGCCGCAAGAGCTGCTGTTCCGCCCTTTGTTCTTTCGCCGCTATCACGCGATCCTGCCCGAGGGGCGCGCGGCCTATCTGCTGAATGCGGCCATATTCTCGTTCGCGCATCTGATGTATTGGAGCTGGATCGTCGCCCTCATGACATTCGCGGGCGGGCTGCTGTTCACATGGGCCTACCGGCAGCGGGGCTCCTTCTTTTATGCGGTGCTGCTGCATGCAATAGCGGGCAATATCATCTTTGCGGTGGGGCTGGGCGTCTATTTCTACTCAGGCAATGTGCAAAGGCCGTTTTGACGGGGCGACCCGCCTTGACTTTCCAAGCCTGACAGGGTGTATCGGCGCGACGAATTCTGCGCCCGAAGGGATATGATCCATGCACGCCTATCGCAGCCACACCTGCGCCGCTCTGACCGCCGCCAATGTCGGTGAAACCGTCCGCCTGTCCGGTTGGGTGCATCGGGTTCGAGATCATGGGGGCGTGCTGTTCATCGATCTTCGCGACCATTTCGGCGTAACCCAGATCCTGTGCGACGGCGACAGCGCCGCCTTTGCCGAGCTGGAAAAGGTGCGGTCCGAATGGTGCATCCGTATCGACGGCACCGTCAAAGCCCGTGACCCGGACCTGGTGAACCCGAAACTGCCCACCGGCGAGATCGAGGTTTACGTACGCGAACTGGAAGTTCTGGGGGCCGCCGACGAATTGCCGCTGATGGTATTTGGCGAACAGGAGTACCCCGAGGAAACCCGCCTGCGCTATCGCTATCTGGACCTGCGCCGCGAGGCGATGCAACGGAACATGACCTTGCGCTCGGACGTGGTTGCGTCCATGCGTAAACGGATGTGGGATCAGGGCTTTCGCGAGTATCAGACGCCGATCATCACCGCCTCGTCGCCCGAAGGCGCGCGCGACTTCCTGGTGCCTTCGCGCCTGCATCCGGGCAAATTCTATGCCTTGCCGCAAGCCCCGCAGCAGTTCAAGCAGCTGATCATGGTGTCGGGCTTCGACAAGTATTTCCAGATTGCACCCTGTTTCCGGGACGAAGATCCACGGGCAGACAGGTCGCCCACCGACTTCTACCAGCTGGATCTCGAGATGTCCTTTGTAGAGCAGCAGGACGTGTTCGACGTCATTCAACCTGTTCTGACCGGCGTGTTCGAAGAATTTGGCGGCGGTCGCAAGGTTGATCAGGACTGGCCGCAAATTTCCTACAAGGACGCGGCGCTGTGGTACGGCACCGACAAGCCGGACCTGCGGAACCCCATCAAGATGCAGGTGGTATCCGAGCATTTCCGCGGTTCCGGTTTCGCGATCTTCGCCAAGCTGCTTGAACAGGAAGGCACCGAGATCCGCGCGATCCCCGCGCCGGGCGGCGGCAGCCGCAAGTTCTGCGACCGCATGAACGCCTTTGCCCAGAAAGAGGGTCTGCCAGGCATGGGCTATATCTTCTGGCGCGATCAGGGTGAAGGGATGGAGGCTGCGGGACCGCTGGCCAAGAACATCGGCCCCGAACGCACCGAGGCAATCCGTCAGCAACTGGGTCTGGGTGTCGGCGATGCAGCCTTCTTCCTGGGCGGCAAGCCAAAAGCCTTTGAAAAGGTTGCCGGCAAGGCGCGTGACGTGATCGGTGAGGAATTGAACCTGACCGAAAAAGACCGTTTTGCCTTTGCCTGGATCGTGGACTTCCCGATCTATGAGCAAGACGAAGAAACCGGCGCGATCGACTTTGAGCACAACCCGTTCTCGATGCCGCAGGGCGGTATGGAGGCGTTGCAGGGCAACCCGCTGGATGTGCGCGGCTACCAGTATGATCTGGCGTGCAACGGGTACGAGCTGGTTTCAGGCGCGATCCGGAACCACAAGCCGGAAATCATGCTGAAGGCCTTTGAACTGGCGGGCTATGGCGAGGATGAAGTGAAATCCCGCTTTGGTGCCCTGTTCAATGCCTTCCACTACGGCGCCCCGCCACACGGTGGATGCGCGGCTGGTATCGACCGGATCGTGATGCTGTTGGCAGATGAGGCCAATATCCGCGAAGTCATGATGTTCCCGATGAACCAGCGTGCCGAAGATCTGATGATGGACGCACCTTCGGACCCGACCTCGGATCAGTTGATGGAGCTGGGTCTTCGCATTATCCCTCAGGACCAGTAAAAAAATCCGCCCGCGTATCGCGGGCGGTTTTTTTTGCACGCAGGCAGCCTGTGTCAGTCCAGCGGATCTTTCAGATTGGTTCGGTTGACGCGGATGGAACGCGCGGCCTGCCGTGTTTGGCGGTACAGCCAGATGCACAAAAGGGTTGCAGTGATGAAATAGGCTGTCACCATTTCAAAGCGCCTCTCGCTGTTCCAGTCGGTTCTGCACCATCCCGGCAACCTGCGCCGCCTGCGCCATGATCGGCGTCCCGTTCGCGCGTGACAATGCCAGCTTTCGCGCTGCTTCCGCCAAGGGCCTGTCATTTGCCTCGCGCGCGACGCCGTGCAGGAACTGTGCGGCGTAGTCCAATGTGCGGTGATCGTTGGGACCAGCGAGCACATCGGCGATATGGGCCATGTCGTCCTGATAGGCCAGAGGGTCAGGGCGGATGATTTCATCGCGCACGGCATGAAGCCCGCTGGGCCGCCGGTCCTCTGGCAGGCGTTCCAGAATGGATTTTTGAAAATGTGACATTGATTTTAGCGGCTTGGACAAAAACCCATCCGCGCCGGCCGCCAGAGCCATGTCTTCGCTGCCGTCATCGCCCGAAAGGCCCATGATGACACTGATACGGGGCGTGGCCTCGGCCAATTCGGCGATCAGGTCGGCGCCGGAACCGTCCGGCAGGCCCATATCGACCAGAATGACCGAAGGCCGATAGATCTGTAGATGCCTTCGGGCCGATTTCAGGCAATCCGCACGGCGAATGCGCGCGCCGCTGTGTAGGCACATCAGGCGGATGGCATCGCAAGCGTACCGGCTGTCTTCGACAACCAATATGGTCTGACCCAGCAAGGGTCGAGTCGCGGTGGGCGCGGCGGTGGTGGTGGCAAGTAGGCCCGAATCGTCCATGGCAGCTCTCCTATGCAGCAGATGCTTCACGCTAGGAACTTCTGGCTAACACGACGTTAACGCGCGATTTGGCGCACTTGTCCTTTGGCGGATCAGCCCCCATAACCCATGCAACGCAGGACAGCAGGAGTGAGACATGATTGGACGTCTGAACCACGTCGCCATCGCCGTACCGGATCTTGATGCGGCGTCCGAGCAATACCGCAACGCGCTGGGCGCCAAAGTCGGCGCGCCGCAGGACGAGCCGGATCATGGTGTCACGGTCGTGTTCATTGAACTGCCCAACACCAAGATCGAACTTCTGTATCCGCTGGGTGATGACAGCCCGATCAACGGGTTTTTGGAAAAGAACCCGGCCGGCGGCATCCACCATGTGTGTTACGAGGTCGAGGATATCATCGCGGCCCGTGATCATCTGAAAGCGACCGGAGCCCGTGTTCTGGGATCAGGTGAGCCCAAGATCGGTGCGCATGGTAAACCGGTTCTGTTTCTGCACCCCAAGGATTTCAACGGCTGCCTGGTCGAGCTGGAGCAGGTATAACCCCCAGCCCCGGAGGGCCTGAAATGACCATTACTGCCGCGCTGGTGTTGTTTGCCGTCATCTGGTTCATGACGTTGTTGGTGGTGCTGCCCATTCGCATCAAAACCCAGGGCGATCTGGGTGACATCGTTCCCGGCACGCATGCGGGCGCGCCGGAAGTGCATCACATGAAAAGAAAGATGTGGATCACCACCGGTATCACTTTGATTCTGTGGGCGATCATCGCCGGAATCATCCTGTCGGGCGTGATCTCGGTGCGGGATTTCGACTGGCTGAACCAGTTGGAGCCAAGGTAATCCCCGTCAGGCCTTTTGGCCTGACAAGGCATGATAGATATGGGTGAACGTGGCGGCCCCGATGATCGGGATCACCAGGTTCACCAGCGGCACTGAAAGCGGAATGGCCATCAATGTGCCCGCCACCCAGATCGTCGTTGAATGTTTGGCCCGCAGCTTGCGCGCGCCATCGCGCCCGATCCTTCGCATCGCGGCAAGGGTAAAATATTCACGCCCCAGCAAGAACCCGTTCATCGCCCAGAAGATGAAAGGCGCAAGCGGGGTGAAAATCGCATAGAGGATCAGGGCCAGCAGGTTTGCCACAAACAGAACGCCAAGGAAGCTGAGACCGTCCATAAGCGCCTCTGAGACCGGGATGTGCCGTGCGGGCGGCAACGCCGGAAAATGCTTGTCCTCAACCGCCTGTGCCACCTCGTCCAGAAAGATCGAGGTGATGGCCGACGCGACCGGCACCATCAGAAAAACGGGCAGGATCAGAACGAGCACGATACCGGAATAGTTCAGAACGTCGTTCAGCCACGGCACAGCCCCCACAAACGGCAGTGAGATTTCGCTGCCGGACAGCCAGTTGATCAACCAGATCGCACCTGCACAGGCCAGAACCAGCAGCAGAATGGTCAGACCCACGCCGCGCAGCAATACGGCGCGAAACCTGGGGTCTCCGGTCTGGCCAAGTGCGCTGAAAAAGGCGTTCGGGATGATCATTCCGTAACCCACTCTGTCAACGCGGCCACGTCGGGCCGGGGGCGTTCCGGAGGGGTCGCTCCCTCGGTGGCGATATGAATCAAACCGGCCACGCGTTCGTTTTCGGCAAGCCCGAAAGCATCGACACAGAATTCGCGATCATGTGTTTGCCAACCCGACAGCCAATTGGCGCCCCAGCCCGCAGCCAGCGCGGCATTCAGCAGCGCCAGACAGACCGCGCCAGCAGAGTAGGATTGTTCGATGGCCGGAATCTTTTCGGATTGTTTGCGAACCTCGATGACCGCGACGGCCAGATGCCCCATATCGAACTGGCTGCGCGCCTTGGCGATGTCTTCCGCGCTTTTGTTCAGCCTTTGTCCGCAGGCCTCTGTCAGGGTTGCCAGGCGTGGCATCGCGCCCTTTTCCAGAACGATAAATCGCCAGGGCTCCAGTTTGCCGTGATCGGGGCTGCGGGCTGCGGCCGTCAGCAACGGCAGCAACTCTTCCCGGGTTGGGGCCGGAGCAACCAGTGTCTTGGCCGGCCGGGACCGGCGCGACTGCAAAAACTCCAGAGCGGCGGGGTTTTTCAGGGACATATGTTAACTTCCTTTACATCGAGACTCTGTATCTTGGTCGGTATTCTGCCCGTTTCAAGGGCACGCCAATGGATTGCTTGGATCAATTTCATTACGACGTGCTTCGTGCAAGACTTTGAGAAAAAAGAGGAGACAATGGCGAAACCCAAACTGCGCGATCTGCCGGATCTCAGCGCGATGGCGCAGGCCGGGGCCGTTTTCAAACTGAAGGTGACGCCCAAGGCGGCCCGCGATCGGGTGAGCGTCGAAGACGGTCAGATCAAGGTATCCGTTACGGCCCCGCCGGAAAACGGCAAGGCCAACAGGGCCGTGCAGTTGCTGCTTGCAGAATGTCTTGGCGTCGCGCCCTCGACCCTGATGCTGAAGCAGGGGCAAGCCGCACGGATCAAGCTGTTTTCCTATGACCCCTGAGGTCCGGTTTCGCGAATTTGATAAACACCTTCGGGCAGATCCAGCGCGGCCGCCAGATCCCGCACCTGCTCGGGCGACAACGTGATCTTCTGTATTTGATCGGTGCGGGGATCAAGTTGTTCCAGCGTGACGCATTCCGCGAAATTGTTGATCACCACATCTTCCTGCAAAGGTTGTTCGCCTTCGTCCACAAGCGTAATGACCGTCGAGTCGAATTCATGCTCAATCGTAAACATGAGGCCAGAGTGCAAGCCGCCGGGGCGCAATGCAAGCCGTTCGTTGAACCGGCGGTGTGGTTTCGCCGGCACGGTCGTACTATGTTGAAATCACGGCCATTCGGTCTCAAAGGATATGACATGCACAGATGGTTTGTTTTTTTGCTGTCCCTGCTGCTTGCGGCATGTGGAGAGGGGGCCTTGCGCGTCCAACCCGCCGAGGAATGGCGGGGGGATGAGCCAGAGGCCGAACCGATGGTGCAAACCTTCCGAGAGGTCAGTCGGGCCGTTGGGGCGGAAGCCCGCAGACAGTGTCTGAAACAGACGACCGGGCAGAATTGCGACTTTCGGATTCTTGTCGACTTGAACCCTCAGGCTTCGGTCAATGCATTCCAGACGCTGGATGAGAACAAGCAGCCGGTGATCATTTTCACCCGCTCGATGATCGAATCCACCCAGAACGCGGATGAACTGGCGTTTGTCATGGGGCATGAAGCAGCCCACCACGTGTTGGGGCATATCGGCAGGCAGAGTGAAATCGCCAGCGCCAGCGCGGCTGAGTTCGGGCGGGTGGCAGAGTTGCGCGGCGGGGACGCCGCCGCCATTGAAGAGGCGCAAAAGCTGGGCGCGCAGGTCGGCGTTCAGGCTTATGTGAAAGACTTTGAGCTGGAGGCAGACCAGTTGGGAACCATCATCACGTATAATGCGGGATACAATCCGTTGGTCGGGGCAAGATTCTTTGATCGCATCCCGGATCCCGGTGACAGGTTTTTGGGAACCCACCCACCAAATGCACAACGTGTGCAGATCGTGCGGGAAACGGCAGAGCAGTTGGGTTTGTCCCAATGAGCCGGTTCACATGCCTAGGTGTCGTCCTGACGGATCGCGGCTCGAAATACGCGGTGTCCGGGGCGCAGGTCACAACGCGGGCTGAAATCGACGCCGTTTTGAACGATTTGAAATCCGACAAAAGCTATGCCAGGGCCACCCACAACACCTGGGCTGCGGCTTTGCCGACCGGCGCGTTGAAAGCTGACGACGGGGAAAGCGGCGCGGGCATGGTGATCCTTCGGATGATCGAACGCGCCGGGCTGAAAAATCACGTAATTATCGTGACGCGCTGGTATGGCGGCAAGAAACTGGGCGGTGACCGCTTTCGCCGCGTTCAGGATGCCACGCGGGCCTATCTGGATCACATCGGCGTCCAATCTTGACCTGAGTCAATGTTTGCCTTCGCGGATGCGCTACCCTTTGGACACAGCGTGAAAGCGAAAGGAAACAGCATGCCCACACACGAGACCCTTCGGCTGCATGCCGGATTGGTGGACGATATGGCCAGAATGCTGGACATTGATCTTGAGGAAGCCGCCATTGATGGTTCCGTTTCCGTGGACCAGATCTCTGATGCTGTTTTGCGCTGTACCGACTGCCCGAACCCGGATCACTGCAAAAGTTTGCTGAACGATCCCGGATCTGCTCGGCGTACGCCCGAATACTGCCGAAATCAGGAATTGCTTCACAATCTCCTGCCTTGACACAAAGGTCTGCCATGACACATCTGGGCGAAATCATGACCCATCTGCGCTTGGTGTTGCGTATGGGGCAAGCAACCGGAACCGACTTGGCCGCGGCCTATCGGAAAGGTCATCTGAAACAGGAAGAATGGGCTGAAATCGTGCAGCAGTGTCGCGGCTGTTCCTGGGCCAAGGACTGCCCGGAATGGTTGGAACGGCGTGAGCAGGTTGAACAGGCGCCGTCGACATGCCCGAATCGCAAATACTTTGCAGCCCTCAAAACCAAGCAGGTGGGGAACGCTTGATGTCTCAGGTCGCGTTAGGGGAAATCGAAAAGCACTTTTGGCTTACACGCTCGGTTTCACGCTGCATGGGTATTTCAATGACCGAAGCGATGGCCGAAGGACGTCTTTCACCCGAAAAATACGTCGAGCTTGTCACACGGTGCCGCGCTGCCGGATGTGATGTGCAATGCGAGTTTTGGCTTGCCCGGCAACAGGGCACAGCGACCACTGCCCCGGATTTTTGCCCCAATGCCGAGATACTGAATGGGTTGAAAACCTGATCAAAGCCCGCTGTGCGTTCCGTCGCACAAAGGCGGTTTCGAACTGTGTTTGCAGCCACAAAAGAAGACCTTTTTGCTGCTTTCCGCTGTATATTTCACGGGCTCTGACCCGGTGCCTTTGTGCGATCCGTCGCAAAACGGCTGGCGGCTGGATTTGCCGCAGGCACACCAGAAATAAGTTTTCCCTTCGACGACCTCGACCGGAAATGGCGATTTCTGGGCAACAATGGGCGCGTTTGACATATGGCTTCTCCGTCTTTAGCTGAATTCGCTGCAACAGTTTAGGGCGCCGGAGTCAGAAGAATAGGTTTCACGCCTCAAAGAACATCATTGCGCCATTTGATTGGCATGGATTCGCTGTGACTCACGAAGACGTGATCGATTCAGTTGCCAGATTGCCGTTCAGCCCGTATTCTTAACCTGGCCCCGAAAAGCTGGGCAATATCAGAAAAGTAATAAAGGATTGACGGACATGAAACTGAAACTCGCTGCCGTTGGCGCATTTGCACTGATCCTGACTGCCTGTGCGCAGCAGGAAGAACCGACACCTGTTTACGTTCAGCCCAGCTATGACAAAGCCGGCACACCCAGCTGTCCGGGTGGTTATCAATTGGCCACAACCGAGGCTGGCCAGACGGTCTGTGACCCAATCACTCAGTAAGCCATTCGCAGGCGGCCCGGACCCGGACCGCCTGTACGCTTTCGGGAAAGACCGTCACCAGTTGTGGCGGTTTTTTCTTGCCTGCGATTTCGCGGCTATCGGACAATTTGCGTTCTTCGCGTTGCGCGAACCCTGTTCAGTGCCTTTTTAGGCCGTAGTTATGCTTGAACTTGAATGACTTGAATTTCTGTCGCTTGACCGACCCGTAGGGGATATGCCCGATGACACGCCGTTTGGGGGCGGTGTATCGATAAACCGGGGCCGGCTTTTTGTTATGCGCCTTGGGCCGCTTGGCATATGACTTGGCCTTCGGGGCCACGTAATACCGGTTTATCTTGTGACGGCCGTTTTTGTGAAAGCTTAGATGTTTGCCGCCAACCGCAATGACTCCGGCAGAGCCGACCTGTGTACGCTGGGCGTAACCGGGGGTGGCCACGAAATGCGCGGCCATCAGGAAAACCACGTAGTTCAGGCTAGGCTTGAAGATACGAGACATGAAAACCTCCATGATTGGCTTTCAGTCCAAGATCGGGTCTGACCGCGTGTTCGGCCAATAAACTCGGTTCACGCTTTGCCCATATTCCGTGTGCTCGACGCGGTGTCAGACCTTAGACGGGCTTGCCCCACAAATCGTATTCTCCGGCCTCGTCCACTTCGACCGTGACGATGTCACCGGGCCTGAGGTTTTCGAACCCCTCATCGATGAACAGGTTGCCGTCGATCTCGGGCGCGTCTGCTTTGGTGCGGCAGGTGGCGGCCTCGTCATCGATCTCGTCCACGATCACCTCAAGCGTCTGTCCGACCTTTGCCCGCAACTTGGCCTCCGAGATCGCCTGTGCCTTTTCCATGAAGCGGTCCCAGCGTTCCTGCTTGATTTCGGCCGGAACGTGATCGGGCAGGTCATTTGACCGCGCGCCATCCACGTTTTCATACTGAAAACACCCGACACGATCCAACTGCGCCTCGTCCATCCAGTCCAGAAGGGTCTGGAATTCCGACTCCGTCTCACCCGGATAGCCGACGATAAAGGTCGACCGCAGGGTGATATCCGGGCAGATCGCGCGCCAGGCCTTGATTTCATCCAGCGTTCTGGCCGACGCGGCCGGGCGGGCCATGCGTTTCAGCACATCCGGGTGGGCGTGTTGAAACGGGATATCCAGATAAGGCAGCACGTTGCACCCGGCATCCGCCATCAGCGGAATCAGGTCTCGCACATGCGGATAGGGATACACATAGTGCAGCCGCACCCAGGCATCGAGCTGCCCCAGCTCGCGCGCCAGATCGGTGATATGGCTGCGCACTTCACCGTCTTTCCACGGGTTGATGTCGTATTTCCGGTCCAAGCCATAGGCCGAGGTGTCCTGCGAAATCACCAGCAGCTCACGCACGCCGTTTTGCACCAGCTTTTCCGCCTCGCGCAGAACCGCATGCGCCGGGCGGCTGGCCAGTTTTCCGCGCATGTCGGGGATGATGCAGAACTTGCACTTGTGGTTGCAGCCCTCGGAAATTTTCAGATAGCTGTAATGGCGCGGCGTCAACTGCACGCTGCTGGCGGGCAACAGGTCCACGAACGGATCAGGATCGGGGGGCACGGCGGCGTGCACCGCATCCAGAACTTGCTCGTATTGGTGTGGGCCGGTGACAGCCATGATGCGGGGGTGATGTTCGCGAATGTAATCCGGCTCGGCCCCCAGACAGCCGGTCACGATGACCTTGCCGTTTTCCACCAGCGCCTCTCCGATCGCGTCCAGCGATTCCGCCTTGGCGCTGTCGAGGAACCCGCAGGTGTTCACAATGACGGCATCGGCCCCGGCATAATCTGGCGAAATGCCGTATCCTTCGGCACGTAGCCGGGTGAGAATGCGTTCACTGTCGACCAACGCCTTCGGGCAGCCCAACGACACCATGCCGATGGTCGGCTGGTTCGATTGGGGCGTCTCGGTGATCCGGGCAGAAGGTGCCAGGTCGGGGCGGAGGTTCGGCGGGTTTGTCGTCATGCGCGGCATATAGTCGGGAAAGCTTGCCCTTGCAAATGTGATGCGTGATTTGAATGATCACGGCAATGACAAGCCAAAAGGCGGAGAGCAGAATATGAAATGGCTGATGCGCATCCTGTTTATCGTTGTCGCCGTGATCGCGTTGATCATTGGCGCACTGTTGCTGATGCCGGGGGAAAAGCTTGCCGCGATTCTGGCCGAGCAGGTCAAGGCCCAGACCGGGCGTGATCTGACGCTGACCGGAGATGTGCGCATTTCCTTCTGGCCGGTGGTCGGGATGGAAACCGGGCCGGTGCGTTTCGGCAACGCAAGCTGGGCCGGACCGGAGCCGATGCTCAGCGCGGATAGCCTGGCCGTCGGAGTGGACGCTGCCGGGCTGTTGAATGGGGATCTGCGGATCAAACGAGTTTTTGCAGACAATCCCGTGTTGCGGTTGGAACGATCAGATGGGCGCGGCAATTGGGAATTGAGCGCCCCGACAACCGCGACAACTGCGGTCGCGACCGGGGGGGGCACGCCCGCTGAGCCCTCGGGGCAGGTCACGCTGGATCGGTTGGAGCTGACAAATGCACGGCTGATTTACGTTGAAAATGGTTCGACGCAGATGGATTTCTCGGGCGTGACACTATCTGCAAGCTGGCCCGAGGTGGCGGCCCCATTGGTGATGGAGGCCGCCATGCCAGTGCCTGGAGGGGCGGTTCAGGTTGACCTGAAAATCCCGGACTTACCGGCATTTGCCGCCGGGTCAGTGACTGATCTGGAACTGGTTTTGACGGCCCCGGGCGGAGAGGTCGGATTTGACGGGCGCGTCAATCTTGCGGGTGAAATGGATGGAACGACCAAGGTCGTGACGCTGGACACCGAAAGGATGCTTGCCGCCTTCGGTCAGGCTGGCACATCCGTACCGCCCGGATTGGGCAAGACTGCCGACATTTCAGCGCATATGACGTATACGCAGGACGGGCGGATTTCCATGCGGAACATGGTTGCGCAATTGGATGACAACCGGTTCGTGGGCGAGGCGGATATCACCAACTCGGACCCGCCGCGTATCGTGGCCCGTCTGGATGCCGGTGATCTGGATCTGTCGCGGATTTCCGAAACCGCTTCTGCCTCAGGCGGCACGTCCCAGGCAAGCGCTCCTGCACCTGAGGGGTGGTCGAAGGACCCTATCGAAGCGTCTGCTCTGGCATTGGCGAACGGTAAGATCCGTCTGACGGCGAACTCGATCGCCGTGCCCGGGATGACGTTCGGCAAAAGCGATCTGACCCTGTCGCTGGATCGGTCGCGGGCCGTTCTGGAAATGCACCCGGCCACGCTGTTTGCGGGTCAGTTGCACGGTCAGGTGGTGGCCAACAACCGCAACGGCCTGTCTGTCGGCGGCAACGTGACCGCCACCGGGCTCGATCTGGAACAGGCACTGACCACGATGGCCGGGGTCAAACGCCTGTCGGGAACCGCTGCGGGCGCATTTGAGTTTCTGGGCGTCGGCCAGTCCGAGGATCAGATCATGCGGTCCCTCAGCGGCAAGGGAAACCTGGATGTCGGTCCCGGAGTGATTTCCGGGCTCGATCTGGACCGATTGATGGGGCAGGGCACCGGATCAGGCGGAACCACCGTGTTCAACAGCCTGACGGCCAGTTTCACCATCGACCAGGGCGTGTTGACGAACAGCGATCTGCTCATGTCACTGAAGAATTTCCGCGCAGATGGCACCGGCACCGTGGATCTGGGGGGGCGCAACATCGACTATCTGTTCACGCCCGTGGCGCTGCGGGCCAATTCCGGGCAGGGGATATCGGTTCCCGTTCACATCAAAGGCCCCTGGAGCGATCCGTCGATCAAGCCGGACCTGACCAAGGTGATCGAGGCGGCCGCGGATGTGAAAGTCAAGGAACTGGAGGACGACGCCAAACAGAAGGTTTTTGAAAAGGTCGGCAACGAATTGGATACGACGATCACCGACAGTGATCAGATCGAAGACGCCATCAAGAATAAACTTGAAGAAGAGGCAAAAAAAGGTCTGCTCAAATTATTCGGCGGCGACTGAGCAACCATCGTGCTTGGGGCATCAGGATATGCCCCAAGCAGTTGTCTTCAGATGGTTTGGTCGTAATCGCCGACACCGGGCTCGGTCCGGATGACGGCGTCAATGTCCGCGAAAATGGCGCGCATCTCAGCCTCGCTTTCGCTGCTTTCACAGACGACGACCAGATTGGGGGTATTGGACGAAGCCCGCACCAGACCCCAGCTTCCGTTGTCCAGAATCACGCGTGCGCCGTTCACCGTGACCACTTCTTTGATTGCGCGGCCAGCGAGTGTTTCGCCCGCATCTCCCTTGGCGACCAGCTTGTCGACCAGCCGCTGAAGGATATCATATTTCTCGGTATCGGCGGCGTGGGGCGACATCGTGGGGGTGGACCAGGTCTTGGGCAGGGCCTTGCGCAGGTCCGACATGCTCTTGCCCGGGTTGCGGTCCATCAGTTTGCAGATTTCGACTGCGACACGCATTCCACAGTCGTATCCACGCCCGATCGGTTCGGCCAAAAAGTAGTGGCCTGATTTTTCGAACCCTGCCAGTGCCCCGATTTCCTTGACGCGGCGCTTCATGTGGCTGTGGCCGGTCTTCCAGTAATCGGCTTTGACACCCAGTGCCTGCAACTCGGGGTCGCTGGCAAACAGACCGGTGGATTTGACATCGGCCACAAAGGTCGATCCGGGATGAAGTTTGGCCAGATCACGCGCCATAATCACGCCAACCTTGTCGGCAAAGATCTCCTCACCCTCATCATCGACGACGCCGCAGCGGTCTCCGTCACCGTCAAACCCAAGCGCCAGATCGGCACCGCTGGATTTCACCGTGGCGGCCATGTCGTGCAACATCTCCATGGCTTCCGGGTTCGGGTTGTAGTTGGGGAACGTATAGTCCAGCCGGTTATGGCTGGGCACGAGCTCAACCCCGATCCGTTCGAAAATCTCGGGCGCAAAGGCCGAAGCCGTACCATTCCCGGTTGCGCAAACCACTTTCAGCGGGCGGGACATTTTGAAATCGCCGACCAGATCGTCGATATAGGCCTCTTTGACGCCATCGACGAACTCGTACGAGCCGCCTTCGCGCGCGACGCCCTCGCCGTTCAGTACGATGTCCCGCAGTTCCGACATTTCATCCGGGCCATGGGTCAGCGGGCGGTCAAATCCCATTTTGACCCCGGTCCAGCCGTTCGGGTTGTGGCTGGCGGTGACCATGGCCACTGCGGGCACATCCAGATGGAACTGCGCAAAATAGGCCATGGGGCTTAGCGCAGGGCCGATGTCTTTGACACGGATACCAGCCTGCATCAGGCCCAGCATCAGGGCATTCTTGATCGCCAATGAATAATCGCGATAGTCGTTTCCGACCGCGATCACAGGCTCGATCCCGCGCCTGTGCATCTGTGTGCCAAGCCCCAGCCCAAGCGCGGTCATGCCGGGCAGGTTGATCTCTTCGGGATATTTCCAACGGGCATCGTATTCACGGAACCCGGTGGGCGTGATCATCGCGTCGCGCAGAAAGTTCCAGCTGTTGGGTGTTACCTCGGTGAGGGGTTTGATCATAAGAAAACTCAATCGTTAAATCTGAATCGGATTCGCTTTAGCAAGCGCATCAAATCGCATCAATGTGTCAACAAGTAGGGGCATCTGGTCGAGCGGGATCATATTTGGCCCGTCCGATGGGGCCGAGTCCGGATCCTGATGGGTTTCAATGAACACGGCCCCGACACCCAGAGAAACCGCGGCGCGGGCCATCACCGGTGCAAATTCGCGTTGTCCGCCCGAAGACCCGCCCTTGCCTCCGGGTTGCTGCACGGAATGGGTGGCGTCCATCACCACCGGATAGCCGGTTTTCGCCATTTGGGGCAGCGCACGCATATCGGCAACCAGCGTGTTGTAGCCAAATGAGGTTCCACGTTCGGTCAGCAGTATATTCTGATTTCCGGTGCTTTCGATTTTGTCGACGATGTTGGTCATTTCCCAAGGTGCAAGGAATTGCCCCTTTTTCACATTGACCGCTTTGCCGGTGTTGCCGGCCGCCAGCAACATGTCGGTCTGACGGCACAGGAACGCCGGAATTTGCAGAACGTCCACCGCCTCGGCGGCGATGGCGCATTGCGCCTCGGTATGAACATCGGTCAGAACCGGGATACCCATCGTTTTACGGATGTCATCCAGTACTTTCAGCCCCGCATCGATGCCCATGCCACGCTTGCCCGACAGGGATGTCCGGTTCGCCTTGTCATAAGACGCCTTGAAGACGTATTGCGCCCCGGCTGCGTCGCAGGCTTCTTTCATTTTGCTCGCAATCATCTGCGCATGGTCTGCCGTTTCAAGCTGACATGGCCCAGCTATGATGGTCAGCGGAAGGTCGTTGCCGACTGTCAGGTCGGAGATTTTAACATGTTTCATGAGTTTTATGAGGATACCTGTTCACGAAGGACCGACGCAGTAAGCGAGATCATCAGGTAGATACCAGCAAACAACAGGAATGCCAAAATCGTATTTTCGAACTTGCGCGGATAACTGGGTTCCTGACTGGGAACGGGGTTGACCGAGACGGTCAGATAGCGCACCTGCCGGTTGGCTTCGGACCGGGTCGCTTCCATTTGCTGCATTGCCGTTTGCAGCATCATGTCGCGCGCCGCAAGGTCCGCCTGCGCGATCTGGATACGCACGCTCAGCCGCGCCAGCGAGTTTTCGCCGTCCGAGGCATCCTGCATCTCGGCATTCAGTTCTCTCAGAACTTTTTCCAGGCGGGCGATATCTGCCTTGACGCCATCAACCTTTGCCTTGTTCGGGCGCAGGTTGTCCTGAAGCGCGGCGAGCTCAAGCTCTTTGTCCTGAACCAGTATTTCGATTTCGTTGATGCGGGCACGCAGGCTGGCAATGACGTTTTCGGGGTCAAGAACCGCGCCCTGAAGCTGAAGCTCGATCAACTCTTCCTGAGCCTGCCTGCGCGCTTCCTGCGCCGCTTCGAAACTTTGCAGCGCGTCGCGCATCTGGTCTTCGCGTTTTTTTCCAGACAAGGCGTTCACCCTGTCTTCGGCATAAGAGATCAGGCGTTCGGAAAATTCGGTCGATGTCTGCGCGTCGGGGGCGGCAACCTCCATCCGAATGACCCCTTCGGTCGGGTCATAGCCGATGGTGATCATGCGTTTGAACAGCTTATAGGCGTCTTCAAGCGAGGCGTCCGGCGCCAGCCTTTGAATCGGGTCGATCCACTCCTGCTTGAAGACATCGGAAAACCCGGCATCGCGGTCCAGCAACAGCAAAGCTTCTTTCGATTCCAGGAAGGACTGAACCGAGATCGAATCCTGCGTGGTGGCGAATTGCGTGCCGGCAAGCAGACCGCCGATATTGCCCGGTCCGCCATCCGCTTGCAGGATCAGGAATTCGGAATCGCTGGCATACATCGGCGTGGCGATGCGGTAGAAATAGAAGCCGACAATGAAGGTCGGCAGGAACACAAAGGCCGCCAGACGCGCAAACAGTCCAAACAATTTACGCTTGCGACGGCGGGCGATGTCCTTTTGGATTTGGCTGATTTCATAATTGCGCCGTTCAGCCGGGCTGAGCTCGGGCCCGGGCAGGTTCGTTTTCTCGGCACCCATGGCCTGCGGCAGTTGAACGTTGACTCTGTCCTTGGGTTTGTCACCCTCGTCCGATGGCCTAGCGGCGGCAAGGTCCAGAAGATTGGTGCGCTGGAAGGGGTCGATGCCCTTTTTGCGCAGCAATCGCACCGCGTCATAGTCCGACGTCGCGGCCAGACCGTGTTTCTGCGCCAGACGTCGTGCGATACGCAATTGACGGCCCGTCAGGCCTTCGCGCTTGATGTCATCCAGCTGCGTGCCGGGCTGCGCTTCGCCGGCGGCCTCGGGGCCCTGCGTCGCGTTGCGAATACGCGAGATGGCGTCCGATCGCGCCTCGGCCGAACTTTCCGTCTGGCGTCTGCGGCGCCAGTTGTATTTTCTAACCTTGGGTTTCGTAGTCATAAAGCTGCTTTGCCTCTTCCAAGGAGTCAAACATATACAATTGCCCGTCCAGAAGTACGGCCGCTTTCTGGGCGAATTTCTCCAACACGGACGGGCTGTGCGATACGATCACCAAAGTCGTCGTGCGCAACCTTTCCTTCAGGATCGCCCCTGCCTTTTCGTTGAATTCGACATCTGTTGTCGCCGGCATCCCTTCGTCGATGAGATACATGTCAAAGTCCAGCGCCAGCATCAAAGAAAAGGTGAAACGCGCCCTCATCCCAGAGGAGTAAGTGGCAAGGGGCTGGTCGAAATATTCGCCCAGACCGCAGAGCCATTTGCAGTAGGCCTCGATATAGTCGGGGTCCATACCGTAGATCTTGGCGATGTAGCGCGCGTTCTCAAGCGCTGACAGTTTTCCCGACACGCCACCGGTGAACCCCATGGGGAAAGAAACCCGGCATTCGCGACGGACCACGCCTTCGTCGGGTTTCTCCAGGCCGGCCATCATGTTGATCAACGTGGTTTTTCCGGTTCCGTTCGGGGCCAGAACGCCCAGTGAGGTACCCAGTTCGACCCGAAACGAGACCCGATCCAGAATCACCTTGCGGCGCGTTCCGGTCCAGAAGGATTTGCTGACGTTGTCGAATTCTAGCATTCGGGGTCTGCTGCTCGTTTCGTTCGTGTTGTCGCACTTGCGGGCGGCCAGAAAGGGTATTTTTTACCGTCCCATGTTGGCTACATTATGTCGAATTATGAAACAAATGATCAATGCGGTCCGGTTGCGCGCATGAATGTCTGATTGGGTGCAGCAAAGGTTATCGGTCACTTGGTGCCGCGTCAGGTCGTTACTATCTGTTTTGGCAGCCAACAACAGACCGGATGGGCAGGGGCCTTCAGGATCAGATGAACGCGTTACGTCAGGAAATCCGCGCCTGCCGCTTGTGTGCCGACAGGTTCGCGCAAACAGAAACCGCACACGAGCCGCGCCCGGTGGTCTGGTTCCGCCCCGGAACACCGATCCTTGTCGCGGGGCAGGCACCGGGCGCCCGTGTGCACGAGTCGGGGCGGCCCTTCACCGACCCGTCCGGCGACAGGCTGCGGCACTGGCTGGGGATTGATGAGACGGTTTTTTACGATCGCGACCGTGTTTCGATCGTACCGATGGCGTTCTGCTTTCCGGGGTATGATGCGCGCAATGCTGATCTTCCGCCACCTGCGATTTGCCGCAAGACCTGGCATGACCGGGTGATGCAGGACCTGGGGCGTGTGCCGCTGACCGTTTTGGTCGGAGGTCATGCACACAAGTTTCATCTTGGCGCGCGCGGGTCGGTTACGGACACCGTCCGCAATTGGCGGGACCATGCGCCGCGGGTCTTTGCCTTGCCTCACCCGTCCTGGCGCAATACGGCATGGTTGAAGAAAAACCCGTGGTTCGAGGCTGAACTGCTGCCTGTTTTGCGTACACGGGTCCAAGAGGTGCTGAATGACTGAATCCACGGCGTTGGACACTGCGCATGCCGCGATGCAGGCGGACCCGACAAGTGATGCCGCCCGTCTGCGTTTCTTTGAACGGCTTGCGGATAGCGAGCTGTTTCTGATGCTGACCGAAGAAGCGCGGGACGAAAATATCTCGCCCGAATTGTTCGATGTGGCTGACGGGCGCTTTGTTCTGGCTTTTGATCGTGAGGACCGGCTGGCGCAGTTTGCCGGGCGGCCCGTGCCTTATGTGGCGCTGTCGGGGCGGGTGCTTTCGGGGATGCTGTCGGGGCAGGACATCGGGCTTGGTCTGAACCTGGAGACTGCGCCATCTTCGATGCTGGTCCCGGCGGAAGCCTTGGAATGGTTAGCTGAAACGTTGCAGCACAGCCCGCAAGAGGTCGAGGAAGAGCTTGCCGAGTTTTTACCCCCTGCCGGTCTGCCGCAGAACCTGCTGACCGCGCTGGATACGAAACTAGCGACGGCGGGCGGACTTGCCAGCGCAGCCTATCTGGTTGCCACCAAGTCCAAATCGGGCGCGCAGGGCCATCTGTTGGGATTTGTCGATGCGATTGAAGGGGCCAAGCCCGCTTTGGCCAAAGCCGCGTCCGAGGCGCTGACCTTTTCCGGGATTGAGGCAGGCGCGATGGATGTCGGGTTTTTCACCGCAAGCGAGGCCGCCGCCGCGCTTCTGGCCAAGGTGGGCCTTCGGTTTGATCTGCCCCAGCCGCAAATTGCCGAAGCGGTCCGCGAAGCCCCCGGCAGCAATCCGGACAACCCACCCATTCTGAAGTAACCATCCAAACGCGAACACGCGGCACAAGCTGCACCGCGTGTCGTTGCGCCTAGGATATGTTTATTCCGCCGCCGCTTCCAGCTTGTCCTGCGTGCGGGTTTCGAAATCGCTGGCGTCGTGGCGTTCGTGAAGCTGCGTGTGCGGCTCGCCAAAGGCGCGGTTGACCATGCGGCCGCGCTGAACCGCCGGGCGCGCGTCGATTGCCTTGGCCCATCGCATGACGTTCTTGTAGGATTCCACGTCCAAGAACTCTGCCGCGCTGTAAAGGCGGCCCAGAACCAACTGGCCATACCAGGGCCAAATCGCCATGTCTGCGATGGAATAGTCTTCGCCCGCGATGAAGGTTTTTCCCGCCAGTTCACGATCCAGAACATCCAGTTGGCGCTTGGTCTCCATGGCGAAACGGTTGATCGGGTATTCCCATTTCTCGGGTGCATAGGCGTAGAAATGCCCGAACCCACCGCCCAGGTAAGGCGCGCTGCCCATCTGCCAGAACACCCAGTTCATTACCTCGGTCCGCTCGGGGCCGGATGCGGGCAGAAACGCGCCGAACTTTTCAGCCAGATGGAACAGGATCGAGGCGCTTTCAAAAACACGAACAGGTTTGTCTCCCGACCGATCCCAAAGCGCGGGGATTTTCGAGTTCGGGTTGGCCTCAACAAAGCCCGAGCTGAATTGATCGCCTTCTCCGATATTGATCAGCCAGGCGTTGTATTCAGCGCCTTCATGACCAAGTGCCAACAGCTCTTCCAGCATCACCGTGACTTTCACGCCATTGGGTGTCGCGAGCGAGTACAGCTGAAGAGGATGCCGTCCGACCGGCAGGTCCTTGTCATGGGTCGCTCCGGCGATCGGTCGGTTGATGTTGGCGAATTGTCCGCCACTTTTACTGTCCCAGGTCCAGACCGTTGGAGGGGTATACGAGGATTGGTCGCTCATCACTTGCCTTTCTTGCCTATGTCAGGGCTGCCATACAGCTAATATTGCAAACCGCCGAGTCCAACCCCACTCAACTGGCGTATTCTGTAACAATCCGCCGCCAAACTCTCACGTTTTCTCGTGTCGGGTCACAGCGGCGTTAGGGGGACTACGCAGCGCTTGGGAATCGCATATTGTCCTGTCAGACCTGCCCCAAGGCATCACGGATTTAGTTGACCCGAAAAGGATGGACGACATGAAACGCTTTGCATTGACACTCGCTGCGGCCATAGCTCTGGCGGTTCCGGCTTTTGCCGGCCCTCAATATATCGACGGCACAGGTTTTGCTGTTTCGGGTTATGATGTCGTTGCCTATCGCAGCCTGGATCAGATGCCAGTTGGCCAGTCGCAGCCCGAAGGTGTGCGTGGAAATACCAACATCACCGCCGAGTACAACGGTGCGACCTGGGCATTTGCGACCGAGGAAAACCGCGACAAATTCCTTGAAAACCCAGCATACTACGCGCCGCAATATGATGGGCACTGCGCTTACGGCGTGTCGCGTGGTGGCAAGGTTCCTGCAAATCCAAACCTGTGGCGGATCGTGGATGACAAGCTGTATCTCAACATCACCGACGTGGTTGTCGGATTTTTCGAGGAAGACATTCCAGGCAATATCAATCTTGCCGAAGGCAACTGGCCCGGTATCGAACCAAGCGACGCCTCGACCAATGTGATCCCGAAATTCACGTCGGAAGGCCCGGTTTCAAACTGATCCGGCATCAAAAGAACCAAGCCCGGCTGGTCAAGCCGGGCTGAGGCCGTTACCCCGCAAGCCAGAATTGATCCCGAATATCCTGATCGGCATCAAACCTGATCCGAACACTTTTGGCCCCCGGAAACTTCCGTTCGCGGATCGTATCGGGGATGATGACTTCTCCGGCGCCGGTATCTTTTGACTGGAAGCTCAGAATTTCAGCCTCGGTGTGACGCGCGTTGGTCAGGACGGTCGTTGGCAAGGCCACGCGATTTGCCCCATGATGCACGGGCGTGGTGACAAAATAGGTCAGATGCCGCCCGTAACACCCGACCGCGTCGGGAACGTGATCCGAAACACATGCATCAGATGTGTCCTGAGTATCGGCTTCATCGTGCATTTGCGGCAACCTCTGGTCGGGATTCAGAATCGCCTTGCAGGCGGCGATATCTTCCAGCGGAAGTTCGATGATGCGCTTTTTCAAACGGGGGCGGCGCGGTTGCGGAGGGCCGGAACTGGCACCACCTTTTGTAACCAACCCTTCCTTGCGCAGAAAATCATATGCTGCCTTGGCGCGCGAAAAACCGGAACTGTCCCCATCCGTATGATCGGGATGCGACTGGAAGGCGATCTGCCTCCAGGCGTCTCTAATCTCTTGGGAACCGGCGCAGGGACTCAACCCCAGATCCGCCAACGCATCCGCGCGCGCCCGCACTTTATCGACAGGTTCCATACTCAAAACACTCTTTACAAACTACACAGAACCAGTGTGGTCACAGTCATAGTTTTGTCAAATTTCAGGGATGATTTGCCGGGCTGGGGACAACAATCGCGATGCTGAGATTCAATTGTCCCTCAAAGGCGCCGTTTCAGGGGCGGGGTTGTGAAACAGTGCACATCTTCTGAAACGACAAACGCCCGGGCGTAAACGTAACCCGGGCGAATCATTGGGTTTTTTGAAAGTCAGGCGACGTTTTCCAACTCAACGCTCGGTGTAATGCCCAGTGCAAAGCAGACATCGCGCGTCAGTTCGGGACGGTTCAGGGTATAGAAGTGCAGCTTGTCCACGCCGCCTTCGATCAGGTCCGAACACAGCTCTGTGCAGATTGCCGTGGCCAACAGATCCTCACGCTCGTCGCGCACCGCCTTTTCAAACGCCTGTTCGACCCACAGGGGAATATGCGTGCCACAGCGCTTGGCGAAGTTGCGAGCACCTGCCCAGTTCTCGATCGGCAAGATGCCCGGCACGATCGGTTTGTCGATGCCGGCCTTGGCGCAAGCATCGCGGAACCGGAAAAAGGTTTCGGCTTCGAAAAAGAACTGCGTCAGCGCTTCGTCTGCGCCTGCGTCCAGCTTGGCCTTCAGCCAGTCCACATCCGCAGCCATGTTTGCGGCCTCGGGGTGGGTGTCGGGATAGGCCCCGACACGAATGCTGAACATTTCGGTTTCGGCCAGAGCCTCGATCAGTTCGACCGAACTGGAAAACCCGTCGGGGTGCGGCACAAACTTGTCCTGACCCTTCGGCGGGTCGCCGCGCAGGGCGACGATGTCCTGCACGCCGGCGCGGGCAAAGGTGTCTGCGATCTCCAGCGTTTCCTGCCGCGAAGCATCGACGCAGGTCAGATGAGCGGCCACGTTCAGGCCCGATGACTTGTGCAGGGTCGAAACCGCGTCGCGCGTCAGTTCACGCGTCGTGCCGCCAGCGCCGTAGGTGACGGAAACAAAGCGGGGATCCAAAGGGGCCAATGTCTGGACCGTGTCCCAAAGGCGGAAAGAGGCTTCCAGAGTTTTGGGTGGAAAGAACTCGAAGGAAATTTCAGGTTTGGACATCGTGGCCTCACTGGATCAACTGAGCCTCTTGTGCCATGGCAAGCATTGTGAAACAAACTCATATTACTCAACAACAACATGAACGCTGTTTGAAATGCATATTGAATTCCGGCACCTGCGCACCATCAAGGCGATCCATGAATGCGGCGGGTTGGCCCGCGCCGCGGATCAGTTGAACATCACCCAGTCCGCATTGAGCCATCAAATCAAAGGGTTGGAGGATCAGGCCGGGGTCGAGCTGTTTCTGCGCCGCTCCAAACCCATGAAACTGTCGGCTGCCGGTTTGCGCCTGTTGCGATTGGCCGAGCAGATTCTGCCGCAGGTCGAAGCCGCCCAGAATGAATTTTCTTCGCTGCGGGACGGGCGCACAGGGCGGATGCATATAGCCATCGAGTGCCACGCCTGTTTCGAATGGCTGTTCCCGGTGCTCGAATCTTTCAGGAAATCCTGGGGTGACGTCGATGTCGATATCCGCCCCGGTCTGGCCTTCGACGCGCTTCCGGCCTTGCAGAAGGAAGAGGTCGATCTGGTGGTCTCGTCCGATCCCGAAGACCTGCCGGGCGTCGAATTTGTCGAACTTTTTGATTATAACGCTGTGTTTGTGGCCGCTTCGACCCATCCCCTGGCCAAGAAAGACTATATCGAGGCCGAGGATTTTCGCGGTCAGACCCTGATCACCTATCCGGTGGAACGCACGCGTCTGGATGTGTTCAGCCAGCTGTTGATCCCGGCGCGGGTTGAGCCTGCAACGATCCGGCAGGTGGAACTGACCGCCGTCATCCTGCTGCTGGTCGCATCGAACCGGGGCATTTCAGTGCTGCCGGATTGGGTCGTGCGCGAGGTCAAATACAACTCGGACTACGTTACCCGACCCTTGACGAAAGAGGGCATTACACGGCGTCTCTATGCCGCCGTCCGGTCGGAAGATCTGGAGAAACCCTTTGTGCAGGAACTGGTGAAACTGGCTCGGGAAGAAGCGCGCAAGCTGCAATCCCAGTAACGGCGTTTCCTGCGGGTCTGTTATGCGCATCATTCCTCTTGGCAAGGGCGCATTGCGGCAGTATACGCGCGGTTTGACCGGACAGGAGCCTTTTGACAATGGTTGGCAGCGCAAATCTCAACATCATGATCAAGGCCGCGCGCAAGGCGGGGCGTTCTTTGGTCAAGGATTTCCGTGAAGTCGAGAATCTGCAGGTGTCGATGAAAGGCGCCGGAGATTTCGTCTCGAAGGCCGACATTGCCGCCGAAGCCATCCTGAAAGAAGAGCTGCTGGGCGCACGGCCGACCTATGGCTGGCTGGCCGAAGAGGGCGGTTCCATCGATGGCGAGGATCCGACCCGCCGCTGGATCGTCGACCCGCTGGACGGCACCACCAATTTCCTGCACGGCCTGCCGCATTGGGCGATTTCCATAGCCCTGGAACACAAGGGCAAGATCGTTGCCGGCGTGATCTATGACGCCGCCAAGGACGAGATGTTCTTTGCTGAAAAAGGTGAGGGCGCCTGGATGAACGACACCCGTATTCGCGTGTCGGGTCGTCATCGCATGATTGAATCGGTCTTCGCGACCGGTCTGCCCTTTGGTGGCCGCTCGGACCTGCCTGCGACTTTGCAGGATCTGGCGCGTCTGATGCCCGCCTGCGCCGGTGTGCGTCGTTGGGGCGCCGCCGCGCTGGACATGGCATATGTGGCCGCGGGCCGGTACGAAGGCTTCTGGGAGCGCCGCCTGAATGCGTGGGATCTGGCCGCCGGTGTGATCATCGTCAAAGAGGCTGGCGGTTTCGTGCAGGCGCTGAACCCTGAAGGCAACGTGCTGGACGATGGTGAAGTGATCTGTTCGAACGAACCGATCTTCGATCAGTTCGCCAAGGTGATCCGGGGCTAGGCGCCCTTTGAACCGGCTTTAGCGGCGCGGAACGCGCGGAATGCGGGATTGTGACAACTTGTACTTCGCCTCCGGGTGGGGCGGGTGTCCATGGGTGCGATCCCAGAACTGAATTCCGCCGCGTCTCAGCCACAGCGGTATGCACAGGATCAGGCCAACGGCAAACCCCCCGGTATGGGCCCAATAGGCGATGCCGCCTTCGTCCGGATTGCTGGTGACGCTGCCAAAGAACTGTATCGCCAGCCAGACGCCCAGCATGATGAAGGCGGGAATGGTAAAGACCCTGAAATAGACGATCAGGATCAGCAGGATATCCACCCGTGCTTTCGGGAACAGCAACAGATACCCGCCCATCACGCCCGCAATCGCGCCCGAGGCCCCAACAGTGGGAACTTGGGACTCGGGCCCGGTGATTACGTGAAACAGGCCCGCGCCGATTCCTGCCGCCATGTAAAACAGCAGGAAGGGCAGATGGCCCATCTCGTCTTCCAGATTGTCACCGAAGATCCACAGAAACAGCATGTTGCCGGCCAGGTGCATCCAGCCCCCGTGCAGGAACATGGATGTCACCAGGGTTTCCAGCCCGAACCCGTCGCTGACCCGCGCCGGGATGATGGCGTAGTCGAAAAACAGCCTGCCGATCCGTGGGCCATCATCCATGATCCCGGCATAGCTGAGGAAGATCAGGATATTGGCCGCCAGCAAGGCATAGACAACATAAGGTGTGCGCCCCGAGGGGTTATGGTCGCGGATCGGAAACATGCCTTGACGCTGGGCTTTTGTGCGCCCAGCGTCAAGGCAAGCTTATGCCGCACCTCCCAACAAAGCGGCGTTTCCGCCCGCCGCGGTCGTGTCGACGCAGACATGGCGTTCACCCAGAACACGCGCGCGGTCGGGCTTGCCGGGTATAAGCGGCAGAATCGGGCCGTCGCGGCGCGCCAGATGCTGTTCGATCTGCCGCGCTGTTTCGTCGTCTCCCCACCACAACACGCCCGAAATGCCGGTCAGGTTTTCCAACCGGTGCAGGTCAAGCATCCCGGTCGCCTGAATGGCGGTGCCACCCAGCGCGTGTACAGCATCGGCCTGCGCACGCGCTGCGGCCTCTCCGGGCCCCATGCACAACAAGGGCGGGCGTGGGTATTCGCTCAGGCGGTTTGATTCACCGGTCGGGCCGGGCAGGGACCGGGTTTTGACCTGCGCAGGTTGACCTTGTGCCGCAGGCAGATCAGCCACGGCGCCCCAGGTATCCGCCGTGCTTTGACGGTCGGGAGCGCAGAACCGGATCATGTAGTTCGGCCCGCCCGCCTTGGGGCCCGTGCCTGACAATCCTTCGCCACCAAAGGGCTGAGACCCGACGATGGCGCCGATCTGGTTGCGGTTCACATAGATGTTGCCCGCATGGATCGCCTCGGTCACATGCTGCACACGGTCGTCGATGCGGGTGTGCAGACCGAAGGTCAGGCCGTATCCGGTGGCGTTGATATCGGCGATGATCTTGTCGATCTCTTGCGATTTGAACCGGGCGACGTGCAGCACCGGGCCGAACACCTCGCGTTCCAGCGCGGCGATGCCGGGGATCTCGATCAGTGTCGGCGCAACAAAGATACCTTCGGGCGGCAACGGAAGCTCTTTCAGCACCCGCCCTTCGTGGCGCGCTTTGGTCACATGCTCGGCGATGCCCTGACGGGCCTGTTCGTCGATCACCGGTCCGCAATCCGTCGACAAAAGCCAAGGGTCGCCGACCGACAGCGCATCCATCGCCCCTTTGAGCATGGTCAGAACGTCATCGGCGATGTCTTCCTGCAAATACAGGCAGCGCAGGGCAGAGCAGCGCTGGCCCGCCGACTGAAAGGCGCTTTCGATGATCGACTGCACGGCTTGTTCGGGAAGGGCGGTGCTGTCGACGATCATCGCATTCAGACCGCCGGTTTCCGCGATCAGCGGCGTACCGGGGCGCATGGATCCGGCCATCGCCGCACGGATTTTCAGCGCGGTGGCTGTTGACCCTGTGAAGGCCACGCCCGAGATGCGCGGATCCGACGTCAGCGCCGCACCCACGGCGGGCCCACCCGGCAACAGTTGCAGCACATCGCGTGGCACCCCCGCCTCGTGCAGCAGCTGCACGGCCCGGTGGGCGATCAGGGGCGTCTGGGGCGCAGGCTTGGCCAGAACCGCGTTTCCGGTAGCCAGCGCGGCGGAGATCTGTCCTGAGAAAATCGCCAGCGGGAAGTTCCACGGGCTGATGCAGGTGAAAATCCCCGCGGGTTCGGCATCGGGGATGTTGGCTGCATAGTAACGCAGGAAATCCACCGCCTCGCGCAGTTCGGCCACCGCATCGGGCAGCGACTTCCCGGCCTCACGTGCCAGCAGGGCAAACAACTCGCCATAATGGGCTTCGTAAAGATCGGCTGCGGCATTGAGGATGCGGGCGCGTTCGGCAGCGGGGGCATCCCAGGGGTTGGCCGAGGCCAATGCCATTTCCACATCCGCCGCGCTGGCTGGGGCCACCGCGCCGGGCCTGTCCTGCGGCCGTGCCGGATTGATCACCGGCTCATCCGCGTCGGGTTTGGCCGCATCGGCCAGCAAGGGTTGCGCATACCAGTGATGGGCGCGGAACTGATCCCGTGCCGCATCAATCTGATCCAGGGTTGGTGTGTGATGCAGGTCAAAACCCTTGGAATTCGGTCTTTCAGGCTGGAACAATTCCGGCCCGGTCGGCAGTGCGGGCGGAGGGGTCCGGATCGCAACAAACGGATCGGCGGCGACCACTTCCGGTGGCACATCCTCGTCCACAATCTGGTTGACGAAGGATGAATTCGCACCGTTCTCCAACAGGCGCCGAACCAGATAAGCCAGCAAGTCGCGATGCGCCCCCACAGGTGCGTAGATGCGGCACCGGGTGCTCTGCTTGTCCATCACGATCTGATGCAAGGTCTCGCCCATGCCGTGCAGGCGCTGAAACTCGAACGGTTGATCCTTGGCCATGTGAAGGATGGCGCTGACCGTGTGCGCGTTGTGCGTGGCAAATTGCGGATAGATCCGATCGGTCATGCCCAGCAGTTTGCGTGCATTGGCGATATAGGAGACGTCGGTTGCCGCCTTGTGCGTGAAGACGGGAAAGCCATCTACCCCCTCGACCTGCGCGCGTTTGATCTCGGTATCCCAATAGGCGCCTTTGACCAATCGCACCATAATTTGGCGATCGTGACGTTCGGCCATGCCATACAGCGTATCCAGGACCAGGCCTGCGCGCGGGCCATAGGCCTGAACCACGATGCCAAACCCGTGCCAGCCGGCAAGGGCCGGGTCGGACATCACCGCCTCTATCACCTGCAACGACAGCGACAGGCGATCCGCCTCTTCTGCATCGACGTTCAGGCCCATTCCGGCCGCCTTGGCCAGCAGGGCCAGCGCCCGCAGCCGCGGCACCAGCTCGTCCATCACACGCTGTTCCTGTGCCAGCTCATAACGGGGATGCAGGGCGGACAGTTTTACCGAAATGCCCGGGTTGGCGCGGATATCGTCATGGGTGCAGGCCTCGGCAATGGCCGAGATGGCGCGGGAATAGGACAGGTGATAGCGCGCCGCGTCCGCTTCGGTCCGGGCCGCTTCGCCCAGCATGTCGTAGGAATAGGTATAGCCTTTCTCCTCCATCCCGCGTGCGCGGTCCATGGCGGACTGAATGGTTTCCCCCAGAACGAACTGCCGGCCCATCTCTTTCATCGCGCGTGCCACGGCAGTGCGGATCACCGGCTCGCCCAGCCGCTTGATCGCACCGCGCAGCGCCCCGACCGGAGACGCCTTGCCCTCGTCCAGCACCTTTCCGGTCAACATCAGCGCCCATGTCGAGGCGTTCACCAGCGAGGACGAGGATTGCCCCAGATGCTTGCCCCAATCGGAGGGCGCGATCTTGTCTTCGATCAGCGCGTCAATTGTGTCGGCATCCGGCACGCGCAGCAACGCTTCGGCCAGACACATCAGGGCGATGCCTTCGTCGGTGGATAGGCCATATTCGGCCAGAAACACCTCCATCAACCCCGGAGAAGTGCTGGACCGGATGTCGCGCACAAGCTGCGCAGCCGCGGCGCCAATGGCGCTGCGATCCGTGTCCGTCAGGCTGGCCTGAGAGATCAGTGTCTCAAGAACTGCCGACTGATCGGCATAGGTGGAAGTATCGATGAGGGTGCGCAGGCTGTGTGACATATGTCCTCCGGTCTTTGCGATAATATAATGTGGAAAAATCAGGACAACGGACTGAGTTTGATGTAATTGAAGGAGAACGATCTGAATTTTTGGTAGCGGACAGTTCAAATGAGTTTTCCTGATCTTGATCGGTTTGACCGGTCGATTCTAAGGATTCTGGCCGAGGACGGCCGTATCTCGGTGGCCGATCTTGCGCGCGAGATCGGGCTGTCGAAATCTCCGACGCAGGCGCGGCTCAAACGGCTGGAGGCGAGCGGAGTGATCACGGGCTATCGGGCGATGCTGGATCCGATCCGGCTGGGGCTGGATCACGTCGCGTTTGTCGAGGTGCGTTTGACCGATACCCGCGAAAAGGCGCTGGCCGAGTTCAACGCAGCCGTCCGCAAAACCGCCGAGGTCGAGCAGGCGCATATGATCGCGTCCAATTTTGACTATCTTCTGAAAGTGCGCACCGCCACGATGTCGGAATACCGCCGTGTATTGGCCGAGAAGATCTCGTCTCTGCCGCATGTCGCCAATACCTCAACTTTTGTTGCGATGGAGGCCGTGAAGGAAACCGGTATGCTGGGCGGTTTTGAACATCAGCCTTGACGCGGCGGAATTATGGCCCACCCTTGTTTCGTGATGCGAACCTGTGCTGCAACGTTTTTACTGATCACGTGTTCATGCTCGGCCATGGCCGAGACATGCCCTACGGCTCCGGATCATATCGAAGGTGTGGATGCGCTGATCAAGCAGGTCCAAAAGGCGCAATCGCAAAGCGACGCCCGGGTCATCTCGAATCAAATGTGGGAACTTTGGACAGACGCGCCGGATGCCCGATCGCAGACATTGCTGGATCGGGGAATGGCGCGACGAGAGGCGTGGGATTTGTCGAGCGCATTGGACGATTTCAACCAACTTGTCGAATATTGCCCGGATTACGCCGAAGGCTACAATCAGCGGGCTTTCGTAAACTACCTGAGGCAGGATTTTGACGCGGCATTGCGCGACCTGAATGTCACGATCGAAATGTCGCCAAACCATATCGGTGCGCTGAGTGGGCGAGCTTTGTCCCTGTTGGGGTTGAGGCGCCTGGAAGATGCGCGCGCAGCACTGTCCGAGGCGCTTGAGCTCAACCCGTGGCTGTCCGAGCGGGCCTTGTTGGAGCCAGGCGGCCTTCTGGAACCGCCCGGAGAAGATATCTGACAGCCGGATCGGGCAAGTTTGGAAACCGGTCGCAAATCGCCAAACAGGTGCCTTTCGCGGCCACCTCGGGGACTGGGGCCCCGCAATCAGAAGGGCAAATGGGTGGCAAAGCCGTCAGCGTGACAGTATCCGGCGCTTTTCGGCCATGGCTTCGCGTCGCCGCTGCTCGATCCCGAGTTTGAAAGATTCTTCAACAAAGTCGATGTGATCCTTTGCCGCTTTTTCGGCCCGCTTCTCATCCCCTTCGATCACCGCGCGTCCAAGTTCGAGATGTTGTTGCAGCAGCTTTTCGCCGGTCCCGTCAATCGTGCGCAAGAAGTCGCGATTGTAGAAAACGCCCTTGCGGGTGAGTTCGTAGATCGACGCCATCATGTGGATCAGGGTCGCGTTCTGGCTGGCATCCACAATCGCGGAATGCAGCGCAAAGTCCGCCTCTTGCGAAGCCTTGGCGTCCTGCTCCTGCCAGGCACGCTCGTTTTCATCAAGGATCTCGGAAATCCGTTCCTTGTCTGCCTTGGTGGCGCGACGTGCGGCAAGCCGGGCCGCGAAACCTTCCTGCTCGCGGCGATACTCCAGATAGTCGAAGAAAGCCGGCTCGTGGCGTTCGTACAAAGCAAGAAGCGCGGGCATCATGGCTTGTCCGGTCAGGGCCGCGACGAATGTTCCCTCACCGTGTTGCGTTGTGACCAGCCCGCGTTCTTCCAGCACCTGAAGGGCCTCGCGCAACTTCGGGCGCGACACGCGCAACATCTCGGCCAGATCGCGCTCGGAAGGCAGTTTTCGGCCCTGCTTCAGGATGCCCGAAGCGATCAGGTCCTCGACCTGTGAAACCACCGCATCAGCCAGCGATTCGTGTCCAACCGGTTCAAAAATCGCCGTGGTGTTCATGAGATATTGCCCCGTGTGACGCTGAAATAACCAGAATAACTGGTAAACAAAGATAACCATATCCGTTCAGATTTCAAGCGCGAGGCTGTTCTTCCCGGATGTGAATTACATGTCTGTTTTTGAATGATTTTTGGAGAATCTGTTGGTTTTTGAGGCAGTCGTATCGGGATTTCGCAGGGCTTGCAGAAGGCGAGATTCCAGTTTCGATCGGCGCCAGTGGTAAACAAAGTTATTGACTGGTTTAAGCTGGTAAAGTTAGTTTACCACCGGAGCGGCGCTGGAAGAGCCTGCGCCACTGATCGGAGAAAACCCGACCAACCCTGGAGGAGATTTCATGAAGAAGACCCTGACAAGCCTGGCCGTGGCCGCCAGCCTGCTGGCGGCACCCGCAGTTGCGGCGGACAAGCTACTGCTGAAAACACCGATTGCCTTTTCGACCGAACTGCCGGGCCTGGGTTCGCCTATTCCACGTGTGGCTGATCAGCTGGAACTGATGTCCGGCGGCACGCTGAAGATGAAGGTGTACGAGCCGGGAAAACTGGTGCCGCCCTTCGAAATTCTGGACGCCGTGTCCACCGGCAAGATCAACTCGGGTTACACCACGGCCGGTTACTGGGCCGGAAAAATCCCGGCTGCGCCGCTGTTCTCGGCCGTGCCGTTCGGCCCCGAGGCGGGCGAATACATGGCTTGGCTGTATTATGGCAACGGCATGACCCTGTATCAGGAGATGTATGATCAGGCCGGTTACAACGTCAAAGTACTGCCCTGTGCCATCATCGCGCCGGAAACCTCGGGCTGGTTCGCGTCCGAAATCAATTCGCCCGAGGACCTGAACGGGCTGAAGATGCGTTTCTTTGGTCTGGGCGGCAAGGTGATGCAAAAACTGGGTGTGGCGACCTCGCTGCTGCCAGGTGGCGAGATCTTCCCCGCATTGGAAAAAGGCGCGATTGACGCGACCGAGTTTTCAATGCCTGCCATCGACGCGCGCCTGGGCTTCCACAAGCTGGTCAAGTTCAACTATTTCCCCGGCTGGCATCAGCAGGCGACCGTGTTTGAACTGCTGATCAACAAGGACGTCTGGAACGAAACCAGCGATCAGCACAAGGCAATCATCGAAAGCGCCTGCAAGGCTTCGATGGCGGACAGCTTTGCCGAAGGCGAAGCCATCCAGCACGCGGCCCTGATCGACAACGTTGAAAACAACGGCGTCACCATCAAGCAGTGGTCGCCCGAGATGCTGGATACCTTCCGCGCGACCTGGGAAGAGGTTGCCGCAGAAGAAGCCGCCAATGATGCCTTCTTTGCCAAGGTTCTGGCCGACATGAACGAATTCCGTGACGGCTATAACCTCTGGAAGACGAACGCCTTCCTCCCACGTCAGTAATCTCTCCCTCACTGACGTTGCCGGGGCGGCCCGATCCGCCGCTCCGGTTCCTGCTTTTCGATCTTCGGACTTTCTAACCTTTCACTGCCCGTATTCCGGGTTGCTGAGCGAGGAATGACCATGACCACCCAAAAGAACCTCAACGATCCGGTCGAAGCCTATGAAGGCATCCTGGAACACCCCGATTCCGACCGCCAGAAAATCGCCGTCGCGATCGATGCCGGGGTAAAGGCTGTGGGTCATGTCGTCATGTGGGCCAATGTCCTGCTGATGGGCGCGATCTTCGCACAGGTCTCGTTGCGCTACCTGCTCAGCCAGAACTACCCGAAACTGGATGAGATCCAGTGGCATTTCTATGGAATCGTCACGATGATCGGCATCTCGTATGCCTTGATCACCGACAGCCATGTGCGTGTGGACGTCCTGCATATGCAGCTTTCGCGCCGCGCGCAGCGGATCATCGAGGTGATCGGCATCCTGACCCTGCTGACCCCGTTCATCTATCTGATGGTCGATCAGGGCTATGATTATTTCTACGAAAGCTTCCGCGTCAACGAACGCTCGGACAGCCCAACCGGCCTGCCTGCGCGTTGGGCTTTCAAGGCGGTCATTCCGATCAGCTTTGTGCTGTTGGCGCTGGCCGCGTTGGCACGGTTGATCCATGACGGGCACGCGCTGATCTACGGGCCGGCCTCAGAACGTGAAGGCGCGCCGCTGCGCCGTATTCTTCTGGTACTGGCGGTATTCGCTGCCGTCTGCGTCGGCCTGACCTTCCTGGTCGAAACGACCGAGGAAAAGCTGGTCATCGCGATGTTCCTGACCTTCATCGCGCTTTTGTTCACCGGTTACCCGGTGGCGTGGGTGCTGGCCGGTGTCGGCGTCGCCTATTGCGGTCTGGCTTATCTGTTCGACAACGATCTGATGCTGTGGACCGGGTTGGAAAGCACCTTTACCGGGCTTGATTACCTGACCCTGGGTGCTGTGGTGAACCGGGTCTACGCGACCATGTCCAACGCGGTTCTGGTTGCGCTCCCGATGTTCATCTTCATGGGGCTGATGCTGGACGAATCCGGAGTGGCCGAGCGTCTGATGTCCTCGATGCAGCGCCTGTTCGGGACGGTGCGCGGAGGACTGGCCATCACCGTGACCCTGATCGGGATCATTCTGGCGGCCTCGACCGGCATCATTGGTGCCTCGGTTGTTCTGCTGGGCGTGCTGTCGCTGCCGTCGATGATGCAGCAGAAGTACCAGCCGACGCTGGCGGCGGGCGTGGTTTCGGCCTCGGGGACATTGGGCATCCTTATCCCGCCCTCGATCATGCTGGTGATCATGGCCGATCAAATGGCCCTGTCAGTCGGTGACCTGTTCATGGCCGCGGTTTTCCCGGGCGTGATCATCGGCGCCTTGTATCTGACCTACATCTTCATTCTGGCTCTGGTGAAACGCGACGCGGCCCCCGTACCCGAAGGCGCGAAAGCCCCCGACTGGGCAGCCGTGAAGGACGTGCTGATCGCAGTCATCCCGACGCTGATGCTGATCCTTGCCGTGTTGGGGTCGATCTTTGCCGGTCTGACCACGCCAACCGAAGCGTCCGGCATCGGTGCCTTGGGTGCGACCCTGCTGGCGCTGGGCTATCGCAAGCTGACCTTTGCCAAGCTGTGGAACGTGCTGGTGTCGACCTTCAACACCACCGCCTATATCTTTGCGATCTTCCTCGGTGCGACCGTGTTCTCATACGTGCTGCGCGAGTTGGGCGGGGATGAGCTGATCGAACACGTGGTGCAATCCACCGGCTTTGGCGCCAACGGGACAATTCTGTTCATCCTGTTCATCGTCTTCCTGCTGGGCTTCGTACTGGACTGGATCGAGATCACGCTGATCGTGCTGCCCCTGATGCGCCCCATCGTGAACGGTCTGGGCATCGACATCCCCGGCTTTGGCGTTCTGGATGAACCGGCGCTGGTGTGGTTCGTGATCCTGGTTGCGGTGACGCTGCAAACCAGCTTCCTGACGCCGCCCGTTGGCTTTGCCTTGTTCTATCTCAAAGGTGTTTGCCCGCCCGAGATCAAGCTGACGCATATCTACAAGGGCATCATCCCATTTGTCCTGCTGCAATTGACCGGATTGGCGCTAGTGTTCCTGTGGCCGACCCTCGCCACCTGGTTGCCCTCGGTCGCCTACTAAGGAGCTTATCGGATGCGTCTGAGCCAATGTCATAACTTCCACGACTTCCGGCGGCTGGCCAAGCAACGACTGCCGGGGCCGATCTTCAACTACATCGACGGTGGCGCGGATGATGAGGTGACGTATCGGGAAAACACCAAGGCGTTCGACCGCTGCGACCTGTTGCCTTCGGTTCTGCGTGGGGTTTCGGACGTGGACATGTCCGTCACGGTGATGGGGCAGAAACTGGACATGCCTGTCTATTGCTCACCCACCGCGTTGCAGCGCCTGTTCCACCATCAGGGTGAACGCGCCGTCGCGGCGGCGGCCGAGAAATACGGAACCATGTTCGGAGTTTCCTCTCTGGGCACCGTCTCGCTGGAGGAGCTGCGCCAAAAACACAAGAACCCGCAGGTCTATCAATTCTACTTTCACAAGGATCGCGGGTTGAACGCCGCCATGATGCAGCGCGCCAAAGAGGCGGGTGTCGAGGTCATGATGCTGACCGTCGACAGCATCACCGGCGGCAACCGCGAGCGTGATCTGCGCACGGGGTTCTCGATCCCGTTCCGGTTGACGCTGGGCGGGATGATCCAATTTGCGATCAAGCCGATGTGGGGGATCAACTATGTCACCCATGAAAAGTTCCGGCTGCCTCAGCTTGAGGAACACGTGGATATGGGCGGTGGGGCCAGCTCGATCGGCGGGTATTTCACCGATATGCTCGATCCGTCGATGAACTGGGATGACGTGGCGCAGATGGTGCGCGACTGGGATGGTCAATTCTGCCTGAAGGGGATCATGACCGTCGAGGATGCCAAACGCGCGGCCGGGATCGGGTGCACCGGCATCATCCTGTCGAACCACGGTGGCCGCCAACTGGACGGATCGCGCACGCCGTTCGATCAACTGGCCGAGATTGTCGATGCCGTCGGCGACAAGCTGGACGTGATGATGGACAGCGGCATTCAGCGTGGCACCCATGTGCTCAAGGCGCTGTCGATCGGGGCCAAAGCCGTGGGTATCGGGCGGCACTACCTGTATCCTCTGGCTGCCGCGGGGCAGGCTGGGGTCGAACGGGCCCTTGGGCTGATGCGTGCCGAGATCGAGCGCGACATGAAGCTGATGGGTGTCACCAGTGTTGGCCAGCTCAGCCGCGAGAATATTCGTTTCCGCAATCCCTAACCCGAAACGGGGGCCGATATGACCAATGACGCGTTGATCAAACATTTCCGCTCTATCGTCGGTACGCGTCACGTGCTGATCGGAGCGCGCGCGACAGAGCGCTTTCGGCGCGGTTTCCGCTCGGGCGAGGGTGAGGCGCTGTGCGTCGTTCAGCCGGGGACCCTGCTGGAGCAATGGAAGATCCTGCAAGCCTGCGTTGCAGCCGACAAGATCGTCATCATGCAGGCGGCCAATACTGGCCTGACCGAAGGGTCTACGCCGTCCGGCACCTATGACCGTGACGTAGTTCTGATCAACACGCGCCGGATGGATACTCTGGTGCCCTTGAACGACGCAGATCAGATCGTCAGCTTTCCGGGCGCCACGCTTTTTGCGTTGGAAAAACTGTTGGCCCCGTTCGGACGCGAGCCGCATTCGGTGATCGGTTCGTCCTGCATCGGCGCGTCGATCGTGGGTGGGGTATGCAACAATTCCGGCGGTTCTCTGGTAGAGCGCGGTCCGGTTTACACGGAACTTTCCGTCTATGCGCAAATCACCGAACAGGGTAAATTGGAACTGGTCAACCATCTGGGCATCGATCTGGGCAGCACGCCGGAAGAGATCCTTGCAAACCTCGATGCAGGCAGGTTCGAACGCAATCCCGGGGCAACCAACAAACGTGCATCGGCCAGCGACTACGCACAGATCGTGCGGGATGTGAATGCGGAAACGCCTGCGCGGTTCAATGCGGACAAGGCCAAGCTTTTCGAATCTTCGGGCTCGGCCGGGAAGCTGGCCGTTTTTGCCGTGCGCCTTGACACCTTTCCCAAGAACGAGGTCGAGAAGGTGTTCTATGTGGGCACCAACAATCCCGACGATCTGGCGGACCTGCGGCGCCACATATTGTCAGAGTTCAAATCGCTGCCGGTTTCGGCCGAATACATGCATCGCGAAGCGTTCGATATTGCAGCACGCTATGGCAAGGACACGGTCGTGATGATCGACAAGCTTGGCACGGACCGTCTGCCAATGTTCTTTGCGATGAAAGGCGCCGTGGATGCCCGCCTGCGGCGCATTCCGTTTTTGCGAAATTTCACTGATCGTTTCATGCAGGCAGCAATAGCTTTGTGGCCCCGTGTCCTGCCCAAACGGATGACGGATTTTCGCGACAAGTTCGAACATCACTTGATCCTGAAAATGAAGGATGACGGTGTGTCCGAGGCTGCTGCGTGGTTGCCGCGATTTCTGAGTGGCCGGGATGGCGGATTTTTCGAATGTGATGCGCGAGAGGCAAGGATCGCGGGCCTTCATCGTTTTGCGGCGGCAGGCGCGGCGGTGCGTTACATGGCGATCCATTCGGACGACGTCGAAGATATCATTGCACTTGACGTCGCACTGCGCCGCAACGACCAGGACTGGCTAGAGAAGCTGCCGCCTGAGATCGAAGACCAGTTGGTTCACAAACTCTATTACGGGCACTTCATGTGCCACGTGATGCATCAGGACTACATAGTCAAAAAAGGGGCTGACCCAAAAGCTCTGAAGGCCGCAATGTTGAAACTGTTTGACGAACGCGGCGCGGAATACCCTGCTGAACATAACGTGGGGCACCTTTACAAGGCCAAGCCGGACCTGGCGGCACATTACAAATGCTGTGACCCGACCAACGCGTTCAATCCGGGTATCGGCAAAATGTCCAAGGCGAAGAATTACCAATAGCCGGTTTTCCTGCGCGGCAGGGTGCTGTGAAAACGGCCGACAGATTCGTCGGGTTGTGATGAACAGGGTGTTGGTGCCCGACAGCCTGATATCCTGAGCGCAACCCCGCACGCATCTGCCGCGCAGAAGGCTGCTAGAACCGATTGAACGTCGCGTGCCAGGTGTAGGGAAGATTCGGAAAGCGCAGTCGGGGTCGACGGAGTCGGCAAGGAATCTCGCGTTGAGGCGCGGAATTCAGCCGCGTTTGGCGCAGATCGTTTGGTTTTGAGTATCACAAACACGCATTTGTCAGGCTGTCCGGGATTTGAACCGGCGGGTTCATGCGGTCAATTGACCGAGCACCGTTCTGTTCAGGTAATTTCAGGGTCGCGTGATTTCTGACAGGTTTTCCTAGGGTTACCCTTGGCTTGCAATCGGCTTGCAGATCATCCCTGCGAAGCTGCGGGCCAGAAGCCCGTCTTGCATGCGAAAACTTGCAGATGACCGGGGTCGGAAAAACGCCATTTATCCCTTATTTATCGCGTTTTTTGGGGAACTACGGGAAACCCCCAATTTCGCGCCGCAACAAACAGGGGTAAACGTAACTTACCGTACTTACCACACAAACACACACGGTATTAACTTTCCCCGATGAGGGGCTGGCCACACCCCCTCGGCCGGCCCCTCTTAACTTTTGGGGGGCATGGCAGTCGGGGTCAGTGGCCATGCTGATCGTTACGGGCGTCGAAGGGCGCGATGATCTTTGCGCCCGGCGTCAGCTTTTGATCAATTCGGCGACGAGGGCGGGCAAATCTTGTGATGCGCCATAGGCCACGGTGTGTGGAATTTCGGCGACCGGTGTTTTGCGGTATCCTTCTGTAAACAGCAAAAACGGGATCTTCGCACGCGCAGCCGTTTCCGCGTCAACTTCGCTGTCGCCGACGAACAGACGCGGGCCGGACGCCCTAAGCGCATCGAAGCTTGCGAACAGATGGTTGGGGTCCGGTTTTCGCGTCGAAAGGCTGTCGCCACCCAGAACCGCGTCGAAATACCGGGACAGGTTCAGTGCTTCCAGCACATGCCGCGCCGGTGTTTCGGGTTTGTTGGTGCAGACGCCCAGAACGCATCCCATTTGCTGCAATTTGGCCAATGCCTCTGGGATGCCGGGGTAGGGAACAGTCGTTTCGCTGGCCGCGGAATTGTAGTGTTTGAGGGTCAGTTGGGTCAGTTCCGCGTGGCGATCCAGCGGCAGCTCGCAATGCCGGATCATGCGTTCGACCAGCTTGGGTAAACCGTTGCCAACGAATCCTTTGATGATATCCGTCGCCAATGGATCATGCCCAACGTCGTTCAGCGTGCGGTTGGCCGCCGCCGCCAGATCGCCCAGGCTGTCCACCAGCGTTCCGTCAAGATCGAATACAACTGCTGCGGTCATGTTTGCTTGCCCTTCATCGCCCGACCCAAGACCTAACCCGCCCTGTACCGGGGGGCAATCGCCTGTTTCAAAACGATGCTTGACAATCCTTACTAAAATAATCAGATTAAGCGACAGGAACAGAAAGCCAGCCCTTTCGGGGTCAGCCAAATCAATTGAAACGCGATAGATATGGCACCATGCCGAAACGCTCTGGAGATGTCCCGATGAACGTACAGAACCCGACCCCAACCCAAGGTTACGCTGTCTCGATGCTTCCCGCGCACAAGGCCGAGGATCTGACCAAGGGCGGCAACCTGGCCCATATAGAACTTGGCGATCAACTCTATACCCTGCGCATCACCCGTGCAGGCAAACTGATCCTGACGAAATGAGCGCGCCTTTGAAGCGCGGCGGCGCAGCGGTTGGCCGCCTTGCCGATCTCGATCCCATCGAAGCGGGTGCCGTGATGTACCTGCGGATGTGGAGCGAAGGCGAGGGCGGTCGTGCCGACGCTGCCAGCGATTTCCAAGTCGCGCTGGGCGCGGATTGCGGGCGGGCGGCAATGCTGACTTTGGATCGCTTGTGCTCGCTATGCGCCACCCATGGCCGCCGCCCCCTGATCCGGCATGGTCTTGGATGTGCATGCCTTGGCGCGGATGAGAATTGCTTTGCCCAGATGATCGCGGCAGCGTCGGAAGGGGCGCGTGAAGATGCGATGATGCTGGCGTCTTTGATCGTACGTCCGGATTTTGCCCCCGCGCTGGCATCTCTGTCGGAAGAACTGGGGCTGACTCTCAGACGTATGACCGCAGGTTTCAAAATGCCGACCACCGGCCACCAGACCCCCTCGGCCGTGCTCCACTGACCCTGAGTGTGAAACGGTTGAACCCCGGCGATGCGCCGGGGTTTTTTCGTTCAGCAGCACCCGCATCCGGCATGGTGATGGTCATGATCGCAAACAGGGGCAGGGGTAAAGTCGCCCACCTCGGACAACACATCCCGCAGCGCCCACAGGATCATGTCAACATCCTCGGCCTCGATGGTCAGGGGCGGGCGGATTTTCAGGATGTTGTCTTTGGGCCCTTCGCTGCCGATCAGGATGCGATGATCGCGCATCCGGTTTTTGACATAGCTGCAAATCTCGGTGCCTTCGCTTCCATCGGGGTTGATCAGTTCCACGCCAAGAAACAGCCCCATACCCCGCACGTCGCCAACGCAACCAAAGTCGGCTTCGATCTGGCGCAGCCCCGCCATCAGACGATCCCCCATCCGGCGGGCATTGTCCTGCAACCCTTCGTCATCGACGATATCCAGCACCTCTTTGCCGATCCGGCAGGACAGGGTTGAACCGCCAAAGGTCGAAAAGAACTCGATCCCGTTGTTGAAGCTGTCCGCGATCTCGCGGGTTGTCACCAGCACGCCCAGCGGGTGCCCGTTTCCGATTGGCTTGCCCATCACCACGATATCGGGAACCGCGCCCTGGTGTTCGAAGCCAAAGTAATACTCACCCAGCCGTCCCAGACCTGTCTGCACCTCATCGGCGATGCAAACACCCCCCGCAGCACGTATTTTTTCGTAAACCGCAGGCAGATAGCCCTTGGGCGGAATGATCTGTCCGCCGACGGACGGGAAGGTTTCCGCGATGAAACCGGCCACGCCCTGTCCCCGATCCCGAAGGGCGGCAATCGCCGGATCGACAAGATCAGCAAATTTTTGTGCCCGGTCCGCATCGTCACGCCTGAATGACCCGCGATAGTCATCGGCAACCTCGACCAGTTCAACCCAGTCGGCTTTCCCGATGCCGCCCGGTTTGTTGAATTTGTAGGCCGAGATCGCCACCGCAGCGTTCGTGTTCCCGTGATAGCCGTGATCCGGCGTCACGATCCCCTTTGCGCCGGTATGGGCGCGGGCCAGCCGCAGGGCTAGTTCGTTTGCCTCGGTTCCCGAATTGACGAAAAAGCAGACCTGTAGGTGATCCGGCATCTTCGACAGGATCTTGTCGGCAAATTCCACCTGTGCCGGATGCAGATAGCGGGTGTTCGAGTTCATCCGCTTCAACTGGTCCGCAGCCACGGCCTGAATGCGCGGATGGGCATGGCCCACATGCGGGACGTTGTTGTAGGCATCCAGATAGGGGCGTCCCCATTCGTCGAACAGGTGATGCTTCCAGCCGCGCACCAGCATGACCGGATCGTCATAGGTCAGGGACAGGTTGCCCCCGAAATGCGCCCGCCGTTTGTGCAGGATGTCCGCTTTGTCAGTTGGGTGATAGAACACCTTGTCATCCGGCAGGTTCAGCAACGCCGCCGGGTTCGGGCAGACCGCGTGCCACAGCTCCAGCTCGTCCGGGTCTCCGACACCGGGCCAGTCCGCTTCCATGCCATCGGTGGTCAGGGCCAGCTGGAAATGCACATGCGGGGCCCATCCGCCATTCTGGCCGGCATCGCCCAACCGCGCAAACGCGGCCCCCTGTGCCACCGGGTCGCCGGGTTTCAGCCGGTCACAGCATTCCGGGTCCAGATGGCCATAGAGCGTATAGAACGGGTCGCCTTCGGGCGTTTCGTGATGCAGGATGATCGCCCCGCCGTAATCAAGGTGCTGGTCGCGGTTCTCGACCACTTCGACCCGCCCGCTCATCGGCGCATGCAGAACCGTCCCGGCAGGCGCAAACACGTCCACGGCCAGATGCACCGTCCGCCGGTCCGAGGCTTTCCAGGGGCCCTTGCGGAACCCCGGCTCGGCATAGATCAGGCGGGGCTCGTTGTAGTAACCCAGCCACAGGTCCTGCCCGTATTCCTCGCCAACGCGCGCGGCCTCGGCCAAAGGCATGTGGAACGGGTCTTGCGGCCAGACGCAGTTTTCGACCGAAAGCGAGCCCATGGGCACATCGCCCAGGTCCTGGCCGAACATGTCGGCAAAATGTCCCCGGTGTTCCTGAAGATAGGTGTGGATGCGTTCAGCCCCATCAACCACGGGCAAGCCGCAAGCCGCCCGCAACCGCGCCGACATCAGCCCGCCATTGACTGACGTGTTCTCAAGGAACCGCCAAGCAGGCGCCTGAGAGATCGTCACATAAGGATCATCCGGATTCTCGGCCGCCATCAGGGTCGAGTTGACGACCGACACGGCAAGCCGCATCCTCAGCAACGGCCAGATCAGGTCAACCTCATCCGCCCGCAGCCGGTTGGCCGCGTGATAGCCCTTTACCAACGCAGCCAGCGCCCGTTCCGGCTTGGGGTGATCCAGCACGACATACGCGCCGGCAATTGCCAGATCGCAGATGCGCGGCGCGGCGCACATGTCGCCCAGATCTATCAGGCCCGAAATCCGCCGCCGCTCGCCCAGTTCTCCTTCGACCAGAATGTTGTAGTCATTGGCGTCATTGTGGATGGCCTGTTTCGGCAGGTCCGCAAGGACATCCGCGATTGCAGCGAACCCCTCACAGATTTCCGTCAGCAGTGCCCGCTGCGCGGGGTCAGAGATCGCGTTTAACTTGTCAGCAATCCAGCCCGCCTGCATCAGGTCCCATTTGAAACCGGCCCGGTGCAACCCTTCATGCTCAAACCCTTCCAGGGCCCGGTCGGTTGCCCCCAATACACGGCCCAGTTTCAGGATCAGCTCTTCGGATTTTGGAGCGGCCTTCGCGTAACACTGGCCCGGCAGGCACTCCAACAGCCAAACCAGCCTGCGCTGTCCTTCAGAATCGGCAATCTCGGGCAGCATTGCGCCGGTCAGATCAGGGAACACCTTGGGAAACGGCAGCCCCGGTGCCTCAGAAGCGATATGTGCCAGCGCCTTGATTTGCAGATCAACCAGATCCACATCGCATCCGGCCCGCATGGCCTTAAGCACATAATCCTGACCATTGGTGGCGTGCACCAGAAAGTTCAGATCATATTCACCATCCAACCGCGTCAAACGGGCGTCCAACCCCCAGAGCTGCCGCAGCGCGGCCGTCCAAAAAGCACTCAAATCGTCCATTCCCGTCTCCGCTCCGAACGCGCCGGAGCCCTCTTCATCTGGCCAAAAATATCCTCGGGGGGAATCGCGCCTTGGCGCGATGGGGGGCAGACAGCCCCCCCGCGTTACCCCATGGCCCGCAGGCGCTTGATCAAAGACGAGGTGTCCCAGCGGCCACCACCCAGTTTCTGCACATCCTTGTAAAACTGATCGACCAGAGCGGTGACGGGCAGGGACGCACCGGTTTCATTGGCGGTATCCAGACAGATACCCAGATCCTTGCGCATCCAGTCGACGGCAAAGCCATGTTCGAACTGATCATCCAGCATGGTCTCATACCGGTTTGCCATCTGCCAGCTGCCCGCCGCGCCCTGGCTGATCACCTCGACCACGGCCCTTCCGTCCAGCCCGGCCTTCTCGGCGAAGTGCAATGCTTCGCTCAGGCCCTGAACCAACCCTGCGATGGCGATCTGGTTGCACATCTTGGTCATCTGGCCCGCGCCGCTGTCCCCGATTCGGCGGCAGATCTTAGCATAGACCTGCATCACCGGTTCAGCCGCATCATACGCCGCCTGATCTCCGCCGCACATGATTGACAGAACACCGTTTTCGGCGCCTGCCTGGCCGCCCGAGATCGGCGCGTCCACGAAGGCGATACCCTGTGATTGGCCGGCAGCGTACAATTCCCGCGTGACCTTTGCAGAAACCGTGGTGTGGTCGACGAAAACAGCCCCGTTGGACATGCCGCGAAATGCGCCGTCCTCGCCCGTGCAAACCATGCGCAGATCGTCGTCATTGCCGACGCAGGCCATCACAAATTCGGCGCCTTCAGCCGCGTCTTTCGGGGTGGCCGCCATCGATCCGCCATGCTGCTTTACCCAGGCTTCGGACTTGGCAGCCGTGCGGTTGTAGACGGTAACGTCATGACCTGCGGCCTGAAGATGCCCAGCCATGGGATAGCCCATGACGCCCAGGCCAAGGAACGCGACTTTTGCCATTTTGAGATCCTCTCCGCTGTTCGGTCGGCTTCAGCGGTGCGTGCCTGGCCGAAATGTTTGGCGAAGACAAAGCAAAGCTGCGCCCAAAGGGCAACCCCAAGTCAGCCCTTCCCGCCCAGATCCTGCAGGATCGGGCAATCCGGCCTGTCATCCCCGGCGCAGGCGTCGATCAGGTGGCTCAGCGTCTCGCGCATCGCGTTCAGGTCGGCGATCTTGGCTTCGATCTGCGCCAGATGATCCCGCGCGACCTGTTTCACATCTGCACTGGCGCGGGTTTCATCCTCGTAAAGCGCCAGCAATGTCCGGCAATCCCCGATGGTGAATCCCAGAGCCCGGGCCCGGCCCAGAAAGTTCAGCTTGTGCACATCCTGATCGCGAAATCGGCGATAGCCGTTGTCGTCGCGCAGCGGTTTGATCAGGTCGATGTCTTCATAGTACCGGATCGTCTTTGCAGGCAGGCCAGTGCGGGCGGACACATCTCCGATATTCATGCGTGCACCTCCTTGGCGGGCGGGATCGGGGTTTCCGGCACGCTGGCTTGAACGCGACGCAGACGCAGCGCGTTCGAGACGACAAAGACGCTCGAAAGCGCCATTGCGCCCGCCGCCAGTGCCGGAGACAACAGATGGCCTCCGAAAGGGTACAGCGCACCAGCGGCGACCGGGATCAGCAGGACATTGTAACCGAATGCCCATCCCAGGTTCTGGCGTATGTTCCGCATCGTTCTGCGGCTGATCTCGGTTGCATTTGCAACCCCGCGCAGATCGCCGGACATCAGAACGACATCAGCCGTTTCGATGGCCACATCGGTGCCCGTCCCGATGGCGATGCCGATGTCAGCCGTTGCCAGCGCCGGGGCGTCATTTATGCCGTCGCCGACGAAAGCCAGCGTTCCGAACTGGTCCCGCAAGGCGGTGATCGCATCCACCTTGCCGTCGGGCAGCACTTCGGCGGTGACGTGATCAATCCCCAGCCGATCAGCCAAGGCCTGCGCGGTGCGCGCGTTGTCTCCGGTGACCATGGCCACGGTCAGACCCATTTGGTGGAGCCGCTCCAGCGCCTCTTCGGTGCCGGGTTTGACCGGGTCGGACACAGACAACGTGGCTGCGGCCTGCCCATCCAATGCGACGAACAATGGTGTAGCCCCTTCGGCGGCGCGGGCCTCTGCCTCGCTTGCCAGGGGGCCAAGGTCGATCCCGCGTTGTTGCATAAGCCGGTGCGACCCGATCAACACGTTGCGACCTTCAACCCGCCCTTGCATGCCAAGCCCGGTAAGCGACAGGACCTCCGTCGCCTGTGGCAGCGTCGCAGGCCCGGCCCGGGTGATCGCCGAAGCTATCGGGTGTTCCGACCGCGCCTCGAGGGCGGCGGCCAGCCGCACAACCTCATCCCTGTCAAACCCGTTCGCCGTCAGAACATTGTCCAGTTCTGGACGGCCCAGTGTCAGGGTCCCGGTCTTGTCCAGCGCGATGACGCGTGCCTGCTGAAGCTGCTGCAAGGCATCGCCCTTGCGGAACAGCACCCCCAGTTCGGCCGCGCGCCCGGTGCCGACCATGATCGAGGTCGGAGTGGCCAGACCCATGGCGCAGGGGCAGGCTATGATCAGCACGGAAACCCCGGCGACAAGCGCCAGCGGCAGGGCGGGGCTTGGGCCGAAGATCAGCCAGGCCGCGACGGTGATCACGGCGACCAGGATGACCGCCGGGACAAAGCGATATGTAATCCGATCGACCATGCCCTGGATCGGCAGCTTGGCCCCCTGCGCCTGCTGCACCATGCGAACGACCTGGGCCAGCACCGTGTCGCCTCCCACGCGCGTCGCCCGAACCCGCAAGGCGCCGGTGCCATTCACGGTTCCTCCGACAACAGCCGCGCCAGCTGATTTTCCAACGGGTATCGGCTCGCCCGTGATCATGCTTTCATCGACGTAAGAGGTGCCCTCGAGCACTTCGGCATCCACCGGCACACGTTCGCCCGGGCGGATGTGCAGGATGTCGCCCACCGCAATCTCGGCGATAGGGCGGTCTTCTATCCGGCCATCGATTTCGACCCGCGCGCTTTTGGGCTGAAGGCCCGCCAGTTTACGAATCGCGGCCCCGGTTTTGCCCTTGGCGCGCGCCTCCATCAGCCGGCCCAGAAGGATCAGAACGACAATCACAGCCGCCGCCTCGTAATAGACGTTGGCAGTTCCGATCGGTAACGCGCCGGGGGCAAATGTGGCCACGACCGAATACAGATAGGCCGCACCGGTTCCCAGCGCGACCAGCGCGTTCATATCCGGCGTGCCCCTCAGCAACGACGGGATGCCCTTGCGATAGAACACGCGACCGGGTCCCAGCAGCAGGGCCGTTGTCAGGGCGAACTGAATCAACTGGCTGGTCTGCGTACCGATGGTGGCGTGTACCCAATGGTGGAAGGCGGGGATCATGTGCCCGCCCATCTCAAGTATGAACACCGGCAGGGCAAGAGCGGCCGCCAGCAAAGTGGCCCGGGTCAGCCCTGCTGTTTCAGTGTCTGCGCGGTCTTCGGGTGTCGCAGCGGCTTGAGGCCGCGCCGGGTATCCGGTGTCGGTGACCACCTGTGCCAGCGCCTGTGGCGTCGTTGTCCCAGCAGCGTAAGTCACCGCGGCAGTTTGTGTCGCCAGATTGACCTGCGCTTCGATCACACCGGGGCTGGCCGCCAGCGCGCGCTCGATCTTGGCCACGCACGAGGCGCAGTTCATACCTTCAATGATCAGATCCGCCCGGCTGGTCTCGGCCGGATACCCTGCCGCGTCCAATGCCTTGGTCAGCGCCGAAACCGGCCCGTCAAAAGCCACCTGTGCGGACTTGGTTGCAAAGTTGACCGAGGCCGTTTCAACCCCGGGCACATCACGCAGCGCCTCTTCAACGCGTCCCACGCAGGATGCGCATCCCATGCCCGTGATTTTCAGCTCTGCCAGTGCTTTTTGCGCCATGCGACTCGCCCATGAAGTTTCCTTACTCACCAGATGGGGGTTCCAGTGACAGGAAGGTCAAGGGCCTGGGGCAGCTTTTTAATGCCCCGAGCCGCGCATGTTTCGTTCCATCATGCGCTGATAGAGGCGCGGTGACAGACGGTTGAGCCACCAGGACAGGCGCGCCACGCGGCCAACCGGGATCATGGGCTGCGATTTGTCCAGCCCGCGCAGGATCGTTTCGGCGGCGGCCTCGGGGCTCATCTCGTCCATCCCGTCCTTCGCCGATCCGGGCCGCGCTGTGCCATCCGCCTGCTCTTGTGCGTTGCCGGGGTTGGTGGCCACAAAGGACGGTGCAGCGATCAGAACCTCAACGCCATGAGGGGCTTCTTCCGAGCGCAGCGATTTGAAGAACCCCTCCAGCGCGTGTTTCGAGGCAGCATAGGCCGTCCGATGGTAAAGCGGTGCAAACCCGGCCACCGATGAGATGGCCAGATGTGTCCCCTTTGACGTCCGAACCGGGTGCAAGAACGCGCGGGCCATTTCAACGGCCGCAAAATAGTTGATGTCAAACAGAGTTCGGTGGCTGGCCGCGTCGGACTTTTCAAAGGCCCGGATTTGCGTGACACCGGCGTTGTAGATGACCAGATCGATACTGTCGCTGGTCGCGATCACCTTTTGAGTTGCCATGGCAAGCTGGTCGGGATCCGTCAGGTCGCAGCCAACAGGCAACTGGTTCGGCCCGGTGTCCAGACCTGAAACATCGAGATCCAGCAGCACTACCCGCCACCCGCGACTTTGTAGAGCATGGCTGAGGGCCCGCCCCAAACCGCCCGCCCCGCCGGATATGACAGCCGTCTTCATAGCCCCGCCTGCTTTTGCCAGAGCGCGAATACCTGGGCGCTGGTTTTTTCCGGCGTGTAACCGAAGTCGGATTTCAGGGCGGTGTTGTCCAGAACCGGTCGATATTGCAGAAATCGCACCTGTTCCGGCCCATAGCGGGACAGACCCAGCGGACGTGCAGCGGCCAAAGCCGATTTCAGCGCCCAAGCGGGCAGGCGCAGAACCGGTTTCCCCATCGCACGCGCCAGATCGGTCACGCCCATCGCGCCGTCCCCGGCGACGTTGTAAACGCCATCCGGCCCGTCGGTTGCCGCGCGCTTCAGGATGCGTGCCAGATCATGCGTCCAAATGAACACAAACGGGCTTTCGCTGCCGACCACGGCCAGCAGGCGGGGTTTGTGAAACAGGGCGGTGATCTGGTTTTCGGACCCGGCCCCCAGAACCGTGCCCACGCGCAGCACGACCTGTTCCAGATCGGGGGCGGCTTTGCGAACCTCGGCCAGCATCTCTTCGACCTGCCTTTTGTGATCGGAATACGGGAACTCGGGGTTGCCGCGCAACGGATCATCCTCGCGCAGGGGCACGGGGTTGTCCGCGTGATAGCCGTAGGCTGCACCCGAGGATGTGACCACCAATCTACGTACTCCGTTGGCAAGGGCCGCGTTCACCACCTTGCGGGTGCCCTCGACATCAACCGCATATGCCGCCGCCCGTTCCATTTTTGGCGGAGGCGTCACGATGGAGGCCAGATGCACTATGACTTCAGGCTTCACGTTGGAGATCGCGCGCGCGGGCGCGTCGGTCGTTACATCCAAGGGCAGATAGTGGACGTTTTCCGGCATGCTGATGGGGCGTTTGATATCCGTTGCAAAAACATCGTGCCCCTTGAGTTCGGGCAACAGTGCCTGCCCGACCATACCGCCGGCGCCCGTGATGAGGATACGGCTCATCGCGCGGCCTCGGTTCGGGCCATGACCGACGCCAGGGCAATCCCCGAGATCGCGTGCCAGATGCCCCAGAATGCGGCCACGACGGCCATGCCGCCCAGCCCGTGGAAAAAGGCAAAGATCAGCACCAGCCCAAGGCCGGAATTCTGAATTCCTGTTTCGATGGTGATGGCGCGGCGATCGAAAGGGGACAGCCGGGTCAGAGTGGCCACAACCCAACCGCCCCCCAGCGCCAGGGCGTTGTGAAGGATCACAAGCCCGGCAACAGCCCCGGCAAAGCTGAGGAAGAACCCCCAGTTCGCGCCCAGGGCAAGTAAGATGAAAGCCGTAAAAATACCCATCGACAGGTATTGCAGCGGCGCACGCAACCGTGCGGTCAGGGCCGGGCGGCGCTGGTTCAGTGCGATGCCCAGAACCAGAGGCAGGATCAGCATCAACCCGACAAGGATTGCGATTTGAACCGGGTCAATCTGGGTCTGTTGCAGGATCGCGCGTGTCGGCGGATACAACCCGCCCCAAAGCGCAATGTTGAAGGGCGTCATGAAAATCGCGCCAATGGTGGCAAAGGCGGTCATCGACACCGACAGCGCCGCATTGCCACCGGCGCGGTGCGTAATGAAGTTCGAGATATTGCCGCCCGGACAGGCTGCGACAAGGATCAGCCCAAGCGCAATTGACGGTCGCGGGGCCGTCACCCACACAAGCGCAAAAGTCAGCGCCGGCAGGACCAGGAATTGGGATACCAGCCCGACGATCACTGGCTTCGGCGCGCGTCTGAGGCGATCAAAATCCCTTGGTGTCAGATCGATCGCAATCGAGAACATCACGATCGCCAGTATCGCATTCAACAGCGTCAGAGAGGCCGGGCTGAAATTCAGCGTAATTTCGTCGATACCACTCATACCGTGGCTTTCCGCAGCCGTTCGATCCACCCGGTGACAGCCTTTCTGTAGGTGGCCTTGTCGACGTAGTAAGCCATTCGCGGCAGATCGATATAGCTCATGCCTCCGGTGGCGCGCTTATAGTCTTTTTGTTTTGCAGCCTTCAGATCGGCCGCCACCGGGCAGCCCTTTTGAAGACCTTTGATATAGCGCGCCACCATTTCGGCCTGCTCGTGCCTGCCTTGCCAGCCCAGACCCGTGGCCTCGACCATGCCCAGCACAAAAAGATCGTCCCGTTCGGGGTGCATCGCGTTCAGGTACAGATGTGGGGCATCGCCCTGCCAGTTCAGCAGGACCCGGTCGATGAACGGATAGTGCAGCTTGTATCCGGTCGCGGCGAGAATCATGTCATACTCTGCGCGCGCGCCGTCCTTGAAATGCACGGTTTTGCCTTCCAGGCGGTCGATATCGGGGCGAATGCGCAGGTCGCCATGGCCCGCGTGATACAGGACCAGCGAATTGACCACCGGGTGGCTTTCGTACAGCTGGTAATCGGGCTTGGGAAAGCCGTATTTCTGCGGATCACCGACAAACCAACTGAGGATGAGGCTGTCCAGCTTGCGCTTCAACCACATGGGCAGGCGGATCTTGCCGCCCATCGTGTCGGCCGGTTTGCCGAAAACGTATTTGGGCACGAAGTAATAGCCGCGGCGCATGGACAGATCGCAGCGTTCTGCGTGATGGATTGCGTCAACCGCAATGTCACAGCCGGAATTGCCCGCGCCCACGACCAACACGCGCTTGCCGTCGAACTGACTGGGGTACCGATATTGCGAGGCGTGGATCAACTCGCCGTCAAACGTGCCGGGAAAGCTGGGCATATTCGGTTCCGACAAGGTGCCGTTTGCAATCAGAACCCCCGCGAATTCGGCCTGATGCTCACCTTCGGCGTCCCGCCAGCCAACACGCCAACCGTCACCGGATTTGCCCAGCGGAGTGATCCGGGTGACTTCTGCATTGAACCTGTAGCTTTCACGCAGGCCGAAATGATCGGCAAAGGCCCGGAAATAGTCGCGCATCGCCCGATGCGAGGGGTACTCGGCCACCGCCTCATCCATCGGGAAATCCTCGAATTCGGTCATGCGTTTTGAAGAGATCAGATGCGCCGATTCATACATGGTTGATCTGGGGGCATCGATATCCCACAGACCGCCCACATCCGAATGCAATTCGAACCCCTGAAAGGCGATGCCCTGTTCCTGGAGCACCTTGGCTGCGGCCAAACCCATCGGCCCCGCCCCGATCAGGGCGAATGCGTTGCGTGTCTGTGTCATGAACCCTCCCGAAGTTCGTGATGCTTAACTTGAACGAACGACCAAAATAAGGCAAGATGAAATTCATGAGTCCAAAAAACATAGAAAAACCAAGGCAAAGAGCACCGTCCAAGCGATCGCTTGAAACCAAGGCGCGGATCATGGATGCTGCTGAAACCGTCTTTGCCGAACGGGGATTCGAGGGTGCGTCGATCCGGGATATCGCGGCCTTGGCGGGGGTTCAGATTGGTCTTGTGCACCATCATGGTGGTGGCAAGGAGGAGTTGTTTTACAAAACCGTGGCGCGGCGCGCGGACGCGCTGGCGCAGCTTCGGATCGACGCGTTGAACAGGGCCAAGGCCGCCGCTCCGCTGACGCTTCACAGCATTCTGGACAGCTTTATCCGACCCTATGTGGACCTGGCAGAAACGGGTGGGCCCGGGTGGATGGCATATGGGCGGTTGGTGGCCCACGTATCGGTTGACCCCAGGTGGCGCGATATCGCAGCGGAGTGTTTCGACCCTACCGCCCAGCTGTTCATCACCGAGATCGCCACGCTTTACCCGGATGTCGATCCTGCGGTTTTGGCAAGTGGCCAGGTTTATTCGGTCTCGGCGATGCTGGCCCATCTCAACAGTGGATGGCGGGTCAAAGCCCTGTCGCAGGGCGGTGACGTATCAGGTATGGACCGTCTGGTGGACTTTTGCGCCGCCGGTATCGAAGCAATGGTCCGATCCGGTCGCAAATGAGCCCTCACTCGGCGCCCGGTTGCGTGTTCAATCGTTCAGATGGCGCCTTGTATCCGAAGTATCTGTTTCCAAAAGTTGGACAATTGGCGCAGGCCAGATGATTGTGTCCTTTTCGGCGCTCTTTGCGGCGTCATTCGCCTGGATTGAGGTAAAAACGTGGCGTCAATGTGGCGCGTGAGCTAGAAATATGGTTCTGTTGTGCTACTCTGTCACAGAGTGGTTTGTAACGAGTATTAGTAAGTAAGGTGGGCACATGACATTCATACGAAACATAGCTGCGATCGCTGTTGCAGGTGTGATGACTGCAAGCGGTGCGTCGGCGCTGACCATTTCCAGCATCTCGCCCTCTTGGCAAAACGTAAATCCAAGTTCCGGCGTTACTGAAAGCACCTCTGGTTCTACGATTTCTCTTCGCTGGGGAAGTGGCAGCAGCTCGAGTGGTTACGATTTCACGCCAACTGGCACGCCAATTTCAGGTCTGATGCCTGGAACTGCTTTTGCTCTGGGTCAGTTCTCGCATCTGAATTTCCCGATCACGGGAACAACCCTAAGCTCCGTCGACCTTCTTGTTGACATATTGATCAGCGGTGGCCCTTTGGTGTCTTCGTCGTTTGCCCTGACGCATAACGAGACATTGAATCGCCCAGCGAACTGTCCGGCGGACTCTACCCCTTGTGATGACATCGTGACCATTACCAACAATTTGGGCTCTCAGAGCTTTAATTTTCGTGGACAGAATTATGTGTTCTCGGTCCTCGGTTTCTCTCAGGACGGCGGCAGCACCATTTCGAACGGCTTCAGCACAACGGAAAACATGCAAAACGTCGCAACGCTGTATGGGGAATACACGGTAGCCCCCGTGCCGCTGCCCGCAGCTGGCTGGCTGCTTCTTGGCGGCATCAGCGGTTTGTTTGTGATGGGGCGCCGGAAAAAGCGCAGCACGGCCTGATCTGGCTTATTTATGCTCTCACCATTCTTGGTGGTGAGAGCAGACCTGGAACCGGGCCGCTTTTTGGCCAGGTTCTTCAGCCTTTCAGCCTAAGCGCCCCATGAGCCCGAGTTGATGGCATTGGCTTGAAACGACAAGCGCGCTTGCCGGGTTCCTGCCGCAGTGACGCTCGGTCATCATTCTTGCTGCAAATGTTCGAACAAAATCTTGCTGAATACCGATGGCGGCGACGTTCGTACGGCGCTGGGCGAGACGAAAAAACCGAACATGATGATCAGAATGATCAGGGCAGTACCGGCAAGGCAAGCCGCCGAGAGGTGAAAGACCGAGCGAACCATTGCGACGCTCCCTTCTCTTGAAATCCGTAAATTCTGTGAGGGCTGAAACGTCAACCTGACTTTGCCAATTGCTGTTTCAGCCTTTGGTTTTCCGCCTGCAACTCTGCCAACTGCTGCCCCAGCCTGTTCAGATGAGGGCGCAACTCTGCTTCGGTGAAGCGCGGCGTGATGTGGCTTGGGCAGTTCCAGTCCAATGCCTCGACGCGGATGATCACGGCCCGTTCGGCCGGTCCCTCGGCCTCTTCCGGGTAAAGGGTGGCGGCCGCTGTTTCGCCTTCCGTGAACTCTACGCGCCCAAGGATCTTGAGGCGGCGTCGGTTGGCGTAATCCATCAGGATCATTGCAATACGATCATTGCCGTCCAGATTCCCGCGCGAGATATACTGTTTATTGCCCGAAAAATCCGCATATCCGATGGTCTGAGGGCCAAGTACCTTCAGAAATCCTGTCGGCCCGCCCCGATACTGCACATAGGGCCAGCCGGTCTCGGACACTGTGGATTGATAGAACCCGTCCCGCGCCTGAATGAACTCTTTCTCGGGGTCTCCGATCAGATGGCCTTGCCGCGGGCCACCTGCAATGAACTTGGCATAGGTTCTGGCCGATCCCATCCTTTCTTGATGGGCGCGGACAGCGGGTGTGAAGGTCAGTTCGGAAAAAGCGCGGGGCATTGGAAAATCCTTTCAAAGACCCAATTCGGACAACCCGGGGTGGTCATGAGGGCGTTCGCCCAAGGGCCAATGGAACAGCCTGTCATCTTCAGCTATCGGAAGATCGTTGAGCGAGGCATGGCGATGTGACATGCGCCCGTCATCGGCGTATTCCCAGTTTTCATTGCCATAGGATCGGAACCACTGACCGCTGTCGTCGCGCCATTCATAGGCATAGCGTACGGCAATGCGATTTCCGGCAAAGGCCCACAGTTCCTTGATCAGACGATAATCCAGTTCCTTCCGCCATTTGCGGGTCAGAAAGGCGTGTATGTCGGCGTGGCCGGACAGGAATTCAGCCCGATTCCGCCATTGACTGTCATCCGTATAGGCGGGCGTCACGCGGTCGGGATCGCGACTGTTCCAGGCATCTTCCGCCGCGCGCACTTTTTGAGCGGCAGTTTCCAACGTGAAGGGGGGCAAGGGGGGTCTGGACATTCCGCAAAGGCTTTCAGGTGAGAGAGGCGGCAAGAAGAGCCATGGTCAGAAGGAAGGGGACGTACTGAGGTGGAAAAATGCTGGCGCGACGTTTCATCGGTCAAATCCTCGGGTGTACAGATCAGTTAACTTACAGGTAAAGTGTACCGATCTGTAAACTTTTTCAAGTGGAAATTTCATGGTGAGACAAGGCGCCTGGCAAAACTATTTCAAAACAATGCCTTGGCCTGGGGTCATTGTGCTTCACGCTTCATGATAATATGTACAGAACGGTACACCATGGAGCCGAATCATGCGTCCAAACAAACGGGATGAGTTGGTCAGCAAGGCCCTGAAGGTCTTTTACCGCGACGGGTTTCACGCAACCGGCATGGACAAGCTGGTTGTGGAAACGGGCGTGTCCAAGACGTCGATGTACAAGCATTTCCGCACCAAGGAAGACCTGATCGTCGCCGCGCTGCGCTTGCGGGATGAGAACTTTCGCAACTGGTTCTTTCAGCGCATCGACGAGATGGCGGAAACTCCGGCCGATCAGATCATCGTCAGTTTCGATGCCCTGAAAGAGTGGTTCGAAGAGGACGGGTTCCGGGGCTGCATGTTCATCAAGGCCGGGGCCGAGTATCAGGACAAGGATCACCCGATCCATGTGCAGGCCGCCGAACACAAACAGCTTTTGCTGGAACACTTCACGGCCATAGCCCAACAGGCCGGCGCGCATGATCCGCAGAAGCTTGCGAGTCAGATCGTGTTGTTGCAAGAAGGAGCAATCGTTTCCGCCGTTCTGCTCAAGAATTGCGATCCAGCGGAAGACGCCAAGGATGCGGCCAGGCACCTTGTGGCCAAAGCACTGGCTTAACCCCGCCAGTCAAAAGGTATTCTCTGACGTCGCAGGTCGAGGAACGTTGCGTTGTTCCTCAAAGGGACGCCGCGTCACAAGGATTGGCGTGAACCGAACACGGCGCTAGCCTTTCCCCAAGAGACCGATTGGAGGGCGTACAATGTCACTTTTCACTTCGACTGCGGCATGGGTCACTGATGAACACCGCATGTTCGCGGAAATGGCGGGTCGGTTCATGGATGACGAACTGTCGCCCAATATCGAAACCTGGGTTGAAAACGGTGTTGTGGATCGCGATTTCTGGCGCAAGGCCGGCGAAACCGGGCTGATGGCGGGTGCGATCCCCGAAGAATATGGCGGTGTCGGCGGCGGCATGGGTTTTGACGCCATCACGGCCTACGAACAGGGCGCGCGGGGTGATGCGGGTTGGGGCTATGGCATTCAGTCGATCGTGACCCACTATCTCACCGCTTATGGCAGCGAAGATCAGAAGAAGAAGTGGTTGCCCAAACTGGCGTCGGGTGAATTGGTCGGCGCGCTGGCAATGACCGAACCCAGCACCGGTTCGGACGTACAGGCGGTGCGGACGACGGCCGAGAAGGACGGCAATTCCTACCGGTTGAACGGGTCCAAAATCTTCATCACGAACGGACAGACTGCGGATCTGATCATCGTGGCCGCCAAGACCGACAAGACCGCCGGCGCACGCGGCGTTTCGTTGATCGTGGTGGAAACCGACGGGTGTGAAGGTTTTCGCAGGGGGCGGAACCTCAAGAAACTGGGCATGAAGGGCAATGACACTGCCGAGCTGTTTTTCGAAGATGTCAAAGTGCCGATGACAAACCTGTTGGGCCCCGAAGAAGGGCAGGGTTTCTATCAGCTGATGAAACAGCTGCCGTGGGAACGGCTGAATATCGCGATCATGGCGCTGGGCGCGATCGATTTCGCCATCGGCGAAACCGTGAAATACGTGCAGGAACGCAAAGCCTTCGGGAAGCGGGTGATGGATTTTCAGAATACCCGGTTCAAACTGGCGGAATGCAAGACCAAGGCCGAGGTTCTGCGCAGTTTCATCAATGATTGTATCGGGAAACTGGAAGCAGGCGAGCTGGACGCGGCAACTGCTTCGATGGCCAAATACTGGGGATCCGAGGTGCAGAACGAGATCATGCATGAATGCCTGCAACTGTTCGGCGGCTACGGGTTCATGATGGAATACCCGATTGCGCGTCTTTACGCGGATGCCAGGGTGCAGATGATCTATGGCGGCACCAATGAGGTCATGAAAGAGCTGATCGCGCGATCGCTTGACGTCTGAGCCCACCACGCGGGCCCTCCCGCCCGTCGTCATCATTCCTGACGGAATGACTCCTCCGGTTGGGCCCGGCAGGCCCGGGCAAAGCCCGGGCC
>NZ_JBQFXN010000004.1:0-261634 GCF_056540885.1 Ruegeria sp. AL12 | reverse complement strand
GGTTCGTCAATAAAGATCGCTCATGTCTCCGCTCCGTTCTGGGAGCCGTGAGTCACGCAGCGCAGCTAAAATCAATGCATCCTGAGCCTAGGAGTTAACTTAGAACTTGTATGGAAGTCTGTCGCCCAGCAAAAAACAGTAAACGGATAGAATATTTGGCTGAACCCGATCAGGTAACTCATAGTCAGTTTGAACTGACGAGTTATTTCCCGGTATCAATCCGTCGATGTCTACAGGCCATTCGAAACTAGCCACCACTTTGGCGGGTATGTTGGCGGGTAGCTGGTAAAAACCGCCATTTTTTCCAATGAATTCAAAGGAAAGTGGCGGACCGAGGAGGATTCGAACCCCCGACCCCTTGATTCGTAGTCAAGTACTCTATCCAGCTGAGCTATCGGTCCGCGTTGGTGAGGCGGTGTTTAGACCTGCTGCCCGAGACGTGCAAGCCGATTCTTCAAAAAAAAATCAAAAAGTCATGTCCCCGCGCGGAAGGCGGATTTCAAAGACTGTTCCCTCGGGGCCGGTCTCTTTCAAAACCAGATCCCCGCCATGGCCGCGCACCAGCTCCTGCGAGATTGCCAGCCCAAGACCCGAGCCACCCTTTCGGACCCCGCCCTGGAAAGGCGTGAACAGGTTTTCGCGCGCCTTGGGGGGAAGACCCGGCCCCGTGTCGCGGATTTCGATGCACCAAGCGTCGTCGTATTCACAGCCCGCAATGGTAACCCGGCCAGGTTTTCCAGAGGCAACCAGAGCCTGTCTTGCGTTGCGCACGAGGTTCATGATGACGCGGTACAATTGTTCGGGGTCGGCACGGGCCACAAGCGCGTCCGGCACTTCGTTCACGATCTCGACGCAGGCATCGGCGACGGCGAGTTGTTCGCTGGCCGCGACATCTGCCGCGATTGCGCGGATCGGAACCATAGTCAGGGTGGGCGCGGGCTCTTCCGCGCGGCCAAAGGCCAATGTGCTTTCACAAAGAGACACGGCCCGGGTGATGGAATTCACCAGTTTCGGCGCCATCCGCCGCACCAGCGGATCATCACTGGCCTCGATCCGATCGGTAAACAGCTGCGCCGACGTCAGGATATTGCGCAAGTCATGGCTGACTTTGGCGACGGCCCCCCCAAGCTGCGCCAGCCTTTCCCGCTGTTTGAGCGCCTGGGTCAGGTCCGTTTGCAGCATCTTCAGTGCCTCCTCGGCCTCGCGCAGCTCCGTCACCTTCGAATTCGGCGATATTATGCCACGCGCATCCTCTGGCGCACTGGCATAGCGCTGCATGTAGCCGACGACGCTTTTGATGGGCCGCACAAGTACGACGCGTACGGCGAGAAACAGAAAAAACGCCGTGATGATGGAGATCACAAAGGACAGACCGAGAATACGCAATCCGTAGTCAATCATCGCCGTTCGCAACGGCATGCTGTCCATGGTGACTTCGATCAGAAGGCCTGCCCCCTTGACCGGTTCTCCGATGACCCGGATGACTTCGTTTTCGGGCTTGAGAAAGCGGCTGATTGCATCCCGGATCAGAACCCAGGGGCTTGCATCCCGCAAATCGAACGTGTCGGCGATTGGATCGGGAATCGGCGACGACAGCATCAGTTGCCGAACCTCATCCCGTCGCAATACGACATTGTAGACGCCTGCGTTTGCCAGCAGTTCCGCCTCAAGATCTTCCGCCAGCATATCGTCCGCCAGCAAAGCCAGCGAGGCGATCTGCGCGCGTTCGAGCCTGTTCAGCAGAAAGTCCTCGCGGAACCGGGCGATCGACGGGACAAAGATCAGAACCTCGGCCAACATGACGAAGACCGTCGTCAGGATCAGAAATCGGCCCGATAGCGAGTTCAATTTGCGCCCCTCCTCAGGTCAGGGAATCCAGCGCTGGACGAACCTGACCACTCGTTTAACTGTCTGATTCTCAAACAGCCTTGGCGAGAAATAAGCACCCGCCACACGTTTGTTAAGCTCTCCGATCGTCGGATAGGGTGAAACCATGGCAGCGATCTGCCCCATCTTCAGGTTATTGGCCAAAGCCAACGACCACAAGTTGATCAACTCACCCGCCTGATGCCCGACGATTGTGGCGCCGACAGGTCGGCCTTTCACGACCATGACCTTGACGAAGCCTTTGGTTTTGCGCTCGGCAATCGCCCGGTCATTGTGGTGATAGTCAAAGCGGGCGATTTCCAGCTTTTCTCCATGCGCCTCGCGGGCCTGAGCTTCGGTCAGTCCGACCTGCGCCAGCTCCGGGTCCGTATAGGTGGCCCACGGGATATGTGCCGTTTTCGCCCGGGACGGCAGACCGAACAGGGCCGAGCGAATGATGACACCTGCATGATACCCTGCAACATGGGTGAATTGCAGGCCACCGGCCACATCTCCGATCGCATAGACGCGGCGATTGGTCGTGCGCAGCGCGTCATCCGTCCTGAGGCCGGTTCTCGTGCGTTCAATTCCTGCTGCCTCCAGGTTCAGACGCTCGATATTGGCTTTGCGACCGGCAGCGATCAAAAGATGAGTGCCCCGGTGAATTTCATCGTTTTCGGCAACGACCTCCACAGCGCCCTCTGTTCCGCGAACCTGCGCGATCATGGCGTTTTCCCGGATGTCCACGCCTTCACTGCGCAGGGTATCCAGCACCACGGAGGCAGCCTCGGGATCATCTTTGCCCAAGGCTTTGAGCCCTTCGACGACCGTCACCCTGCTGCCGAGGCGTATATGGGCCTGCGCCATCTCCATCCCGATCGGGCCGCCCCCGATGATCAGCAGGTGATCTGGCCGCTCTCTCAAGTCAAAGATGGTTTCGTTCGTGTAATAGGGCACTGTGTCCAACCCCGGAATCGGCGGCACCAGCGGTGATGAACCGGTCGCGATGACGATGCGACGCGCAGAGATGACATGATCCCCGGCCTGCACCTTTTCAGGGGATATGAACGTGCCATATTCGCGGATGACCTTCACGCCGAAGCCTTCGAACCGCTGCTGACTGTCCATCGGTTCGATCTGCGCGATCACATCATGAACATGATCTTTTACTGCGGCGTAGTCGATCTGAGGGATTGTATCAGCGACGCCAAAACGAACGGAATGCGCCTGAGCGTGGGCCGCTTTGCCACTTGCAATCAGCGCCTTCGACGGGACACAGCCGAAATTCAGGCAATCCCCACCCATCTTGTGCCCTTCCAGCAGGACAACATCCGCGCCCATCTGGCTGGCACCCGCGGCGACGGACAATCCTCCGGACCCGGCGCCAATGACCAGGAGATCGGTTTTCAACTCTTTCATGGTTCAGGTGCCTCTTTTCGCGCGCAGTGCTTTGAAAACGATGGGCAAGGCGGCCAATATACACAACCCGATAATCGGCCCGATCACGAACGGTTCCCACAGCAACGAAACATCAGGCGTTTCCCCACGGTCGAATACACCACCCAAGCCGACCCCGATCCACGTGTACACGATACCTCCGGGAATGATGCCCAGCGCGGTCGTCAAAAGAAAATTGCGGAACTTCACACCGACCAAAGCCGGCACCAGATTGGCAACAAAGAACGGCACGACCGGCACCAGTCGCAGCAGAAACAACACCGAGATTTCGTTTTCCCGCAGACCGTCCTTCAGTTTCCTGACCGTGCCTTCTGATGATTCCAGGCGCGACGTCAGGGCTTCGCCCAAGCCCCAGCGCGCCGCCAGAAAGATCGCCGACGCACCGATGGTGGCGGACACGACATTGAAAACGGTTCCCGCAAAAAGACCGAAAAGAAAACCGCCCGTCATCGAAGCCACCGCGGCACCGGGCAGTGAAAAGGCCACTATGACGATATAAATGGCGACAAAAGCGGCTGCCATGATCCAATAGTGACCGTCCCGCCACGCCAGAAGCGCCTCGCGATTGTCCCGCAAGGTCTCGAAAGTCAGGTAATCCCCAAGCGTGAAAAAGCCGACAACGGCAACGCTCAGGATTACAAGCAGCGGAATGTGGCGCGCGACACCGTTGCGCGGCGCCTGGCTTGTGTCGGACATCAGATTTTCCGGTTCTTTGTGCTTCATCTTGTGCCCAAGATGCGCTGACTGACGGGCCAGCAACAGGGGGATCACGGGGCCTTGATCTGTGTGGCACCGAATGTGAGGGATTCCGGCGATAAACGGGTATTTTGAAACCTTTTGCCGTTGCCGGTTACAGAATTGTTGCAAAAGCTGCGAAAACCTGGCCGTTGGGGTTTGACTTACCCCCCGCTTGGCAGTAGAGGACGGGCTTCGAACACCACGGGCAGGCGAATCCGCGCCGCACCCGACCGCATAGATTGGAGACGGAGCGATGAAACGCACCTATCAGCCTTCGAACCTGGTTCGCAAACGCCGCCACGGTTTCCGCGCGCGCATGGCCACAAAGGCCGGCCGCAAGATCCTGAATGCACGTCGCGCACGCGGCCGCAAATCGCTGAGCGCGTAAACCGCTCACCGATCAGGTTATGAACATGACGCCGCCGGAGGCCCCTGAGGTTGGTAGGAACCACCCCGGGAACAAGCCCCCGGCGGCGTCCGTTTGTGCATCTGCACCCCTGACCGTTCTCAAGAAACGGTCCGACTTTCTGAAAGCGGCCCGTGCCCGCCGACAAGGCACGTCTTCGATGATGGTTCAGGCCCGCAAGCGTGACCCCGGCGAGGGCAACGGGATTCGCGTGGGGTTCACCTGCTCGAAAAAAGTGGGCAATGCCGTGGCCCGCAACCGCGCCAAGCGCCGTCTGCGCGAAGCCGCACGGGCCGTATTGCCCGAAGCCGGCCGCGACGGGTGGGATTACGTTCTGATCGGCCGCGCCGAAGTTACCGCCAACCGCCCCTATGACGCACTTCTGGACGACCTGCGCTATGCGCTCCGCAAGGTGCATGCGGCTGAAAAATGACCTTCCTGTCCCATATCGTTGCCCTGCCTGTTCGGGCGTATCGGCTGATCTTCAGCCCATGGGTCGGTTTCAACTGTCGCTACCAACCCACCTGTTCCGCCTATGCGCTTGAGGCGCTGGAGAAACACGGGGCGGTCAAAGGATCCTACCTGGCCGCTCATCGGATCTGCCGTTGCCACCCTTGGGGCGGCGACGGGTATGATCCGGTACCTGACGACAAGCATAACGACCCTTCGTCCTGACCCCCCGTCAGACTTGACCGGCAAGTGTCGCGCCTGAACAGTTGGACCTGCACAACCCGAGGTCCCGATGAAATCTCCTGCGCGCGACACCCTGCCAACCCACGATGTCCTGAACCAACCGCCCGTGCGCGGCGACGCCGATCTTTGGCTGTCCGATCCGGTCCTGCAAGACGCAGCAAAGACAGCGGGCGCGCGCGCTGTGGAACTGGCGGCATATGGCAACACACTCGGAACCGAAGAAACGCGGGAAATGGGTCGGGAAGCCAACCGGCATCCGCCAGAGCTGCGGCTGTTCGATCCCGGCGGCAGACGCCTGGACGAGGTGCGGTTTCACCCGGCCTATCATCAGATGATGCAGATCAGCCAATCGGCGGGCTATGCCGCGCTGGCCTGGGATGAACAGCCCGGCGGGCATGCGACCCATGCGGCGATGGTCTATTTGGCCGGGCAGGTCGAACCCGGGCATTGCTGCCCGATGACCATGACCCATGCAGCAATCCCTGCACTGGCCGCCAATGAACACATTGCCACTCTCTGGCAGCCAAAACTCATGGCCCGCCACTATGATCCTTCGAAGGAACCGATCGGTCAAAAGACCAGCGCGACGCTGGGGATGGCGATGACCGAGAAACAGGGCGGTTCGGATATACGCGCCAATACGACCATTGCGACCCGCGACGGGGATCACTGGCGCTTGCGCGGGCACAAATGGTTCTGTTCCGCGCCAATGTCGGATGGGTTCCTGACACTGGCACAGGCGCCCGGCGGGTTGACCTGTTTTCTGGTGCCCCGCTGGCTCGAGGGCGAGCGCAATGCGATCCACCTGATGCGTCTGAAGGACAAGCTGGGCAACAAATCCAACGCATCCTCGGAAATCGAGTATCATGACGCGCTGGCCTATCAGTTGGGCGAAGAAGGCGCGGGCATACGCACCATACTGGAAATGGTGCACCACACGCGGCTTGATACAGCCATGGCACCGGCCGGGCTGATGCGTGCCGCGCTCAGCGCAGCGCATCATTGGGTGGAACACCGCAGCGCATTTCAGCGCCGATTGATTGATCAACCGCTGATGCAAGCGGTCCTGTCCGACCTTGTTCTGGACTGGGAAGGCGCAGTGACTCTGGGAATGCGTGTGGCGCAGGCATTTGACGGCCAGACACCCGAAGACAAGGCCTTTGCCCGGATCGGCGTCGCATTGGCCAAGTTCCTGAACAACAAGCGCTGCCCGGTCGTCGTCGTCGAAGCGATGGAAGTGCTGGGCGGCATGGGGTACGTCGAAGACACGCCCTTGCCCCTGATCTACCGTGAAGCGCCCCTGAACAGCATCTGGGAGGGGTCAGGCAATGTGATCTGCCTCGATATCCTGCGCACCCTGACGCGTGAGCCGCAGGCCGCCGAGGTTCTGGGGGCCGAATTGGATGCGGTGAGAGGCACGGACAGAAGATATGACGCAGCTCTGACCGCGCATCGCAGCCGCTGGCCCGGTCCGCCGCCCGAGGCCGAAGCGCGCTGGTACGCTGAACGTACGGCTCTGCTGCTGACAGCCTCGCAATTGCTGCGCCATGCGCCCGGCGCTGTGGCTGACGGCTTTGTTGCCACACGTCTTTCAGGCGATAGCGGCCGCATTCCCGGAGCAGTAGCCGGGTTGGATACCGGCGCCCTGCTGGCGCGGCTTGGCTGACCCGCCACTTGCCCGGTTGCGCCATCTGCTGTAGGGGCAGCGCATGTTTGATGATGCAGACGATATCCACCCGCTCTTTGCCGGCGCGCCCTCGACCACCGAGTTCAAGAAACTGCGCAAACGCATCGTGCGCCAGACCCGCGAAGCGATCGAGCAATACGGGATGGTGGACCCCTCCGCCCATGACAAGACCGGCACACCGCCGCGTTGGCTTGTCTGCCTGTCGGGCGGCAAGGACAGTTATACGCTGCTGGCCGTCCTCTACGAACTCAAATGGCGCGGATTGCTGCCCGTCGATCTTCTGGCTTGCAATCTGGATCAGGGACAACCCGGATTTCCGGCAACGGTCCTGCCAGAGTTTCTGGACCGCATGGGTGTGCCACACAGGATCGAGTACCAGGACACGTACTCTGTTGTGATGGACAAGGTCCCGCAGGGCCGAACATATTGCGCCCTGTGCTCGCGACTTCGCCGCGGCAACCTGTATCGCATTGCCCGGGAAGAAGGCTGTTCCGCCGTCGTGCTGGGCCACCACCGCGACGATATTCTCGAAACGTTTTTCATGAACCTCTTCCACGGAGGCCGTCTGGCCACCATGCCACCGAAACTGGTGAATGAAGAGGGAGATCTTTTTGTCTTCCGCCCGCTTGCCCACGTCGCCGAAGCCGACTGCGAGAAATTTGCCAAGGCCATGCAATATCCGATCATCCCCTGCGATTTGTGCGGCAGTCAGGACGGGTTGCAACGGCAGCAGGTCAAACAGATTCTCGATCAATGGGAAAAGAACAGTCCGGGCCGGCGGCAGGTTATGTTCCGCGCGTTAACAAATGCGCGCCCGTCGCACCTTTTGGATGCAAAACTCTTTGATTTTGTTAATCTTTCCGTAAACTCTGACGAAAAAGCGGAAAATTTGGAAGAAATACCGCTTCTGCGTTAACGACTGACTCAGACTGGTTTCCTAGGCTCGGCACACCATTCATGCCCAAGGTCAGGACCCGATGCGGAATCATCCTTTCGTCGACCGTATTATTGAAGCTTTGAGAAATGTGGCATACGGCCCAGCCGTTCTCGCCTTTGTTCCGGCAACAAGCCTGGGGGCGTTCTGGCTTGGCGGTGAACGCGCTTTGGTCGCGGTGGCTCTGGGCTTGCCCATGATGATTGCCGGCATAGCGGCAATGGCCCCCAACCCGGCAGACAGGAAACGGCAACAAGGTGGCCTGCTGCCGAATGACCAGTTCGAAACTGTTCTGGCAGAGGTGCTCTCGGATAGTCGCCGCAGCGGTGAAACGTCGGCCTGTTTCGCTGTGATCCTGGACGACTATATGCAAATGCTCGATCTGCATGGCCAAGCAGCAGCAAACCATGTGGCACTGCAATTCTGCTCTCGTGTCATGTCCATGATCCGCGCCAGTGACTCCGCGACCCGGATCGATGGAAACAAGATGATGGTTGTTCTGCACCCGGCGCAACAGCTTGATCTGGAAACCTGCATTCAGATGTCGGGACGAATGCAATCCGCGGTCGAAGACCCCATCATGCTGAACGGAACCGGAGTTTACATGTCCTGCTCCATCGGTTTCTGCCTCAGCAGCAATGTCCCCGACGGCACCGCGACGGATTGGTGCGACGCTGCAAACAACGCGCTGCAAGAAGCACAGCAAAACGGGCCGTCGACGATTCGTGCCTTTTCGTCCGAAACACGTCGCCGGGCTCAGGTCAGAACCAATCTGCGCAAGGAATTTGATGCGGCGCTGGAAAGCGGTGAAATTCGTCCATGGTTTCAACCGCAGATCTCGACGGATACCGGGCGCGTGTCCGGGTTCGAGGCTCTGGCCCGCTGGGAACACCCGAAAAAAGGAGTGCTGGGTCCCAATGTCTTTCTGCCCTTTGCCGAACAGGCGGAGTTGATGGGCAAGCTGGGGCAGGCGATGCGGCATCACGCCTTTTGCGCAATGCGCGAATGGGATCGCGCCGGTCTGACCGTACCACGCATCGGCATCAACTTTTCGTCGGACGAATTGCGTGACCCGGGGCTGATCGACCGCCTGAAATGGGAATTGGATCAATGCGATCTGACCCCGGACAGATTGGCGGTCGAAGTATTGGAGACCGTGTTTTCCAGAGGGCCGGATGACGTAATCACCCGCAATGTCACGGGCTTGGCCGCGATGGGGTGCTGTATCGATCTGGACGATTTCGGCACAGGGCATGCCTCGATCGCGTCAATCAAGCGGTTCAACGTGTCCCGGATCAAAATCGACCGCTCTTTCGTGACAAAGGCGGACCAGGACCCAAGCCAGCAGCAGTTGGCCAGCGCAATTCTGACCATGGCAGAACGGCTGAGTCTGGAAACGCTTGCTGAAGGTGTTGAAACGCCCGGGGAACACGCCTTGATGGCGCAATTGGGATGTGACCACGTTCAGGGGTTTGGCATCGGCAAGCCCATGCCTTTCGAAAAAACCAAGGGCTGGATCACGTCTCATTGCAACAAGATCGACGGAATGCCCAAAATCGGGCGGCAAACCGGCTGAAGAACCGGAAACTGCGCCACAGAAGACCAATCCGTGACGAAATGACGAGCGATTCCGCTTGACCTTTGGGCCTGCACTCTGTTGAACCCTGCGGGTGTCTTTCACTGCTCAAGGTGGCTGTCCCAGATGGACGATCAGAACAAGAATCTCATCCTCGCAACCGCGCTCAGCTTTCTCGTGATCCTGGTCTGGTTCGTGCTGTTCCCTCCGCCGGAACCCTCACCAACCACGGAACAGGCTGAAATCGCCAGCATCGAAGGGAATGAGGTTCAGACGCCCAGCGCCGCTGATACCGGTACGGTCGGCGAAGCAACTGCAAGCGCCACTGAGGCCGAAGCCGAACCCGAAGCGCCCCGCGTCAGCATCGACACGCCCCGCCTGACGGGCAGCCTGTCGCTTGCCGGTGGCCGAATTGATGAGCTGTCGCTGAAGGATTACAAGGTTTCATTGGCCGAGGATTCTCCGATCGTCGAACTTCTGTCCCCGGTTGGAAGTGACTCTGCCTATTATGCCCTTTATGGCTGGGCCCCCGGCGCGGGCCTGTCGGTCACGGACGTTCCCGGCCCGAACACTCTTTGGACGCTTGAGCAGGGCGAAACTCTGGGTGTTGACACTCCGATCACGTTGGCCTGGGACAATGGAAACGGCCTCACCTTCCGCCGCACCATTGCCGTTGATGAAGACTATATGTTCTCGGTCACCCAGTCTGTCGAGAACACCACGGACGCTGAGGTCGGCATGGCCCCCTACGGCATTCTGGCACGCCACGGTGTAGGCGAAGACGGTGACCTGCCGGGCCTGAAGAACTTCTTTATTCTTCACGAAGGCGTCATGGTTATGGCTGACGGCGTTCTGGATGAGATCGACTATGGCGATGTACGCGATTTCGATATCGACCCCAATGAACGCGCACAGGCCGAGGTCTATCAGGTCAAAGAAGGCGGCTGGATCGGGTTCACGGATCACTACTGGATGACCACCCTGATCCCGGCCGAGGGTGCAGCGTTCAAGGCTGCTGCCAAATACGATTCACGTCGCAAAATCTATCAAACGGAAACGGTTCTGCCGACGCTGACAGTCGCGCCCGGTACGACGGAAGAGGTCACGACCAGACTGTTCGCCGGTGCCAAGGAATGGGAAACCATCCGGGAGTATCAAGCAGAAGGTGTTCAGAAGTTCATCGACAGCATCGACTGGGGTTGGTTCTACTTCCTGACCAAGCCGATCTTCTGGCTGCTGCACAACATCAATGCCCTGATTGGAAACATGGGCTGGTCTATCATCGGCCTGACGCTGATCATCAAGGCCATCCTGTTCCCGCTTGCCTTCAAGTCCTACGTGTCGATGGCGAAGATGAAGGAATTGCAGCCGCAAATGGAAGCCCTGAAAGAAGCCGCAGGCGATGATCGCCAGAAAATGCAGCAGGGTATGATGGAGCTGTACAAAAAGGAAAAGGTGAACCCTGCCGCAGGCTGCTTGCCAATTCTGTTGCAGATTCCGATCTTCTTCTCGCTGTACAAGGTGATTTTCGTGACGATCGAACTGCGTCAGGCCCCATGGTTCGGCCCGTTCCAGGACCTGAGCGCGCCGGATCCGACGTCGATCTTCAACTTCTTTGGCTTGCTGCCTTGGGCCGCACCTGCACCCGAAAGCCTGATGGCGCTGATCTTCATCGGTATTCTGCCACTGCTGCTGGGTATTTCGATGTGGTTGCAGCAGAAACTGAACCCGGCGCCAACTGACCCGACACAGGCCATGATCTTTGCCTGGATGCCTTGGGTCTTCATGTTCATGCTGGGTGGTTTCGCCAGTGGTCTGGTCGTGTACTGGATCGCGAACAACACGATCACATTCACACAGCAATATCTGATCATGCGCAGCCAGGGTTATAAGCCGGATGTATTCGGAAACATAAAGTCCGGTTTCAAGCGGACGCCAAAAACGGACAACAAATGAGCGGAACGGTCTCAAGCCTTTGGCGCCACCCGATCAAAAGCCATGGGCGAGAAGCCCTGAGCCACGTCACACTCATCCCCGGGCAGACCATGCCCGGGGATCGCGTTTGGGCGGTCGCTCATGAGGCCGCCAAAACCGATGGTTCGGAATGGGCACCCTGTTTCAATTTCAGCCGCGGTTCAAAAGCGCCTCAGTTGATGGCCATTTCGGCCGAATTGCAGGGCGACCGGGTTATATTGCGCCACCCGCAACGACCGGATCTTTGTTTTGCGCCGGACACCGAACAAGAGGCTTTTCTGGACTGGGTGAAACCGATTATGCCGGCGAACCGGGCTGCATCTGCCCGGATCGTTCGGGTTCCGGGGCGCGGTATGACGGACAGCGACTTTCCATCGATCAGCCTGTGCAACATGGCATCGCATCGCGCAGTCGAACAGAAGCTGGGCCAGACTCTGTCCATTGTTCGGTGGCGCGGCAATATCTGGTTCGAAGGTCTGCCGTTGTGGGATGAGTTTGACTGGCTGGGTCGTGACGTGCGCATTGGCGAGGCCGTGCTTCGCGTACGCGAGCGGATCACGCGATGTATGGCCACCACCGCCAATCCCGAAACCGGTGAGAGGGACGCAGACACCCTGCGCGCCCTGAACAGTTGGGACCATCAGGATTTCGGCGTTTACGCCGAGGTCGTTCAGGGCGGCGAAATCCGCGTCAACGATGAGGTGCAGGTGCTATGACCACGCTTCCCTTCCCCTTGGCCGAAGACCCGGATGAATTCGCCCAGGAGCGAGGCCGCAAACTGTTTGCAGGCCCGTCCGAGTTCGTCAAAGGCGTTGTCGCCATGAATGGCCTTCCCGCCCCTGACCGGTTGGAAGTCTGTTTTGCGGGGCGTTCGAACGTGGGCAAATCCAGCCTGATCAATGCCTTGACCGGCACGAAGGGTCTGGCCCGCGCATCCAACACGCCTGGCCGCACGCAAGAGATCAACTTTTTCACCCAAGGCCCTGAACTCTATCTCGTGGACCTGCCGGGCTATGGTTATGCCAACGCCCCGGTGAAAGTGGTCGAGAAGTGGCAGAAGCTGCTGAAACAATATCTCAGCGGGCGCCAGACACTGCGCCGTGCCTTTGTCCTGATCGACTCGCGCCACGGGGTAAAACCGGTCGATGACGAAATCATGAAGTTGCTGGACACCAGCGCCGTGACCTTTCAATGCGTTCTGACCAAGGCGGACAAGGTCAAAGCCAAGGATCGTGAAAAGGTGCTGGAACAAACCCGGGCCGCGCTGTCCCAACATCCCGCGGCTTTTCCGGAAATCGTGCTTACCTCTTCCGAAAAAGGTGACGGCATCGCGACCCTGCGGTCCATCATTGCGCATCTGGAATAGCTTCGCCCTTGGCAGCGTGGGGCAAAGGTCCTAACACGGTTTTCCAGAAGGACTTTAGCTATGAAGACACGAGATATGAACCGGGACTGGATCGCCACCGCAGCCACACTCAACAGCGCCCTGCCCTATCTACAGCGCTATGACGGAGCCATCGTCGTCATCAAACTTGGCGGACACGCCATGGGCAGCGACGAGGCGATGGAAAGCTTTGCCCGGGACGTGGTTCTGATGCGCCAGGTGGGTGTGAACCCGGTGGTCGTCCACGGCGGTGGTCCGATGATCAATGCAATGCTGGGCAAGTTGGACATTCAATCCGAATTCGTGAACGGCAAGCGAGTGACCGACAAGGCCACGGTTGAAGTGGTCGAAATGGTTCTGTCCGGGCTCGTGAACAAGCGCATCGTACAGGCGATCAATGATCAGGGCGGATCAGCCGTAGGCCTGTCCGGCAAGGACGCAGGCCTGATGGTCTGTGATCAGACGGATGCGTCGCTGGGTTTTGTCGGCACCCCGGCCGAGATGAATCCGAAGATCCTGTATGATCTGTTTTCACATGACGTAATCCCGGTCATTGCCCCGCTTGGTGCAGGCCGCGACGGTGAAACATTCAACGTCAATGGCGACACGGCAGCCGGGGCAATCGCTTCTGCGCTCAAGGCAGACCGTCTGTTGCTGCTGACGGATGTTTCCGGTGTCAAGAACGCGGCGGGCGAGGTCGTGACCGAACTCAAGGCCGGTCAGATAAGGGAAATGACCCGCGAAGGCACCATTGCAGGCGGTATGATACCCAAGACAGAAACCGCGCTGGACGCCCTGCACAGCGGCGTTCGGGCCGTCGTCATACTTGATGGGCGCGCACCCAATGCCGTGCTGCTGGAGCTGTTCACCGAACATGGGGCCGGGTCGCTGATACGCCCGGACTGATCCCCGCAAGAGAGGAGGAGGAGACATGACACATCTTGCACAGCCTTCCTCTGATCCTGACGCGACGCCTTATGAACAGGTTGAAAACGCCGCCCGTGATGCTGGTTTGTTGGTCATGGGCGCGCTGCATCCTCGCCATGTTGCAGCCAAAGACCTCGAAACCGGTACGCTGATCCTGTTGGGGGCCGGGCCGGATTTCTGGCCCGTACTGAAGGCCTCACCGGAATGGCACCACGCCGACCCCGTTGACCGATGGTCGCAAAGGGTCGTCGGTCAGATGGCCGAAAGGCTGGGCGCACAGGCGTATTTCCCGTTCGGTGGCCCTCCGTACACGCCATTCATTGACTGGGCGCTCAAATCAGGGCGGACGTTCAGCAGCCCGGTCGGGGCATTGGTGCATGATACCGTTGGGATGATGATTTCCTATCGGGGCGCACTGCATTTTGCCGCAGAGTTCGCCATCCCGGCCCCTTCCGGCGTGTCGCCTTGCGAAAGCTGCGCCGCACCTTGCACGACGACCTGCCCGGTCAGCGCGCTGAACGCGCAGGAGTTCTATGACGTCGATGCATGCCACGACCATCTGGGCACCGCTGAAGGTCAAACCTGTATGGTGGGCGGGTGTCTGGCCCGCCTTGCCTGCCCCCTGAGCGCGGGCGCAGGACGCGACCCGGAACAATCAGCCCATCACATGAAAGCTTTTCATCCGTCATGACCCGAATTCTGATCCTGACACGTCATGCGAAATCCAGCTGGGATAGCCCGGGTCTTGGCGATCATGACCGCCCGCTGAACAAGCGTGGACGAAAGTCGGCCCTGGCCATCGCTGCTTGGTTGCGTCACCACGGCTGGTTGCCGGATGAAGTCCTGAGCTCTACATCAACCCGCACCCGCGAGACATGGGATCGCATGGGTTTGCAGGCCGATAAAGTCAGCTTTCACAGCGCGCTCTACCACGCTGATCCAAAGGTCATGCTGCGGGAACTTTCAGGTGCTACGGAACTGGCGGTATTGATGCTGGGCCACAATCCCGGGATCGCCGATTTCGCCAACCGTCTGGTGCGGCAACCGCCAAATCATACACGCTTTTTCGATTATCCAACCTGTGCAACAACCGTCATGTCATTCGACATAAACAGCTGGGCCGAGGTCCGATGGCAAACCGGAACGTTGCTGGGGTTCACCATCCCGCGTGAGTTGATCGAATAGAAAAAGGCGGATCGGCGGCCTCGGTTTTGCAGCACATTCAGGCTAAGAATTCGATTGCCTTCACACCAATTTCCGATCTTTTGTGCCAATGACGGCCAAGATCACCCGTCTTTGACAACTGCGCGCAACCTCCCTGTGGGGGATCTGAATTGCGTCCACCGTATGCCTTCTGGTCGGGATTTTGGTGATTAATAGGCTCTATGCTATTATCTGGCCGTTGAGCACTCGCAGCATTTCATTGCGGGAATTATTACTACGATTATAGATTTACTGGAAAGGATTTGCTTCATGTCTTACGGGTTTCGTATCTTTCAGCTGAAAAATGTGCGCCCTGTCATATGCGGGGTAGTGGCTGCCGCGGCCTTTGGGGCCATGGCGCCAACAATGTCATTTGCACAGGAATTCATGACGCAAGAAGAGCTTCTTGCCACAATACCCGGCAACCAGTTGTCAGGCATTTCCAACAACGACGGAAAGACCCCGTGGGTGCAAGCCTACAGCAAGGCGACACGTAAGAAGAATGGCAAACTCAATGGCCTTTGGAACGGAAAGGACAAATATTCCGGAGACTGGTTCGTCAAAGATGACCAATGGTGTGAACAAGGGGATTGGGGCCAGAAGTGTTGGAGCATTGAACGGATCGGTTCAAACGAATTCCGAATATACGAAGGCGGACAACCGATGAAAAACACCTGGAAGCTCAAGTAGGCAAACTTTTGTAAACTGGGCTTGATCGGGTTTGTGCGAAAACTCTTTTGTCTGGTAACACGACCGATCAAATCACCGAGGTTCCGTCAGCCTAAAATCATCAGGTGTTTACCAAACCTCTGAGGCCCCAAAAAAAAGCGAGCCGCCATTTAGGCGCGGCTCGCTCATCTCGATATTTGGCAGCGGGTTAGTGACCTGGCCCCCGCCGTGTCTCAATCAAAGGGGTCAGTGACCCAGAATCTGGCTCAGGAACAGTTTGGTCCGCTCGCTTTGCGGGTTGTTGAAGAACTCTTCGGGTTCGTTCTGTTCCACGATCTGACCGGCATCCATGAAGATCACGCGGTTGGCGACCTGACGGGCAAAGCCCATCTCGTGCGTCACGCACAGCATGGTCATGCCTTCCTCGGCCAGTTCGATCATGGTGTCGAGCACCTCTTTGATCATCTCGGGGTCCAGCGCCGATGTCGGTTCATCGAACAACATGATCCGTGGCATCATGCAGAGCGAGCGGGCAATCGCCACACGCTGCTGCTGACCGCCGGAAAGCTGACCGGGAAACTTGTCAGCCTGCTCGGGGATTTTTACCTTTTCCAGGAAGTGCATTGCACGCTCTTCAGCCTCTTTCTTGGGCGTCTTGCGCACCCAGATCGGGGCCAGCGTACAGTTTTCCAGAATGGTCAGATGCGGGAACAGGTTGAAGTGCTGGAACACCATTCCGACCTCGGAGCGAATCTTGTCGATGTTCTTCAGGTCATTCGACAGCTCGATCCCGTCCACCACGATCTTGCCTTGCTGGTGTTCTTCCAGCGCGTTCAGGCAGCGGATCAGGGTGGATTTGCCCGACCCTGACGGGCCCGCGATCACGATCCGCTCGCCCTGATTGACGGTCAGATTGATGTCGCGCAGCACGTGGAAGGACCCGTACCACTTGTTCATGCTGTTGATTTCAATGGCGACCTCGTCGCTCACCTGCATCTTGGAGCGGTCGATTTCGCGGTCGATTGCAAGTTCAGACATGTGTTGAACTCCTTAACGATGATCTGTGGCAAGGCGACGCTCGAGCCACTGAGAATATTGAGAGATGCCGTAACAGACGACGAAGAACAGAAGCGCGGCAAAGCCCAGAAGCTCCCAGTAGACGCCGTTCCATTCGGTCGACGCCAGGATGGGCCCCCGGATCATGCCCACCAGATCGAACATCGAAATGACCGAAACCAGTGTCGTATCCTTGAACAGGCCAACGGCCACGTTCACGATCCCGGGGATCGAGATCTTCAGCGCCTGCGGCAGGATGATCAGCCGCATCGCCTGCGGATAATCAAGGCCCAAGCTGTCTGCCGCCTCGTACTGCCCGCGCGGAAGCGCTGCCAGACCGCCGCGGATCACCTCGGCGATATAGGCGGACGAGAACATGGTGATCATGATCACAACGCGCAGGAACAGGTCGACCGTGCTGTCAGGCGGGAAGAAATAGGCCAGCATCACCGAAGCCACGAACAGCAGCGTGATCAGAGGCACGCCGCGGATGAACTCGATGAAGATGACGCAGACCCACTTGATCAGCGGCATGTTCGACTGTCGCCCCAAGGCCAGTGCGATCCCAAGTGGTACCGACAGCGACACACAGGTTACACCCAGCATCATGTTCAGCATGAAACCGCCCAGGTCACGACTGGGAACGGCCGTCAGCCACGCATTCTCTGATGCGCCTTCCGGGATCAGGGCCCCTCCGACGTTCCAGATGACCAGTGCCGTCACAATCGCTCCGAAGAATCCGGCGGCAAAGTTGTTGTTGCCCAGCTTCTGGAAGACACCACCGGCGGCTATGCAGCCAACTAGTGCAACCAGAGGCACGAGGATCGTGCCACCCCAGATCAGCCAGAAAGCCAGGAAGGGATAGACCGCAGTGAACAACAGCATCTTGCGAGGCAAGTCAAAGAACAGCACCGGCGCAATCGCCACCAGCATCAGCACAAAGGCCAGGTTCGGCCGCCAATAGGCATCGACGGGGTACTTGAACCCATAGATCAGCTGCGGCCAGCGTTCCGTCAGAACCGCGAAACAGGCTCCGGTCTTGTCCCCCAGAATCTCGCGGCATTCCGCGAGCGAGTTGGCATTCCACACTCCGTTCAGAATCCATGGCAGGGTATTCTTTAGAAGAATGTAGATCAGGATCAGCGACAGAACTGTCAGGATCGAGTTGACGACCCCTGAGAACAGATTCTCGCGCAGCCATTTGATGACGCCGGTCTCATTTGCCGGCGGCGGTGAGGGCGGGATGGTGCCTTCGGCCACGAAGGCGATCGGGTTTGTTGCTTGATCACTCATGGCTCAGCGCTCCTTCAGCTTGACGGAAGCGTTGTAGATGTTCATCCCCGTCGAAATCAGCAGCGAGGCCGTGAGGTAGAACAACATCAGCAGGAGAACGCATTCAATCGCCCGGCCGGTCTGGTTCAGGGTAATACCACCCAGTGTTGCGGTGATATCCGCGTAGCCAACGGCAATCGCAAGAGACGAGTTCTTGGTGATATTCAGATACTGCGAGATCAGCGGCGGGATGATGACCCGCAATGCCTGGGGCAGGATGACCAGTTTCATGATCCGTCCCTGACGCAGGCCCAACGCGGCGGCAGCCTCGGTCTGACCTTTGCTGATCGCCTGAATGCCCGCACGCACGTTTTCCGCGATAAAGGCGCCGGTATAGATCGACAGGGCAAACCACAGCGCAATCAGTGGACCACCGGCATTCAGTCCACCGCTGAAGTTAAAGCGCTTCAGCTCGGGGACATCCCAGGTCAGGCCCATGATGATCATCAACAGTACAAAAGGCACCAGCCAGATTGCCAGTTTGGGCAACAGAGTCGCCGGGCGCTCGCCGGTTTCTTCCTGCTTCTTGGTCGCGCGCTTTTCGACTTCGCCACTGACGAACCACGATCCGATCAGGACGGCGATGACCAGCAACCAGTTCAGGGCCGCCGATGCAAACAGGCCATTGGCGAATTCGGGACTCGGGAAATAGATGCCCCGATTGGTAAAGGCAAAGGACCCAAACAGCATCGAAGACGTCGGGTTTTCCCCCCGGAACGCGCTTGGCGCCGGCAACACGGCCGTCATGATTGTGAAGATGATGATGATCCAGATCAGAACCGGGATGTTCCGGAAGATCTCGACGTATACGGCCATCAGCTTCGACACGAGCCAGTTGTTCGACAGTCTCAGAACACCCGCGATCACACCGAAAACCGTTGCAGTGATACAGGCCAGGAAGGCCACGAGCAATGTGTTCAGCAAACCGACAAGTGCCGCGCGTGCATGCGATGACTGACTGTCATATTCAACAAGACGCTGGTTGATGTCGTACCCGGCGGAATCGCCGAGGAAAGCATAGGAAATATTGAGCCCTGCGGCCCTGAGGTTCTGGATCAGGTTGTTGCCCAGATACCAGATGGAAAGCGCAATGACGATGGCCGCAATCACCTGAAATGTAAGAGAGCGATAGCGGGTATCGTTTATGAGCATAGACAACCGAAAATCAGCTTTCGGTGGGTCAGTCATAGTCGACATATTTTGGGATCCCCGTGGCTTGCGAGCTGTTTCATTTCGGCGAGGTTTTCCCCGCTCTGCATCTGCCCGCAGCAATTTATTGTAGAAGAGGGCGCAGGTTGCCCCGCGCCCTCTTCCATTGATGCCTTAACGGAACGGCGGCGAGTACAGCAGGCCGCCTTCGGTCCACTGTGCGTTCAGGCCGCGCGCCAGACCGATCGGTGTTTCTTCACCGATGTTCTTGGCAAAGATTTCACCATAGTTGCCGCCAGCTTTGATCGCTTTGGCCGCCCAGTCGGCGTCCAGACCCAGCATTTCACCCAGAGTGCCTTCTGTACCCAGCAGGCGGTTGATTTCCGGGTTGTCGGTGCCGGCGCTCAGCTCGTCGATATTTGCCGAGGTCACACCCAGCTCTTCAGCCGAAATCAGTGCGTTCAGGGTCCAGCGGACAACGTCGCCCCACTCGTGGTCGCCATGACGGACCAGCGGGCCCAGCGGCTCTTTCGAGATGATTTCGGGCAGCAGGATGTGCTCGTCCGGCGCTTCGAAGGTGGCGCGGGTTGCGGCCAGGCCCGATGCATCGGTGGTGTAAACGTCACATGCACCGGCCAGGTACTGCTGCTGCGCTTCGGCGTTGGTTTCGATCGGAACCGGCTCGTAGCTGATGTTGTTGGCGCGGAAGAAATCGGCCAGGTTCAGCTCGGTGGTGGTGCCGGTTTGGATGCAGACACGGGCGCCGTCCAGTTCCTTGGCCGAGCTGACGCCCAGCGCCTTGGGAACCATGAAGCCCTGACCGTCATAATAGTTCACACCGGTGAATTCGAACTTCAGGTCGACGTCGCGGCTGAAGGTCCAGGTGGTGTTCCTTGCCAGCATGTCGATCTCGCCCGAGGCCAGAGCGGTAAAACGTGTCTTACCAGTGGTCGGAACGAATTCAACGGCGTTGGCGTCACCAAGAACGGCAGCAGCAACGGCGCGGCACAGCGATACGTCAAAGCCCTGCCATTCGCCATTGGCGTCGGGCGCAGCAAAACCAACCAGACCGGTGGTCACACCACAATTCAGCTTGCCGCGTGCTTTAACGTCGTCAACGGTCCCCGCCATGGCTGCGCCGGCAGCAAGACCGGCAATCGTTGCCGCGCCCAAGATTACGGATTTTTTCATTTTTACCTCTTCCTGATTTTCCGCCCCGTCCGAGACGGCTCTGCCCGGCAAGTGGATGCCGGATAGGTTACCCCAAAGGTGTCTCCCCTTTAGTGGCACTGAGTTTGGGCGTATTCATAAACAAACGTCAAGGGCCGGATCATCGAAATCGATGGATCAGGCCCCAAGCTGTTTACAGATTTGCTCAAAAAACCGGAATTTAGGATCAAACCGATAATTCAAAGAAGCGTTTGGCATGCATAAAGGCTGCTTTCTTGGCCTCGGCAACCTGATGGGCTTCTTCGTCATGGCCCCATTGTTCGATCTGCCAGGTTTCATCCAATCTTGAAATGCGCCAAATCTCGTCAGGTTTGCGCCAATTCATGGCGGCCGCAAAGCCAAGAATCAATGACCCCGACAAGCTGACAAGATCGTGAAAAGCGGCCAGTTGGAACGCATCCAGCCCGTGCACCCGAGAACGCAATTTCGCCAGGGCGGATTCCGGCTGCGGTTGATGCAGGACGCCCGCAACCGGAACCAGACGGGCAGACAGCGCGGTCTCGGCCCAATCCAGAGCGGGGTCCCATTCGGCGCTCTGACGATCCTGCAACTCCTGCGGGTGGGTTGCGCGATAACACAACAAATCGGAATCGCCATAATCGGCCAGCATGTCGGCCACTTCCCCGTGCTGGATGCGGACTTTGTCTATCGCTGCATTTGCAGAACGGGTGAAAGGCATCACGGCAGGATCAACTTCTTTTTCCTGCGCGTCCCATTCCCCTGCCACCGCTTCGGCCATGGGGCGGGTTGGCAGGATCAGGTCTGCCTTGGCGGGTGTTTTGACCCTGCGGCCATCCAGTTCGACGGTGAACCCGCCATCAACCGCGACAACGGTGCTGTCCTTCCAGAAGCGTTTCGGTTTCCAGTCACTCATCTTTCAATCCCACATCCCAGCCAGCGCATTGGGCAACTGGTCAAAGGTTTCGATAATGCAAGAAGCTGCGGTCAGAGCCGATCGGTCATGATAGCCCCAGGTGACGCCGATGCCGCGAACATCGGCGGCCGCAGCCATATCCATGTCAAAGCTCGTGTCGCCGATCATCACTGCGCAGGCCGGATCGACCCCGGTTTCCGCCAATGCGGTCTGCACCATGGACGGATGCGGCTTTGACGGGTGGTGATCCGCGACTTGCCGGGTCACGAAATACGGTTCCAGCCCGTGGGCTTCGATCAATGCGTCCAACCCGCGCTGCGACTTGCCGGTTGCCACGCCAAGAAGCACTTCGGGCACGGCATGCAACGCTTCAATCGCCTCGCGCGCACCGGGGTACAGCGGCGAACTTGCCGCGCCCAATTCAAGACGATGGGCGTGATAGGCCTCTTTATACCCTTCGACCAGATCGTTCTGGACCGAAAGAGGCTGTTCCGGCACCAACCGTGCGATGGCATGCGGCAGCGACAAGCCGACAATGGACAGGATCGCCTTTCGCGTCGGAACCGGCACGGAAGCGGCCTGAAAGCTGGCAGTCATGGAATGAACGATGCTGCCCTGACTGTCGACCAGAGTACCGTCGACGTCGAACAGGACCAGCCGCAAGGGTGCGCTCATTGCAGTTCCTCAAACGGGTCGTCAGCCGCCAGATCCTCGCTCCATCCGAACGTGTCCCAGCTATGCTTCATATGCTCAGGCAAGGACGCCGTCACGGTCACTGGTTTCCGCGTCACCGGATGCAGGAAGGACAGTCGCCGTGCGTGCAGATGCAGCTTTTTGCTGATGATCCCACCCAGTTGCGCGCCCCATCCGTCGCCAAGGTTTTCCTGACCCGAACCGCCGTATTTTCCGTCGCCGATAATCGGATGTCCGATTGCGGCCATATGCGCCCTCAATTGGTGCGTACGTCCGGTGATCGGCTCCATCGCGACCCAGGCGGCGCGGCCGGCAACTCGATAGAGTGTTGCATAATGCGTATGCGCGCGTTTTGCGCCCGGAGTGCTGTCGATTTCGTTCATATGCACGGGGATCATCTTTTCACCCTCGCCGTGCTTGCCATGACCGGGCGCCTTGACAAGGCCGGTCTTGATCTCCCCTAGGTACGGCGTTGGAACACCGGCAACCAGCGCCCAGTAGATCTTGCGCGTATCGCGGTGACGGAAAGCGGCCGTCAGACCCTTGGCGGCCTCACGCGTGCGGGCCAGCAGCAGAACACCTGAGGTGTCCTTGTCCAATCGATGAACCAGCCGAGGGTTCTCGTCATAGCCGAACCGCAGCGCTTCGGACAGGCTGTCAACATGCCTTGTCTGCCCGCTGCCGCCCTGCACCGGCAGACCATGCGGCTTGTTCAGCGCCAGAATGTGATCGTCGCGGTAGATCACGCAGGACTGGATCATCTTGGCATCCGCATCCGAGATGTGATGCTTGACCTCAGCCGGTTTGTGATCAGCGTCCGGCAAAGGCGGCACGCGAACAACCTGCCCTGCCTCCAACCGGGTCGAGGCCTTGGCACGGCTACCATCAACACGCAATTCTCCCTTGCGGCACATCTTTTCAATGCGCCCCTGGCTGACATGCGGAAACAGGCGGCGCAGCCAGCGATCCACGCGCTGGTCCCCATCCCCTTCGGCGACTGTAATCATCTGCACGCCACTCATGCCATTACCCCTTTTTCCGCGCGGGTGATCCGCCCGGATTGCGTGTTTATCCGTGTCCCAGAAATCATGGGCGTCTGTCGCGCGCAACGCGGCAAGAGTCAAGGTATCAGGCTCTGGATCTCAGATGTTCGAGAAGTCGCCGTGCCGCCCCGCTCCATCCCGAAAACGGGCCGCACCAGCGGTTCCTTCGCGGCGAATGGCATCCAACCCGTTGGCCCATTCAACCTTCAGCGCGTCACGAACCGGCATTCCACGGGTTTCGATGATCGACCGGCGGTCTGCCCGAACGGCCTCTTGCGGGAAACGGGCGATATCATGTGCCATGTCTTCAGCCGCCTTTCGTGCTGCGCCATGCGGAACGACCTTTTCCGCCAGCCCAATCCTGTAACACTCCTCCGCCTCGACCTTGCGCCCGGTCAGAGCAATCTCCAATGCTTTGCCCTGCCCCACCAGACGCGGCAACCTGACCGAACCACCATCCATCAGGGTAATCCCCCAGCGGCGGCAAAACACACCCAAGTAAGCCGTTTCCGCCATGACCCGGATATCGCACCACAAGGCAAGCTCCATTCCTCCGGCCACTGCCGCGCCTTCTATCGCGCCGATGACAGGTTTCGAAAGCTCCAGCCGCGACGGCCCCATGGGCCCCAGCGTTGACGGGGCCGAACCGATGGGAAAGCCATGTTGGTCGAAATACGCCTCGCGCCGTTCGGGATCGGCCAGCGATGCGGCAAGTTTCAGATCCCACCCTGCACAGAAATTGCCACCTTTGCCCCAGAATACCGCAGCCTTGGCCGAACTGGCCTCGAAACTCAGAAATGCCTCGACCAGAGCCTCGGCATGTTCCGTATCAACGGCGTTCCGCGCATCCGGCCTGTCGTGAATGACGGTCCAGACATCTTCGGATTTTTCGATTAAAATCGGCATATCAAGCCCTCCCCTGCAAGCTTTGACCCAAGGGAAGCGTTCAATTTCAATCCTGTCGCCTGTGACGCAGCGGAACCTCCACGACTGACCCTGCGTTACTAGCTGTTCCGCTGTGTCCGCAACTTGGCAAAATAATCGAGGCGTTTCTTTAGCTCACGCTCGAAACCGCGCTCGACCGGCTGATACAAAACCGGGCGTTTCATCGTCTCGGGGAAGTAGTTCTGACCGGAAAACCCGTCCTCGGCATCATGGTCATAGGCATAGCCCGCGCCGTAACCCTGATCCTTCATCAAAGAGGTCGGCGCGTTCAGGATATGCTTGGGCGGTGGCTCGCTGCCGGATTGCTTGGCCAGCCGCATTGCCGCCTTGTAGCCGACATAGGCGCCGTTGGATTTTGGCGCCAGGGCAAGATAGACCAGCGCTTGAGCAAGCGCCAACTCGCCCTCGGGTGAACCCAGACGTTCGTAGGTTTCCCACGATTGCAAACAAATGGCCTGCGCCTGCGGATCGGCCAGGCCTATGTCCTCGACCGCCATGCGTGTGATCCTGCGCGCAAGATAACGCGGATCTTCGCCCCCGGTCAGCATGCGCGCGAACCAATACAAGGCCGCATCGGGGTCAGATCCGCGCACCGATTTGTGCAGGGCCGAGATCAGGTTGTAATGCTCATCACCGGATTTGTCGTATTTTGCAGCCCGCCGCATCAAACGCGTTGACAGCGCGTCGGGGGCCAGCGGCGCGTCCACCTTCCACGCCGAAACCTGTTCGATCAGGTTCAGCAAAGCCCGACCGTCGCCGTCGGCCATCTCTTGCAACGCATCGCGGGCGGCAGGCGTCAATGGCAACGCGCGGCTCAACTCTTTCTCGGCCCGCTGGGTCAGACGCTCCAGATCGGCAAGGCTCAACCGTTCCAGCACCAGCACCTGCGACCGGCTGAGCACAGCGGCATTCAACTCGAATGACGGGTTCTCGGTGGTTGCGCCGACCAACAGGATTGTCCCGTCTTCCATATGGGGCAGAAACCCATCTTGCTGAGCCTTGTTGAAGCGGTGAATCTCGTCCACGAACAACAAGGTGCCCTGCCCGTTCTGGCGGCGTATCTTCGCGGCCTCGAAGACTTTCTTCAGATCCGGCACACCGGTAAAGATCGCACTGATCTGAACGAAATGCAGATCGGTTTCCTGTGCCAACAGCCGTGCAATCGTGGTCTTTCCAACTCCGGGTGGACCCCAGAAGATCAGGCTGGACAAACTGCCTGCCGCCAGCATGACACCCAGAGGGGCCTCGGGGCCCAGCACCTGCTCCTGCCCGATCACCTCGGCCAGGGATCGAGGCCGCAACCGGTCAGCCAGAGGCCGGTGAGGAGAAGCGGCGGGTTCTGCCGCCCCGGTATCGAACAGATCACTCACAGGTCACAACCGGAACCGCAAAGAGACGGACCGCCCCCCGCGCACCAGACCTATCTGCACGAAACGGCCCGGATCGGTCAGCGCGGTCTCAACGTCCCGAGGGCGCTGGATCTCATCGGCATTGATGCTTTCAAGAATATCACCGGTTCGCAAACCCGCCCTTCCGCCATACGGGCCGGGATCCACCACGACGACACCGGTCAGCGACAGCGACAATCCCATCCTGGTGATCACCGCGGGATTGACCCGGGACACCACCAACCCCGGAAGAACGGTTCTGTCATTCAACGTCGTTTCTTCGGCGGCCGGAACATCGGGGGCTTTGATAAGCGCCACCTCGACATCTTCACTTTGGTCCCCGCGCAGACGGGTCAGAGCCGAGGTTCCGCCCACTCCGGCAACCGACATCCGAAACTTCATCTCGGCGGGTGAATTGACCTCGTCCCCGTCCACATGGGTTACCACGTCTCCCACTCTGAACCCTGCGTCGCGCAAAGGGCTGAGCTCATGCAGATCAGAGATCACAACGCCCAACGGGATGGCCAGGCCAAGGGATTCCGCGATATCCGCGCTCATGTGTTGACCCGACATTCCCGCCCACGGGCTGACGAAGGTTTCGTTTCCCTGCTTCGCCTGCTTGAGGAATTGCGCCACCAGATTGGCGGGGATGGCAAAGCCTATTCCGTTTGACCCACCCGATCGGGTCAGAATCGAGGTATTGATCCCGATAAGCTGGCCATTCACATCGATCAGCGCCCCACCGGAGTTGCCCGGGTTGATTGCCGCATCCGTCTGGATGAAATATCCGCGGCCATTCCCGGTTGCCGTGCCCGTGCGCGCCAGCCCCGAGATGATGCCGGACGATACCGTCTGCCCCACCCCGAACGGGTTTCCGATGGCCAGCGCCAGCTCTCCAACCTCGACCTGATCGGAATCGCGAAGGGTCAGATAGGGCAGATCTTCGGCCTCTTTCAGCCGCAGGATCGCGATATCGCTTTCCTCATGGCCCAGCACAACCTCGGCCGAAAACTCGCGCCGATCCGTGGTGACAACCCGGATCTCGGTCGCAGAGCCAACCACGTGATAGTTGGAAACAACATACCCATCGTCAGACAGGATAACCCCGGAACCCAACGAGTTTTGAACCCGCTGACGTGGTTCGCCAAACCCTCGGCCAAAGAAATCCTGAAAGAACGGGTCCGAGAAAAACGGGCTTGCCCGGCCCTGCCGGACGATCTTGGCATAGATATTCACAACCGCCGGCGATGCCTGTTTCACGACCGGGGCAAATCCCAACGAAATCTCGGCCTGTGACTGCGGAACTTTCGTTTCGGCCATTCCTTGCGTCGCGCAGGTCAAGGCAACAAGGGTCAGCATTACGCGGATCATGGTGGCTCCGTTTTTTGCGATTGGCCCAGATATGCTGACACAAAATCTGAATTGCAAGTCGGCGGTCGGGTATGCCCCGCAACATGTCGGACATGCCATAACGAAAAAACCTCCGTCCGGTTTCCCGAACGGAGGTTCGACCGTGACCTTGGGTCAGATCTTATTCTTCGTCTGCTGCCTCTTCGGCGGCAACGCGGGCTTTGTCGGCCGCGCCCTTGGCATCGACGTCACGATCAACGAACTCGATGATCGCCATCGGCGCCATGTCGCCATAGCGGAAGCCTGCTTTCAGGATACGGACGTAACCGCCCTGACGCTCGGCGTAGCGGGGGCCCAGGATTTCGAACAGCTTTGCGACGTCTTTGTCTTCTTTCAGCTGCGAGGCAGCCTGACGGCGGGCGTGCAGGTCGCCCCGCTTGCCCAGAGTGACCAGCTTTTCGATGATCGGGCGCAGTTCTTTAGCCTTGGGCAGAGTTGTCTTGATCTGCTCATGTTCGATGAGCGAGCCAGCCATGTTCGCAAACAGAGCTTTACGGTGCTCATGAGTACGGTTCAGGCGGCGGTAACCACGTGCGTGACGCATTTTTCAGTTCCTTCTTTCGCGTTTTGCTTTGTCTGGCCGGCGATGCGTGTCACCGGCTCTCCTTGGGGCGGGAATGCCCATTTGGTCCCCGGATATTCCCACTTCGGGCCGGGCATTGGGGAAGACGCGCTTAGAACGCGTCTTCGAATTTCTTCGCCAGATCTTCGATGTTGTCCGGCGGCCAATCCTCGACATCCATGCCCAGGTGCAGCCCCATGCCGGACAGCACTTCCTTGATCTCGTTCAGCGACTTGCGGCCGAAGTTCGGGGTGCGCAGCATCTCGGCTTCGGTCTTCTGGATCAGATCGCCGATATAGACGATGTTGTCGTTCTTCAGGCAGTTTGCCGAACGGACCGACAGTTCCAGCTCGTCCACCTTCTTCAGCAGCAGCGGGTTGAACTCCAGACCATCGTCCTCGTCCTGACGGCTTGCCGATTCCGGCTCGTCGAAATTGACGAAGATCGACAGCTGATCCTGAAGGATACGAGCGGCAAAGGCCAGTGCATCCTCGGGCGTGATCGAACCGTCGGTTTCGATCTTCAGGGTCAGTTTGTCATAGTCCAGAACCTGACCTTCACGGGTCGGCTGAACGTCATAGGCGACCTTTTTGACCGGCGAATAGATCGCATCGATCGGGATCAGGCCGATGGGTGCGTCTTCGGGCTTGTTCTTCTCGGCCGAGACATAGCCCTTGCCGGTGTTGACGGTCAGCTCCATGAACAGGTCAGCGCCATCGTCGAGGTGGCAGATGACGTGATCACGGTTCAGAACCTCGATGCCGGCGCTTTCGCTGATGTCACCCGCAGTGACAACCGCGGGGCCTTTGGCATTGATCGACAGGCGCTTGGGGCCTTCGACTTCCATGCGCAGGGCAACCTGCTTGAGGTTCAGGATGATGTCGGTGACGTCTTCACGAACGCCTGCCACGCTCGAAAACTCGTGCAGGACGTTGTCAATCTGGACGCTGGTGATGGCCGCACCTTGCAGCGAGCTCATCAGGACGCGGCGCAGGGCGTTGCCCAGGGTCAGACCAAAGCCACGCTCCAGCGGTTCGGCAACCAGGGTGGCTTGACGTGCAGGATCATTGCCCGGCTTGGCTTCCAGCTGGGTCGGCTTGATCAATTCTGCCCAATTCTTGTGGATCATGTAATCCCTCCATTCCTGTCCGCGCCCCATGACCAACAAGGTGCAGACGCCCGAGGTTCAAAATGACGTGCTGGGGCCGTGCAGAAACACAGCCCCAGCTCAATTCAAAATCGCTTAGACGCGACGACGCTTCGGCGGGCGGCAGCCGTTGTGAGCAATCGGTGTCACGTCGCGGATCGACGTGATGTTGAAGCCCACGGCAGCCAGCGCGCGCAGTGCCGATTCACGGCCCGAACCGGGGCCCTGAACTTCGACTTCCAGCGTCTTGACGCCATGTTCCTGCGCCTTCTTGCCTGCGTCTTCCGCAGCCATCTGAGCGGCGTAGGGGGTCGATTTCCGCGATCCCTTGAAGCCCATGGTACCGGCAGACGACCACGAGATGGCGTTGCCCTGTACGTCCGAGATCAGGATCTTGGTGTTGTTGAAGGTCGAATTCACATGGGCAACGCCCGATGCGATGTTCTTACGCTCTTTGCGCTTAACGCGAGTCTTGTCACGTGCCATCGGTCAGACCCTCCCTTATTTCTTCTTACCAGCGATGGCCTTTGCGGGGCCTTTGCGGGTACGAGCGTTGGTGTGGGTACGCTGACCGCGAACCGGCAGGTTGCGGCGGTGACGCAGACCGCGATAGCAGCCCAGGTCCATCAGGCGCTTGACGTTCATCTGAACTTCACGACGCAGGTCACCTTCAACGGTGAAATTTGCGTCGATGTGCTCGCGGATGGCCAGAACTTCGGCGTCGGACAGTTCGTTGACGCGACGGTGCGCTTCAATGCCCACGGCTTCGCAGATCGCTTTGGCCGAGGTGTTTCCGATACCGGTGATATATGTGAGGGCGATAGGTACCCGCTTTGCAGTCGGGATGTTTACGCCGGCAATACGTGCCACGTGTCACTTTCCTTTTCGTTGCGGTTCCGTAACTCCAGAACCTTTTTTCACAACGCTTTACCGTGGCAGTGTGGCCAGAGGGTTCAGCATTATTCGAGGTGGTCGGGGCGGTTGGGACGAATCCCGCACGCGGTCTTGATTCCCTTTAGGGATGGGGGTCGATATGGGCTTTTGGCGGTGCCGTCAAGCCCATATTGAAATCAGCAGAGAATGGCCTCGATCGACGCCGTGACTTCCTTGATGTCCGCCAGCCCGTTCACGGGGCGCAGATCGCCCTTGGCATAGTAATAGCCGATCAGCGGTGAGGTCTTCTTGTAGTATTCCATCAACCGCGTGCGCAGACTGTCTTCGTTATCGTCGGCGCGACGAACGAAGTCATTTTCCTTGCCGCAATTGGTGCATTTGCCGTCAGCTGGGATCGGCTTGGTCTTGTCGTTATAGACCTCACCGCACCCGCCGCAGGTTGACCGTGCGGTAATCCGTTCCACCAGAGCATCGTCATCCACGCGCATTTCGATCACGGTATGCAGGGACTGGCCCAGCTTGGTCAGCAGAGCCGACAGCGCGTCGGCCTGTGCCAAAGTGCGGGGGAAGCCGTCAAAGATGAAACCGGCGCCCTTTTCGGTGGTCAGTTTTTCTTCAATCAGGCCGATCACGATCTCATCGGTGACCAGCTTGCCCGCGTCCATGATCGCAGCAACCTTCTGGCCCATTTCGGTTCCGCTGGTCTTGGCTTCGCGCAGCATATCCCCGGTGCTGAGCTGCACCATCCCGCGGGTCTCTACCAGGTGACGCGCCTGCGTTCCCTTACCTGCCCCCGGGGGGCCCAGAAGAATGATGTTCATCGACGAGCAGCTCCCTTTCTGCCGCGTTTCTTGCCTTTGCCGCGCAGCTGGGACTTTTCGATAAGCCCTTCATATTGATGCGCCAGCAGGTGGCTCTGGACCTGCTGGATCGTGTCCATGGTCACAGAGACGATAATCAGAACCGAGGTGCCACCGAAATAGAACGGAATGGCAAACTGGCCCCGCAGAATTTCGGGCAGCAGACAGACCGCCGCCAGATAGGCCGAACCCAGAACCAGCACGCGGTTGACCACGTATTCCAGATACTCGGCGGTTTTCTTGCCGGGCCGGATGCCGGGCACAAAACCGTTCTGCTTTTTCAGGTTGTCCGCCACATCGTCCGGTTTGAACGACACGTTGAACGTATAGAAATAGGCGAAGAACACGATCATCGAGGCAAAGAACAGAAGGTAAAGCGGCTGTCCGGGGCCGAAATTGGCCAGCAGCCACGACATGACCGGCCCGTTGGCAGCACCGGACGAGAAGGTCGAGATCGTGACCGGCAGCAGCAGCAGCGAGCTGGCGAAGATCGCCGGAATGACACCCGCAGGGTTGACCTTGACCGGCAGGTGGCTTGAGCCGCCTTCGTAGACTTTCATACCGGCCTGACGACGCGGGTACTGAATGTGGATCTTGCGCAGGGCGCGCTCCATGAACACCACAAAGGTGATGACCGCGATGACCATGACGATCACGCCAACGATCACGGCGGGGCTGATCGCACCGCTGCGGCCGCTTGCAAAGAACTGCGCCAGAGCTGCCGGAACTTCGGCAATGATGCCGACGAAGATGATCAAAGAGATACCGTTGCCGATCCCGCGTGCAGTGATCTGTTCACCCAGCCACATCAGAAACATTGTGCCGCCAACCAGCGTGATCATGGTCGACATGCGGAAATAGAGCCCCGGATCAGTCGCCAGATCGCCCGATTCCAGCGAAACGGCCAGACCATAAGCCTGAACGGTGGCCAGCGCCACGGTGCCGAAGCGGGTGTACTGGTTGATCTTCTTGCGCCCCTGCTCGCCCTCTTTCTTGAGTTGTTCGAGCGCGGGAACCATGGATGTCAGAAGCTGAACGATGATCGAGGCCGAGATGTAAGGCATGATGCCGAGGGCAAAGATACCCATCCGCCCCAGCGCCCCGCCGGTGAACATCGAAATCATGCCGCCGATGCCCTGCCCCGCCTGCTCCATGAACTCGCGCAAAGCTGCTCCGTCAATCCCCGGCACCGGAATAAAGGTGCCCAGACGATAGACGATCAGCAAACCCAGCGTGAACAGGATGCGGTTGCGCAGATCGGTGGCCTTGCCCAAAGCAGCCCAGCTTGTGTTGGCTGCCATTTGTTCTGCTGCTGATACCATAAATCGGTCTCTCTTATGCAAACGCCGCCCGGAACCGTTTTCCGGCTCGGACGGCGTCTTGGAAAACTCTGAGGTCTATGTAAGCGGGTCTTTGCCCGCTCACAAGCGATTACTCTGCCGCAGCAGCTTTTGTGACCTTCAGTGAACCGCCCGCTTTCTCGACTGCCTCGACGGCAGATTTCGAAGCACCGGTCACTTCCAGGTTCACCTTGGCGCTGATTTCGCCTTTGGCCAGAACGCGGATACCGTCCAGCTTGCGGCGCACCAGACCGGACGCAACCAGAGCGTCTTCGGTGATCGCAGCCGAAGCGTCCAGCTTGCCGGCGTCGACGAATTTCTGGATCAGACCCAGATTGATAACGGCGAATTCCTTGCGGTTCGGCTTGTTGAAGCCGCGCTTGGGCAAACGCTGGTACAATGGCATCTGGCCGCCTTCGTAGCCGTTGATGGCCACGCCCGAACGGGATTTCTGGCCTTTGATACCACGGCCACCCATTTTACCTTTGCCAGAACCCGGACCACGGCCAACGCGGGTGCGTTTCGGGCTGGCGCCTGGATTGTCGCGCAGTTCGTTCAGTTTCATGTCGCTTCTCCTAAGCCGGATATGACCCCGAAGCGTGATGGGCCAAACACGGCATTTCTTGGTTTTGATTCTCGTGGCGGAAAGCCACCGCAGGCGTATAGGCCCGATAACCGCACTTGACAAGCCTGTAGATTGCCCTGCGCCCCGGGATGCCGGCATGAGGTCTTGAGCCAAGTGTTACGCAAAGGGCACCTCTGCCGGCCTTTGACCGAAAAGTGACCGTGAAATGCAGCAACTTTTGCAAAAACCGCTTGCTATGTCGGGGTGGTCGTCTATCCGGTGGCCAGCAAACACTTGACTGGCAGGCGTATGACTGAACCCTCTCTCTCGCTCCGCGACAAGCCGGAGACCACCGCCGCACGTGACTGGGTAACAACGCTTGCCAAATATCGCGAACCGGACCAAATGCGCAGCGCTTTTGAGCTGGGTGTAAGCATTATCCCCTTTATCGGACTGTGGGCATTGTCCTGGATGTCACTTTCAGTCAGCTATTGGCTGGCCTTTGTGATTTCCGCCCTCAATGCGGCCTTTCTGTTGCGCTTGTTTGCCATCCAGCATGATTGCGGGCACGGCGCATTCTTCAAAAACCGGGCCGTCAGCGACTGGATCGGGCGCGGCATCGGAGTTCTGACACTGACACCATATGATGTCTGGCGCCGCAGTCATTCCACGCATCACAACAGTTCCGGCAACCTGGACAAGCGCGGGATGGGCGATGTCCACACCCTGACCGTGGCGGAATACCGCGCCAAAACACCACTGAACAGGTTCTGGTACCGCGTGTACCGGAACCCGATAACTCTGTTCGTGCTTGGCCCCGGTTATCTGTTTCTGTTTCAAAACCGCCTTCCGCTGGGCCTGACAGACAGCGTCAGGTTCTGGGTCAGCGCGATGGCGACCAATCTTGCCATTCTGATTGCCCTTGTGGCCGTCTACTATTTTGGCGGGCTGATGCCGATGTTGCTGATCTTTCTGCCGTCGACTCTGATTGCCGCAACGGCCGGAGTTTGGCTGTTTTATGTACAACACCAGTTCGAGAACACGCATTGGGACGCCGATGCAGACTGGCAACTGCATGAAGCAGCGCTGCACGGAAGTTCGCACTATATCCTGCCCTCAGTGCTGCAGTGGTTCAGTGCCAATATCGGCATCCACCATGTACACCACCTCTACAGCCGCATTCCGTTCTACCGTCTGACCGAAGTGCTGCGTGATCATGAAGAACTGGCAAACAGCAACCGGATGACCATCCGTGAAAGCCTCGCCAATGCGCGGCTTCACCTGTGGGACGAGAAGAACCGTCGTCTGTTGTCCTTTGCCGAGGCCCACGCACTTTATGGGTAACGGGCATGCCTGGCATTTTCGTCTCTGAAATCGCAGCGCGTGCCTTGCATCAACGGCAGGCGTGTAGCGCGGGACAGTCTCCATCATCCATCGCGACGACTTTCTTGGGCGCGATTTTGACAAAGAATGCGCGCGGCACAAACCGGTATTCAACCGGTGCAAACGCTGGCGCGACTAAGGTGCCTTCATCCCGATCGTGACTGGCTTGATCGCCCACGCCTGAACGGGAAAGCGATCGCGATTGACGCAACCCGCATCGCGCCCTGCATTGCAGTTAAAAAGGCGGTGACCATCTGGTGACAGGAACACCACTCTGCACGGCATCAGTGATAACTAAGAGCGACCGTCCAACCTGTTCGTCGATGCTGGGCAAGGCTGCGGCACCGTGAAAGAAAACTAGCCTCCCCGGGCCTGTGGACACGGCGGAAATCCCTCATGCCCCTGCACAAATCAAACAAAATCCCTTGTCACACCCCCGCCCCGATGCCATATGCAAAGAGCTTACGTTTTTCTATTCGACCTACTGTCTCCTTCATCGGCAGTCAGTCTATCGATACAGACCGACGACGCCAGGCTGCCGCAACTCCGTGGGCAGCACTCAAACAGGAGACACGGATATGCCAGCAGGCACCGTAAAATGGTTCAACACCACCAAAGGCTTCGGCTTCATCGCACCGGAAGAGGGCGGCAAAGATGTATTCGTACACATCTCGGCTGTCGAACGTTCGGGCCTGACCGGTCTGGCCGACAACCAGAAAGTCACGTACGAGCTGCGCGCCGGTCGTGACGGCCGCGAAAGCGCCGACAGCATCCAGCTGGCCTGAGCTTGATATCGGGTGAGGGGATTCCCCTCGCCCCTTTCCCGCCACCACCTCGGGTGGCAGGCAGGACACATCACGTCCACGTGATGTCTGCCCTAGAATTGACCAAATATCGTATCATGATGAAATTGGTTTCAGTTTCATTGGTCATTCGACGAGGGTTTCGATGTTTACACGCCGTATTTTTCTGGCCGGAACGGCGGCCAGCATGTTGCCGGGCATCGCCAGCGCCAAAAAAGCGGTCGAGTATGATCCGACACCGCAATTCGTGCGCATCAAGAAACAGTTCGTACCTGGTCAGCTGCTGGTCGCGCCCCGGTCGTTCTATCTTTACTTCGTCACGGAACCTCGCAAGGCGATCCGCTATGGATGCGGCGTCGGCAAAGCGGGGTTGGAGTTTACCGGCACGGCCACCATCGATGTGAAAAAGGAATGGCCGACCTGGCGCCCGACCGATGAGATGATCGAACGTGATCCCGTCGCTTACGCCAAATTCAAGGACAACGACTATGTCCAACCCGGCGGCGGAGATAACCCGCTGGGCGCGCGCGCGCTGTATCTGTTCCAGAACGGTGTCGACACCTATTTCCGCATCCACGGCACGACGCAGCCGCAGACCATTGGCCGGGCGGTGTCCAACGGTTGCATACGAATGCTGAACGAGCATGTGATCGATTTGTACAACCGGGTCCCGATCGGAACCGTTGTCACGGTCGTCTAGGTGCCCATGGATTGGCGCCTATTCCGCTCGACCCGCCTGATCAACAAGCTTCAGAACGGACGGCCCCAGTGATTCAACGATCTTTACCACCCCATCCGCGTTTGGATGTATTCCGTCCGGCTGCATGAACTGCGATACCGCGCCGGGGTCGCCCTCGGCCGCAAGCCCTTCGAAGAAACTGGCGGCGAAGAGGACGTCGAACTCCTTCGCCAAGTCTGGGTACATTCCGTCGAAAGCTTGCTTGTAATCGGCCCCGTAGTTGCCCGGCGCCTGCATACCGATCAGCAGAACCGGTACATTCGCGTCTAGCGCCACGTCCAGGATCCTGCGCAGATTGGCCTTTGATACGGCAGGGTCGATCCCACGCAGCAGGTCGTTGCCGCCAAGGGCAACGATCATGCCATCCACATCCGGTGTCAGGGTCCAGTCCACACGTGCGGCCCCGCCCGCCGTCGTGTCGCCCGAAACACCTGCGTTGATGACGCGGACATCCGCGCCCTGCGTCTGCAACCAGCGTTCAAGCTGTGGAACAAACCCGCTTTCCTCCACCAGCCCATAGCCCTGAGTCAGCGAGTCCCCCAAAGCCGCAATCACCACTTGTTCGGCTGTGGCCGCAAAACCGCACCACGTGAAAAGGCCTGCCATCAAAGCCTTGCGCAACGTGGTGATCGCTCCATATCCCAAAAGACCGCTCCTTTTTCGGGTAGACCCATGACGACTGCTGTTCTCGCCCTCCAAGATGCCTCTTTGTCCCTGGATGGCAATGCCGGGCGGGTCGATATTCTGCATGACATTACGTTGACTGTGAACAAGGGCGAGACGCTGGGGCTTATCGGGCCTTCTGGCTCGGGCAAGTCTTCGCTGCTGATGTTGATGGCGGGGTTGGAACAGGCGACGCACGGTCAAATCATGGCGCTGGGTCAAGACCTTACCGACATGGATGAGGACGCTCTGGCCCGGTTTCGGCGCGACAGTATGGGGGTGGTGTTTCAGAACTTCCATCTGATCCCGACGATGACCGCGCTTGAAAACGTGGCAATCCCATTGGAACTGGCAGGGCACAAGGATGCGTTCGACCGGGCCGAGCAAGAGCTGGACGCCGTTGGCCTGTCGCACCGTCGCGATCATTACCCGGCGCAACTGTCGGGCGGAGAACAACAGCGTGTTGCCTTGGCACGAGCATCTGCGCCGCGCCCCAAAATCCTGTTGGCTGATGAACCGACCGGGAACCTGGACGAAACCAACGGGGCCGCAATTGTTGATTTGCTGTTTGGTCTGCGCCGGAAATACGATGCAACCCTGGTTCTGGTGACCCACAGCCATTCATTGGCCGAAAGATGTGATCGGGTCGTTCGGTTGCGTGACGGCAGGATCGCCGAAGAGACCCGGCAGGAGGCCGCGGAATGAGCCTGCGGATGGCCGGGCGGCTCGCCCGCCGCGAGCTACGCGGAGGCCTGAGCGGTTTTCGGATCTTTCTGGCCTGTTTGGCGTTGGGGGTCGCCGCCATCGCGGCCGTCGGGTCGGTGCGGCAGGCCATACAGGCTGGGCTTGCGCAAGAAGGGGCCTCGCTGCTGGGGGGCGATGCCGAACTTGAATTCACCTATCGTTTTGCCGATGAGGCAGAGCGCGCCTGGATGCAACAGACATCCGTCCAGATGTCCGAGGTTGTCGATTTCCGCTCGATGGCCGTTGTGCCCGGCGCGACAGGTCCGGAACGAGCGCTGACTCAGGTTAAGTCGGTCGACAACGCGTACCCACTTGTCGGCTCGGTACGGCTGGAACCCGAGATCCCGCTGGAAGACGCCCTGAACGGCAGTTTCGGCTTGCCTGGGGCCGTGATGGAACCTGTGCTGATGGACCGGCTTGGGTTGTCCGTCGGTGATCGGTTTTCACTTGGGACGCAAGAGCTCATCCTGACGGCTGCCTTGCTGGACGAGCCCGACAGCGCGGCGGATGGGTTTGGCCTTGGGCCGCGCACTCTGGTGCGAACCGAGGCATTGCAGGCGTCCGGTCTGCTGGAACCCGGAACACTGTTTTCAACAAAGTACAGGATGATCCTGCCCCGGAACGCAGATCTTTCGGATGTATCCGCAAGGGCTGACGCGGCATTCGAAGGCACTGGAATGCGCTGGACGGATGCACGCAACGGTGCCCCCGGGATATCCGAGTTCGTCAATCGCCTGAGTGCATTTCTTGTCCTTGTCGGGCTGTCCGGGCTTGCCGTCGGAGGCATCGGCGTTTCTGCCGCCGTGCGTGCTTATCTGGGGCAGAAGACGGAAACGGTTGCGACTCTGCGCACCTTGGGGGCCGATCGCGCCACCATTTTTCAAACCTACATGATTCAAATTGGCGTTCTGTCCGTCTTCGGGATCGCGATCGGCCTGACGCTGGGTGGATTGGCGCCGCTTGTTCTGGCCCCGCTGCTGGAAAGCCAATTGCCGGTTCCCGCAGTGTTTTCCCTTTATCCACAGCCGCTGATCGAGGCAGCAATATACGGTCTGCTCACAGCGTTCCTGTTCACCCTTTGGCCACTGGCCCGCACCGAAGATGTGCGCGCCGCGACGTTGTTTCGCGACGCGCTGAGCTCGGCCCGCCCCTTTCCACGTCTGATTTACGTCGTGGCAACGGGTGCCGGGCTGTTGTTGCTGATCGCCCTGGCATCATGGTTCAGCGGCTCGACGCGGCTTACTGTCTGGACCGGCGGCGGGCTTGTCGGTGCACTGGCGCTGTTGGCCCTCGCCGCTTATGCCATTCGCAAACTGGCCCGGGCTGGGACTTCGTTGGCCCGCGGGCGGCCCACAGTCAGATGGGCGTTGTCGGCCATCTCGGACCCACGCGAAGGTGCAGGATCTGTAGTTCTGTCACTGGGGCTGGGCCTGTCGGTGCTGGCTGCGGTCGGGCAGATCGACGGGACCCTGCGCAACGCCATTTCGGGCAACCTGCCGGATGTTGCGCCGTCGTACTTCTTTGTGGACATCCAGAAAGATCAAATGCCCGGCTTCACCGAACGCCTGCAAAGCGACCCCGCGGTCAGCCGCATTGAAAGCGCGCCAATGTTGCGCGGGATCATCACGCAGATCAACGGCCGGCCCGCTCGGGACGTGGCCGGAGATCACTGGGTGCTGGAAGGGGATCGCGGCGTGACCTATTCGGTTCAACCGCCGCCGAACACACGCTTGACCGCAGGGGAATGGTGGGACGAAAATTACGCAGGCGCGCCGCAGGTCAGCTTTGCCGCCGAAGAAGCCGAAGAGATGGGCCTGAACTTGGGCGACCAACTGACCGTCAATATCCTGGGGCGAGACATCACGGCAGAACTGACGTCCCTGCGCGAGGTGGATTTCTCTACCGCGGGAATGGGCTTTGTCATGTCGATGAACCCCTCTGCGCTGGCCGGTGCGCCGCACAGCTTTATCGCGACGGTCTATGCCGAAGAACAGGCCGAGGCGGCCATCCTGCGGGATCTTGCGGGCCAGTTCCCCAATATCACGGCCATCCGGGTGCGCGACGCCATTGATCGTGTCTCGGGCCTGCTGGCAGGCATCGCCGCAGCGACCTCGTACGGTGCAGGAGTATCGCTGCTGACCGGATTTCTGGTTCTGATCGGCGCAGCGGCGGCGGGCGAACCTGCCCGCAGATACGAAGCAGCGATCCTCAGGACATTGGGTGCAGATCGTGGCAGTATCCTGCGCAGCTTTGGCCTGCGATCTGTTCTGCTTGGGGCCGCTGCGGGATGCGTCGCGCTGTTCGTTGGCATTCTGGGCGGCTGGGCCGTTGCCACCTACATCTTCGACACAGAGTTCACGGTCATCTGGTCATCGGCCTTCGGCATCGTTCTGGCCGGGATAGGCGTCACGTTATGTGCTGGGCTGGCATTTGCCCTGCGTCCACTTTCGGTGCGTCCGGCGCGCATATTGCGCGCGAGCGATTGAAATCAGCGCACGCAGGCCACGGGCTGCAAGAGCCTCAGCAGCGGATCATTGTCACATACCAAAGCATCCAGGGTAACATCGTCCAGGGACGCATAGAACACCTCTGCCGCGTCCTGAAGCGCAAGCCTCAGCCGACAGGCATCCGTAAGAGGGCACGTGTTGTCAGCGTCGGCGAAACACTCGGCAATGGGCAAAGCCCCTTCAACATGCCGGAACACCGCACCGATGCGTATCTGATCCGCCGGGCGCGCCAGCGACATGCCACCGTTACGACCGCGCTGCGTGCTCAGATAGTTCAGCTGGCTCAGCTGATTGATCACCTGCGCCAGATGGTTTTCCGAAATGTTGCACACTTCGGCAATTTCGGATTTCGTGACCAGCCTGTCCGGGTGAGCTGCGCAATACATCAACAGGCGCACAGCGATATTCGTCCTTTTGGTAATCCGCATGAGGGCCTCCCTAAATTCAAGATGCAACCTTATTGCATGTCCGGGAAAAAAGCGGTTTGACATACATCAATCGACCCAAAGGACACTTCTCGGATGGCCGACCCCTATTTCTTTGGCTATGGCAGCCTTGTGAACCTTGCGACGCATGATTTCCCCGATCCACGCCCCGCGCGACTGAAAGGTTGGCGGCGGGCCTGGCGGCATACCGATCTGCGACCCGTGGCGTTTCTGACTGCCGTGCCCGACCCGGAGTCAGAGATCGAAGGCATGATTGCGCATGTTCCAAAAAATGACTGGGCCGCGCTGGATGAACGGGAATGGGCGTATGACCGAATTCCTGCAACACAGTCGGTTTCGCATCCCCTGACGCACGATGTCGAAATAGCTGTCTACGCCGTCCCTCAGGATCGGCACAGCGAGCCCAGCAATCACCACCCGTTGCTGCTCAGCTATATCGACGTTGTCGTGCAGGGTTACTTGCGGGCATTCGGCGAGGACGGCGCGGATCGATTCTTTGAGACGACAACCGGATGGGATGCCCCGATCCTGAATGATCGCGCCGAACCGCGTTATCCACGCCACCAGCAACTCAAACCTGTCGAACGTGATTTTGTCGATGACCGCCTGACCAGTTTGTCGGTTCGAATTGTGCAACCAGCGTAAAAAAAAGGGCCACGCCGATGACGTGGCCCAGAATTCTGGTGTGCCACCACGTTAGCCGCGCGCGCGGATCACCTGTAGCAACGGCATCAGCGCTGCCATTTCCGGGCCGCGCTCCTTGCCGGTCAGCGCTTTGCGCAGCGGCATGAACAGACCTTTGCCCTTGCGACCGGTTGCCTCTTTCACGGCTTTGGTCCAGGTGCTCCAGGTCTCGCCGTCGAACGGACCTTCGGGCAGCAAAGCCATTGCCTGGGCAATAAATTCCTGATCTTCATCGGCGATCAGGGGATCGGCCCCGTCACGGCACAGCTCCCACCAGCCCTTGAGATCGGCCAGGGTGGTGATGTTTTCACGGGCCATGGCCCAGAAAGGTTCTGCCAATTCATCTGGAACACCGGCATCCGCAACGGCACTGGCCACATCTGACAGCGGCAGCGATTGCAAATGCCTCGCGGTCAGCGGGAACAGGTCCTGCACATCGAACTTGGTCGGCGCGGCGCCAAACCGGTTTACATCGAACCCTTCGATCAGCTCGGCCATTTCCGAGCGCAGCTCAACCGGATCAGACGAGCCCAGACGCGCCATAAGGCTCAGCAACGCCATCGGTTGCACACCCTGTTCGCGAAGATCGCGCAAGGCCAGCGTGCCCAGCCGTTTCGACAATGCCTCGCCCTGCGGACCAGTCAGCAGAGAATGGTGGGCAAAACGCGGACAACGCCCGCCCAGCGCCTCGATGATCTGGATCTGCGTCGCCGTGTTGGTCACATGGTCCGAACCCCGTACGACATCCGTCACGCCCATTTCAGTATCATCCACAACCGACGCAATCGTATAGAGAACCTGACCATCGCCACGGATCAAAACCGGATCGGAAACCGAAGCCGCATCAATCGAGATGTCGCCAAGAATGCCGTCATTCCATTCGATACGTTCATGATCCAGCTTGAAGCGCCAGACGCCGTTGCCACGTTCGGCGCGCAGCTTCTCTTTCTCGGCCTCCGACAGGTTCAGCGCAGCGCGGTCATAGACCGGCGGCTTGCCCATGTTCAGTTGCTTCTTGCGTTTCAGATCCAGCTCGGTCGGCGTTTCGAACGCTTCGTACAAACGACCCATCGCGCGCAGCTTGTCGGCCGCTTCGGCATAGCAGTCCAGACGGTCCGACTGACGCTCGACCCGGTCCCAATGCAAGCCCAGCCATTCCAGGTCCTGCTTGATGGCATCGACATATTCTTCTTTCGACCGCTCAGGGTCGGTATCATCGATGCGCAGGATGAACGTACCGCCTGCCTTGCGGGCAATCAGATAGTTCATCAGGGCGGTGCGCAGGTTGCCCACATGGATGTAACCGGTGGGCGACGGGGCGAAACGGGTGGTTGTCATGGGTGTCTCCTGTTGGCGCGGCTCTTGTCACATGGGGGCGTTTTTGTCCAGCCGCCGCTTGATCCATCAGGTGATTCAGAAAGGTTTCACCGGCCACACCCTGTCGAGGTCGTCCAGTCCAGCGCGAATGAGTTCGCGCAAAACACCCGTGTCGATATCCGCCAGTTTGTTGACGTAAAGACAGGACTTGCCCAGCTTGTGCTTTCCCAATCTGGCCATGAGATCCGCAAAATCTGCGTAACCCGGCATGATGTAAATCACCAAAGCTGATTTGCGCGGCGAAAAACCGGTTGCCAGAAAGTCGCCTTCACGACCCGATTTGTAGCGATAATGGTAGCGGCCATACCCGACGATCGACGGGCCCCACATGACAGGGCTAAACCCGGTGGTGGCGCGAAACAATTTGTCAAGCTGGTGCGCGTCTTCAGCACGGCGCGCCGGTTGAACCGTTCTCAGGAAATTCTCGACGCTTTGATCTGTCGGAACTGTCTTGTTGTCTGATCGCGCCATGAACAAAAATTAACACGTATTATTCACCCATGCACCCCATCTGAATGGCGTATAAACTGGCAAGAGACTCTCGACGCCCTAACTGAACCAATGATGTCCTGACAGGGAGAACGAAGATGACAATAAAACTTACACGCCGCGCAGCCTTGGGAAGTGCCGCCGCCTTGCCGTTTGCAGCTGCCGCCGCACCGGTTCTGGCCGCCAGCCCGGAAACCAAAGCAAACTCGACCATCGCAAGGTCATTTCATATTGGCGATTTCACGGTCACGACCCTGCTGGATGGCAGCTTTCCACGCGACGGAGCCAAAGAGATTTTTGGGGGCGGAGCGACGGACGAAGAATTTGCCAAGGTTTCGGCTGAAAACTTCATTCCGGCAGACGTCGCACAGTTTTTCTTTACCCCCTCACTGGTCAACACGGGATCAGAGCTGGTTCTGTTTGATACCGGTCTGGGGCAAGGTGGCATACAGGCCGCGCTGGCAGATGCGGGCGTGACCCCGGATCAGATCGATGTGGTCGTGATAACGCATATGCACCCTGACCATATCGGTGGCATGACCACCGAAGGCGCGCCGACCTTTGCGAATGCGCGCTACGTGACGGCTTCTCCGGAATATGATTTCTGGGCTGCGCAGGACGCAGGCAATCGCGTGGGCGATCTGGTCGCTGAAAAAGTCACACCGCTGGCCGAGAAAATGACCTTTGTCGAAGACGGGGGCGAGGTTGCCTCGGGCATTACCGCAGTGGCCGCTTATGGCCACACACCGGGCCACACGGTCTACCATCTGGAAAGCAACGGGCAACGTCTGGTGCTGACGGCGGATCTGGCCAACCACTATGTCTGGTCTTTCGCCCATCCCGAATGGGAAGTCCGGTTTGACATGGACAAGGCCGCAGCCACTGCCGCACGCCGCGATGTTCTTGGCATGCTGGCTGCCGACAAAGTGCCGATGGTCGGCTATCACATGCCCTTCCCCGGCGCCGGGTATGTTGAGACCCGTGGAGAAGGCTTTCGCTTTGTCCCGGTCAGCTACCAGATGATGGGCTAAGCGTTCAGTACCCCGGATCCGGCCGCACTTTTGAACCGTCACTGAACCGCGACAAGCGAAAGGCGGCCGGGTCCACGCAAGGCGTTGTTTCGGCAACCAGATCAGCCATCAGCCGCCCCGCCCCGGGGCCGATTCCAAAGCCATGGCCTGAAAACCCCGTGGCAATGTACATTCCCGGCAGATCATCCACGCCCGAGATGACGGGAATGGCATCCGGCGTCACATCGATCATACCTGCCCAGCTTTGTACGATCTCGCCCGTTTGCACAGCGGGGTATCCCTTGCATGCACTGTCCCTGGCGCGTCGCAGTGCTTTTTGAGACGGCTCGGGGTCCAGGATCCGGCACTTTTCGAACGGCGTCACATCGGTTGGCAACCATCTCCGGTTTTGTTGTGCTTCGATCGTCCAGCGTTTGGATAGGCGAAAGCGCAGAGATTTCCACTCCTGCACAAAAGCCGGCAGGAACTGCATCGCCAATCGAAAACTGTCCGGCACGATGTCCACGGTATTCTCATGACCGGACGCAATTGTGTAACCGCCATCAGCCCGTTTTCGGATTGCGAAATCATCCGACCACAACGACACCTCGGGCCCCTCTGCGATGGGGGATGTGCGCAGAACCGTATTCAGAACCTTCAGCTGCGGCAGTTCGATCCCCGCATTGCCTGCAAACAGGCGCGACCACGCGCCCCCGGCCAGAACGACGCGGCCGCTGGCAACTTTGCCGCGCTCGGTGAAGACACCGGCGATACGTCCAGCCTGAACGTCCACACTGCGCACGGCGCAATTCGTCATGATCACTGCGCCCCGAGCCCGCGCAGCTTCGGCAATGGCGGGGGCTGTCCATTGCGGTTCGGCACGACCGTCCTGCGGCATGTACAAAGCGGATTCAAAGCCCGATTGGTTGCCGTGCAGAAGATCTGCCAACTCACCGCCCGAAACCATCCGCGCGCCGGTCTGCAATCCTTCGACATGGTGCAACCAACGTTCCATGTTGCCGGCATCCCGCCTGCCGGATGCGCCAAAAAGGATACCGGATCGGGTGTAACCTGTCTTGCGGTCCAGCCGGTCATCGAGCGTCTGCCAGATGCGCAACGATTCCTGCATCAGGGGTATCTCTCTTGGGTCCCGCATCCCAAGACGGACCCACCCCCAATTGCGTGAACTTTGTTCGGCTGCAATCTGCCCTTTTTCGCACACAAGAACCGAAGCGCCCCGCTCTGCCAGTTCCAATGCGGTTGAAACGCCGATGATTCCGCCGCCGATGACCACGACATCAACGGTTTTGGGCAGGGCAAGATCAGGTTCTACAGGAGTCGGTTTGGGCGCGGTCATCAATAGGCCTTACTCTGTCGCTTGGACCGCCATGGAGACCAAAAGACAAAGCATGGGCAATACAAACTGCCACCGCAACATACGATTTTCGGCATCTGTGACCCAGACGCCTGAGGTTATAAGCGCGGGGCCGAAGGTTACGCTGCGCCGGACAGTTCCGCCCATTTCTGGCGCAAGATCGCCGACAACCGCTTTTCCTTCAGCGCCGCTTGCGCGGATACGTCTTCCTGAGGAAGCAATTGCGGAAACTCTGGCCGCAGCATGGCCGCTTTCTGATCTTCCGACTGCCGCTGCTCATTCAACAGATCGGCAATTGCCGCATCCAGCTTTTCTTCATCCAATTCTTGCGGCGGAGATTCCATTGTGCGCCATTTCAAAGGCGCATGAAGCGATCTTTCATAATCCTCGTACATTTTAACACCAAACCATTCACTCAGACATCCAACCCCGGATACGCTGCGTTCGCCACATTCGGCTTTCGCCATCAACGACAATGCGTCGCATCCGCCCCACATTGGGCAACTTCCAAGCAAAAATGTGTCAGAAAAATGTCACCCAAGCAAGCCAGGGACGGCCTTTTTCGCCCGGCTGCACGGGCTTTGCCCTTCGATCAGGGAACAATACACAGATCGGAAACTTCACTGTTTCCGATCTGACGAGCTTGGCTTCGATTTCAGTGACGATCACGCCAGCGATTTACGATCGGGTACCGCCGGTCCAGCCAGAATGCCCGCTTGCTCAAGCGCGTGCCCGGAGCGGACTGGAACCGTTTGTACTCGCTGATATAGATCAGGTGCTCGACCTTTCGCGCGTCCGCCTCGTCATATCCGGCGGCGACGCAATCCGCGATGGAGCCATCCTGATCGACCAGAATGTCAAGTATCGCGTCCAGCACGGGATAGTCCGGCAGGCTGTCACTGTCCTTCTGATCTTCGCGCAGTTCGGCGCTGGGGGGTTTGTCGATGACGGAGGGGCGAATGACCTCTCCGTCAGGCCCCATCATCCAGTCTCGATGGTTGGCGTTGCGCCAGCGGCAGGTTTCGAACACGCGGGTCTTGTACAGATCCTTGATCGGGTTGTAGCCGCCATTCATGTCGCCATAGATCGTGGCATAGCCCACCGCGACCTCGGACTTGTTGCCGGTGGTCAACAGCATTTCACCAAACTTGTTCGAAATCGCCATCAGCAAAAGCCCGCGCAGGCGCGACTGAATGTTCTCCTCGGTCAAGCCTTCGTCCAACCCCGCAAATAGCGGAGCAAGCGTGTTGGTGACGGCAGCCCGGCTTTCCGAAATCGGCACATGGTCATAGTGCACACCCAGCGCCTTGGCGACGGCCTCGGCATCGTCCAATGACGCTTGGCTGGTATATTCCGACGGCAACATCACGCAGCGAACATTGTCGGCCCCGATGGCATCCACCGCGATGGTCGCCACCAAGGCGGAATCGATCCCTCCGGACAGTCCCAGAACTGCCTTTTTGAAACCGGTCTTGCCCATATAGTCCCGCAGGGACTGCACCATCGCGCGATAATCCTGCTCCCACACATCTGGCTGGGGCACGATTTCTGCCGGCACAATGCGCCAGCCATCATCGCCACGCTCAAGATCCACCTGCGCAACCACTTCGTCGAATACCGGCATCCGGAAGGCCAGCTCTCCGCCCGGGTTGAGACCGAAGCTGGCGCCGTCAAAGACCTGATCGTCCTGCCCGCCGACCATGTTCAGGTAGATCAGCGGCAGGCCCGTTTCGACCACGCGCGCGACCATATGGTTCAGACGTACATCGTATTTGTTCCGGAAATAGGGCGACCCATTGGGGATCAGCAGAAACTCGGCCCCGGTTTCCTCAAGGGTTTCCGCCACATCCGGGTGCCAGCCATCCTCGCAGATGGGGCTGCCGATCCGGAAGTTGCCAACCGAATACGGCCCGCCCAGAGGACCCGCATCATACAGGCGCACTTCGTCGAAAACAGTCTCATTCGGCAGGTGGTGCTTCAGAACCTTGCTGGTGATCCGCCCCCCCTTCAGGATCAGATAGGCATTGTACAACTTTCCATCATCGACCCACGGACCACCCAGGGCAATCGCGGGCCCATCGGCGCATGTCGCGGCCAGAGACTCGACCGCATCCATGGCCGCGCGATGAAACACAGGCTTCAGCACCAGATCCTGCGTGTTGTATCCGGTGATGAACATCTCGGGGAACGCCACCAGATCGGCCCCCGCCGCCTTGCCCTGTTCCCACGCAGCAACGACCTTGGCCGCGTTGCCGTCGATATCCCCTACGGTCGGGTTCAGTTGCGCCAGAATGATGCGGAAACGGTCGGCCATGCTGCCCTCTTGCCTCGTCAGTCCTATTGCCATTTAGCAGATCATCGCGCGAGTAAAAGGCCAATGCGGCAAAACCCGTTGCCCTGCCCTCGACGGTACCCTAGTTTTGCGCCCAGGGATGCAACCAACGATGATCCGGCAGGCAGGACCAAAATGAACGTGATCCGAAACTCAATTGGGGCTGTGGCCATGAGCCTGGCAACTGCGACCGCTTTTGCGCAGGACGGCACGATTATCGTCAAGGATGACGAAGTGGGCGGCGTCTACGAGGGCACTTATGAGAATGGCCTGCGCCACGGGACGGGTACGTATCGGCTGCCCAACGGGTTCGAATACACCGGCCAGTGGGTGGAAGGTGAAATTCAAGGCCAGGGCGTCACCAAGTACCCGGATGGATCGGTTTATGAAGGGGCGTTCGTCAAAGGTCAGCCTGACGGGCGCGGCAAGATCGTTTACGCCAATGGCAGCAGCTATGATGGAGAATGGTCCAACGGATCCATCAACGGCACGGGCGTCGCTGAATTTGCCAATGGCTCGCGCTATGAGGGTGAGTTCAGGAACGCACAACGGCACGGCAAGGGCAAACTGACCTTTCCCGATGGGTATGTCTACGATGGCGATTGGGTGGAGGGTCAGCGGCAAGGCAAGGCCACGATTACCTATGCCGATGGCAGCGTTTACGAAGGCGATGTCAACGCCGGCTTGCGCGATGGCACGGGCACCCAGACAATGCCTGACGGAATGGTATACGAAGGCGAATGGACGCAGGACCAGATCACCGGGACAGGTCGCCTGACCTATGCCAATGGTGATGTGTATGAAGGCGAGCTTGTGCAGGGGCGCCGTCAGGGCAAAGGCAAAGTAACTCACGCGTCAGGGGACGTCTACGAGGGCGATTTTGTCGATGATCGCCGCCATGGCAAAGGCACGTTCACCGGAACCGATGGATTTGTGTACACCGGCGACTGGAACCAGGGTCAGATAGAAGGCCTGGGTGAGCTGACCTATCCCGACGGTTCGGTTTACGTGGGCGATTTCGTGGCCGATCTGGCGGAAGGAAACGGCCGCATCACCTATCCCGACGGCTCCACTTACGAGGGTGAGTGGATCGCCGGCGTCATCGAAGGCCAGGGTACGGCGACCTATGCCACCGGCATGATCTATGAGGGTCAGTTCAAAAACGCACAAAGCCACGGCAAGGGTGTGATGACCCGCGCGGACGGTTCGATATATGACGGAGACTGGGTCAACGGGGTTCGTCAGGGAAAAGGCAAGGCGACCTACTCTGACGGCACGGTATACACCGGGGATTTCGTGAACGGTAAGCGCCACGGCAAAGGAGAAATCGTGACCCCTGCCGGGTTCAAATATGTCGGCGACTGGTCCGAAGGCAAAATCAACGGCGAAGGCATAGCGACCTATTCGAACGGTGACGTCTATGAGGGCAACTTTGTCGACAACAAAAGGCAGGGCAGCGGAACCATGCGCTATGCCAACGGGCAAGAAGAAACCGGTATCTGGGAAAACGGGGTTTTGCCAAATCAAACCCAGGACCAGCAGGGCGACGCAGACGCTCCGGCACAGCAGATAGACCCGGGTTCAGAGGCGGCACAGCCAGATCCGTCTGGCGAATGATCGTTCACCAGGGAACAGGTTTTCCGGCCCAGTCAAAGAACCCACCGGTATCCGCCGGGCGCAACCCGCCGATCACGGACATCAGGTTGCGCGCGGCTTCACCGGGTTCAACGGCGGGATGCCGGCCCAGATATTTCCGAGTAAACTCTGTTTTGACCGTGCCGGGATGCAGCGCAACACATATCGCCTGTTTATGGGTCCGGGCCAATTCAATTGCCGACGTATGGACGATTTGATTGACCGCGGCCTTGGCCGCGCGGTAGCTGATCCAGCCGCCCATCCGATTGTCGCCAATGGACCCGACCCGCGCGGACAATACAGCAAATACCGAACGCCGCTGTCGCGGCAACAACTGATGGGCCCGGCTTAGCACCAACGCCGGACCAACGGCATTCAGAGCAAACTGGTCCATCATTGCCCTTGCCGAAACAGATCGAATGGTCTTTTCGGGCGCATTGCCTGAAATCTCCAGCGCCCCGGAAGCGACAAGAACAAGATCGAACGGGCCCGATAGGCGTTCAAGCATCCGGCTTGCTCGATCTGGTTCCATCAGATCGAACCCCTCGACAGAGCGCGAGAGGCACGTCACCGCAACGCCCCGCGCCTCCAATTGCTCGCGTACGGCCGCACCGATCCCGCCGGACGCACCAATGATCAAAGCAGTATCCATCTGCGACCAGCTAGCGGCATGGACGGATCAATCAAGGGACAGGGAATTTCCAACCCCCTACGCCGCAACTTGTCGAAAATTGGTTCTTTTCATTCCCGGCGGCGTCTGTATAACCTCAAACCCATGATCAACTGCGCAGATATCCCTTTTGCCAAAGCCGCCCCTCGCGGCGCGGTTCTGCGTGGCCTACTGATCCTAATCCGCCTCTGAGCGTGCCATCCGGCGCGCCCGCTCAGAGGAGGACGCCAGCGCGCCAACAGGCTTTAGGACAGACAAGAAAGAGATTCCCATGACCAACGTGACCGACCAAGACCGTGTCTTGATCTTCGATACCACTTTGCGCGACGGCGAGCAGAGCCCAGGCGCGACCATGACCCATGACGAAAAGCTCGAGATTGCCGAGCTGCTGGATGACATGGGCGTCGACATCATCGAAGCCGGTTTTCCGATCGCATCCGAAGGTGACTTCAAAGCGGTATCCGAGATCGCCAAGAACGCCAAGAACGCCCGTATCTGCGGTCTGGCACGCGCCAATTTCGCCGATATCGACCGCTGCTGGGAGGCGGTCAAACACGCGGAACAGAACCGCATTCACACCTTCATCGGCACCTCTCCGCTGCACCGCGCCATTCCGAACCTGACACAGGACGAGATGGCTGACAAAATCCACGAAACGGTCAGCCACGCGCGCAACCTGTGCGAAAACGTGCAGTGGTCGCCGATGGACGCGACCCGGACCGAATGGGATTACCTGTGCCGCGTCATCGAAATCGCGATCAAGGCCGGGGCGACCACCATCAACATCCCCGACACCGTGGGATATACTGCGCCGCTGGAATCAGCGGACCTGATCAAACGCCTGATCGAAACGGTTCCGGGCGCAGATGAGGTGATCTTTGCCACCCATTGTCACAACGACCTCGGCATGGCGACAGCGAACTCACTGGCGGCCGTCATCGGTGGCGCGCGCCAGATCGAATGCACCATCAACGGCCTGGGCGAACGCGCCGGCAACACCGCCCTGGAAGAGGTCGTGATGGCAATACGCACGCGCAATGACATCATGCCCTTCCACACCGGGATCGACACGACCAAGATCATGCATATCTCGCGCCGGGTCGCGACCGTGTCGGGCTTCAACGTGCAGTTCAACAAGGCCATCGTCGGCAAGAACGCGTTTGCCCACGAAAGCGGCATCCATCAGGACGGCATGCTCAAGAACCGCGACAATTTCGAGATCATGCGCCCCGAGGATATCGGCCTGTCGGGCACATCCCTGCCTCTGGGCAAGCACTCGGGCCGCGCGGCTCTGCGCGACAAACTGGAAACGCTGGGCTTTGAAGTTGGCGACAATCAACTCAAAGACATCTTCGTGCGGTTCAAGGATCTGGCGGATCGCAAGAAAGAAGTGTTCGACGACGATCTCATTGCGCTGATGACGTTGGACGAGGCGGACGACTATCTGCAATTGGTGTCGATGAAAGTCACCTGCGGCACCGGCGGGCAAGCGGAAGCGACTGTCGAGCTGGAAGTCGACGGCAAGGACGTCATCGCAACTGAACACGGTGACGGACCGGTAGACGCGACCTTCAAGGCGATCCGCGCGATTCACCCCAACACGGCCCGTTTGCAGCTGTATCAGGTTCATGCGGTGACCGAAGGCACAGATGCGCAGGCCACGGTTTCGGTCAGGCTGGAAGAAGATGGCATGATCGCCACGGGTCAGTCGGCGAACACGGATACCGTCGTGGCTTCGGCCAAAGCCTATATCCACGCGCTGAACCGCCTGATCGTGCGCCGAGAAAAGACCGGCCCGGGCGCGGATGCCCGCGAAATCAGCTACAAAGACCTGACCTGATCCAAATTGGCACGGTGAGGGGTTCCCGCACCTGCGGTTGCCCGGCTGCGCCGAGCACCCTTGCAGCTTTGGGCCCGGCAGCGCGCCTGCGGCGCGCTGCCGGGCCCAACATGTTTGACGGCATCTCTGATGCGGGCAAACAGGGCGGGAGTATCGGTTGCATTTCTTGGCCTGCCTCAGAGACCTGCAAATAGCTGCGACAGGCGTGTCGTCTCTTCCTCGATGCCGAATGGTGCGTTCAGAATGAACATCCCTGATCCCACCATCCGATGCCCCTCGCGCACCGGTGGAAATGTCACCTCATGACAAATGGCTTTGGGGAAGTTTTGCGCCTCAAGCGTCGCGATCATCCGGGCGTGGCGTTTGTCCGTCAGAACCGGGTACCAAAGTGCGATCACCCCGACATTCCATTTCCGGTGCAGTTTGGCAATCACTCCGGGCAGTCGATCGTAATCGGTCTTCACCTCATAGCTTGGGTCAATCAGCAAAAGCCCCCGTCGCGGCGTCGGAGGCAGCAGGGATTGCACCAGTTCAAACCCGTCCTGCCGATACACCTTCGCCCCGAACGGTGACATTGCCAAAGACAGCGCGGCATGTTCCTGGGGGTGCAGCTCGGCAAAATGCAAACTGTCCTGATCCCGCAACAGATGTGCTGCAATCATCGGCGACCCCGGATAGGCCGCGTCGCCGTGCCGGGCCTGTATGTTTTTCAGAACCCGCGCCATCGGATGTCCGGGGCCGAACCACCCTTCTCGTTGCGCGCGCGCGATTCCTGCCGCCGCCTCGCCCGTCCGCATGGATTCGTCCGCGTCCAACTGGTACAGCCCCCGCCCGGAGTGCGTTTCGACATAGCTGAGCGGCTTGTCCTTCTGCGTCAGATAATTCAGCACCCAGGCCAGCAATGCGTGCTTTTGGACATCAGCCAGATTCCCGGCGTGGTAAATGTGTTGATAAGAGAGCATTTTGCCTTCTAAAGTCCCATTCAATAAGGCGGAAAGGTGCTGATTGTCGCGGAATCAGCCCTTTTACCGGGCGTGATGGCACCCTATAAGTCATCCGTCCCGGAACCGTCGAGTCGCGGGCAGTAGAAAAACCGACATACAGGATCAGGGGAAACATGGGGATCTTTGGCAATCTGGGCGGCCTGTTCACAGCGGACATGGCCATCGACCTTGGAACGGCAAACACGCTGGTTTACGTCAAGGGGCGCGGTGTCATCCTGTCTGAGCCTTCCGTGGTTGCCTATCACGTCAAGGACGGCGTGAAGAAAGTTCTGGCTGTCGGCGAAGATGCCAAGCTGATGCTGGGCCGGACGCCCGGTTCGATCGAAGCCATCCGCCCCATGCGCGAAGGTGTGATTGCCGACTTCGATACAGCCGAAGAAATGATCAAGCACTTCATCCGCAAGGTTCACAAGCGTTCGACTTTCTCGAAGCCCAAGATCATCGTCTGCGTCCCCCATGGCGCGACACCCGTTGAAAAGCGGGCGATCCGTCAGTCGGTTCTGTCCGCTGGTGCCCGCCGCGCCGGCCTGATCGCCGAACCGATCGCCGCCGCCATCGGCGCGGGCATGCCGATCACCGACCCGACCGGCAACATGGTCGTCGACATCGGTGGTGGTACAACCGAAGTGGCGGTTCTGTCGCTGGGCGACATCGTCTATGCCCGCTCGGTCCGCGTGGGTGGCGACCGCATGGATGAAGCCATCATCTCGTACCTGCGTCGCCAGCAGAACCTGCTGGTCGGTGAATCTACCGCCGAGCGGATCAAGACCACCATCGGCACGGCGCGGATGCCTGATGATGGCCGCGGCCAGTCAATGCATATCCGGGGTCGTGACCTGTTGAACGGCGTACCCAAGGAAATCGAGATCAGCCAGGCCCAGGTCGCCGAGGCACTGTCGGAACCCGTCCAGCAGATCTGCGAAGCGGTGATGACTGCGCTGGAAACCACTCCACCCGATCTGGCCGCCGATATCGTGGATCGCGGGGTTATGTTGACCGGCGGTGGCGCGCTTCTGGGTGATCTGGATCTGGCCCTGCGCGAACAGACTGGCCTGGCCGTGTCCATCGCGGACGAAAGCCTGAATTGTGTGGCTTTGGGCACCGGCAAGGCGCTAGAATACGAAAAACAGCTGCGCCACGCGATTGACTACGAAAGCTGAGGCGCGCACCTTTCGGGGGCAGTCTGAATTCGGCACGAGCAGCACGGGAAGGTAACCTGTGGCAAAAGACCGATCACAGCGCGATGACTACACGACCCCTCTGCGCCGCTTGTTGCTGGGGATCGTCATTCTGTGCTTGCTGGGCATCTTTCTAGTCTGGCGGATCGACAGCCCGCGCGTCGAGCGGTTCCGCGCGCAGGTGGTGGACGCAGTCGTACCGTCGATGGATTGGGCCATGGTGCCGGTGACTGCCGCTGTGAACCTTGTGCGTGATTTCCAAAGCTACCAGCGTCTGAGCGAGCAGAACCGCGAGCTGCGCAGCGAACTGCGCCTGATGCGTGCTTGGAAAGAGGCCGCACTGCAATTGGAGCAGGAAAATGCGCGGCTGTTGGATCTGAACAATGTCCGCCTCGACCCGCGCCTGACATACATCACGGGTGTTGTGATGGCCGACAGCGGGTCACCCTTCCGGCAGTCCGTCCTGTTGAATGTGGGGGAACGCGACGGGATCGTTGATGGCTGGGCCACGATGGATGGCATCGGGCTGGTTGGCCGAATTTCCGGCGTCGGGCCAGATACGGCTCGGGTGATCCTGGTGACGGATGCCACCAGTGCCATTCCGGCAACGATTCAGCCTTCTGGCCAGACCGCGTTGATCAAAGGAGACAATACTCCGGCCCCAGTGGTCGAATTCCTGGAAAACCGAGAGCTGGTCCGCCCCGGTGATCGGGTGATCACATCCGGCGACGGAGGCGTTTTTCCGGCAGGCCTTTTGATCGGCCAGATCGCCGCGGATCCGGGCGGCCGTCTGCGCGTTCGCCTTTCAGCGGATTTTGAACGGCTCGAGTTTCTTCGCGTTCTGCGCTTCAATTCGCCCCCGCCAATTCAGGATCCGGGTGGGATCGTCGGGCCAACTCGGCCCGAAACTGCGCTTGTACCGGATGAGGTAAGCGATGGATAGGCCCGCCTCATACAACTGGGCCATGCGCGGCCTTTACGTTGCGCTGGCCTTTGTCGTGCTGTTCATGCACCTGCTGCCGCTTGATGCACAACCGGATCGCTGGCCTTTTCCTGATGTATTGGTTGCGCTGACCTTTGCCTGGGTATTGCGGCGCCCCGATTATGTGCCCACCCTGTTGGTCGCGTTTGTCATGCTGATGGCGGATCTTTTGCTGCAACGCCCGCCCGGCCTTCTGGCTGCGCTGGTGGTGTTTGGCACAGCCTATCTGCGCTCTGCCGCTCCGGGTATGAAGGACACTGGATTTGTCGGAGAATGGATGTCCGTCGGTGTGGTGATTGCCATGGTGTTTTTGACGAACAGAGTCGTTTTGTCGATCTTGTCGGTGCAGCAGGCCGCTTTGTGGCCAGTCGTGATGCAACTTGTGCTGACAATCGCCTTCTACCCGTTCATCGTGCTGTTGAGCCAAAGCGTATTTGGCGTCCACCGCCTGTCTGCTGCGGATGCCGGAGCCGTAGGGGGCGGAACATGAAACAACGCAAACCCAAGTCGCAGGGCCTTGCCTATAAACGCCTGCCACGCCGGGCGCTGCTGCTGGGCGGTTTGCAGGCGGCTTTTATCGGCGGGCTGGCCGCACGGATGCGTTTCATGCAGGTGGATCAGGCCGACGAATACCGCCTGCTGGCCGAAGAAAACCGCATCAACATTCGACTGATCCCGCCAACCCGTGGACGTATCTATGATCGCAACGGGCAGATCATCGGTCAGAACTCACCATCCTATCGCATCGTCATCGTGCGTGAAGACGCAGGCGACGTCGACAAGGTGATTGCCAAATTGTCGGAACTCATCCCGCTGAACGACGATGAGATCGAACGCGCCCGGACCGAAATGCGCCGATCAGCGCCGTTCCTGCCGGTCACTCTGGCGGATCAGGTCACGTGGGAAGACATCTCGAAAGTCGCAGTCAATGCCCCGGCCCTTCCGGGTGTGACGCCCGAGGTCGGCCTGACACGGCAATACCCACGCTATGAGGATTTCGCCCATATCGTCGGCTATGTCGGCCCGGTCAGCGACTACGATCTCAGCAAACTCGAAGACCCCGAGCCGGTTTTGCGAATTCCCAGGTTTCAGATTGGCAAGGTCGGGTTGGAAGCCAAGCAGGAAATTGCCTTGCGTGGCAAAGCCGGCGCAAAGCGTGTCGAAGTCAACGCCACAGGGCGCGTCATGCGCGAGCTGGACCGGCAGGAAGGTCAGCCGGGTGCGGACTTGCAATTGGCGATCGATGCCGACCTGCAACAATATGCGCAAGCGCGGCTGGCAGGTGAAAGCGCGGCTGCAATTGTTCTGGATTGCGAAACCGGGGACCTGCGGGCTGTCAGCTCTACGCCCAGTTTCGATCCAAATCTGTTTGTGCGCGGTATCTCGGTCGCGGATTATCGGGCATTGACGGGGGACAAGTATCGCCCTCTGGCCAACAAGTCCGTACAAGGCACTTATCCTCCGGGGTCGACGTTCAAGATGGTCACTGCCTTGGCCGCGCTGGAGGCCGGCGTAATAGGCCCTGGAAACACAGTGTACTGCCCCGGGCATCTGAAGGTCGGCAGCCGCAGGTTCCACTGCTGGAAGCGCGGCGGGCATGGTACGGTCGATCTGAACCTGTCGCTTAAACGCAGCTGCGACGTCTATTACTACGACGTGGCTTTGCGGGTCGGGATCGACAAAATATCCGAAATGGCCCGTACATTGGGGCTGGGCGTCAAGCACGATATTCCGATGTCGGCGGTTGCCGCTGGACTTGCCCCCAACCAGGAATGGAAGCAGCGGACACACGGTCAGGATTGGCTGGTGGGCGACACGGCCAACGCGTCCATCGGGCAAGGGTTCATGCTGGCATCACCGCTTCAACTGGCCGTCATGACGGCTCGTATCGCCACCGGCCGATCTGTGACACCGCGCCTTGTACGATCGATCGACGGTGTCGAGCAGCCTTCGGGCGCAGGGGAACCGCTGGACATCAACGCCTACAATCTGGAACAGGTGCGCAAGGCCATGTACTCGGTCTCGAATGATCGGCGGGGGACGGCCTATCGCAGTCGCATCATCGCAGACGAGTTCCGCATGGCCGGCAAAACCGGCACCAGCCAGGTCCGCAACATCACCAAGGCCGAGCGTGCCGCCGGCGTTATACGCAACGAAGACCTGCCATGGGAACGTCGCGACCACGCCTTGTTCGTCTGCTTCGCGCCCTATGACAATCCGAAATACGCGGTTGCCGTGGTCGTTGAACATGGCGGCGGCGGGTCCAAGGCGGCGGCACCGGTGGCCCGCGACATCATGCTTCAGGCGCTCTACAACGGTACTCCGCCGCTTGAGGCATATCCGGTGGCCGACCGCGAGCGCATCAAGGAACAGCAAAAACGGCTCGAGGGCGACCGTCGCCCCAAAGCGCGTCCCGATGGAAAGGACCGCGCATGAGCTATCTAGAATATGCCGTGAAATCCACACCGTCGGGGTTTCGGAAATTCCTGTACATGAACTGGCCGCTGACCCTGTTGCTGATCAGCACGGCCAGCGCAGGGTTCCTGATGCTGTATTCGGTTGCCGGCGGGTCGTGGACACCCTGGGCAGAACCGCAGATGGAGCGGTTCGGGCTTGGCCTGATCGCGATGTTCATCATTGCTTTGGTTCCGATCTGGTTCTGGCGCAACATGTCCGTGCTGGCCTATCTCGGGTCGGTTGCGTTGCTGGTATTCGTGGAATTGTTCGGCACCATCGGCATGGGCGCGCAGCGTTGGATCGACCTTGGATTCATGCGCCTGCAACCCTCAGAAGTCATGAAGGTGGCCCTGGTCATGGTTCTGGCGGCGTACTACGACTGGCTGCCATCGCACAAGACGTCTCGCCCTCTTTGGGTCTTTATTCCCGTGGCTCTGATTGTCCTGCCCACGCTGCTGGTTCTGAAGCAGCCGGATCTCGGCACGTCGATCCTGCTGTTGGCTGCCGGTGGCGGGCTGATGTTTCTTGCGGGTGTCCACTGGGCTTACTTTGCGGCCGTCATTGCCGCCGTCGTGGGCCTGATCGCCGCCGTGTTCAACAGTCGCGGGACCGAATGGCAGTTGCTCAAGGATTATCAGTTCCGCCGGATCGACACGTTTCTTGACCCTTCTACCGATCCTTTGGGTGCCGGGTATCACATCACGCAATCCAAGATCGCCCTTGGTTCCGGGGGCTGGAACGGGCGGGGTTTCATGCAGGGTACGCAATCCCGGCTGAACTTCCTGCCCGAGAAACACACCGATTTCATCTTCACCACCCTCGCAGAGGAATTCGGGTTCGTCGGTGGCATCACGCTCTTGACTCTCTACGCCCTGATCCTTGTGTTCTGCATGGCGACCGCACTGGCCACCAAGGATCGGTTCTCGTCACTGGTTACTCTGGGCATCGCGCTGAACTTCTTCTTGTTCTTTGCCGTCAACATGTCGATGGTGATGGGCATGGCTCCGGTTGTGGGCGTCCCTCTTCCAATGGTCAGCTATGGCGGATCGGCCATGCTGGTGCTGATGGCCGCGTTCGGCATCGTCCAAAGCGCTCATATCCATCGTCCCCGCTGATCTGAAAGGCCCCCGATGCCCGTAAACGTTCTGTTTTCCGCGCGCCCTGCCCTGTGGCCCGTGTATGAACCGCTGCTCACTCGATACCTTGCGGAAGCCGGCGTTGAGGCGCGGCTCGGTACGGAATTTGACCCGGATCAGGTCGATTACGTTGTCTACGCTCCGAATGGCGGGTTACTGGATTTTTCGCCCTTTACGCGCCTGAAGGCGGTTCTGAGTCTCTGGGCCGGGGTTGAAAAGATCGCGGACAATGACACGCTGACCGTCCCCTTGGCGCGAATGGTGGATCACGGGCTGACGCAGGGTATGACCGAATGGGTGGTGGGCCATGTGCTGCGCTATCATCTGGGAATGGATCGCCACATCACCATCCAAGATGGCGTCTGGGCCCCGGATGCCCCGCCTTTGGCGCAAGAGCGCAAAGTGTGCATTCTGGGCCTCGGCGCATTGGGCGAGGCCGCGGCCCGCGCCCTGGCCTCGCTGAATTTCACGGTCACAGGCTGGAGCCGCACCGCCAAGGACATCCCCGGCGTAAATTGCCTGCATGGTCCTGACGGTCTACGTGACGCGCTTTCCCAGGCCGAGATACTGGCTCTGCTGCTGCCTGACACCGCTGCCACCGAAAACGCGTTGAATGCAGAAACGCTGGCCCTGCTGCCCAAGGGCGCGCGGATCATCAACCCGGGTCGCGGACCTCTGATCGATGACGATGCGCTGCTGGATGCCTTGAACGCGGGTCAGGTCGGTCACGCGACGCTGGATGTGTTCCGGGTCGAGCCCCTGCCCCCCGATCATCCGTATTGGGCACATCCGAACGTGACGGTGACCCCTCATATCGCGTCCGAGACCCGCCCGGCCACAGCCGCGCAGGTCATTTGCGAAAACATCCGGCGCGGCGAAGCCGGAGAGCCCTTCGTGCACCTGGTGGATCGCGCTTTGGGCTACTGATTTCAGGCCGCGATCAGACCGCGGCCTTTCAACAGGGCGTCAACCCCCGGCAATCTTCCCCGGAACGCCAGATACAGGTCTTCTGCCTCGCGCGAACCGCCAGTGGACAGGATGTTGTCCTCCAACGCTTTGGCGCGTTCGGGGTCAAAGGCACCTCCCGCCTCTTCAAAGGCGGCAAAGGCGTCGGCATCCATCACTTCGGACCACATATAGCTGTAGTACCCCGAGCTGTAGCCATCGCCTGCAAAGACATGCGCGAAATGCGGAGTAGCGTGGCGCATTCCAATGGCCTTCGGCATCCCCAACCCGGCCAAAACTTCTGACTGTTTCGCCATCGGATCTGACGGCGCCTCGCCATCGTGGAAGGCCAGATCAACAAGGGCCGAGGCGACATATTCCACCGTCTGGAATCCCTGATCGAAATTGGCCGCCTTCAGCACCTTTTGCAGCATGTCCTGCGGCATCGGCTCACCCGTTTCCGCATGGGTCGCAAACTCGGCAAGAACCTCGGGCACTTCCAGCCAGTGTTCGTAAAGCTGGCTGGGCAATTCCACGAAATCGCGCGCCACGGACGTGCCCGAGATGCTTTCATATGTCACGTTGGACAGCATCTGGTGCAGGGCATGGCCGAATTCATGAAACAGGGTCCGCGCGTCATCATAGGACAGCAGGGCGGGATCCCCCTTGGCAAAGTTGCAGACGTTGATGACCACCGGTGTCTGCTTCTTTGGGAATTTGGCCTGCGCCCTCATCGCGCTGCACCAGGCGCCTGACCGCTTGGACCCTCGTGCAAAGTAGTCTCCGATAAATACGGCAATATGCTGCCCGTCGCGGGTAACGCCCCAAGCCCGGCAATCCGGGTGATAGAGGGGTACGTCCAACGGTTTGAATTCCAGCCCGAAAAGCCGGTTGGCGCAGGCAAACGAAGCCTCGATCATGCGATCCAGTTGCAGATAGGGTTTCAACGCGGCCTCATCCAGATCGTGTTCCGCCTTGCGCCGCTTTTCAGCATAGTACCGCCAATCCCAAGCTTCCAGCGGGCCGTTGATGCCGTCTTCCTGCATCATCTGCGTCAGAACATCCGCGTCGGCGTCGGCGCGGGACTTGGCCGGTTCCCAGACCTGCATCAACAGTTCGCGCACCCGATCCGGCGTGCGCGCCATCTCGGTTTCCAGCTTGTAGTCGGCGAATGTGTCATAGCCCAGAAGCTTGGCACGCTCTTCGCGCAAGGCCAGGATTTCGGCCGCGATGTCTCGGTTGTCGGTCTCGCCCCCATTGGCACCGCGCGCGGCCCAGGCGCGATAGGCTTTTTCACGCAGGTCCCGGCGGGGCGAGAATTGCAGAAACGGCACGATCAGCGACCGTGACAAGGTGACCACCGGCCCCTTGGCTTTCTTCTCCTGCCCCGCGGCACGCGCCGCATCCACGACGAAATCCGGCAGGCCGTTCAGATCCTCTTCGGTCAGATCCATGTACCAGTCCCGCTCATCCGCCAGCAGGTTCTGGGTAAACGACGTGCCCAGCGACGCGAGGCGCGACTTGATCTCTTGCATACGGGCGTCTTCGTCCCCTTCCAATGCCGCGCCGGCACGCACAAAGCCCCGGTGGGTCAGCATCAGCACACGCGCCTGTTCTTCGGTCAGGTCAAGATCATCGCGCCGTGCCCATAGGTCGGCCACACGCTTGAACAGCAACTTGTTGGAAGAAATGCCCGAAAAATGCGCCGAAAGCTTGGGGGAAAACGCGCGTTGCAGTTCTTCCCGCTTGGGGTTGCTGTCCGCGCCCGCAATCGTGAAGAAGACCGACAGAACCTTGTCAAGTTGCCCGCCCGCAGCCTCGAGCGCCTCGATCGTGTTGGCGAATGTGGGGGTATCCGGATTTGCCGCTATCGTGTCAATCTCGGCGTTATGCTCTTTCATCGCCTGCTCCAGTGCCGGCGAGAAATCATCATCCGAGATATCGGAAAAAGGGGCGATTTCAAACGGTGTGGTCCAGTTGGACAGGATCGGGTTGGTCATGCGGATCTCCTTTGATCCCATAGCTATGTCGCCATGGCCGGGTGTTCCAGAACACCCATCCCATGTGATGAAAGGTTAATCGTTTCTCATGCCACAAACGGGGCAATCGTCCCGGCGGGTCAGAACAATCTTTCGGCTTTCGCCGTACAGCGCGTCATAGATCAGCATCTCGCCGCGCAGCGCCATGCCGGCGCCCGTTATCACCTTGATCGCCTCGACCGCCATCATTGATCCGACAACGCCCGGCAGCGGGCCGATCACGCCGGCCTCGGAACAGGACGGGGCCAAACCGGGGGCCGGGGCCTCTGGGAAGATGCACTGATAGCAGGGGCTGCCATTGGCCGGGTCAAACACACTCAGTTGACCTTCCCACTGCGACAAAGCCCCCGAGATCAGCGGTTTGCCCAGCGCGACGGCGGTTCGGTTTGCCAGATACCGGGTCTCAAAATTGTCGGTTCCGTCAAGAATCAGATCGAAGTCTGCAAACAGGTCGGTGGCGATTTCCTCGCTCAAGCGGCGGTGATAGGGCAGAACAACGACGTTCGGGTTTTGCGCCTCCATCGCCTGCTGCGCCGAAAAGACCTTGGGCATTCCAATATCCGCGTCCCGGTGAATGACCTGTCGTTGCAGGTTGGCATTCTCGACAACGTCATCGTCGATGATCCCGATCGTGCCGACACCCGCAGCCGCCAGATATTGCAGCGCAGGTGCACCCAGACCACCTGCGCCGATCACCAGTACGCGGGCTTTTTTAAGTTTTTTCTGACCGGGCCCACCCAGTTCGCGCAAAACGATATGGCGGGCATAGCGGTCCAGCTCGGCCTCGGTAAATCGGTCCGAGGGCATGTCGGGCTCCGGTTCCGAAGTTGAAACTGCGCGGTTACGCAAGGCTTTGAGTATTCTGCCATACAGCAAAGCCAGCGCCGCGAAACCCACGAGGATCAGCCAAAGCGCCGCAGACCCACCCGTTGCTTCGCGAAGAGGGTGCCCATCCGGCAAGATCAGATGGGACAGTATGACGCCGGCCAGCAACACACTCACGGAAACCACCCGCGCTTTTTTCGACGTGCCGGCGATATAACCGACACCCCAAAGCCCAGCAGCCAGGATGAAAACCAACAGCATCAGCCGCGCCCGGTCGAGCCGAAACCGCCAGCCCCGCGATCGGTTTCGCCCAGAGCCTGAGCCAGTTCAAACGTTGCCTGCACTACCGGCGCGACCACAAGCTGCGCGATACGATCTCCGTGGGCGATCTCGAACCGTTCCTGTCCCGCATTCATCACGATCACGCCCAAAGGCCCACGATAGTCGCTGTCGATAGTGCCCGGCGTGTTGGGCAGTGTAATCCCATGCTTCAACGCAAGGCCCGAGCGGGGCCGAACCTGCACCTCATACCCTTGTGGGATTTCAATGCGCAGGCCGGTCGGCACCAGCGCCCGCTGACCGGGGTCCAGCGTAATCGGCGCGCCGCCGGGCAGATTGGCACGCACGTCCGCGCCGGCCGCCCCCGAGGTTTCGTAAGAGGGAAGCGCCACGGCGGGGTCTGCCCCGTCTTCGCGGATCACCCGGATTGCAACCATGCCCTTGCCTTTCCTTCAGCCCGCCAACGCGTCCGCGATTTTCGCCGCCAGACGCCGGGCAACTTCGCCTTTGCCCATACGGGGCCATTCCTCGGCCCCGTTGTCCGAAATCAGGATGACCGCATTCTCTGACCCGCCCATAATGCCTGTTGCAGGGCTGACATCGTTTGCGACGATCCAGTCGCAGCCTTTGCGCAGACGCTTGGCCGTGGCGTGTTCGATCACATTGTCGGTCTCGGCCGCAAAGCCTACAACCAACGGCGGGCGGTTCACGCCCATCCCGGAAACACGTTTCAGAATGTCCGGGTTTTCGGCGAATTCCAGTACCGGCAGGCCATCGCGGCTTTTCTTCAGCTTCTTGTCCGATGCGCTGGCGACCCGCCAGTCCGCGACCGCAGCCGCGAATATTCCGGCATCGACGGGCAGAGCTGCATCAACTGCATCAGACATCTGTTGCGCGGTTTCGACAGGTACGACCCGCACACCCACCGGGGGCGGCACGTCTGCCGGGCCGGTCACAAAGGTCACCTCGGCCCCCAATTCCGCCAGCGCCCGGGCCACGGCGGCACCTTGGGCCCCGGACGAACGGTTGGCTATATACCGGACCGGATCTATCGGCTCATGCGTCGGGCCGGACGTCACCAGCACCCGCCTGCCCGCCAAGGGCCCCGCAGACAACCGAGCCTCAACCGCCGTGACAATTTCCAGCGGCTCTGACATGCGCCCCGGACCGTATTCGCCACAGGCCATGTCGCCTTCGTTCGGGCCCACAAAGCGCACGCCATCCGCTTGCAGCTGCTTCAGGTTTCGCTGTGTTGCCGGGTGGGTCCACATGCGCACATTCATCGCGGGCGCACACAGAATGGGTGTGTCCGTGGCCATCAGAAGCGTCGAGGCCAGATCGTTGGCCAGCCCTGCGGCCATCTTGCCCATCAGATCCGCCGTTGCGGGTGCCACGACGATCAGATCCGCAGAGCGGGACAGTTGAATATGCCCCATCTCGGCCTCATCAGTGAGGTCAAACAGATCGCGATAGCCTTTTTCACCTGCCAGAGCCGATACCGACAGCGGCGTCACAAACTCTTCCGCAGCGCGCGTCAATACAGGGGTTACGTCCGCGCCACGCTCGCGCAACCTGCGGATCAGGTCCAGCGATTTGTAGGCCGCGATTCCGCCACCGATAATCAGCAGAATGCGTTTGGATGACAGCATGTTCAGCCCTTCCCGTCCCGGTCGGCCCCGACATTAGGCAAGGCCCGCAGGTAGTTCCAGCGATTAATTCTGAACCTGAAATGCCGCACAGGGGTCTTCGCGCTCGGCCGTGGGGCTATCAATCACGATATCGAATTCTCCGTCGATTGCTCCATCCTCCGATTGTCCGACGGCCACGACTTTCCAACCAGGTCTGAGGCGCGCAAGATAGGTCGGTATGCCCCGATCCTTTCGCGCATGACCGTTTCCGGTGATCACGGCAACCGGACCCCCGGTTTCGTCCATCGCACGGACCACGGCCCGGGCCAGCACAGCATCGCGCAATCGTTGGATCGCAACCATCTGGGGCAACATTTCAGCCGGAAGCGCATCGCAATGCGCCGCCAACTGGTCGGCTTCGCGCGCGACCTGTTCTTCAGACGATAGAGGCACCGTCAGACCATAACGCGCCGCGTCTGCACCCAACGCCGTGGCGGCACCGCGTTCCATCGCGGCACGCGCAGCAGCACGCGGAACCATGGCCCCGTACACCGGCGCGCCTGACGCCTCGAACACCGGATAATACATGCTAAGCGGCGGCCAGCCACTTTCAGCCCATTCCAGAATACGGCTCAGTTCTTCCGGGTTGGACACAGCTTTCTGCGCAAGCCTCTGCGCGCCTTCTTCCGTGACCATTTCCCAGACGACGGCCGAGGGTGAAACAGCTTCAAGCGCTTCGGCCTGCACCAGATGATGCGTCGGGTTGTCGTGAACTTCCCCCAATATCACGACATCGGCGTCCCGCATCGCGGACATGGCATCAGCGGGAACAAGTCGATCTGCCAGCCCCGGTCGCGCTGCCGCAACCGTAAGACCCAGAACGCACACAAGAATCGCAAACTGTTTCATGCGATGAAGTGTTGCACCTCGCGCGACTGGGCTTCAAGGTTCTTGCGCATTTTCGCGAAGGCTGCGGCTTCAAGCTGACGTACACGTTCCTTGGACAGACCCAGCTCGGTTCCAAGGCTTTCCAGGGTTCGTGCGGGGTCTCGCAGCTTGCGCTCGCGCACAATGAAACGCTCGCGATCATTCAAGGCATTCATCGCCGTCAACAGCCACTTGCGCAGTTGTTCGGTGTCATGGCTGTGTTCAACTGCTTCGGCTGCCTGCTCGCGGTCATCTTCCAGGGCATCAATCCACTCGCGCCCATCCTCATCAGCGGATTGCACCGCATTCAGCGAAAAATCAGAGCCGGACAGACGACCTTCCATCATCTCGACGTCGCGCAGCGGCACACCGATTTCCGTGGCGATCATCTGATGCAATTGATGACGGTCCAGTTCCTGACCTTCGGTGGCGGCTTCCCGTTCCAGCCGGGCCTGAACTCGGCGCATGTTGAAAAACAGCGACTTCTGAGATGAAGTTGACCCGGTCCGAACCATGGACCAGTTCCGCATGACATAGTCCTGAATGCTTGCCTTGATCCACCATACGGCATAGGTCGAAAACCGCACGCCGCGATCCGGATCGAACTTGTCTGCGGCCTTCATCAGGCCAAGGCCTGCCTCCTGAATGAGATCATTCATCGGCGCGCCATAGCGCTTGAACTTGGCCGCCATCGAAATCGCCAGACGCATATAGGCGGTGATCAGACGGTGCAACGCCTGTTCATCACGCTCATCACGCCAGGCATAAGCCAGTTTCAGTTCGGTTTCCGCATCCAGCAGCTCGGCCTTCATTGCTTGCCGGGACATCGAAAAGTCCGTCGCATTATCTAGTGCCATAAACCTCTCCCCTGTTTGCAGGTACTGGTCAGACTTGCCTTGCCGACCTATGACCTTTACGCAAAACAGCACCAAACGGATCAACTATAGGTAAGTACTGTGTCGCCGGATTTAACCTTGGTTCTGGGTGGGGCCGCGTCGGGCAAGTCGGTTTTCGCCGAAGAACTGGTTGTTTCTCGGGGGAAAAGCCGAGTTTACCTTGCGACATCACAAGTGTTTGATGACGAGATGCGCCAGAAGATTGAGCGCCATCTTGAACAACGCGGCGACGGTTGGACCACGGTTGAAGAACCTTTTGATCCGGGGCCGGTTCTGGCCACGTTGTCGCCCGATCAGATTTGCCTGATTGACTGCGCCACCATGTGGCTGAGCAACCACATGTTGGCCGAATCCGATCTGGAAGCGGCACAAACCGCCCTGCTTGACGCCCTTCGTGCATGCCCGGCGCAAATCGTGATTGTCTCGAACGAAGTTGGCCACGGTATTGTCCCTGACAACGCCCTGGCCCGCCGGTTTCGCGAAGCCCAGGGGCGGTTGAACATCGCGCTTGCAGCGCAGGCCGATCTGGTGGTGCAGATCACCGCCGGGTTGCCCTTGGTTCTGAAAGGGCAATTGCCGTGACGCGCCTTCACCTTGTTCGACACGGGCCGACGCACGCGAAAACCATGGTCGGCTGGTCCGACCTGCCCGCCGACCTGAGTGATACAGCCGCACTGAAACGTCTGAACGACCATTTGCCGCCCGAGGCGCTTGTGATCTCGTCCGATCTGTCACGGGCAGTTGACACCGCCACGGCCATACAAGGTCAACGTCAACGCCTTCCTCATGATCCGGGCTTGCGGGAAATTCATTTTGGTCACTGGGAGTTGCGCGGATTTGCCGAAATCGAAGCCGAAGACCCGGAACTGGCCTTTGCATATTGGGACAACCCCGGCGATGTCCGCCCGCCGCAAGGTGAAAGCTGGAACGACGTCCGCAATCGGGTCGACGCGGCGATCGACACGCTTGTTTCAGCACATTCCGGCCGCGATCTGGTCATCGTTGCGCATTTCGGCGTTATCCTCACGCAAGTGCAGCGCGCCCTTGATCTGGACGGACAACAGACTTTTTCACACCGAATCGACAACCTGTCGGTGACGGATATCCTGATCGACGCAGACAGGTCGTCTGTCGGTACAATCAATCACCTTCCGTGAACAGACCCCGCACAAATCACTGTTTTACCGAACTGCGAACCTGCGGCATCGTCTGCGTATGACATATGATTTGTATATCGGCGACCGCCTCTTCTCCAGCTGGTCAATGCGTGGCTGGTTGATGCTTGAGAAATTCAACCTGCCCTACAGAAGCCACATGATTGGCCTGTATTCGGGCACCATGGCACAGGATATGGAGCCCTTGGCCCCAGCGCGACTTGTTCCTACCCTGCGCCTGCCGGAAGGAACTGTGGTGGGCGAAAGCCTGGCCATGGCTGAAACCCTGGCCGAGCGCCACCCTGATGCCGGGTTGTGGCCATCAGATCCCGCCGCCCGGGCAACCGCCCGCTGGCTGTGCGCCGAGATGGTGGCAGGGTTTGGAGCCTTGCGGGGTGAATGCCCGATGCAATTGCTGCACGTCTGGCAGGATTTCGACCCATCAGATGAAACACTGGCAGATCTGGCACGCATCGAAACACTCTGGGATCATGCGCGCATAATGTCAGGTGTGGAACAAGGCCCGTTGTTCGGCTCGTATTCGCTGGCGGACGTGTTTTACACACCTGTCGCAGCGCGGATCATCGGATATGGGCTGCCAGTTTCCAAGGCGAACCGGACCTACTGCCTGGACCTTTTGTCAGACCCCGCCGTCAGACAATGGCGCGCAATGGGCCTGACTGTCAGATACGACCCTTTTCCCTATCGTCTGGATTTGCCGTCCAAGCCCTGGCCGATCGGAGGGATTTCAACCGCCAAGCCGGTCTCCGGCCCGTCAATCAACCAAGTTTGCCCGTATTCCGGCAAACCCGTTGCGGAATTTCTGGAGTTGGATGGAAAATGCTGGGGCTTCTGCAATCCATTCTGCCGCGACAAAACAATTGCCGATCCCGACGCGTGGCCAAAATTTACAGCATTGCGCGCAACCGTTAACGACTCTTAAACCACAACCATGGCAGCAACACCCTGTTAACCAAGAATAGGACTGCCATGGTCGCCCGCGCCCACACTGTTGCCTTTCACGGCGTCGAAGCCCGCCCGGTCGAGGTGCAATGTGCCGTATCGCCCGGCTTGCCGGCCTTTTCCATCGTTGGCCTTCCCGACAAAGCCGTGTCCGAAGCCCGCGACCGTGTCCGCAGCGCGCTGAGTGCGATGGCCATCGCTCTGCCGTCGAAACGCATTACGATCAACCTGTCTCCTGCGGATCTGCCCAAGGAAGGCAGCCATTTCGACCTGCCCATCGCAGTCGCGCTGTTATCGGCACTCGAGGTCATCCCAGCCGATGCCGCCGAAGGAACGGTTGCACTGGGAGAGTTGTCGCTTGATGGATCTCTGGTGCCTGTCGTCGGCGCCCTGCCCGCCGCCATGACGGCCGCATCCGAGGAACGCATTTTGCTGTGTCCCAAAGCTTCCAGCGCCGAGGCTGCATGGGTCGACGCCACTCAGGTTATCGGCGCGGGTTCCCTGGGCGATGTCGTCCGCCATTTCTCGGGACAGTGCCCTTTGCCGGCGGCACAACCCGGCGAGGTGAATCTGACGCCCAGCGTGCGGGATCTGCGCGATGTAAAGGGGCAGGAACGCGCCAAACGCGCTTTGGAAATCGCGGCAGCCGGGCGTCACCATCTGATCATGATCGGCACGCCGGGGTCGGGCAAATCCATGTTGGCTGCACGGCTTCCGGGCATCTTGCCACCGCTGACCGCAGTCGAAGCGTTGGAAACTTCGATGATCCAATCCCTGTGCGGGTTGCTGGATGAAGGCGGCATCAACCGCACGCGTCCTTTTCGGGAACCGCATCATACGGCCTCAATGGCAGCCATTGTCGGCGGGGGCAAAGGTGCCAAGCCCGGTGAGATCTCTTTGGCGCATAACGGCGTGCTGTTCATGGATGAGTTCCCCGAATTTCCGCGTACGGTTCTGGAGACCCTGCGCCAGCCAATAGAGTCCGGAGAAGTCATGGTGGCGCGTGCCAATGCCCATGTGAAATACCCCTGCCGCTTCATGCTGGTGGCCGCCGCGAACCCGTGCAAATGCGGCTACCTGACGGATCCATCGCGCGCCTGCTCTCGCGCACCCGGCTGCGGCGAGGACTATCTGAACCGTATCTCGGGGCCCTTGATGGACAGGTTCGACCTGCGGATCGAAGTTCCGCCTGTGGGCTTCACCGATATTGATCTGCCCCCTTCCGGCGACAGCTCGGCGACAGTTGCCACGCGGGTTGAAAACGCCCGCGCCATACAGGCAGACCGGTTTCGGGGAATGCCAGAGATGCGTCAGAATTCCGACGCCGAAGGCAAAGTTCTGGAACAGATCGCAACACCCGATGCAGAAGGAAAAGCAGTTTTGCTGAAGGCGGCTGATCGGTTCGGCCTATCGGCCCGTGCCTTTCATCGCATTCTGAGGGTGGCGCGGACGATCGCCGACCTGGACGGCTCAGCCGACATCCGCAGGCCACATGTCGCAGAGGCGCTGAGCTTTCGCATCAGCGCCCGCGTGATGGCTTAGATCTTGGCTTCAATCGCCTGCCAGATCTTTTCGGCAATGTTCACGCCGTCGAACCGTTCCAGCTCTTGAATACCGGTCGGCGAGGTCACGTTGATCTCGGTGAGATAGTCGCCAATGATGTCGATCCCGACAAAAATCTGACCTTTTTCCTTCAGCAGCGGCCCGATGGCGGCGCAGATCTCCAGATCACGCTCTGACAACCCGATCTTTTCCGGGCGTCCGCCCACATGCATGTTTGACCGCGTTTCGCCCGCGGCCGGCACCCGGTTGATTGCGCCGACAGGTTCACCGTCCACCAGGATCACCCGCTTGTCGCCATTGCTGACATCCGGCAGGAATTTTTGCACGATCAGAGGCTCGCGCGAGAACCCCGTAAACAGCTCGTGCAGAGAGGTCAGGTTGCGGTCATTGGCATCCAGTCGGAACACGCCCGCACCGCCATTACCATAAAGCGGCTTTAGGATGATATCGCCGTGCTTTTCCTTGAACGCCTTGATCGTTTTTATGTCACGGGCAATCGTTGTCGGCGGCGTCAGGTCAGGGAAATCCAAAACCAGCAGTTTTTCAGGATAGTTCCGAACCCAGAACGGGTCGTTGACCACCAGCGTTTGCCCTTTCAGGCGGTCCAGCAGATGGGTGGACGTGATGTAATGCATGTCAAAGGGTGGATCCTGACGCAGCCAGACCACGTCGAAATCGGCCAGGTCAACTTCACGTTCGGGGCTCAGAACCGCTGGATCGCCAGCGACCCGCTGCACAGTCATGTCATGGCCGCGCGCCGTGATACGACCTTCCTGATAGGCCAGCTGATCCGGCCCATAGAAAAACAACGAATGACCGCGCGCCTGCGCCTCTTCCGCCAGACGGAATGAGCTGTCGGCGTTGATGTCCACGGCCCCGATCGGGTCCATTTGAAAGGCGATTTTCATGGCGTGTCCCTCAGTTTCACGCAAGATACATGGCCCAGCAGGCCTGAGGGTTCAATGGGCTTAGGCGTGACCGAAGGCGTTTTCGATGATTTGAACCGCGCCAGTGCCATCTACCAGTGCCGCGTCAAAGCGGACATTGGTCAATTGCCCACCCGGTTCGTTTTCCAGGTATTGCGCGGCTGAAGCACAGATTCGGTCAATTTGTCTTTGGCTGATCCGGGCTGCAGCATTTTCGAAACTGGAGCTTTTCTTGACCTCGATGAACACTAGCCCATCGCCGTCCCGCGCAATCAGATCGATTTCACCACCGGCACCCCGCCACCGATGATGCGCAATTGCAAACCCCCGGCGCTCGTAGTCCGAGGCGACCCGAAGCTCGGCTGACTGTCCCGCCTGATAGGAAACCGAGCCCTGAATTGCACGCCGCCCCATGTCATCCCTTTCCCAGTTTCAGAGCTTTCTGGTAAATAGGTCGGCGCGGCAGATCATACATTTCTGACACAAGATCCGCTGCGTCCCGAACCGAGTGGGTTTCCAAAGCTCGTTTCAAAGCCTCTTCTACGTCGGATTCGTTAACGCTTTGCAAATAGCCGCGATCCACCAGCAAAACGATCTCACCCTTGACCGGTTTTTCCTGAATTTCCGCCGCCAGATCGGCCAGTCTTCCACGGCGGATTTCTTCGAACTTTTTCGTCAGTTCACGGCACAAGGCCGCCTGGCGGTCTGCCCCCAGGCATTCCGCAAGATCTGCAAGGCTGGCCGAGACGCGTTTTGGGGATTCATAGAACACCAAGGTGCCTGGTATGTTTTTCAAAGCCTCAATCCGGGTCCGGCGTGCGCCCGATGCATTGGGCAAGAAACCTGCGAAAAAGAATGAATCCGTTGGCAGACCCGCCAGGGTCAGCGCTGTTATGGCAGCGGATGCCCCGGGCGCACAGGTCACCATATGCCCGGCTTCGGCCGCCTGCTTGCCCAGATCATATCCCGGATCAGCGATCAGCGGCATACCCGCCTCGGATGCATAGGCGACCGATTGTCCCTGTGCCAGGGCATCCATAAGTCTGCCACGCGCCCCGGCGCCGCTGTGATCATGGTAGGCTTGGATATGCCGACCCTCCAGGGGGATGCCATGGATTTCCATCAACCGCCGCAGGCTCCGGGTGTCCTCCGCCGCTATCACATCGGCCGAGGCCAGAACATCCAGCGCCCTGAGCGTAATATCGCGCGCGGTTCCGATCGGAGTGGCAACAAAATACAGGCCCGCAGCCAATCTGATCTTTTGGAAATTCAAAGCTGGACCCTCACAGCGTGACGTTTATTATCGCGGCTCAACAGAACAGAAGCATTCACAGCCGCCGGATCAGGGAGTTTTCATTTAGATGTTTACCGTTTGCAAGCCCGTAAGCAAGCTGGCGAAAGCCGCCATTGCCCTGACGACCGCAGCGTTTCTGGCCGCTTGTGAGCCGGGCGGCGTTGGGGGTGGCCCTTCGATTGACACGTCGAATCCTGTTCCGGTTGCTTTGCTGGTTCCCCGCTCGGGCGACGCCGCGCTGGCGCAGAGCCTTGAGAATGCGGCCCGTATGGCAATGTCCGATCTGCCTAACGTCAAAATCGACCTGCGTGTTTACGATACGGCAGGAAACCCGACCACGGCGACAGCGGTGGCCCAGCAGGCCGTTGCCGAAGGCGCCAAGATCATTGTCGGCCCTGTTTACGCCCAGGCGGCAAACGCTGCCGGACTGGCCGTACTGAACAATAACGTGAATGTTCTTTCGTTCTCGAACAACACCAGCATTGCGGGTGGCAATGTATTTGTACTTGGACCGACCTTTGAAAACACCGCCAACCGGCTGGTGAATTATGCGGGCAGGCAAGGCAAAACGAACACGGTTATCGTGCACAGCAATGATGCCGCGGGGCAAGTGGGGCAAGCTGCCATCGCCAATGCTCTGGCAAACAGCCGGGTCAACAATGCGGGAACGGTCGGATACGACCGGTCGCAGCAGGGTGTCATCAACTCGGTTCCCACCATCAAGGCCACCGTCGATTCGACAGGGGCGGACTCGATTTTCATGACGGCAACGACAGCGGGTGCCTTGCCACTTTTCTCGCAATTGCTGCCTGAGGCCGGCGTTTCTCCGGCGACGACACAATTCATCGGTCTGACCCGTTGGGATATCCCCCCGCAAACGCTGGAGCTGCCGGGCGTGCAAGGGGGATGGTTCGCCCTGCCCGACCCGTCAAAGGCCCAAGCCTATCGTCAACGGTACAACGCGACATATGGAGAAGCGCCACATCCGATCAGCGGTCTGGCCTATGACGGAATAGCGGCGATTGGTGCTTTGGTCAGCCAGGGCAAATCCAATGCTCTGACCGGTGCTGCCCTGACGCAAAATGCCGGTTTCCAGGGTGTTGGCGGCATCTTCCGCCTGCGCCCGAACGGCACCAATGAACGCGGCCTTGCCGTAGCGACGATTCAGAATAAACAGGTGGTTGTGATTGACCCTGCCCCGCAAAGCTTCTCTGGTGCCGGTTTCTGAGCGATCGGGCGAGACCATGGCGCCGGATGGCGCGCTAATTTGCCCTGCCGAAAACATCTTTGACAGCGTCAGCGTCAATGATGCGCTGGCCGAGGTGTTCGAGACCAGCTCTGACAACAGCAAAATGCGTTCTGAAACAGTGCGCATTCTGCGCGACGCTCAGAAAGCGGGTCGCAAAGCCATTGCCGATGCCTTCAGCGAGCGTCCGTTCGACGCGCGTGCGCTGACCCGGTCCTATACCTACCTGACGGACCAGCTGGTCGGAACCGCGATGCTGGTCTCCAGCACGCGCCTGCACCCGCTTGCGACGCCAACACAAGGTGAAAAGATCGCCGTACTGGCCGTTGGCGGATATGGGCGCGGTGAAATGGCACCGTCTTCTGATGTCGATCTGCTGTTTCTGACCCCGTACAAAATCACCGCCTGGGCCGAGAGCGTCATTGAATCGATGCTTTATATCCTTTGGGATCTCAGGCTTAAGGTCGGGCATTCCTCGCGCACGATCAAAGACTGCCTTCGGCTGGGCACCGAGGATTTCACGATCCGCACGGCAATGCTTGAACAACGCTATTTGGCGGGCGACAAGGCGTTGGCCGACGAGCTTGAGCGACGCCTGAAAACCGAGCTGTTCAAAGGAACCGAGCGGGAATTCATCGAAGCCAAACTGAACGAACGAGATGAGCGGCACCTGAAACAGGGAGAGCGCTACAAGGTCGAACCCAATGTGAAAGAGGGCAAAGGGGGGTTGCGCGACCTCCAATCCCTCTACTGGATCGCAAAGTACATCTATGGCGTTCAGGACGTGGCCGAACTTGTGCCTTTGGGTCTGTTCACTCCGGAAGAGTTCAAGACCTTCGTTCAGGCCGAAGAATTTCTTTGGGCTGTTCGTTCGCATTTGCATCTGGTGACGGGTCGCGCCACCGAGCAACTGACCTTTGACATGCAGGTCGAGGTTGCCGCGCGCATGGGCTATGAGGATCACGCCGGTCGCCGGGCGGTCGAGGTGTTCATGCAACGCTATTTCCGCGAAGCCACGCGTGTGGGCGAGTTGACGCGGATTTTTCTGACGAAGCTTGAGGCGCTGCACGTGAAAGGCGCACCTTTGCTGGAGCGTATTTTCCGCAGACGCCGGCGGGTCAAAGCGGGATACCGGGTTGTTCACGGTCGTCTGGACATAGCGGACCCTGACAAATTTCTGTCCGACAAGGTAAACCTTCTGCGCCTGTTCGAAGAAGGCTTGCGAACGGGAATGCTGATCCATCCGGATGCCATGCGTCTGGTGGCGGCAAATCTGCATCTGATCGACGACGAAATGCGAAATGACAAAGAAGCGCGGCGCATCTTTCTGGACCTGATGCTGAAACACGGCAACCCAGAGCGAGCCTTGCGGCGGATGAACGAACTGGGTGTACTGTCCGCCTTCCTGCCCGAGTTCGAGCCCATCGTGGCAATGATGCAGTTTAACATGTACCACAGCTATACGGTGGACGAGCATACCATCCAGTGCATCGTGAACCTGGCCCAGATCGAACGCGGAGAGCTGATCGAATCGCTGCCTCTTGCCTCTTCGATTCTGAAAGGTGGGGTCAATCGCAAGGTGCTGTATGTCGCCCTGTTGCTGCATGATATCGCAAAGGGACAACCCGAAGATCACTCGATTCTTGGAGCACAGATCGCGCGCAAGGTGGCACCACGACTGGGCCTGAACAAAGCAGATTCGGAAACGGTCGAATGGCTGGTGCGTTATCACCTGCTCATGTCCGATATGGCACAGAAACGTGACATTTCAGACCCCCGCACAGTGCGTGATTTCGCCAAGGCAGTTCAAACCGTCAAACGGCTGGACCTGTTGACCGTTCTGACCGTCTGCGACATTCGCGGCGTGGGGCCGAACACATGGAACAACTGGAAAGCCACGCTTTTGCGTGCCCTTCACGCCGAAACCAAGCGCGCGCTGGAAACCGGGATGGAGGACCTCAACCGCGCCAATCGCGGCGCCGAGGCAAAGAAAGCCCTGCGCACCGAACTGGCAGCCTGGTCCAAGGCCGACCTCAAATCCGAGACGGGGCGCCACTATGACCCATATTGGCAGGGTCTCAATCTGGCCACACATGTCGAGTTTGCGAACATGCTGCGTGCGCTGGAACAAAGCGGCGACCCCGGCGCGATGGAGATCCGCCTGCAACCGGACGAGGATCGCGACGCAACCCGAGCCTGTTTTGCGATGGGCGACCACCCCGGTATCTTTGCCCGCATTGCCGGCGCGCTGGCCCTGGTCGGCGCCAATGTCGTTGATGCGCGCAGCTATACGACCAAAGACGGCTACGTCACCGATGCATTCTGGATTCAGGACGCCGAAGGGCACCCGTTTGAAGCCTCGCGCCTGCCACGTCTTACGCAGATGATCCACAAGACATTGCGCGGCGAAGTGGTTGCGAAGGAGGCGTTGAAATCACGCGACAAGATCAAGAAACGCGAGCGTGCCTTCAACGTTCCAACGCATATCACCTTCGACAATGACGGTTCTGAAATATACACGATCATCGAAGTGGACACCCGCGACCGTCCGGGGCTGTTGTTTGACCTGACCCGGACCCTCGCCGCAGCGAATGTCTACATCGCCAATGCCGTGATCGCGACCTATGGCGAACAGGTGGTCGATACGTTTTACGTCAAAGATATGTTCGGCTTGAAATACCATTCGGAAAGCAAGCAACGTGGGCTTGAGGCCAAGCTGCGCAAGGCGATCACCGAAGGTGCTGAGCGTGCGGCCTCATGAAGCAGATCCGTTTGTTTTCAGGCCTGTTCACGGTCGGCTTCTGGACGCTGGCCAGTCGAATACTGGGGTTTCTGCGGGAAATTCTGCTGACCGCCTTCATCGGCCCCGGGCCGGTGATGGATGCTTTCGTCGCGGCCTTTCGCCTGCCGAACATGTTCCGCCGCTTTTTCGCCGAAGGTGCGTTTAACGCTGCTTTTGTGCCCATGTTCTCGAAACGGCTGGAGGCGGACGAGAACCCCCAGGGGTTCGCGCAGGATGCGTTCAACCTGTTGGCCGTGGCCGTTCTGGCGCTGGTCGGGCTGGCCATGGTTTTCATGCCGGGTCTGGTGTGGCTGACGGCCGAAGGGTTCTATGGGGATGAACGTTTCGATCTGGCCGTGGACTATGGCTATGTCGTGTTCCCGTATATCCTTTTCATGTCCTTGGCGGCGTTGTTTTCGGGGGTATTGAACGCCACCGGCAGGTTCGCAGCGGCCGCAGCGGCACCTGTTTTGCTGAACATCTTTGCCTGCACCGCGCTGATCGCCGGGGCCATCTCTGGCGGCGAGGTGATACGATGGCTGATCTCGGTCATTCCGGTCGCCGGCGTCGCACAACTGGTGCTGGTCTGGGTGGCGACCGAACGTGCAGGTATCCGTATCCGCCCCGGCCTGCCCCACCTGACGCCCGAGATGCGCCGGATGGTCCGCATCGCTGTTCCCGCCGCCTTGGCCATGGGGGTTACGCAGGTCAATCTGGTGGTCGGACAACTGGTGGCGTCAAAGACCGAAAAGGCCGTGAGTTGGCTGTTTGCCGCGGATCGCCTGTACCAACTGCCTTTGGGCGTCGTCGGAATCGCCATTGGCATTGTCCTGCTGCCTGACCTGTCCCGCCGCCTGCGCGCCGACGACAAAGAAGGGGCCCGCAACGCGTTTTGCCGCGCCGGGGAATTCATGCTGCTGTTGACGTTGCCCTCGACCGTGGCGTTCCTGATCATCCCGAACCCGCTGGTTTCGGTGCTGTTCGAACGGGGACAGTTCAGTCCCGAGGATACCGCTGCGACAGCGCTGGCGGTCGCGATTTATGGCATCGGTCTACCTGCATTCATGCTGCAAAAACTGCTGCAACCCCTTTTCTTTGCGCGCGAAGATACGCGTTCCCCGTTCCGCTATGCGGTGGTCGCAATGGTCGTGAACGCGGCCTTGGCGTTTGGCCTATTTCCGCTGGTGGGTTGGATCGCCCCTGCGATTGCCGCGTCAACTGCCGGCTGGGCCATGGTTGTTCTTCTGGCGATCGGCGCACGTCGTATGGGCGAAGAAGCGCGTTTCGATGACCGTTTCAGGGCACGTGCGGGCCGGATCGTTCTGGCCTCGGTCGGTATGGGCGCGGTCTTGTTTGCGTTGATCCACTTCTTGGGTTGGACGCTGGACATTCCCGGCTGGCGCTATCTTGCGCTTTTGGTCCTGATCGTGGTCGCCGCCGTCTCGTATTTCTGTCTTGGTCATGTCCTGGGAGCGTTCAAATTGTCAGAGTTCAAACGCGCCTTGCGCCGGGCCTGATCAATCGCGGCGGATGCGCCCGACGATCCGGGCCCAGGCCCCCGGCGCCACCAGAAATGACATGCCAAAGCCGGTGGCAAACCCGCCCAGATCGGCGACCCATTCCGCGTTTCCGCCGAAGATCAGACCAAACAGGAACTGAATGCCCATCAGAACGGCGATCAGTTGGAACGCCCTTGCCTGATTTGCCCCCACAAGCGACAGTTTGCGCCACAACAACCACGTGAATGCTCCGATCAGGCCATAAACAGGTGGAAACCCTCCGATCAGGGGATAGCGCGGGTCCAGCAAAACGGCGTAGGTCAACGCGCCGCCAATCCCCGAGACGACGAAGATCAGCAGCATGGGGACACCACCAAAAACCTCACCAACCATTTTTCCCATCGCCAGAACGAAGACACAGACAAAAATCGCCTGCGTAAAGTTGGCGGAAACAAAGGGATAGGTCACGAACCGGACCAGATGTTCGAACGGCCAACGCCCGTTCAGCACCATCCAATCGAAAATATCCGCCGAGAAGGCATAGTGCTGTATCGCGTCCAGACGCCAGCCCACGGCCGCCGGCCCTCCGATCAAACCGCGCGATCCCAGCGTGAAGGCCAGTTCGACGCCGATGATGAACAGAACCAGCGCCACCACAACGGGCGGCAACGGGTTTACGGCGGGTGTGTAATGCTCACTGCTCATTGGGATGGCCTTTCGCGGCTGTTGACGTCCCTTTGCCTCATGGGTAAGCGACGGGGGCTGATTTTTCCAGACAGGAGTTCCCTTTGATGACCGAGACCCAGTTCACGCCCCGCGTGTTTTCCGGCGCACAGCCTTCGGGTAACCTGCACCTCGGCAATTATCTCGGTGCGCTTCGGAACTGGGTGAGAATGCAAAGCGAGGAATTTGAAACCATCTATTGCATGGTCGATCTTCATGCAATCACGGTCTGGCAAGATCCAATCGAGTTGCAGCATGCAACGCGGGAGCTTTGTGCCGGTTACATCGCTTCTGGACTAAACCCCGAAAAATCGATTTTGTTCAATCAAAGCCAAGTGCCGGAACACGCGCAACTGGCTTGGATATTTAACTGTGTTGCTCGTATGGGTTGGATGCAGCGCATGACCCAGTGGAAGGACAAGGCCGGCAAAAACCAGCAGAACGCTTCGCTTGGCTTGTTTGCCTATCCTGCTCTGATGGCTGCGGACATCCTCATCTACCACGCGACCCACGTACCGGTCGGGGAAGACCAGAAACAGCATCTTGAGCTGACTCGCGACATCGCCATCAAGTTCAACAACGATTTCGGCGTCGATTTCTTTCCCGTCACCGAGCCGGTGATCGAAGGTGCGGCCACACGGGTCATGAGCCTGAGGGACGGATCAAAGAAGATGTCGAAATCCGATCCTTCTGACATGAGCCGGATCAACCTGACGGATGACGCCGAAGCGATTGCCAAGAAAATCCGCAAAGCCAAGACCGACCCTGATGCTCTCCCGTCAGAGGCCGAAGGGCTCGAGGACCGCCCCGAGGCGCGTAACCTGGTCAATATCTACGCGGCCCTGAACGATCAAACCATCGAACAGGTTCTGTCCGAAGTAGGCGGCAAGCAGTTCGGTGAGTTCAAACCGATGCTGGCCGATCTGGCAGTGGCGAAACTGGCTCCGATCTCGACCGAAATGTCACGCCTGATGGGGGATCAGGCCGAGATTGACCGGATTCTCGCCCGCGGCGCCGAGCGCGCACGTGAAATCGCTGCTCCGATCCTGCAAAAGACTTACGAGATCGTTGGCATGGTCGGCGCCGCATCACGCTGATTGCACTGGACCTTCGCCTGACGCCCTCCTAGGGTTTGCCTGAATCAAAGGAGGGCGTCATGGCAACCGGCACGAACATCCGGACCTATTTTCAAGGCCAATGGCATGAGGGGGACGCACCCATCATGCGCGCGGCGGATCATGGCGCCTGGCTGGGATCTTCGGTCTTTGACGGCGCGCGATATTTTGACGGCGTGGCCCCGGATTTGGAGGCCCATTGCGCACGGGTGAACCGGTCAGCCGAAGCCTTGATGCTGACGCCGACCATGACGACCGAACAGATGGTCGAGTTGGTACGCGAAGGGTTGCAGGCCTACAGCCCGGACACAGCCGTTTACATTCGCCCGATGTACTGGGGGATCGACGGTGACAGCACGGCAATAGTCCCGCAGGAAAACAGCACCGGTTTTGCCATCTGCCTGGAAGAAATCCCGATGGCCCCGGAAACCGCGTCGGCCACTCTGTCGACCACGCGCTTCCGCCGCCCGGTTCTGGAAAGCGCGGTCGTAAACGCCAAGGCGGGGTGCCTTTACCCCAACAACGCCCGCATGCTGCAAGAGGCGCGCTCGAAAGGCTTTTCCAACGCTTTGGTGGCCGATGCGATGGGGCATGTGGCGGAAACGGCGACGGCCAACATCTTCATGGTGAAGGATGGCGAAGTCTTTACACCGATCCCGAACGGAACCTTCCTGGCTGGAATTACCCGAGCACGGCATATCAAAAACCTGCGCGCAGATGGTGTAAAGGTCCACGAAACGGTTCTGAGCTTCGAGGATTTCCACGAGGCCGACGAGGTCTTTATGTCCGGCAACATGAGCAAGGTCACACCGGTAACTGCGCTGGAGGATACGCAATTTCAGGTGGGTCCTGTTGCTCGCCGTGCCCGCGCGCTCTATTGGGATTGGGCTGCAAGCGAACGCTAGCGCAAAGCCTCAGGCTTGCCCGAGTTGCCAGCGTGCGATCGGTCGGGCATGATCCCGGAAACCTAAAGAGGATACCCATGCGTAAGTTCCTAGTCGTTCTGGATGACAGCCGCGAATGCCTCAACGCGATGCGGTTCGCCGCGATGCGGGCTGCCCATACCGGAGGTGGTGTGACGGTCCTGTCTGTCATCCCGCCCGACGAATTCAATCACTGGATCGGTGTGGCCGAAACCATGCGTGAAGAAGCCCGCGAACGTATCCACGCGCATTTCGAAGTGTTTGCCAAATGGATGCGGGACAAGCAGAACGTGGAACCGGAACTGGCCATTCGCGAAGGCGATCCCGTGGCACAGATCATCGAACATGTTCAGTCCGATCCCGAGATTGGTGTTCTTGTACTTGGGGCGGGGACCGACAAGAAAGGTCCTGGTCCGTTGGTGACTCAACTGACGAAGAATTCGGGTAGCCTGCCGATTCCGATCACGATCGTTCCGGGCAATCTGAGCAAAGAGAAACTGGAAGAAATAACCTGAGGCGCGGCGATGGCGAAGACGATACAGTTCTGGTTCGAATTCGCCTCGACCTATTCCTACCTCAGCGCGATGCGGATCGAAGCGGCCGCGCAAGACAAAGGCGTTGCCATTGAATGGCACCCGTTCCTGTTGGGTCCGATTTTCGCGGAACAAGGATGGCGCACCTCACCTTTCAACCTGTATCCGGCCAAAGGGCGGTACATGTGGCGCGATATGGAACGTCTGTGCAAGGCTCGCGGGCTTCCTTTCGCAAAGCCTGATCCGTTTCCGCAGAATTCGCTCAGGGCAGCACGTCTGGTTCTGGGCATCGAGGATCATCGGGAACGGGCGGCGTTTGTTCGGGCCGTCTTGAGCGCCGAATTCGGCGCCGGGCAGAATATCTCAGAGGACAGCGTATTGGCCTCCTGTCTCGACGAAGCAGGGGTGCACAGCGGCGTGATGAACCGCGCAGGGGACCCGGACATAAAACAGGCCCTGTTCGAACAATCTGCCCGCGCCAAGGCGCTTGGTCTGTTTGGTGCACCAAGTTTTCTGGCCGGGGAAGAGTTGTTCTGGGGCGATGATCGTCTGGATGATGCACTAGAATACGCCTCCACAATTTAGAATCGTTCCAAATCTTGACTTCCCGTGCGCCTGCGCGCATATCAGAAGCACATCAGACGGAGCGCCCTCATGTTCATCCAGACCGAATCCACCCCCAATCCGGCCACGTTGAAATTCCTGCCCGGCCAAACGGTGCTGGAAGCTGGAACAGCGGATTTCCCAACTGCGGAAGCGGGCGAAAAATCCCCTCTGGCCAAACGCATATTTGCGGTCAATGGTGTGACTGGCGTGTTTTTTGGCAACGATTTTGTCACCGTCACCAAATCGGACGACGTTCAGTGGGACCACATCAAACCGGCCATTCTTGGCGCAGTGATGGAGCATTATCAATCCGGCCAGCCTGTTATGGGCGCAGATTCCGCCGGGGCCTCGGGCCATGCCGAGCACTCTGGTGAGGACGCTGATATCGTCAATCAGATCAAGGATTTGCTGGACAGCCGTGTGCGTCCTGCCGTGGCTCAGGATGGGGGTGATATCACGTTCCACGGGTTTGATCGCGGCGTGGTCTATCTGCACATGCAGGGGGCCTGCGCGGGTTGCCCGTCTTCGACATTGACCCTGAAGATGGGCATCGAAAACCTTCTGCGCCATTACATTCCAGAAGTGACCGAGGTTCGCCCTGTTGCCGTCTAACCCGACGATTCTGGCATTTGACACATCGGCCGCGCATTGCGCGGCCGCTTTGTTGCGCGATGGCGAAATCGTGACGTCTCGTGCCGAAGCAATGTCACGCGGACAAGCCGAACGATTGATTCCGCTGTTGGAAGACGTTCTGGCGGAAACCGGATGTGATTGGGCCGGTTTGGACGCGATCGGCGTTGGGATAGGGCCCGGGAACTTCACCGGCATCCGTATTTCGGTTTCGGCCGCGCGGGGTCTTGCACTTGGGCTGGAAATCCCTGCGGTCGGAGTTTCCGGCTTCGATGCCTTGCGTGAGCTGGCGGAAGGCGGGCAGACACCGGCGATCCCTGCCCCGCGCGACCAGGTTTATGTGAAAATGCCCGGTGCCGATCCGTGTCTCTTGCCTCGGGCCGAAGCGGAACTTGGCGGGCCGTTGTATTCCTGCTCTGACCCTGCCTTGCTGGCACAAGCCATCGCCCGGCTGGCCGCGCGGCGCTGGGATCGTACCAGCTTGCCGCCTGCACCTTTGTACGTAAGGCCCGCCGACGCGGCTCCGTCCCGCGATACCCCCCCTGTTCTGCTGAACGAATGACACCGCACGAGATGGCATCGACCCATGCCGCAGCGTTTTCGCACTCGCGCGGCTGGACAGAAGATGAATTCGCCGCCCTTCTTGAAAACCGCTTTACTCATGCCGTCGGAGATTCCCGGTGCTTTGCACTGTTTCAGGTGATTGCGCGCGAAGCCGAGTTGCTGACAATTGCGACCCACCCTTCGTTTCAAAGGCAAGGCCTGGCACTTCGACTCATGCAGGAATGGCATGATCAAGCGATCGATTTGCAGGCAACGCGTGCCTTTCTGGATGTCGCGGCCGACAACATTGCGGCCATTTCCCTGTACAATCGATGCGGATATCGGCAGTGCGGGCTGCGCAAGGCGTACTATGCACGCGAAACGGGCCAGAAAACTAATGCACTCGTAATGGAATGCCGCCTGCCCCTACGGCAATCGCCCGCTTTTTAGACCATTTGGTCAGAATTCAGTTGACCATGGTGGTTGCAAACCCCCTTAATACCCGCCATCACAACAGTTATGCTCGCTAAAAGTGGGTGAACGGGGCTAATCTGACCCTGTGCCAACAAAATAAAATTGGGAGACTGAAATGACCCTGATGAAATCCTTGATGGGTGCTGCTGCTGCCGTCGCAATGTCAGCCGGAGCGGTTCTGGCCGAACCGGCGGTGATCTTTGACCTGGGCGGCAAGTTCGACAAGTCCTTCAACGAGGCCGCCTATAACGGCGCGCAGCGCTGGGCGAATGAAACCGGCGGCAAGTATCTGGAAATCGAAATTCAGGCAGAACCGCAGCGCGAACAGGCCCTGCGCAGGTTTGCGGAATCCGGTGCAAATCCGATCATCACCATGGGGTTCGGAATCGCTGACGCCCTGGCGGCTGTTGCAAGTGATTACCCCGACACCAAATTCGTCGCTGTTGACGTGACTTGGCTGGACGCTCCAAACATCCGCCAGATTGGCTTTGCCGAGCACGAGGGATCCTACCTGGTCGGCATGATGGCCGCCATGGCGTCGAAATCCGGCACCGTTGGTTTCATCGGCGGTATGGACATCCCGTTGATTCGCCATTTCGGATGCGGCTATGCCCAGGGCGCGAAGGCCGTGAACCCAGACATCAATGTTGTTGCCAACATGACAGGAACAACGCCTGCTGCCTGGAACGATCCGGTAAAAGGTTCGGAGCTTACAAAAGCGCAGATCAGCCAGGGCGCTGATGTGATTTACGCTGCGGCCGGCGGAACCGGCGTTGGCGTTCTGCAAACTGCGGCTGACGAGGGCATCCTGTCGATTGGTGTGGACAGCAACCAGAATCACCTGCACCCAGGCAAAGTTCTGACTTCGATGCTGAAGCGTGTGGACGTCGCTGTTTATGAAGCGATGATAGCAGGCGAAAACGTTGAAACCGGCGTTTTCATCATGGGTCTGGCCGAAGATGGGGTCGGCGTTGCCATGGATGAAAACAACAAAGAGCTTGTTTCGGTTCGCATGAGCGACGCCGTAGACGAAGCCCGCAAGGCGATCATCAACGGCGACATCAATGTTGTAAGCTATTACGAGAACGACAGCTGCCCGGCGCTGCAGTTCTGATACCGTGCGGGGCGGGAGAGTGCCTTCCGCCTCGCCACCCACTTCGCCATCCTGGCGGACAGCCGGATGGGTTTCTCGGCAGTTGAGGGCAAGACATGACCGTCCCAGCCATTGAGCTCAAAGGGATATCCAAAGCCTTTGGGCCAGTTCAGGCCAACAAAGACATCTCGATCAGCGTTGCACCCGGTACGATCCATGGGATCATCGGTGAAAACGGCGCAGGCAAATCCACGTTGATGAGCATTCTCTTCGGCTTTTACAAAGCCGACAAAGGTGAGATCTGGATCAATGGGACCAAGACCGACATCCCGGACAGCCAGGCGGCCATCGCCTCGGGCATCGGGATGGTGTTCCAGCATTTCAAGCTGGTGGAAAATTTCACCGTACTGGAAAACATCGTACTGGGCGCCGAGGATGGCGGGTTGCTGGCGCCATCACTGGCAAAAGCCCGCAAAGAGCTAAAAGAGCTCGAGGAAGAATACGAACTGTTCGTCGATCCCGACAAGCGCATCGACGAGATCGGCGTGGGGATGCAGCAGCGGGTCGAGATCCTGAAGGCGCTTTACCGCAAGGCCGAAATTCTGATTCTGGACGAACCGACCGGCGTGTTGACCCCAGCCGAAGCCGATCAGCTGTTCCGCATTCTCGACCGACTGCGGTCCGAGGGCAAAACAGTCATCGTGATCACGCACAAACTGCGCGAGATCATGGAAAACACCGACACGGTATCGGTTATGCGGCGCGGGCAAATGACGGCCACGGTCAAAACATCCGAGACCAGCCCCGAGGAGCTGGCCGAACTGATGGTCGGCCGCAAGGTTCTGCTGCAAGTCGACAAAGTGCCCGCGACGCCCGGCAAACCCATTCTCGAGATCGAAAATCTCAGCGTTTTTGATTCGGCGGGCGTTGAACGGGTCAAAAACATCGATCTGACCGTGCGCGCAGGTGAGATCGTCGGCATCGCCGGCGTGGCCGGCAATGGTCAATCCGAACTGCTGGAAGTTCTTGGTGGAATGCGCCCCGGACAGGGCACGATCAAGCTGAACGGCGAACCGCTGGCACTGAGTGGGGCCGGATCAGATGGTCAGGCCCGCCGCGCGCATCACATCGCCCACGTGCCCGAAGACCGGCAGCGCGAAGGCCTGATCATGGACTTCCACGCCTGGGAAAACGTGGCCTTCGGATATCACCGCGACCCGGCCTATAAACGCGGTATCTTCATGGACAACGCGGCGTTGCGCGCCGATACCGAAGCCAAGATCGAAAAATTCGACGTCCGCCCGCCCAATCCCTGGCTGGCAGCCAAAAGTTTCTCGGGCGGCAATCAGCAGAAAATCGTTGTCGCCCGCGAGATTGAACGCAACCCTGACCTGCTGCTGGTCGGGCAACCCACTCGGGGCGTGGACATCGGCGCCATCGAGTTCATTCACAAACAGATTGTTGCGCTGCGTGATCAGGGCAAGGCAATCCTGCTGGTGTCGGTCGAACTGGAAGAAATCTTCTCGCTCTCGGACCGGATCGCGGTGATGTTTGACGGACATATCATGGGAGAACGCCTGCCCCATGAGACAGATGAAAAAGAACTGGGCCTTCTGATGGCCGGTGTTGCGGGAGAGGCCGCGTAACATGGAAAAAATGCCTAAATGGGCCGATGTCATTCTGATCCCCCTGATCAGTCTGATACTGGCCGCAATCCTTTCGGCGCTGGTCATCCTTGCCATCGGCGAAAACCCTGTCGAGGCCGTCAAATTGATGGTCACTGGTGCGCTGGGATCGACTTATGGCTGGGGCTATACGCTCTATTACGCGACCAACTTCATGTTTACCGGTCTTGCGGTGGCCGTCGCCTTCCATGCCCGTATGTTCAACATCGGGGGCGAAGGTCAGGCGATGCTGGGCGGGCTGGGCGTGGCCATGGTCTGTCTTTATGTCGACTGGCCGCATTGGAGCATTGCCTTGCTTGCCGCCTGCGCGGCATCGATGCTGTTCGGCGCGCTCTGGGCGGCCATTCCGGCCTATCTTCAGGCAAAGCGTGGCAGCCATATCGTGATCACCACGATCATGTTCAACTTCATCGCCGCTGCTTTCCTGAATTACATGCTGGTCAATGTCATGCGGCCCCAAGGGTCGCAGGATCCGGCCACCGCGCGGTTCTCTGAAAGCGTGCATCTGCCCTCTTTCCAGGAGATGTTCTCGACCGCAGAGAATGTTGTTTTCCGCGGCGCCCCGGCGAACATCACCTTTTTCATCGCATTGCTTGCCTGCGTCGTAGTCTGGGCACTGATCTGGCGCACGCGTCTGGGTTATGAAATCCGGGCTTACGGCCATTCCGAGACCGGCGCTGTCTATGCCGGTATTTCACCTGTGCGCATCACGATTGTCGCGATGCTGATTTCCGGCGGGCTGGCAGGGTTGATGGCCATCAACAATGTCATGGGCGAAGCCGAGCGACTTGTTATGAACTCGACCGAGGGCGCGGGTTTCATTGGCATCGCCGTGGCTCTGATGGGGCGTTCACATCCGTTCGGTGTGTTTCTGGCTGCGCTCTTGTTCGGATTTCTGTATCAGGGCGGCGCCGAGCTGGCGCTGTGGGCTTCGATTCCGCGGGAACTGATCGTGGTCATTCAAGCCCTGGTCATCCTGTTCACCGGCGCATTGGACAACATGGTGCGAATGCCGCTTGAAAAACTTTTCCTGGGTATGCGGAAGAGGGCTGAGTGATGGAATTTTTTGTAACCCTCGTTCAGGTTCTGGATTCGACCATTCGCCTGTCCACGCCACTGCTGCTTGCCTGTCTGGCCGGTCTGTTTTCGGAACGGGCCGGGATCTTCGACATCGGCCTCGAAGGCAAAATGTTGATGTCAGCGTTCTTTTCGGCTGCAATCGCAGCTGTCACAGGGTCGGTTTGGCTGGGCCTGCTGGCTGGTATCGCATCCTCTTTGTTGCTGTCGGGCCTGCACGGGCTGGCGTCGATCACCTTCCGGGGCAACCAATTGATATCGGGCGTGGCCATCAACTTTCTGGCCTCGGGCCTGACCGTCCTGGTCGCGCAAAGCTGGTTTCAGCAAGGTGGTCGTACACCGTCCCTGTTTGGCGGGGGCCGGTTCGAACCGATCAACTTCCCATTCGCCGAGTCCCTCGGCGGTGTGCCAATTGTTGGTCCCATCTATTCCGAATTGCTCTCGGGCCACTCGATCCTGGTTTATGTCGCGTTCCTGATGGTTCCGGCCACCTGGTGGATTCTGTATCGCACCCGGTTCGGTCTGCGCCTGCGGGCGGTGGGTGAGAACCCGGCCGCAGTGGACACCGCCGGTGTCTCGGTGGTTGGCCTGCGGTTCGCCGCCGTCGCCATCTGTGGTGTGCTGTGCGGCATCGCAGGCGCCTATCTGGCTACGGCCTTGCAGGCAGGGTTTGTCAAGGAAATGACCGCCGGTCGTGGATTTATCGCCTTGGCCGCCCTGATCTTTGCCAAGTGGCGCCCGTGGCATGCCATGTGGGCCTGCTTGCTGTTTGGTCTGCTGCAAGCGATCGCGCTGCGGTTCCAAAATATCGACCTGGGTGGCGTCGTGATTCCCGTGCAGGTGATGGACGCCCTGCCCTATATTCTGACGGTGGTGATCCTTGCCGGCTTCGTCGGCAAAGCCATCCCACCTCGGGCAGGCGGAGAACCCTACGTCAAAGAGCGCTGATAAGGCCAGTTCCGAACTGAGTTTCAGTCCTGTTCGCTGCGGAGCGGCATGCAGAGTTGATTTTGCATGCCGCAACCGTTCTAAGAGGGTATGAGTGTGTACCTTCCTGCAAACTGGCAGTTGCCCGCAGACCCGATCAGCGCAAACAGGCAGGTCTGGTCGTATGTGCCGATTAGTCACATTCAATTTTTTAAATATTTAGGCGAATGCGACGCTATGGCGTTGCGCCTCTCAACTCAGTGCGACTAGAAGAGCCCATGCAGATATACCTTCCCATCGCCGAAGTCTCAGTAAACGCCTTTCTCTTGTTGGGGTTGGGCGGCATGGTTGGCATCCTGTCCGGAATGTTCGGTGTCGGTGGCGGCTTTTTGATGACCCCGCTGCTGTTCTTCATCGGTATTCCGCCGGCGGTGGCTGTTGCTACCGAAGCCAATCAGATTGTCGCATCATCCTTTTCCGGAGTTCTGGCACATTTCCGACGAAAGACCGTGGACCTAAAAATGGGAACGGTATTGCTGGTTGGCGGGCTTGTTGGGGCCGCTTTGGGCGTGGTTGTCTTCAACTATCTCAAAAGCCTGGGTCAGGTCGATCTGCTGGTGACACTCTGTTACGTTGTTTTTCTTGGCGTCATTGGCAGCCTGATGTTTGTCGAAAGCCTGAGGGCACTGCGTAAAGCCAAGAAAGGCGGCGCGGCCCCTGCCAAGCGCCGGCAGCGGGGCTGGGTCCATGCCATGCCCTTCAAAATGCGTTTTCGCACCTCGGGCCTGTATATCTCGGTCATCCCGCCGGCCTTGGTCGGTCTGTGCGTTGGGGTTTTGTCGGCGATCATGGGCGTTGGCGGCGGCTTCATCATGGTCCCTGCCATGATCTACTTGCTGGGTATGCCGACCAAGGTCGTTGTCGGCACGTCGCTGTTTCAGATCATCTTTGTGACAGCCTTCACCACGATGCTGCACGCCACCACCAACTATACGGTTGATGTTGTTCTGGCAGTCTTGTTGCTGGTGGGCGGCGTCATTGGCGCCCAGATCGGAACCGTGATCGGAGCCCGGATGCCGGCGGAACAATTGCGCGTGCTGCTTGCCGCTCTGGTGCTGGCCGTATGTGGCAAGCTTGCACTTGATCTGCTTATCGAACCCGCCGAGCTCTACTCGCTTGGCAGCGGCGGAGGGCACTGAGGATGCTGCGTTCGCTTATTGCCGCCCTGTGCTTGTTCTGCACGCCCGCTTTGGCAGCGGAAGAACAGGTTGTCCTTGGTCTCAGCCAGGACCGGGTTGCCATCACCGCGACATTCGACGGATCTGAACTTCTGATTTTTGGGGCCATCAAGCGGGAAACCCCAATCCCTTCCGGCCCTCCGGTCGAAGTCATCGTCGCGGTTGCGGGTCCGTCCGAGCCTGTCACCGTGCGACGCAAGGAACGCAAGCTTGGGATCTGGGTGAACACCGACAGTGTTCTTGTCGACCTTGCACCCAGCTTTTACGCCGTTGCAACCAGCGGGCCCTTTGACGACATCCTGTCCGACACCGAAGACCTGCGTTACCGGATTTCGATCGAACGCGCGATCCGCTCGGTCGGTGCCGCGATGCATATCCGGGGCGCACAGGATTTTGCAGACGCCGTAATAAGAATTCGAGAACACGAACAACTATATTCGATCCGCGAAAACACCGTAGCAGTGGATGAACAAACCCTGTTCCGTACCTCAATCGATATGCCCGCCGACCTGACCGAAGGCGATTATTCCGCCCGGATTTTCCTCACCCGAGGCGGAGAGGTCGTCTCGCAATATGAAGCGATCATTGATGTCCGGAAAGTCGGTCTGGAGCGTTTTTTGTACAATATGTCCCGCCAGCAGCCCGTCTGGTACGGCCTGATGTCGCTGGTCATAGCGATTGCGGCAGGCTGGGGCGCCTCGACAGCCTTCCGGCTGTTGCGAGAAAAGTAACCGTCACCCCCGGCCGATATAGGGCATGGTCGTGGCCATGACGGTCATGAACTGCACGTTGGCCTCGGGCGGCAGGCTTGCCATATGCAGGACCGAGCGCGCGGCGTCTTCCACGGCCATCGTCGGATCTGGTGTTTCGCCCGCGGCTTGCGCCGCGTCCACAAGGCCCTGAACCATCTGCGTGCGCGCATTTCCGATATCGATCTGCCCGCAGGCAATTCCAAAGCGACGCCCATCCAGCGAAAGGCTGCGCGTCAGCCCTGTAATGGCGTGCTTTGTGGCCGAATAGTGTACCGAATTCGGGCGCGGAACATGTGCCGCTATCGAGCCGTTGTTTATGATCCGGCCGCCCTGCGGGTTTTGGTGACGCATGATTTTGAAAGCTTCACGCGCGCATAGGAACATGCCGTTCAGGTTCACGTTGACGCTTTGATACCAATCGCCCAGAGCGATCTCGTCGATCGTGCCGCCCGGCGCAAAGATCCCGGCGTTGTTGAACAGAACATCCAGCCGCCCGGTGCGGTCTGTAAAAGACCGAAAAGCCCGTTCAACCGCATTCGGGTCGGTCACATCCGCAGGCAGGACGATGGCTGCCTGATGCTCTTTTGCCAGAGCTTCCAGCTTGCCCTTGCTGCGCGCCAACAGCCCGACCGTCCACCCTTGGGATAAGAACAGCAGGGCCGTTGCCCGGCCGATACCTGAACTGGCACCCGTTACGATGATGGATTTCATGTCTCTTCCGCCTCCAATGTCAGCGAAGCCGCCGGAATCGCCCTCAAGTCATCCACACGCAGGGGGTGCGTGGGTTTCGACAGGCGATTGCGCACCACCCAGATCAGCCGCTCTTGCGCGCGCGTGATCGCGACATATGCCAAACGCTTCCACAATGGCTGTCCGGCCTCGGTCCGGCCCATGCGAGCGGCGGCATAGAGGTCCGGAGCGAACACCTGAACCGTATCCCATTGTGACCCCTGCGCCTTGTGGATCGTCACGGCCGCTCCGTGCAAAAAGGTCGCCCCCATGCGGGCGGCATAGGGAATAAACGGCTCTTCCTCGTCCGGTTTTTCGATCTGAACAATGGACGCGGCGCTGACCTGCGGGTCTTCGGCCCCCATCACGTGAAGACGCGAGAACCCCGGCTTTCGTCCCGGCCCCAGATATACTACCTGAGCTCCTTTGATCAGCCCGCGCGCCTCAAGGTCCAGCCGTTTCTTGCGATGTTTCAAGGGCAATTCGATCCCATCACAAATAAGCGGTTCACCTTCCAGCAATTCCGTATCCGGTGCGCCGTGAACTTGCCTGAAGGCCTGTATCAAACGAATGCGCGTGGCGTTGCGCCAGACGAGAACCGGGCTTCGGGCCATCAGATCGACCTCAACCCGCTGGCCCCAGACAACCCGATCATCCCGACGGGCTGTTTCTTCGATCAGTCGCTCGAAATCCTCGAAGCCCATTGCCGGGTCAGCCAGCGCATGCGCAAGATCCAGAATTGGGTTGTCTGCATCCTGGCGGTGCACGCGCTGAAGTGTCAGCTTCCGGGGCTCGGGCAATCCCTCAAACACCATGCTGCCGGACTGATTTACTGGTGCCAGCTGAGCCGGATCGCCGAACAACAGAAGGGTCGGGAAAATCTCCTTGAGATCATCGAACTGGCGGTCATCCAGCATCGACGCCTCATCGACGAACCCGATATCCAGCGGTTCGTCACGGCGCTTCCACCCGGTGATGAAATCCGACCCTCGCAAACCGGCGGCGGCCAGCGCCCCTGGGATAGATTTGTTGTTTTGGTAAAAAGCAGCCGCACGATCCAAGGCTTCATCCGTCAAACCTTCGATATCGGGGCGTTCGTCATTGCCGGCCAGCCATTCCGCAATACGCTCGTATTCCGGATCATAGACCGGCGTGTACAATATGCGGTGAATCGTGGTCGCAGGCACGCCGCGCAATCGCAGAACGCTTGCAGCCTTGTTCGTCGGGGCCAGGATGGCAAGGCTGCGCTTGTCTTTCGATTTGCGGCTTTCATAATCGCCGGACACGATCTGAACACCCGTCTCTGCCAGTGCCTTGTACAGTTCGGCCAACAGCAGCGTTTTGCCCGATCCGGCCTTTCCGATCACGGCCATCACACCGGATTTTCCTGCGCCTGGCAGTTTCAGAAGGGCATCATCTTCGAGATCAACACCTGCTGCCCGCAGCATCTCGGCGATGCTGTCATATGCGGCGGCCTGATCATCTGAGAACGTTACATTCGGCAAGGACATGGCGCGACCCTACAGGGCCGCGCCGACCACCACCAGATGTGGATTGGCGTTTTCCAACACTTAAGCGGACAGGGCGAACCGGTGCTGTTTCTTTGGCCCGAATGCGGCTTTGAACCACATCCGAGACAGGTCGCGCGGGATGCCCGCACGCTCGGCCACTCGGTTGCAGTCGTCCGCTGAATAGGGCCACAATCCGACTGAAATCTGATCGCGCCCGCTGCCCTGGGTTCCCAGAACCTCGGGCGAGGACCCGATCAGGCGATAGATTCTGATCATCCTTGCATCAAATACGCCGGCGATATGCGTCAGGCCGAAACCTTCCATCATTTCACCGCCGCTCAACATGATGGCGCCGGCAGTATGCGGGCTGGCTGTTCGGGACAGGCAGAACCGGGTGACCTCCCAGATCAGGGGGCTACAAATCGGCTTGCCGCCATTCAGATGACCAAAAACCTCATTGATCATCACCCGACCGGTCGTAGGCAATACACGCATCGACCCTCCGTGGCTGCCATCCGGCTCTTCCCAGATGACATAAAGCGGATTGAGATCATCGTATTCGTCCCGTTCTTCGCCCTTCTCGTTGACGTGGACATCCCACCCCAACCGGGTCTTGAACTGATCCGCACGATCTTTGAACATCCCCTCTGCCAGAGTCGGAAATCTGTGTAACTCATCGGCATATAGATAACGCAACATGACTTGTTCCCCTTGTCGTCCTGTGCAGGAACGAAGGGAGTACAGAGTCGTGGTTAATTTTGCGTGTGGAGGCCGTTCGCCTCTTAAACCACTATTAATCCCCGGCTGAGTGCCGTGGCGATTGCGTGGGTTGTGTTATGTGCGCCCAGCTTTGAGCGCGCGCTTTCGATGTAAACGCGCAACGTATGCTCGGAAATCGTCAGGGAATGGGCCACTTGGGCGCGGCTGTATCCCAACGCCAAAAGTGTGATCGCGTCGATTTCCCTTGGCGACAAGCTGCGCGGGCAGTCCGGCTGCCTGTCTTTTTCAAACTCCAGTGCCTTGCGATTTATGTAATGCGCAACAAGAATCAAATCACGCCCGTAAGTCGAGATAAAGTTCTTCCAGGTTTGATCATCACAACTGTGGTTGACCGTGAACAGGGCAAACTGACCATTTGGGCCCCGAATTGGGATGGAATACCCCTGATTGCCAACGCCATGGTTTTGCGCATCCAGAAGGAAGGCCTTTGCCACCTTGCCGGACCAATCCAACGACTTCCAGTCAACCGGATGAAACCGCTGGAAACACCCCAAGATCACAGGGTCGATACGGTGATAGTTTTTTTCCCTGTAGCGCTCATCCCAGGCGTCTGAATAGGTGGTGTAGCCGTATTGATCTCCGGCACCGTCAACCCAGTGATACGTCAGGTGCTCGACGTTCAACGCGTCCCGCAAACGCTCAGCTACGGCGCTGAGTTCTTCAAGCGTGTTGGTGTTTTCCAAATCCTGAAGGATTTGACCCAAATCGACCTTCGTTGCCATCCGCGGGCGCCCGTGCCTCGTTCTTCATGGACGCAATCTCGGCAGCCGCGATCAGTCTTGTGTCATCAAGCTGCTCTGCAAGCGCGCTCAAACCATTCGCAACGGCGAAAGCATTGAGGTCCGACAATACGTCCAATATCCACTCATTTTGCGCCATCAGGGTCTCTCTGAAACAGTTAACGAAGGGTTAACACAACCATAACATGTATGATCTTTTTCAGCCTATTCGCCGGTTTCTACTCCCCAAAAATAGCGATGGGCAAAAATGCAAGCATTTGAAAGATCGTCAGAGGCCCGAAAAACGCAAAACACCCGCGAACCAGCAAGGTGATTCGCGGGCGTTTTTTGTCTACAACCCTGGCGGGTTGTTAGCCTGCGTCCAGGACTTCCTCGAGGGTACGCAGACCCGTACGCGGCGCCTGAACAAGAACGGACATATTGCCCGGCTTGTGCTCGTTCCGCAGCATTTTCATATGGGCCTCGGGCAGGTCATTCCACGTGAACACTTCGGACATGCAGGGGTCGAGGCGGCGCTCGACCATCAGCTTGTTCGCGGCTGCCGCCTGCTTCAGATGAGCAAAGTGCGAGCCCTGCAAACGCTTCTGGTGCATCCACATGTAGCGCACATCGAATGTACAGTTGAAACCCGATGTTCCGGCGCAAATCACGACCATACCGCCTTTTTTCACAACGAAGGTCGACACTGGGAAAGTGCTTTCACCCGGGTGTTCGAACACCATGTCAACATTGTTGCCTTTGCCGGTTATGTCCCAGATCGCCTTGCCGAATTTGCGGGCCTCTTTGAACCATTCGGCATATTCCGGTGTGTTGACCGTGGGCAATTGACCCCAGCAGTTGAAGTCACGACGGTTCAGAACGCCTTTGGCGCCCAGACCCATAACGAAATCACGCTTGCTTTCGTCTGAAATCACACCGATCGCATTTGCGCCTGCGGTGTTGATCAATTGGATCGCGTAGGACCCCAGACCCCCGGATGCACCCCAGACCAGGACGTTCTGACCCGGTTTCAGATCGTGCGGTTCGTGGCCAAACAGCATCCGGTACGCGGTTGCCAGCGTCAGGGTGTAGCACGCCGCTTCTTCCCATGTCAGATGCTTGGGGCGCGGCATAAGCTGCTGTGCCTGCACGCGGGTGAACTGGCTGAACGAGCCATCCGGTGTTTCATAGCCCCAGATCCGCTGGCTGGGCGAATACATCGGATCTCCGCCGTTGCATTCCTCGTCATCGCCGTCGTCCTGGTTGCAGTGGATCACAACCTCATCGCCAACTTTCCAGCGCTTCACCTTGTCGCCAACGGCCCAAACGATGCCCGACGCATCCGAACCCGCGATGTGGTAGGGTGCTTTGTGGCCGTCAAACGGGCTGATCGGCTGCCCCAGAGCGGCCCAGACGCCGTTGTAGTTGACCCCTGCGGCCATAACCAGAACCAGCACTTCGTTGCTGTCCAGGGTCGGAACATCCACAACTTCCTGCTGCATGGCGGTGTTCGGTTCACCATGACGTTCTTTGCGGATGGCCCAAGCGTACATTTGCTTTGGGACATATCCCATGGGCGGGATTTCACCCATTTCATACAGATCTTTTTCAGGTGCCTCGTACGACGCGATACCACTTTCGGTGTCCAAAGCCATGCCGGCCTCCTCTGTTCAGTGCCTTTGCCGCGACGCAGAATCGCGCGCTTCACAGACTGGAATATTGGGCGCTGAGTAATATTGCAACCGTTTTTGGCGCCATATTGTAATTTTATGACCCAGCGGTTGCAGAAAGTTATTTTGCGGATGCAGAAACCTGGTTACATGAATCCGCCGGGACGGATGCGGCGTAATAGTCCAGAAGATCGCTGCGCTGACCTGATACGGACAGCATATTCCCCTGTCGGTTCAGAATCCGGCGTTCAACCAGTTGATCCAAAGCATTTGTTATGGCCTGCGAATTTTCCTTGGTCTGCGGATCATCGCGCTCCATCATCTGTCGGATTTGTGACAGCACATCTTCTTCGGACATCGGGCCGTTGTCGCGCACCAGCAAACAGGCCGCTGGTGCCGGCACAAGCGGAATAGCATGCTGGATACGTTGCATCAGCGCCCGGGCCAAATCCGTCATCATGTCGTCGCTGCCCTTGGCCCGGAATTCTCTCAGAGAGATCGGCCTGCCGTACCGGACGGACGCCAGACCGAACCTCTTGTATCGGCCGATCAAACGACGCCAGATCTGTTTCACTATCCAGCGCGTGATGACGCCGATCCGCGCGCGAAACCGCCGCTCTGTTCCAAGTGCCGCGCGGGTCAGGATGGTGTCTTCCAACGCACGGTCGTAATTCAGGGCAACCGGGACAAACACCACATCGCGCCCCTGTGGCGACGTTCCATCCATAATGTATTTGAGCAGTCCAAGCTTGGGGCGCGCAATGGCCCCGGTCAGGCTCAGCCCGCCTTCTGGAAACATGGCTTGAGTTACGCCGGCTTCGGTTGCGTGGCGCACATAGGTGGACAGAACCTGACGATAGAGTTCGCTACCGGACTTGCGCCGGATAAAATACGCCCCCATCGCCCGGATCAATCGGCTGAGCGGCCAGACCCGGGCCCACTCTCCTACAGCATAAGACAGCGCAGAATGTCGGGCCGCAAGATACGTGACCAAAACGTAATCCATGTTGCTCCGGTGGTTCATGACAAAGACAACCGTAGCTTCGGGGTCAATGTTCCTGACGGATTCTTCGTCCTGGTAGCTAAGCCGTACCTCGTAGAATGTGTTGCTCAGCAAGCGGGCCAACCGGATCGCAAAGCTGAAATAGGCGAAGGCCGAAAATGACGGAACGATCTCTCGGGCATAACGACGTGCCTGCTCCGAGGCGACGGCCTCGGGCATGCCGGTTTCACGCGCATGTTGCTGAACCGCCTGACCGACCTGCGGATCATAGATCAAGCGCTGGATCATGTCATGTCGACGCGCCAGCTTGAAGGGCTGGATCGGGCGTTGAAGGCGCTGGTTCAGGCGCGCCACCGCGCGTTCCAACCTGCGACGGAAAAACCAGCGGACGGACGGAAACAGGAAATGCGATGCGAAAGTGACCATGGCAAAGACCACGATCAGCACGAAAAGCCAAAGCGGAAGTTCCACGGTTTGCGTCATGGCGGCAGATTGCCACCAATCACAGCTGCCCACAATCTGAACAATTGCGGCATGCCGCAACGCAGCGAATTGACATGTCCCGAAAATTGCGCTTTAGAACCTCAAGACGAAATTTTATTGCCTACTGAAACGCGAGGCCCCGCTATGACGCAGACGCAGAAAGATCGCCCCTGGCTCATCCGAACCTATGCCGGTCATTCCACGGCCAAAGCCTCGAACGCGCTTTATCGGGGGAATCTTGCGAAAGGCCAAACCGGCCTGTCCGTGGCCTTCGATCTGCCCACGCAAACAGGCTATGACAGCGACCACACTTTGGCCCGCGGTGAAGTCGGCAAGGTCGGTGTGCCGGTCTGTCATCTGGGCGACATGCGGGTTCTGTTCGACCAAATCCCGCTTGAGCAGATGAACACCTCGATGACGATCAACGCCACTGCGCCATGGCTTTTGGCGCTTTATATCGCCGTCGCGGAAGAGCAAGGCGCGGATGTATCCAAACTACAGGGCACGGTTCAAAACGACCTGATCAAGGAATACCTGAGCCGCGGCACTTATGTTTGCCCGCCCAAACCGTCGCTCAAGATGATCGCGGACGTAGCCGAGTATTGCTATACCAATGTTCCGAAATGGAACCCGATGAACGTGTGCTCGTATCACCTGCAAGAGGCGGGTGCGACGCCAGAGCAGGAACTGGCCTATGCCCTAGCCACTGCCATCGCCGTGCTGGACGAATTGCGCCCACGTGTACCTGCCGAGGATTTCCCGGCGCTCTGCGGTCGGATTTCCTTCTTTGTGAATGCTGGCATCCGCTTTGTCACCGAAATGTGCAAAATGCGTGCCTTCGTGGATCTTTGGGATGAGATCCTGCAACAACGCTATGGCGTTGAAAATCCGAAATTCCGTCGATTCCGCTATGGCGTGCAGGTGAACTCTCTGGGTCTGACCGAGCAGCAGCCCGAAAACAACGTCTATCGCATCCTGATCGAGATGCTGGCCGTAACCCTGTCGAAGAATGCCCGCGCCCGAGCGGTGCAGTTGCCCGCCTGGAACGAGGCGCTGGGTCTGCCGCGCCCGTGGGACCAGCAGTGGTCGATGCGGATGCAGCAGATCCTGGCCTATGAGACCGATCTGCTGGAATACGACGACCTGTTCGACGGAAACCCCGCTGTCGATGCCAAAGTGAAAGAACTGAAAGAAGGCGCACGGGCCGAACTGGCCAACCTGGATTCGATGGGCGGCGCGGTCGCTTCGATCGAATACATGAAGTCCCGACTGGTAGATTCCAACGCTGAACGCCTGAACCGGATCGAGCGCAACGAAACCGTTGTTGTCGGTGTGAACAAATGGATCGAAGGCGAGGCATCACCGCTTCAAACCGACGACGGTGGCATCATGGTTGTTGATCCTGCCGTGGAACAAGAACAGATCGACCGCCTAAATACGTGGCGCGCAGAACGGGACGAAGCGGCCGTAGCAGCGGCCCTGGCCGCGCTGCGCGAAGCGGCACAGACCGGGGCAAACATCATGGAACCGTCCATTGCCGCCGCAAAGGCCGGCGCGACGACGGGCGAATGGGCCGAAGAGATGCGCAAAGTCTATGGAACCTATCGCGGCCCAACCGGTGTTTCCGGGTCTGTTTCGAACAAGACCGAAGGGCTGGACGACCTGCGTGCCGCTGTTGATGCCGTCAGCGACAAGCTGGGCCGGCGTCTGAAGTTCCTTGTAGGCAAACCCGGACTGGACGGCCATTCCAACGGTGCCGAACAGATCGCCTTCCGTGCCCGCGATTGCGGTATGGACATCAGCTATGAGGGCATTCGCCTGACACCCGAAGAAATCGTTGCGGCCGCCCGCGAAGATGATGCGCATGTCATTGGATTGTCGATCCTGTCTGGCAGCCACCTGCCACTGGTCAAAGACGTCATGGAACGTCTGCGGCAGGCGGGGTTGTCTCATATCCCAGTCGTGGTGGGTGGCATTATTCCGGACGAAGATGCCGAAAAACTGAAATCCATGGGTGTAGCCAAGGTCTACACCCCGAAAAACTTCGAACTCAATTCGATAATGGGCGATATTGTTACTCTGGCGGATCCTCGGAACCTCGCCGCAGAGTAAGTTATCTGTAAGGCATTTTTTCTCCTGTTTCCGTCTCTGAAAAATTCGGGATGGAATAAGCTGATATTTGGAATTACGGTGCGCGCTCATGTGCACCGTAATTATTATCTGATGGAGAAGAATGATGGGGATCAATCTTGAGAATATGTCACGCAAAGACCTTTTGGCTTTGCGCAATGACATTGAGAAAGCTTTGATCAGGGCAGAAAAACGCGAACGTCAGGAAGCTTTGAAAGCCGCAGAAAAGGCTGCGGCAGAATTCGGCTTCTCTTTGTCTGAACTGTCCGGAGAAACGTCGCGCAGCGTTAAGCCAACAAAAACAAAGGCTAAATACCGCAACCCGGAAAATCCCGATCAAACCTGGACCGGTCGCGGCCGCAAACCTCAATGGGTGCATGACGCGCTGACCGCAGGCGTGGATATTTCTGATCTGGAAATCTAATCTGAGCGATTTGGAAAATGACAATTCATATTGGCGCCGAAAAAGGCGAAATAGCTGAAACCGTTCTTTTGCCCGGTGATCCATACCGGGCGAAATGGGCGGCCGAGACGTTTTTGGACGATGTCAAACAGGTCAATAACGTTCGGGGAATGCTCGGCTTTACCGGAAACTGGAAGGGAAATCCCGTAACAATTCAGGGAAGCGGCATGGGAATGCCGTCTCTTTCCATTTATGTAAACGAGTTGATCCGCGATTACGATGCGAAAACCCTGATCCGCATCGGATCCTGCGGGGGGATGCAGGACAGCGTCAAAATTCGTGACGTCATTCTGGCCATGACATCAACCACGCTGAGCACGCCGTCGCGCGGCATCATGAAAGAGCTCAACTTTGCGCCCTGCGCCGATTGGGGGCTGCTGCAAGCTGCCGCCACAGCGGCTGCCGCCAAGGGAACGCCGACCCATGTTGGTGGAATTTACTCGTCAGATGTCTTTTATGACGAGCGTCCAGATCTCAACGAACAGATGGTGCGTCACGGCATTCTGGGGGTCGAGATGGAAGCGGCCGAGCTCTATATCCTGGCGGCGCGCCACAAGTGCCGTGCTCTGGCCGTTCTGACTGTTTCCGACCACCTGTTGACCGGAGAGGCTCTGCCATCATCAGAACGTGAAAGCAGCTTTGGTGAAATGGTGGAAATCGCGCTTCAGGCTGCGTTCCCCAACAGCTGATGGTGGGCAGGCACGAGGAAACGGGTGCCTGCCGTCGCTAACGCCCGTGCGAGCGATCATAACCATTGCTCGCAGGGCTGTCCCACCCCTTCAAATCACCACTGGCAGGCGCGAACACCTCGACCAGCAAGGGGTGGCAGGCAGCCGTGTCCGAGGAATGTTCCGAGGAACAATCTCCGCCCGGGCAGGCGCTGAGGTTGCCCAGCAAATCAATCTCGGCAAAAAATTCCAGAAAATCTCCGGGACGTACGGGTGAGGCTTTCATGAAGTATTGACCCGTGTCGCGGGTGAAACCGGTACACATGAAAACGTTCAATACGTCGTGCACCGCTGGTTCGGCTTCGGCCAGCGGAATATTGAGGTGATCCGCAAGCGCGCGGGTCAGGTTGGAATGGCAACAATGGTGGTATTGCGTACCGGACAAAAGGTTGCACGTATACGGATCGCATCGCGTACCGATGACGTCATGAACCGACCCCCCATAGGAATCGATCCCGTACCACTCCAGCGTATCCGCAATAATCGTGGCCATCGGGCGCAGATGAGGAAAACTGGACCACATCCGCTCTCCGGTGGTCAGATGCGTGCCATGCAGCGCCCGGGTTTTTCCGGAATAGAAGCGTTCCGACAGGTCGTTTCGGTTCCAGAGGTTCAGATCGCCAACCTGCGGCCCCTCGACGGAAGTGATGCGAAAGAAATGGCCGGCAGGCACTTCAAAACAACGCGCATCGCGTGGCGGCACCAGCACTTCGCCCGTTTTGCTTGCGCGTGCGCGAAGGGACTTCATCCAAGGTACATCCGGTCGCGGCAATGCCTCGTTCGGGTAACAGATGACAGGGGCGACCGCGCGACGGGCTTCGGCATCTTCGGGCGGTTGTAGAGTGTTTTCTGAAACGGTCATGCCGGGCAGAGTGGCGTATTATTCAGCCCTCGGAAAGCCCTATCTTTCAGGGGTCACGCGCCTTCAAGCACCGCAATGGTTGGTCCAGTGCAGTTATTTCGGCACCGCAGAAGCTGCACCGCCAGATGCCGTGGCTCTTGTCCTGCCGCCACCTGCAATCACGTGTCAGCCCGGAATGGCGCGAGCGCCAGAGGAAATAGGCAAACACGCCGGCCGCCAGAAGAAGCAGAAGAACAGGCATCCCTCTGCTTTGCCGATAAACCGTCAGTTTGCAAGCCTTGCCGCCTGTATCAGGCTGCGTTTGCGTATTCGAAAAGCTCTGGTTCCTTGTCAGCCTTCGCAGGTTCGGGCGTGTAATAGGCCCATGCCTGTTCAAGCAGTTCCAGCGCGTTTTGGGCGTCGGTTTTCCGTTCGGATGTGTCTTTGCTCATTGGAGTGATCCTGACTAAAGCTCATCACTCCTCCCTGCCCAAAAAATAAGGCAATGCAGCCGGGGCTGCATCGCCCAATTTTGCAAGATGGACATGCGAAAATCGCAAGTCGGGCCTGTGTTTAGACCGCGCGCTCGACCATCATCTTCTTGATCTCGGCAATCGCCTTGGCCGGGTTCAGACCTTTCGGGCAGGTCTTGGCACAGTTCATGATGGTGTGACAGCGGTAGAGCTTGAACGGATCTTCCAGCTCATCCAGACGTTCACCGGTGGCTTCATCCCGGCTGTCGATGATCCAGCGATAGGCATGCAGCAAGGCCGCGGGGCCAAGATAACGGTCGCCATTCCACCAGTAGCTGGGGCATGAGGTCGAGCAGCTGGCGCACATCACGCATTCATAAAGACCGTCCAGCTTCTTGCGGTCTTCGATGGACTGTTTCCATTCTTTCGCAGGGCGATTGGTTTTGGTTTCCAGCCACGGCATGATGGACGCATGCTGGGCATAGAAATGAGTCAGATCAGGGATCAGGTCCTTGACCACCGGCATATGCGGCAGCGGATAGATTTTCACATCGCCCTTGATCTCATCCATGCCATAGATACAGGCCAGCGTGTTGATCCCGTCGATGTTCATCGCGCAAGACCCACAGATGCCTTCGCGGCAAGACCGGCGGAACGTCAGGGTCGGATCGATCTCGTTTTTGATCTTGATCAGCGCGTCCAGCACCATCGGACCGCACGTATCCATATCAACGAAATAGGTGTCGACACGCGGGTTCTGCCCGTCATCGGGGTTCCAACGATAGATCTGGAACTTGCGCACGTTCGTGGCGCCGTCCGGCTTTGGCCAGGTCTTGCCGGTGGTAATCCGGGAATTCTTGGGCAGGGTCAGTTGAACCATGTCAATTCTCCATTCAGCACAAGGCCGCCTTTCAGCCTGTCCGGGCGCATTCAGACGCCCCTCGGTTGTAATGCCCCCAATGGGCGATGTTCACGTCGAAATCCGGCGAAAGCCAATCCGCAAGGTTTTGCGGATCGTCCCGGTCGATATCAAAGCGCAGAAAGCGCGGGTTGTCGTCAAAGAAAGCTTCGACCTCGGAATGGTGCACGTCATACATATGCGCCCAGCCCCGTTTTACCTCGTCGGCCGTCTGTCCATTGGCCTTGCAGCATCGCTCTAGGTACCTACCGCCGGAATGATTTGCTCGTGATGCGATCCAGTCATCGCGATTGCGCGTGTTCAGCAAGAAATAGGCGTCGGGGTAAGCCGCGTGCAGCTCTCGAAAGAACCGCGCGCCGTCCAGCATGAAGCGCGAATTGACAAAGGCGATATCAGTGAAGGCCCGGACGGCACCGAACCCATCCAGCGGTCTGCGCCCCATGGCAATATTGGTGACCATGCGATGTGCAAGGTTTAGACCCTGTTCATCTTCCCAATGCACCGAAGGAATCCCGCTGTTCTGAAACAGCTTGTGAACCGAGGTCGTCGCACAGCGGTTCAGGCCGATCAGGATGATCTTGGGATCGCTTTGCCCGGATTGGAGTTTCTCGACCGTCATTGCAAGCACCAGCAAAGCATATGCCGCGATGCGCCTGGGATTTCACCATGACTTGCGCGTTTTTGAACGCCCTTCCGGCATGTGACAGGATCAAAAGCGGCTTGTTTGGCTTCCCGGGTCGATATGGTGATTGCGCCAGTCACACGTTCAACTCCGCTCGAACACTTTGAACGCGGCAAAGCTGTTCTTTGAGGCATGCGCATGCCCTTTGACGGCAAACGGGTTCTCTTCTTCACAATAGAGCTGCCAGCCGGGCATGAATTCTTCAACCCACAGGGAATACGGGCGATGGCGCACATGCTGGTTGGAAGGGTTCTGGTCAAAATCAGACGAATAGATAACGACAAAACGCTTTGCCAGCCCGAACAACCGCCGCATGTAGTTCTCGAATACGCTGTCTTCGGTCAGATGATAAATGACATCCAGCGAAAGAGAAACGTCATGCGGCTCAACCTCGGAATCGGCGTTTTTGAACACCCAATTGGGGCGGGATCGAAAAACTTCGTTGCAGCGACGAACGCAGAGGTCCGAGACATCAAGACCGGTATATTTCGGGATATCAAACAATTGCGCCTGATTTCCGTCGCCCGATCCCAATTCTACAACCGAGTCCACGCCTTCCATCTCGACCATCGTGTTGATGAAATTCGCTTTGTAGACGGCAAGACGCCCGTAAGACCCCGCTCCCGAGGTCTTGCCGCGCTCATATCGGCGTTGCCAATAATCGGTCGAAGAAAACTCTGCCATCTCGCCCCTGTTCCTGACCAGCCCTTAGAACGTCCGCGCTTTGGGCGCGATTTTCTGCAAGCTGATACCGCCTTGGTCCTCGGTCGTCAGCGGATCAACGATGACCGGACGATAGCTGAGCTCAACCTTGTTGCCCTCGACCCGGCTGACCGTGTGAACACGCCAGTTTTCGTCATCTCGCTCGCTGAAGTCCTCATGCGCGTGGGCCCCTCGGGATTCCTTGCGGGCCTCGGCGCCGACGATGGTGGCAAGCGCGTTTGGCATCAGGTTGGTCAGTTCGAGGGTTTCCATCAGATCGCTGTTCCAGACCAACGAACGGTCCGTGACCTTCAGGTCGTCCATCTTTGCGGCAATCGCCGTCATCTTCTCGACGCCTTCGGCCATGGTCTTGGCGGTCCGGAACACGGCCGCATCCGCCTGCATGGTCTTTTGCATCTCAAGCCGAAGATCGGCGGTTGGGATTGAACCGCTGGCGTTGCGCACCGCATCAAAACGGTCAAACGCCTTGTCGACCGACGCCTGGTTCAGAACCGGGTTGGGGGATTCGGCGTCGACAACCTTGCCAGCCCGGATCGCTGCCGCCCGGCCAAAGACCACAAGGTCAATCAGCGAGTTCGACCCCAGTCGGTTCGCACCGTGGACCGAGGCACAACCGGCTTCGCCAACGGCCATCAAACCGGGAACGACAGCCGTCGGATCCTCGGCAGTCGGGTTCAGAACCTCACCCCAATAGTTCGTGGGGATACCGCCCATGTTGTAATGCACGGTGGGCAGAACCGGGATCGGTTCCTTGGTGACATCCACACCCGCAAAAATCTTGGCGCTTTCCGAGATACCGGGCAGGCGCTCCGCCAGAGCCTCGGCAGGCAAGTGGCTGAGGTTCAGGTGAATGTGATCCCCTTCGGCCCCAACGCCACGTCCCTCGCGGATTTCCATGGTCATCGAGCGCGAAACGTAATCGCGTGGTGCGAGGTCCTTGTACTGGGGCGCATAGCGCTCCATGAACCGTTCACCTTCCGAGTTTGTCAGGTACCCGCCCTCGCCACGCGCGCCTTCGGTGATCAGGCAGCCCGAACCGTAGATGCCCGTGGGGTGGAACTGAACGAATTCCATATCCTGCAAAGCCAGCCCAGCACGGGCCACCATGCCGCCGCCATCACCGGTGCAGGTATGGGCCGAGGTGGCGCTGAAATAGGCACGGCCGTAGCCACCCGTAGCCAGCACCACCATCTTGGCGTTGAAGACATGCATGGTGCCATCGTCCAGCTTCCAGCAGACGACACCCTGACACTGGCCGTCTTCGGACATGATCAAGTCGATGGCGAAATACTCGATATAGAACTCGGCGTTGTTCTTGAGCGACTGTCCGTACAGAGTATGTAGGATCGCGTGGCCGGTCCGGTCGGCGGCTGCACAGGTGCGCTGTACCGCAGGACCTTCTCCGAATTCAGTAGTGTGTCCACCGAAGGGGCGCTGATAAATCTTGCCCTCTTCCGTCCGGCTGAACGGAACGCCATAGTGCTCCAGCTCGTAGACCGCCTTTGGCGCCTCGCGGGCGAGGTACTCCATCGCGTCGGTATCGCCCAACCAGTCCGAGCCCTTGACGGTATCGTACATGTGCCATTGCCAATGATCGGGGCCCATATTCGACAGCGACGCGGCAATGCCACCCTGTGCAGCGACGGTATGAGAACGGGTTGGGAAAACCTTGGTCACGCAGGCCGTACGCAGGCCTTGTTCCGCCATACCCAATGTCGCCCGCAGACCGGCCCCACCGGCGCCAACAACGACCACGTCATATTCATGCGTTTCGTATTCGTATGCAGCCATTTCTTTCAGCTCCGGGAATTAAAGGGCAATGCGCGCGATGGCGAAGATGCCGGCCGCGGCCGCACCGTAGGACAGGCAGGTCACCAGAATGATCAGGACCTTTTCAAGCGTGCCGTGAACATAGTCTTCAAGCATCACCTGCGCACCGTCCGCGAAGTGTTTGAAGCCAACCGCCAGCGTCAGTGCTGCCACGATGGCCGGGAAGGGCCGCGAGTAGTATTCAAGTACCACGTCAAACGGCTGACCCAGAACCGGGCCGAAGGTGAAAACAAACAAAGGCACAAGGATCAGCAGAGCCACCGAGCTGACTTTCATCGCCCAGAAATGAGCGGTGCCGGATTTCGCCGAGCCGAGGCCAGCGGCGCGTTTGCGGTCGGTCAGATAACGCATGTCAAGCCTCCAATCACGCGACGATGACAAGGGTCAGAAGGGTCAGCACGACCGATCCGATGACAACGGCCCAGCCCAGCTTTGTCGCTGTGGGAAGGTCCAGCCCAATCGCATTGTCCCAGATCAGGTGCCGTACACCGGCCAGCGTGTGATACCAAAGACCCCATACGGACAGAGCCATCACCAGATCGCCAAGCACCGAAGTAATCACTCCGTTCGCAACGGCGAAGGCCTCGGGCGACGTTGCTGCGGCCAGAAACCACCAGACGATCAGCAGCGCCGCCAGCAGAAGCGCGTTTCCAGTGATGCGTGTCAGGATGGATGTGACCGACGTCAGCTGTGGACGATAGATCGACAGGTGCGGCGAAAGTGGGCGGTTGCCCCGATTTACATCGGCCATGGCGGCTCCTTTTCGGTTGGCTACCGAACGTTTTACTGTTTTTTGCGACACTGTCACGTGCTGCGGGTGCAAAAACCACTAAATTCAGCGCAATTTGACGGATTATTCCGGTATGTGATCACACAAAATATTGTCGTGATCACATTTAACATTCCCCTTCATCAATGTTAGCGATTTCAAGACCAAAGGCATGTGATCACGAATCTCCTGACTGTCATTTCAGGCCCGCCGTTTGCTGCGTCACTTCGCGCAGCAGTTTCTTGCGAATTCGCTCTGGGTAGTCCGCGAAGCCCGAGGCCGAAACGACAAAAGCGCCTTCACCCACGATGACATTCTCAAAGAAATAGGCCGTCAGGTCCGGTTCACTTTCTTCGATGGCCAACGCATTGACGACAATGCCGCGGTTGCGCAAAGCCGCGTGAACTTGCGTCGGTTCGACGCCTTCATTGGATACGCCGTCCCCGGACAGATCGATCAGTCGCCGTTTGCAATCGGAAACGGACTCAAATGCGTCCAGCGTCGTGTGCAGCGCCTCGCCAATCGCTGTCGAGAAGTTCCGCCAGATGCGTGGATCTTCGGCAACCTGATCGGCAAAACGATCCAGCGCCGCGAAACTGTCAACTCGGGTCCAGGGGATCGTGACCTGCTGGCGCGACGACCCGGTCCATTGCACCAGCATCAACTGCGCCTGACCACGAACCAATGCCTCGGACACGATCGGGTCACGCAGACCAGCGGCCAGCCCGTCCATCTGGATACGAAACTCGCTGGCGTCGACAGAGCCGGAAACGTCAACCGCCAGGGCCAGCGCCAGATCGCAGGCCTGAGCCGCCGGCGCCAGACAAACGCTGGTCAATATCGCGCGCAGAATATGCATGTTGCAAGCCTAGCACGGCTTGCACGCGAATGGCTCACATTACCGTCAGCACGCCTATTGCGGCATGAGCGCCCAATAGTCGAGGTCCAGAAGCACATCCGGCAAATACCGGCCCTCGTCATTCTTCAAAACGAACGGATCGCCACCCTTTGTCGCCACCAGACGCAGGCGGATCGCACCCACGCCGGGAACACCGGTTTCTGCCTTATCCAGAACTTCGGACCAGGCCTTGATCGTGTCGCCCGCGAAACACGGGTTGGCATGCGCGCCGCCATTCAGGCCGACAATCATCTGCGCGTTCGCAAGCCCATTGAACGACAATGTCCGCGCCATCGAGATCACGTGCCCGCCATAGATCAACCTGCCTTCCGGGCGGAACGTCAGGTCGAAATGCACCTTGGCGGTGTTCTGCCACAATCGCGTGGCCAGCATGTGTTCGGCCTCTTCCACGGTGACGCCGTCCACGTGGTCGATTTTCTCTCCGATTTCATAATCGCCCCAACGATGCGCTTCACCGGCCAAAGCGAAATCGTAATTCGAGAAATCCAGACCTTCGGGCACGATCAGATCCTGGGGCGTCAAGGCCTTCTTCAATTCTGGAACAACCGTTTCGGGCGCTGGCGCATTCACGTCTGCCTTGCGCACCATCACCCAACGGACATATTCGATGACGACTTCGTCCAATTGGTTCAATCCACGGGTGCGGACCCAGACGACACCTGTTTTCCCGTTGGAATTCTGTTTGACGCCAATAACCTCGGATACAGATCGCAGGGTATCACCGGCGTAGACGGGTTTCAGCCAACGGCCTTCGCCATAGCCAAGATTGGCAACCGCGTTCAACGAGACATCCGGAACCGTTTTGCCGAACACCAGATGAAACGCCGCCAGATCATCAAGCGGACTTTCCGGCAAACCGCAATCCCGGGCAAATTCGTCCGAGGAATACAGCGCGTGACGCGCGGGATAAAGCGCGTGATACAAACCGCGTTCGCCCTCGGTCACTGTGCGCGGCACGGCGTGTTGCAACACCTGCCCTACGGAATAATCCTCGAAAAATCGGCCCGGATTTGTTTTTACCATTACTGCTGTCCCAGTTTCATGTCGGGGGAATAGTCGGCTTCGACCTCTTTGGTCACAGCCTGCGCACACCGCATTACATTGTTAGCTGAGTCAAAGGCATAGGACGGGTCGCCGTGCAGCTCCCATCCCTTCGCCAGCGCATCTGACACCTTGTGGCAGAAGGCTGACGTGTCTTCTTCGGTCAACAAACGATAGAGTTTCGCCATGGGGTCAGGTCCTCATGAGCCAAACGGAGACGGACCGACCAGGCCGTGGATATATCCGATAATCCCCAGCAGCACGATCGACGCCACAAAGAACATCGCATCCTTGCCATAGGTTCCCGGTTCACCGGGCGTCCAGTCGGGTTCGGCCTTGTTGATCACAACAACTTCGACCACGGCCCATGCCAGAAGACCGCCGAACAGGATGATCGAGGCCAGATCTCCGTTCACCAGCAAATGCGCAAAGGCCCACAGCTTGAAACCACCCAGCATCGGATGGCGAAACTTGTTCAGCACCCGGCCTTTGGTGCCCGCGGGGCTCATCATGAAGATCGCGATCAGAACCAACAGATTATTGACGTGAATCAGAAAGGTCGGCGGTGCCCAGACATAAATGAAGTCGGTCATGCGATAGCCGAACACCATCAACAGGATCGACGCGACCAGCGCCAGGGCAACTGCCCCCTTGCCCCCGTCGCCCAACGCGGCGCGGCGTTCAGGCGCCACACGTTTGAACAGATGCGCGGCCCACCACAGCGCCACGCCCAAGATCAGAAGAACAAAGCCCATGCTGGCTTACCCCGCTTGCAAAGCTGAAATCGCCTCTGCTTTTGCCAGAATTTCACGGGCCGTTGCAACGTGCAGGTTTTCAACGATCTTGCCATCCACGACGGCAACGCCCTGCCCTTGCGCTTCGGTCTCTTCGAATGCTGAAATTTGGCGGCGGGCCAGATCGATCTCGTCATCTGATGGTGCGAAGGCCGTGTTGGCCACATCGACCTGGGCCGGATGGATCAGAGTTTTGCCATCAAAGCCCATGTCGCGGCCCTGCGCACACTCGGCGGCCAGACCCTCGACATCCTTGAATGCGTTGTACACACCATCGATGATGATCAGCCCTTCGGCCTTGGCGGCCAACAGGCACAGACCCAGCGAAGTCATCATCGGCAGGCGATCGGGACGAAAGCGGGTTTGCAGCTCTTTGGCCAGATCGTTTGTGCCCATCACGAACCCGGCCATCAGCGGATGCGCGGCGATCTCGGCAGCGTTCAGCATTCCGCGCGGCGTTTCCATCATGGCCCAGATCGGCAATTCTCCGGTGATCGCCGCCAGAGCATCCACGTCAGCCGCCGAATTCACCTTGGGCAACAGGACAACATCGGCATCCATGTCGCGCACCGCCTCGGCATCGGCACGCCCCCATTCGGTGTCCAGCCCATTGATCCGGACGATCTTGACCCGCGCACCATAACCCCCAGCGGCCAAGGCCCCTTTCAGCGTTTCGCGAGCGTTTTCTTTTTCGTCCGCTGCAACTGCATCTTCCAGGTCGAAGATGATCGCATCCACAGGCAAAGATCGGGCCTTGTCCAGGGCCCGGTCCTTCGAGCCAGGAATGTAGAGAACCGAACGATAGGGGCGCAGACGAGGATCCATGGACCACTCCCATTGAAATAAAGTTGCGCGGAATGGGACATTTTTTGCAGGAAAGTTCAAGCACAAAATCGCCGCACCGCAGCAAACCCGACGCAACGTGCGTTCCCTTAACCGGATTTCGTCCCTTGCCACCCACCCTGATCGGCAGTTGGAATCAAAAAGGGTACGGGATGCGAAAGATGGTGTTCAAGATGACGATGGGGCTTGGGATCATGGTCCTGGCCGCGCAACATGTGCATGCTCAGGGTCAAAACTGTGCGCCCAGAGAAGCTGTGCTGGAACGGTTGCACGAGGCCTATGGTGAAACGCGCAGGGGTTTGGGACTGGCCCGGAAAGGCGCCGTCATGGAGCTTTTTGCCTCGGACGAAACCGGCAGCTGGACGATCACGGTGACGTTGCCCAACGGGATCACCTGCCTTGTGGCTTCGGGTCAGGCCTTTGAAGAGGTGGCCGAGGCGCTGCCACCCAATGCCTGATCAGGTAAGCGCGTCCCAGATCAGCTTGCTGCCGGTGAGCGTCAGCAGCACATAGGCAAGCCCGAAGAACAGGCGTTCGGACAACATGAAATGCGCCCGGACGCCCAGCCATGCCCCCAGGATCGCAAAGGGTGTCAGCAGCAAATCCGCCCATAACGTCTGCCATGTGAACATACCCAGATACGCATAAGGTATGAATTTCGCGATATTGATCACCCAGAAAACCAGTACCGTACTGGCTTGAAATTCCGTTTTCGTCAGGCGTTGCGACAATAGATAGACCGCTGCCGGGGGGCCACCGGCATGGCTGACGAAACTTGTGAAACCCGCGACCAGCCCGGCAAACAAACCGGAAGACGGCGGCAGTCGCCTGGCAAACCCGCGCACCCACCCTTTCGACTGCGCGATGTGCCAGATTACGAACCCGACCGAGATGCCACCAATCAGCAGACGCAACAGATCATCATCTGTTGCACGATAAAGCCACGCACCCATCGCCACACCGGGCACGGCGCCAAGGATCAGCAGACGGGAATCCGGCCAGCTCCACCGCCTCCAATAGGGACCCAAAGTGGCCACGTCGATCACCATCAAGATCGGCAGCATCAGGGCCAAAGCCTGCCCGGGCGTCAGGATCAAGGCCAGAATCGACGACGAGGCAAAGGCCACGCCGGAACCGAAACCGCCCTTTGAAATACCGGCAAAGATCACGGCAGGGATCGCCACGGCAAAAAACATCAAGTTCAATTCGAACATGTGACAGTCCCGGTTTTGGCTTGTCTCAAAGGCCGTTTAGCGCAATCAAAGCGGGGCCTGCAAACAGTATGCGGTTGTATGCCACGTCGCAGAACTCTTGCCTATTGACGTTTTAACGACTAGCACAACCGCGATTTCAATACCGACCGGATATGGAGAAATTCCAAATGGCCAGACCCAAGATTGCGCTGATCGGCGCGGGGAATATCGGCGGCACGCTCGCACATCTCGCAGCTGTCAAAGAACTGGGTGACGTTGTCCTGTTTGACATCGCAGACGGGCTGCCTCAGGGCAAGGCGCTCGACATCGCTGAATCCGGCCCTTCGGAAGGGTTCGACGCCTCGATGAAAGGCACCAGCGACTATGCCGATATCGCTGGCGCGGATGTTTGCATCGTGACCGCAGGCGTGGCCCGCAAACCGGGCATGAGCCGCGATGATCTGCTGGGCATCAACCTGAAAGTCATGAAGTCGGTTGGTGAAGGCATCGCAGCCCACGCACCCGAAGCGTTCGTTATCTGCATCACCAACCCGCTGGACGCGATGGTCTGGGCCTTGCGCGAATTCTCGGGCCTGCCGCACAACAAGGTCTGCGGCATGGCAGGGGTGCTTGACTCGGCGCGCTTTGCACACTTCCTGTCGGAAGAGTTCAACGTCTCGATGCGCGACGTCACCGCCTTCGTTCTGGGCGGCCACGGCGACACCATGGTGCCGTCGGTCCGTTACTCGACCGTTGCCGGCATTCCGCTGCCTGATCTGGTCGAGATGGGCTGGACCACGCAAGAGAAACTGGACGCCATCGTGCAGCGCACCCGTGACGGCGGCGCCGAAATCGTTGGCCTGCTGAAAACCGGTTCGGCCTATTACGCGCCTGCAACGTCGGCGATCGAAATGGCCGAAGCCTATCTGAAAGACCAGAAGCGCGTTCTGCCCTGCGCGGCCTACTGCAACGGCGAACTGGGCGTAGACGGGCTCTATGTCGGCGTTCCGACCGTGATCGGCGCTGGCGGCGTCGAGCGTATCGTTGACATCAAGCTGAACGAAGACGAGCAGGCAGGGTTCGACAACTCGGTGAACGCCGTGAAGGGTTTGATCGACGCGTGCAAGGGCATCGACAGCTCGCTGGCATAAAACAACCCTGAACTTCGAATAACAGACCGGCCCGTTTCAGGGCCGGTTTTCTTTTGGTCCGCGCATGTCCCGGTCGCAAATGTTGGCGCAAACGCCGCAAATCCCTTTTTTCGAATGTGATTTTCTGACGCTGCGCAGTTTTTTCGAATCGTTTTGCCACATCAGAAATTTTGTGATCACACCCTAAAATCCCGTGATCACAAATGTTGAAAATCTTCGCTAAAAACCCATCGAGCATCAAAAAACCCTTTAAACTTGCCCGCTAGACACCCCTATAACGATTAAACGCAGTCAGACGGGACAGTTTCGATGAACATTCACGAATATCAGGCCAAAGCCCTCCTTCGCAGCTATGGCGCACCGGTGTCCGATGGTCGCGCCGTGTTGCGCGCAGAAGAAGCCAAAACCGCAGCAGGTGAGCTGGACGGCCCGCTTTGGGTTGTCAAAGCACAGATCCACGCAGGTGGTCGCGGCAAGGGTTCGTTCAAAGAGGCCGACGCCGGTGAAAAAGGCGGTGTTCGTCTGACCAAATCGGTTGAAGAAGCCGCCGAAGAAGCCAAAAAGATGCTGGGCCGTACTCTGGTCACGCATCAGACCGGTCCGGCAGGCAAGCAGGTCAACCGCATCTATATCGAAGCAGGCTCGGGCATCGAGCGTGAACTGTACCTGGCCCTGCTGGTGGATCGTCAGACCAGCCGCATTTCCTTCGTCTGTTCGACCGAGGGCGGCATGGACATCGAAGAGGTGGCCGCCGCAACGCCCGAGAAAATCCTGTCCTTCTCGGTCGATCCGGCCACCGGTTACATGCCGTATCACGGTCGCCGCATCGCCTTCTCGCTGGGTCTGGAAGGCCCGCAAGTCAAGCAATGCGTCAAACTGATGGGTCAGCTCTATCAAGCCTTCGTCGAGAAGGACATGGAGATGCTGGAGATCAACCCGCTGATCGTTTCCGACAGCGGCGATCTCAAGGTGCTGGACGCCAAGGTCGGCTTTGACGGCAACGCGGTCTACCGCCACCCGGATATTGCCGAGCTGCGCGACACGACCGAGGAAGACCCCAAGGAACTGGAAGCGTCGAAATACGACCTGAACTACATCGCGCTGGATGGTGAGATCGGCTGTATGGTCAACGGTGCCGGTCTGGCCATGGCGACGATGGACATCATCAAGCTTTATGGTGCCGAGCCTGCCAACTTCCTCGACGTGGGTGGCGGCGCCACCAAAGAGAAAGTGACCGAAGCGTTTAAGATCATCACCTCGGACCCGCAGGTCAAAGGCATTCTGGTCAACATCTTCGGCGGCATCATGCGCTGTGACGTGATCGCCGAGGGTGTCGTGGCCGCGGTGAAAGAAGTTGGTCTGAAAGTACCGCTGGTCGTGCGTCTGGAAGGCACGAATGTCGAGAAAGGCAAAGAGATCATCAACACCTCTGGCCTGGACGTGATCGCGGCGGACAACCTGAAAGACGGTGCCGAAAAGATCGTGAAGGCGGTAAGGGGGTAAGCTTGTTCAAGTGGGGCTGGCCTCAGGCCCGCCCCATCGCGGCTAAAACCAAGCTGAAAAACACTGCCGCGCAAGGCCGAAAGAAGCAATCGATCTGATGACCATCCCAATCTTCCTCATAGGTCTTGAACGCGCCACAGGGCGGGCGCGTTTGATGGAGCAGGAGCTGCAAAAGGCAGGCCTGTCGGCGACGCGCGTTAATGCCGTTGATTGCGACGCCGCCACCCGTGAGGATTTCCTGCGCGACTGTCGGGCCGAGGGGCCGTGGGGCTATTTCCACACCAAGGACATGGCCTGCACCCTCAGCCATGCCAAAGCATGGGAGGTGCTGATCGCCTCGGGCGCGGAACAGGCGTTGATCCTTGAGGATGATGTGTTTCTGACACCGGAACTGGCAGACTGGCTGAATGATGCCTCATGGTGGCCCGCAGATGCCGATATCGTCCGGTTCGAACGCTGGCGCAGCACGAAGCTTTACGTGGCACTTGGACGCAAGCGGTTGTCCCATTTGGGGCGGGAACTGCGCCTGATGCGCTCGCGCCATCCCGGTGGTGCAGCTTATGCGCTGACACGCGAAGCGGCCCGGCACTTCCTGGCCCAGAAACCCTTTGACATTACGCTGGATGGTTTGTTGTTCAACCCTTCCGCCTCGCCGGCGGCGCGCCAGATCAACATCTATCAGGTGATCCCGGCCATGGTCGAACAGGGCAACGAAGCGCCCGGCGAATACAATATGGGTGCGCCGCGCGCGCGGCCAACAGGCTGGCCCCTGATCCGGCAAAAAGTAAGGCGTGGCATCGCTGAAATCAGCAGCGGCCTGCGCACGACGGCCAACCTGGCCCTGGGACGTGCCACGCTCGAGAAAATTACCTATGCGCCGCAGGTTCTGCCGGCGACTGAACCCAATCAATCCAACACCGCCTAGAGAAAGGGACAAAATGGCAGTCCTCATCGACGAAAACACCAAAGTGATCTGTCAGGGCTTTACCGGCTCGCAGGGTACATTCCACAGCGAACAGGCCATTGCCTATGGCACCAAGATGGTCGGCGGCGTCACCCCCGGCAAAGGCGGGATGGAGCATCTGGGCCTGCCCGTGTTCAACTCGGTCCACGAGGCCAAGCACGTGACCGAAGCCAATGCCAGCGTGATCTATGTGCCGCCGCCGTTTGCTGCGGATTCGATCCTCGAAGCGATTGATGCCGAGATGGAAGTGATCGTCTGCATCACCGAAGGCATCCCGGTGCTGGACATGATGAAGGTGAAGCGCGCGCTGGAAGGCAGCAAATCCCGCCTGATCGGCCCGAACTGCCCCGGTGTGATTACACCCGACGCCTGCAAGATCGGCATCATGCCCGGCCATATCCACAAGCGCGGCTCGGTCGGCGTTGTGTCCCGCTCGGGCACCCTGACCTATGAGGCCGTCAAGCAGACCACCGATGTGGGTCTGGGCCAGTCCACCTGCGTGGGTATCGGCGGCGACCCGATCAAAGGCACCGAGCATATCGATGTGCTGGAATGGTTCCTGGCCGATGACGAGACCGAGTCGATCATCATGATCGGTGAGATCGGTGGCTCGGCCGAGGAAGAAGCTGCGCAGTTCCTGGCGGATGAGGCCAAGAAGGGCCGCAAGAAGCCGACCGCCGGTTTCATCGCAGGCCGCACAGCCCCTCCAGGCCGCCGTATGGGCCACGCAGGCGCGATTGTCGCCGGTGGCAAAGGCGGCGCCGAAGACAAGATCGAAGCCATGCGCTCGGCCGGTATCGTCGTGGCCGAAAGCCCGGCGCAGCTGGGCGAAGCCGTGCTGGAAGCGATTGGGTAAGTGACCAAGAACCGGGCATATGCTTTTGGGGCAACGCCCGGCTCGGGGGTGGGCGAGACGCGCCCGCCCATCAATCCTGAAGTTTGCCTTTGGCAATTCCGGGCGGAACAGTAACGATGGGACCAAAGCAAGCCATATCGACCGGCATCCGAAAGACATTTGTCTTTTCGGGCAGAGCGTCGCGTTCTGAGTTTTGGTGGTTTGCCCCTATTGCAATTGTTTTGCCGATCTCCGCCGCATTACTGTTTGACTGGAGCGTTCTCGTAAACTGGGGCACCTCGAGGCTTTTGGTGATCACCGCCGCGTCTTTGCCCCTGCTTTCGGCAATGTGCAGACGGCTGCAGGATACTGGCGAAGATGGGCATCAAGCGCTCTATCCGTTCGCAACAGTATTTATCGTTTGGCTGGGGTATCATGTCTTTCTTGGCTTCGGGTTGCTGATCGGCGGACCGATTCTCCTGTTTCTTCTGGTCATCTTTCTTTTTGTTCCAGTGTTCCTAAACGCGATAGTGACAAGCGCGCTGGTTGCGTCCAATGTTATCGGGTTGATGCTGGTTGCTTCCGACCCAGACAAAAATCGATTTGGGGTGCCGCGTGAAGAGGGCTTCGCATGACCTTCTCCGACGCCATACGCACCTGTTTCTCCAAGTTTTTCACCTTGTCAGGTCGTGCCTCGCGGCCCGAATACTGGTTCTTTTTCCTGTTCATCGTGATTTGGAACATCATCGCCGGCATCATCGACTGGCAGTTCTTCACTCAGGTCGCGATCACCGAAAGCGATGAGGTGAAATCTGTCACCGCAACGTCCTCGGCTCCGGTGCAGAGCATCGTCGGCCTGATCGTCTTCTTCCCGCATCTGGCCGTTGCGTGGCGGCGGATGCACGATACCGGGCGCAGTGGGCTGTACGCTCTGCTGCCGATCCTGCTGGTCCTTGGGGCCTTTGCCGTCCTGATCTTTGGTATCGGGATCGCCTCGAGTTTCCAGCATGGCGGAACGCTCGACATTTTGTTTACCCGCGCAACATTGCTGATCGTCATCCCGACACTTATCGTTCTGGTGGTGTCGCCCCTCCTGGTGCTGTGGTGGCTGACCCGCCCCAGTCAACCAGGCACCAATCAATACGGTCCCAACCCACATGAGGTAGCCCAATGACCGAACACTCGCCCAATACTGCCTTTCATGCCTCGAGCTTCATGCAGGGGCATAACGCCGAATACCTGGAACAGCTTTATGCGCAGTACACCAAGAACCCCGGTGCGGTAGACGCTGCCTGGGTCGAGTTCTTCAAGGCCATGGGTGACGCCGCGCCTGATGTGCAGCGCGAGGCCGAAGGGCCTTCGTGGGCGCGCACGGACTGGCCGCCCATGCCAGCGGATGATCTGACCGGTGCGTTGACCGGCGAGTGGGCCGAGATTGACGCCAAGGCCGCAGGCAAGAAGATCAAGGAAAAGGCCGCCGACAAAGGTGTCGAAGTCAGCGATGACCAGATCAAACGCGCGGTGCTGGACAGTCTGCGGGCGCTTATGCTGATCCGGGCCTATCGGATCCGGGGCCATCTGGCCGCCAACCTTGACCCCCTTGGCATGCGCGCGGCCAGCAATCATCCGGAACTGGACCCCAAAACCTACGGCTTCACCGATGCCGATATGGATAGACCGATCTTTATCGACAACGTTCTGGGACTTCAGGTCGCCTCGATGCGGCAGATCGTCGAGATCGTGAAGCGAACCTATTGCGGTACTTTTGCGCTGCAATACATGCATATCTCGAACCCGGAAGAGGCTGCATGGTTGAAAGAGCGGATTGAGGGCTATGGCAAGGAAATCCAGTTCACCAAGGAAGGCCGCAAAGCCATCCTGAACAAGATGGTCGAGGCCGAAGGTTTTGAGAAATTCCTGCACGTCAAGTACATGGGCACCAAGCGCTTTGGTCTCGATGGCGGTGAGGCGCTCATTCCGGCGATGGAGCAGATCATCAAACGTGGTGGCGCGCTCGGGCTCAGCGATATCGTGATCGGGATGCCGCACCGGGGCCGTTTGAACATTCTGGCCAATGTGATGGGCAAACCGTACCGCGCCATTTTCAACGAATTTCAGGGCGGCAGTTTCAAACCCGAAGACGTGGATGGCTCGGGCGACGTGAAATACCATCTGGGTGCTTCCAGCGACCGCGAGTTTGATGGCAACAGCGTGCACCTGTCGCTGACTGCGAACCCGTCGCATCTTGAGGCGGTGAACCCTGTGGTTCTGGGCAAGGTCCGCGCCAAGCAGGATCAGTTGGGCGACACGGACCGCACCAAGGTCATGGCCATTCTGCTGCACGGCGATGCAGCCTTTGCCGGTCAGGGCGTCGTGGCCGAAGGCTTTGGCCTGAGCGGTTTGCGCGGGCATCGCACCGGCGGGACAATGCATATCGTGGTGAACAACCAGATTGGCTTTACCACCGCGCCGCATTTTTCACGCTCCAGCCCATATCCGACGGATATCGCGCTGATGGTCGAGGCACCGATCTTCCACGTGAACGGGGATGACCCCGAGGCCGTTGTTCATGCAGCCAAGGTAGCGACCGAGTTCCGCCAGAAGTTCCACAAGGACGTTGTTCTGGATATCTTCTGCTACCGCCGGTTTGGTCACAACGAGGGCGACGAGCCCATGTTCACCAACCCGATCATGTACAAGAAGATCAAGACGCATAAGACTACGCTGTCTTTGTACACTGAGCGCCTGGTCAAGGATGGCCTGATCCCCGAGGGTGAGATCGAGGATATGAAAGCGGCCTTCCAGGCTCATCTGAACGACGAATTCGAGGCCGGTAAGGACTATAAACCCAACAAGGCCGATTGGCTGGATGGGCGCTGGTCGCATCTTGACAAGAACAAAGACGAATACATGCGCGGCGAGACGGCGATTACGCCGGAAACCATGGCTGAAATCGGCGATGCCCTTACCCGCGCACCAAGCGGATTTGCCATGCACAAGACGGTTGGTCGTCTGCTTGAGCACAAGAAACAGATGTTTGAAACCGGTAAAGGCTTTGACTGGGCCACTGGTGAGGCGCTGGCCTTCGGATCCCTGCTGACCGAGGGCTACCCGGTACGCCTTGCAGGTCAGGACGCCACGCGCGGCACCTTCAGCCAACGCCATTCCGGATTCGTTCATCAGGAAACCGAAGAAAGGTATTACCCGCTGAACAACATTCGCGCCGGTCAGTCGCATTACGAAGTGATCGACTCGATGCTGTCCGAATATGCAGTGCTCGGGTTCGAATACGGATACTCGCTGGCCGAACCAAATGCGCTGGTCCTGTGGGAAGCCCAGTTCGGGGACTTCGCCAACGGCGCGCAGATCATGTTCGACCAATTCATCAGTTCGGGTGAATCGAAATGGCTGCGGATGTCCGGCCTGGTCTGTCTGCTGCCGCACGGGTTCGAGGGGCAAGGCCCCGAGCATTCGTCGGCAAGGCTGGAGCGGTTCCTGCAAATGTGCGGTCAGGACAACTGGATCGTGGCGAACTGCACGACGCCTGCGAACTATTTCCACATCCTGCGCCGCCAACTGCACCGGACATTCCGCAAGCCGCTGATCCTGGTGACACCGAAATCACTGCTGCGCCACAAGCTGGCAGTCAGCACCGCCGAGGATTTCACCACCGGATCCAGCTTCCACAGGGTACTGTGGGATGATGCCCAGAAGGGCAATTCCGACACCAAGCTGGTCGCGGATGACAAGATCAAACGCGTGGTGATGTGTTCCGGTAAAGTCTATTTCGACCTGCTGGAGGAACGCGATGCTCGCGGCATCGACGACATTTATCTGATGCGGATCGAACAGTTCTATCCCTTCCCGGCGCATTCTCTGATCAACGAGCTTGAACGGTTCAAGAATGCCGAAATGGTCTGGTGTCAGGAAGAGCCGAAGAACCAAGGTGCGTGGACCTTTATCGAACCTAATATCGAATGGGTTCTTTCCCGGATCGGCGCGAAACATACCCGTCCGGCTTATGTCGGTCGCGCAACCTCGGCCTCGCCCGCGACGGGCCTGGCCAGCCAACACAAAGCCCAACAAGAAGCGCTGGTTAACGAAGCGCTGAGCCTCGAAGGAAAATAAGCGATGACGATTGAAGTTCGTGTTCCCACGCTTGGCGAGTCGGTCACCGAAGCCACTGTTGCAACATGGTTCAAAAAGCCCGGTGATGCGGTCGCCGTGGATGAGATGCTGTGTGAGCTGGAGACTGACAAGGTGACGGTCGAAGTGCCCTCTCCCTCAGCTGGCGTGATGGGTGAGATTGTGGCCGCCGAAGGCGACACGGTTGGTGTCGATGCTCTGCTGGCGACGATTGCTGCCGGTGAAGGTGCGGCCGCGCCTGCCCCGGCGACAGCCGCAGCAACCCCCGAGGCCGCACCCTCTGCATCGGGCGGGTCGGTTGACGTGATGGTGCCCACGCTTGGCGAATCCGTGACAGAGGCGACTGTTTCAACCTGGTTCAAGCAAGTTGGCGACAGCGTCGCGCAGGACGAGATGCTGTGTGAGTTGGAAACCGACAAAGTCTCGGTCGAGGTACCCGCGCCGGCTGCGGGTGTTCTGGCGGAAATCGTCGCGCCGGAAGGTGCAACCGTTGATGCAACCGCAAAGCTGGCCGTCATCTCGGGCGCGGCCGCAGGCGCAGCCCCTGCACCGGCTGCTGCTGCGGCGGCTCCTGCTGCGGCAAGCACCGGCAAGGATGTTGCAAATGCGCCGTCTGCCGAAAAGGCGATGGCCGAAGCCGGGTTGTCAGCCGATCAGGTTACCGGCACCGGTCGCGATGGTCGCATCATGAAGGAAGATGTAGCCAAGGCGGTTGCGGCTGCTTCGGCCCCCGCACCTGCGGCGGCTGCGCCGGCGCCCGTTGCTCAGGTTCCGCGCGCACCGGTTGCTGCCGAAGATGAAGCCCGCGAAGAGCGTGTACGGATGACCCGTCTGCGTCAGACCATCGCCAAGCGCCTGAAGGATGCGCAGAACACCGCCGCGATCCTGACCACCTATAACGAGGTGGACATGACCGAGGTCATGGCCCTGCGCAATCAGTACAAGGACCAGTTCGAAAAGAAGCACGGTGTGCGCCTGGGCTTCATGTCCTTCTTCACCAAGGCCTGCTGCCATGCCCTGAAAGAAGTGCCCGAGGTCAATGCCGAAATCGATGGCACCGACATCGTCTACAAGAACTTCGTTCACATGGGCGTTGCGGCCGGCACGCCGCAGGGTCTGGTGGTTCCGGTCATTCGCGACGCGGACAGCATGTCCTTTGCAGCCATCGAAAAAGCCATCGCCGAAAAGGGCAAGCGCGCCCGCGATGGCAAGCTTTCGATGGCCGAGATGCAGGGCGGCACCTTCACAATCTCGAACGGTGGCGTCTACGGCTCGCTGATGTCCTCGCCGATCCTGAACCCCCCGCAGTCGGGCATTCTGGGCATGCACAAGATCCAGGAACGGCCGATGGTCATCAATGGCGAGATCAAGATCCGCCCGATGATGTATCTGGCCCTGTCCTATGACCACCGCATTGTTGACGGCAAGGGCGCGGTAACCTTCCTGGTTCGCGTGAAAGAGGCGCTTGAAGATCCGCGCCGCCTGCTGATGGATCTGTAACCATGGCGACACATGTACTCTGGCAGGCTGATGTGGCCGATTTCGACGCCTGGCTGAAAGTGTTCCGCGAGGACAAGCCGATGCGCAAGGCCGCGGGTATCCGCGACCTGCATGTCTGGCGCGATCCCGATCAGAAGGACCATGCAATCGCGATGTTCGAGGTGATCAACCTGGACAAGGCCAAGGCGTTTTTCGGATCCGAGGAATTGGCAATGCACCATGAACGAGGCGGCATTGCGCATATCTCGATCAAGCTGCTGGAACCCGTTTGACAATAGATATTCCCGACCCGCCAGATCGGGTCGGGAAAGCGCCGGATCGTCCGGTCGGTTTAGGAGAATGTAATGGCAAACTATGACGTCATCGTAATCGGCGCCGGACCCGGCGGCTATGTCTGCGCGATCCGCTGCGCTCAACTGGGCTTGAAAACCGCTGTGGTTGAGGGGCGCGAAACGCTGGGTGGCACTTGCCTGAACGTGGGCTGCATCCCGTCAAAAGCTTTGCTTCATGCCTCACACCAGCTTCATGAAGCCGAACACAACTTTGCCAAGATGGGCCTGAAGGGTAAATCGCCTTCGGTCGATTGGAAACAGATGCAGGCCTATAAAGATGAGGTGATCGAGGGCAACACCAAGGGCATCGAGTTTCTGTTCAAGAAGAACAAGATCGACTGGCTGAAAGGTTGGGGCTCGATCCCTGCGGCCGGCAAGGTTCAGGTTGGCGATGAAATCCATGAAACCAAGAACATCATCATTGCGTCAGGCTCCGAACCGTCCTCGCTGCCCGGTGTCGAAGTGGATGAGAAAGTCGTTGTGACCTCAACCGGTGCGCTGTCACTGGGCAAGATCCCGAAGAAAATGGTGGTGATCGGCGCGGGTGTGATCGGGCTGGAACTGGGTTCGGTGTACAGCCGCCTGGGCGCCGAGGTGACGGTGATCGAATTCCTCAAGGAAATCACGCCGGGCATGGATCCCGAAGTACAGAAGACATTCCAGCGTATCCTCAAGAAACAAGGGCTGAATTTCATCATGGGTGCAGCGGTGCAGAAAACCGAAGCAACCAAGACCAAGGCCAAGGTGACCTACAAGCTGCTCAAGGACGACAGCGAGCATGTGATCGACGCCGATACCGTGCTGGTGGCAACTGGGCGCAAACCATATTCCGATGGTCTGGGGCTGGACGCTCTGGGCGTCGAGATAACCCCGCGCGGCCAGATCAAGGTGGGCAAGGACTGGCAAACCAACGTACCGGGCATCTACGCCATCGGCGACGTGATCGAAGGCCCGATGCTGGCGCACAAGGCCGAAGATGAAGGCATGGCCGCCGCGGAACAGGTTGCGGGCAAGCATGGCCATGTGAACTATGGTGTCATTCCGGGTGTGATCTATACGTGGCCCGAGGTCGCCAATGTCGGTGAAACCGAGGCGACGCTCAAAGAACAAGGCCGTGCCTACAAGGTCGGCAAGTTCATGTTCATGGGCAACGGCCGCGCCAAAGCCAACTTTGCCTCTGACGGGTTCGTCAAGATCCTGGCCGACAAGGAAACCGACCGTATCCTGGGCTGCCACATCATCGGCCCCGCAGCAGGCGATCTGATCCATGAGGTCTGCGTGGCGATGGAATTCGGCGCATCCGCCGAAGATCTGGCGCTGACCTGCCACGCGCACCCGACCTATTCCGAGGCCGTGCGTGAGGCCGCACTGGCTTGCGGCGACGGCCCGATCCACAGCTAGGCAGGTCGGGCTCCGCCCGTTTGACGCGTGAAAGGTCCACCGGACCTTTCATCGGCTGCGCCGAACCACGTCAAACCCTGCCACGCGCACCCGACCTTCCGCGAGGCCGCACTGGCCTGCGGCGACGGCCCAATCCACAGCTGACAACCTTGACCCCGGCAGCGATCAGCCTGTCGGGGTCACCCAGGCATCCAGATAGGTCTCCAACCTGTCGGTGAAAGTCGTCGCGGAATGCAACGCGCAGAATCTTAGTGACATGGCCTGAATGGCAAAGGCCTGCACACCTTCGGCCAATAACTCGGGTGGCACGTCCTTGCGCACCTCTGCATGTTCGAGCCACAGCATCACGACGCGGAAATATCGCTCAAAACAATAGGCCACCGGTCCTATTTCGGCGACAGCCGTCGCACCGGAATACCTGATCAACAGATCGAATACATATCGCTCGGACGTCATGAAACTGTGAACCGGTTCCAGCGCAGTGATGATTTCTGCGACAGTTTTGGGTGGCGTTCTGGCCTCGGCCAGATCCAGACAGGCGTTCAGCTTGTCTGCGATCAAAATTTCCATCAGCGCATCCTTGTCGTGAAAATGCGCGAAAAAAGTGCCCTTCGCGACCCCTGCGGCCTTTACGACTTCTTCCACCCGTAACGCTTCATATCCGCCATTGCGGATGACCTCTTCAGCGGCCGCAAGAAGCTTGGCGCGGGTCTTGATCGTACGTTTCTGAATTGTCTTTTGCATATGGCTCAATCGCATAATTTCTGACCGTGGTCAAATTTTTATTGACCGTGGTCACTTTTTGATTCTATAAATTGACCACGGTCACTTTTTCAGGAGATACCCGATGCAAACGAAAAAGATTCTCATCCTTGACGGACACCCCGCAGAAAGCAGCCTGTCACGCACATTTGCCGAAACATACAAGGACGCGGCCCGCAAAAACGGGCACGATGTACGATTGGTTCATCTGAGCGATCTGCAATTCGATTTTGATTTCGGTCAGGGCAATTATCACGACTTCAAACCACTTGAGCCGGTTCTGGAACAAGTGCTGCAAGACTTTGAGTGGAGCGACCATCTGGTCCTGACCACCCCCATGTGGTGGGGCGGCCTTCCAGCCAAACTCAAAGGACTGATCGACCGAATGTTCATTCCGGGGCGAACCTTTGACACACGGAACACTACCAAGATCGGGTTTCCGGCCCCGATGCTGACAGGGCGCACCGCACGTGTCATCCTGACGTCAGACACGCCGGGATGGTTCTTGCGCCTGATATACCGGCAGGCGCTTATCCGTCAGGTACGGGACCAGATTCTTGGGTTCGTCGGCTTCAAACCAACGCGTTTCACCTATTTTTCCGGTGCAAGCTATCCCAAGCCCGGCAGCGTAGATCGCTGGGTGGAAAAAGTATCAAGGATCGGGGCCGCTGCGGTTTGAACCACAGCCGACACCCACATCTACCACATCGTTTTTGCGGCGCGTGCAAGCCATTCCTCGTCATATTGCGCGCCGCCTTCCACGCCGTCTGATGCCTCGGACAGAAGCTGGCCTATCGTGGGAAGATTGCCGCTTTCGTCACCACTTGACCAGATACGCGCCCGGATCAGAGCACGGGCACATTGGCTGTATATCTCGGCGATTTCAACGACGATAACGGTCGCTGGGCGTTTGCCGGCCTTCTCGAATTGATGCCGCAGGGTCTCATCCGCCGTTACCCGCGCCAACCCGTTCACCCGAACGACGTTGTTGGACCCCGGAACAAGGAACATCAGCGAAACACGTGGATCGCGCACGATATTGCGCAAACTGTCCAGACGGTTGTTGCCGCGCCAGTCCGGCAGAGCCAGCGTATTCGCATCCAGGTCTTTAACCACCGGGCCATCATCGCCCCGAGGGCTGCCATCCACACCTTCAGGACCAACCGTGCTGAGCACACACAGGCGCGATGCAAGGATCCACTTTCGATAGAGAGGCGTCAGTTGATGAACGACCTTTCGCAAGGACGGAGCACCGGGCCGACCATACAAAGCTTCAAGCGTTTCAATGTCACGAATGTGCTCCATCCGGATCAAACCCCACTTCCCGCATCAACTCGTTGGAACGTGTTTCTATCACATCTTCCAGCCGGGCAAGGAATTCGTCCCGGCCAACACCCGGCTCGATTGGGTCGAGGAAATCGACGATCGCAAGGCCCGGTTTGCGCATGACACCCGTTCGGGGCCAGAAAACGCCAGCATTCGTCGCGACCGGAACGCAGGGAAAGCCGAGCCCTTCGTAAAGAACGGCTGTTCCAACCTTGTAAGGTTTCTTCGCACCGGGCGCCACACGTGTCCCTTGCGGGTAAATCACAAGCTGCCCGGGTTCCGAAAACTCTTTCGACACATCTTTGACCATCTTGGTCACGGCAGCACCGCGCTTGCCGCGATTGACCGGAATACAGCCAAGTCGCCGCGCATACATTCCAATGACTGGCGTAAACAAAAGCTCGCGCTTCATGATGAACTTGCCGTGCGGAATGGCATCAAAAATGATGATGATATCAAGAAACGACTGGTGTTTTGCGGCTATGACCACCTCATTCGTTGGGACCCTACCCCGCACTTCACACCGAATGCCAACCATCCAACGAGCCAGCCACATGGTGCTGCGCGCGTAGGTCTTGCACGCCCTCAGGGCGCCAGCCTTGGAAAACAGTGCATAGGGCAGAAAGACAATGCCAAGGATCAGCATCCAGGCGTAGATCACGATCATGAAGATCAATGACCGAACCCATTGAACAGCCATCAACATCAGGAAAGCTCCTTCAATTTGCGTCGGGCCGCAGCCCAGGTGGCAAAAAACGCGACCATGGCACCAAGGATCGGAATAAGAACCGGCAACGCCCAGTCTTTGCCCTGAAAGCCGACGCCAGCCAGAAAACCACCCGATTCCGAGGCTTCGGGCAGCATCAGAACACCGGTCATGCCCAGCAATGTACCGACCGATGCCCCAAAGAATGCGCGATATGTAAACCGCCTTACGAATGCGCCCGCTATGAACCCATCGCGTGCACCGACCAGGCGCAGCACTTCGATGATCTGGGCATTTGCGGCAAGCGACGCGTTGGCGGCAAGGGTAATCATGGCAGCGGTCGCACCGCCGATCAGTAGGATCGAAATCCACCCCAGACGACGCAGGGACATCGCCGCATCAACCAAAGGCTCCCGCCACCGCGTGTGATCATCCAGTACGGCGCCCGGCACCTCGGCCCCCAGTCGCAAACGCAACCCAGCCACGTCGATGCCGGGTTCGGTTTCAATGATCTCGATAAGCTGCGGCACGGGCAGCGTATCCAGCGGCAGATCCGGCCCGAACCACGGGGCAAGCAACGCCGCCTGCTCTTCCTGCGTCAAGGCACGGGCCGAGGCCACGCCAGGCGTCTGGCCCAGAACGGTCAGCGCCGCCTCGGTCTGGGCTGCACGCTGTTCCGCTGGCGCGTTGATGCGCAGGGTTGCAGCTCCGGCCAGTTCCGAGGCCCAGCGATCCGCAATGCGCCCCGACGCCAGAGACAGGGCCAGGGCGAATACTGCAAGAAACGCCATCGCACCCGCGACGAACAGAGTCAGGTGTGCCGTGTATCCCGTTGGGGGAACAACCCGGTCTGCCCGTTTGTCACCGCGCAACAGATTTCTGAGGTCAGGACTGATCACAGATCCGCCCCCGCCAGTTGCAGCTTGCGCTGCGAAATACGCAAGACACGGGCCTGTACCTGGCTTTTGGCCGCGCGGATAAGGCTCAGATCATGGGTGGCGATCAGGACGGTTTTGCCCATCCGGTTCAGTTCGATCAGAAGACGCAGCAGCCGTTGCGACATTTCCCAGTCAACATTGCCTGTCGGCTCATCCGCCAAAACCACGTCAGGCGACAATATGACGGCACGCGCCAGAGCGGCCCTTTGCCGCTCGCCGCCGGACAGTTCAGGCGGGAGCGCTTCGAGCCTGGCGCCAAGACCCACCCAGCTGAGCAGCTCGGTCAGGTTTTCCTGCTCGGATGTTTCCGAACGCCCGGACACCATCAGCGGCAACGCGACGTTTTCGGCAAGCGTCATGTGGTCAAGGAACTGACAATCCTGATGCACGACACCAACGCGGCGACGCAATACGGCCAGCTGGTCGCGATCAAGCGTTGAAATATCCTGGTCAAACACGCTCAACCGCCCCGAGCTCGGCAGCAGGGCACCATAGCACAGCTTGAGCAACGTGGTCTTGCCCGCCCCGGAAGGCCCGGTCAGAAAGTGAAACGAACCCGGCTGCAATTGTACCGAGACATCACTCAGCAATTCACCGCCACCATAGGTGTAGCTGACATTTTCCAGCTCGATCACACGTGCCCCCGTTATTTTGCCGCTCTTCTTGCCCGAGCATGGTGATGGTTTCAATGGCTCTACCGAGTCCAATTGGTGACACTTGACCCGCGAAACCGAAAACGCTCTTTGCTGTTGGGTCTTAACCGAATATCATTCCTGAAAAAACTATTATCGGCCCTTCGCCCGGCCGAGGAGGCAGCATGCGTCTTACATGTCCGAATTGCAGCGCGCAGTACGAGGTTCCTGACGAGGTCATCCCCGAGGAAGGCCGCGACGTACAGTGTTCCAACTGCGATCAGACCTGGTTCCAAGCGAAGCACCCTGCCGAAGCCGCAGAGGCACCGGACGAAAAAGCGAAAACCCCTGAACAGGATGACGCATCGCCCGACGTGGTCGACGCTCCGCAGGACGTTGAACCGGAACCTGTTGAAGAAGCGGCATCCGAAGACAAGCCAGAAATTGATGAACCCGCCGCGCCCACCGGGAATGTCGATCCGTCCGTCGCCAGCATTCTGAGAGAGGAAGCTGCCCGCGAAGCGGAATTGCGGGCGCAGGAAGGCAGCAGCCTCGAAAGCCAGCCCGATCTGGGGCTGGATACGCCGCCAGAACCCAAGGTGCGCCCCAAGCGGCCTTCGGCTTCGGAAACCGCTGTCGATGCCGGGCAGAAAGACGCACTGCCGGATGTCGAAGCCATCAATTCGACCCTGCGATCAGATGAGCCGGAAGAGGTCCCGCAGCCACCCCGCAAATCGGGCGGATTCCTGCGCGGCTTTGCGTTGATGCTGATCATCGGCGTGGTTTTGTATCTGATATATGGAAATGCCCAACAGATCAGCGAAGCAGTCCCTCAGGCCGACCCGTTGCTCAGCTCATACGTGTCGCTTGTGGATCAGGCGCGCATCTGGCTTGAGGCGCAGGCTGCATCCGGTGCCCAGAACTGAGGTCTAGAACCTCTCCAACAAACGTTTCAGGTATTCCAACTCGATCTGAGGACGGTCCGATTCCCCGGTTCTGCGCCGGATTTCATCCAGCAGTTCCCGCGCCCGGCGATACACGTCTTCGCCTTGCAGCAGATTCTCATCTGTTGAAATCGAACCGGCGGCACCCGGGTTTCGGCCCAGCGGATCGCGGTTGTTGGCTTGCATGTCGCCATCCTGCGTTCCCTGACCCGGCTGATTCTGCTGGTTCTGCGCCATCGCCTCACCCAGCGAACGCATCCCTTCGCGCAGGGCTTCCATCGCCTCAGATTGCCGGTCGATGGCTTCGGCCAGATCATCCCCACGCAGGGCCTGTTCCGCCTCGTCCATGGCGCGCCCGGCCCGATCCAGCGCCTCGCGCGCGGCGTCACCTTCGGGCGTACCGGCACCTGGCAAACCCTGTTGCTGGCGGCTCAACTCATTTCTTAGCGCTTGCTGCCGATCCGCAAGTGAGCCTTGACCCTGCTGGCCTTCGCCAGCTTGATCCGAGCCTTCCCCCTGACCGCCCTGACCTTCGTGGCTTTGCCCCCGGCCTTGCCCGCCATTGCGTCCCTCATTGCCCTGGCTTTCACCGGATTGAGCGCCCGGGTTGAACTGTTCCTGCAAATCACGGAAGGCCTGATCGCTCAGACCTTGTTGCTCGCGCAGAGTTTCCGCAAGACCTTCCATGGCCTGCTGACCTTCGGACTGCTGCCCACCGCCCTGGCCCTGAGTCACACGCATGTTTTCCATCATCTGCTGGAACTCTTCCAGCGCCTGCTGGGCTTCAGCCATTCGGCCCTGTTCCATGAGCTCCTGAATGCGGTCCATCATGCGTTGCAGATCATCCTGCGTCATTTGCAGGGACTCGCCGTTCTGGCCCTGCTGACGCTCGCCATCTTCGCCGTTTGGCTGGGCCAACCGTTGCAGTTGTTGGAGGTAATCCTGCGTCGCTTCGCGCAATTCCTGCATCAGTTCCGCGATTTCCTCGTCGCTGGCGCCGTTCTTCATTGCTTCGGTCAGACGTTCCTGCGCGCGCCGCATCCGTTCCAGCGCATCCGCAAGCGTGCCGTCCTCGATCAACACGGCAAGATCCCAGAGGGCCTGGGCGATCTCTGCCTGCTGTTCGGGTTTCAGCCCGTATTGATCAAAGGTCTCTAGCCGCCGCAGCACGACCCTCAGACGCAAATAGGCAGTTTCCGAACGAAACAGATCCTCTGGCAGATGAGATACAGCCCGCAGCAGTTGCGCGATCCGAGGCGCATTGGACCGCGACCACAGCAGATCGCGCCGTTGTTCAATCACCGCTGCGGCCAGCGGATCAAAAAACCGACGGGCCGGAAGGTCGGTCACATAAGGTTCGGAAGACGATTGCTGATCCGCCGCGTCCGTGGCCATCAAAGTAATCCGGACCGGCAAATGCGCCCACGGGTGTTGCGAGAAGTCCTCGATCAGATCTTCTGCAAAATCCGCGCGATCGCCGGTGATCGGCATAGGCAGTTCAACTGCGATCGCTTCGCGTGGCTCGGGCTCTGCTGCCAGACCATAGCGGCGGTCAACGGCAGCCAGATCCAGTTCGATCAAGGCAGAGCCTGCAACCACACCATAGTCATCTCCTGCGACGAATGGCAGCTTCATCTGCCCGCCCGCTTCGGCCTCGGCCGATCCGGCCACGGCTATCTGTGGTGCCGTGTCGTCGATGATCTCAACGGCCCATTCCCGCCCCGCTGGCCCGTCGATGCGCAACTGGCCAGAGCGTTCTGCCACGAACTCCTGCTCGGGGTCGGTCGCCGCCTCGGCCCCCAGGGCCGAGCTGTTTTCCGTCAGGCTATGTGCCCCGACCTCACCATACAGCCGCAAGGTAACGCGGCTGCCTTTGGGAACGGCAAGCTCTGCATCCGTTTGGTCCGCAAGATACAGCGTTGGAAGGCCCGTATAGCGCGGGGGTTCGACCCATCCTTCCCAAGTCGGCCCTTGCCCGGCGGCGGCAGTGCCCGGGGCCATGTCCGCCACAGACCCCACGCGCCACAAAGAGCCGAAAACCAGCGCCACGACAAAAGCCAGCAACGCCGCGTAGCGCAGTGCATAAGGATCTCGCGATGCCAGCCGAAGATCTGGTTTCACGGCCTCGGCCGTTGCGACCCGTTGCGCCATCCGGGCTTTGTGGGCTTGCCACAGCGCCACGGAATCCCGATCGGCCGCACCGATGGCCTGATCATCCATCAAGGCCTGAATTGGGCGTCCCGGCAAGGTCTCATCCAGCCGCACCAAAACGTCGGCGCGCGAGGGCAACTTGAGACCCCTCAGGCCAAGCACCGCGGCCGTCAACAACAACCCCAGGGACAGCGCGCCAACTGCCCAGACGATTTCCACGGAAACAACATCTTGAAGCCCCAGCATCAATGCCGCAAGCAGAACAAGTGCAATCGAGAATGCCGGCCAGAACGCGCGCAACACCTGTTCAGCCACCATGCCGACATGGGTCAGCCACACGGACAGGCGCGGAATGGGCAGGTTTGAACGGTCGGACAAGACGGGCCTCCGGGGTTAGGCCCGCGCGGTCATCGCGTCAAAGCCATGAAGGTATGGTATCGCGGTTTATGATTTCGTCAAAGCTTGGTCGTTCACGAATGACTGCAAATTGATCACCATTGACCAGAACCTCGGGGATCAGCGGGCGGGTATTGTACTCGCTGGCCATCACCGCGCCGTAGGCACCCGCGCTGCGGAAGGCGATCAGGTCACCCGATTTCAGCGGCGGCATGTTGCGTTGTTTGGCAAAAGTGTCACCGGATTCGCAAACCGGGCCCACGATGTCATAGGCTTGCTGTTCCACGCCTGCCGCCGGTTCCTGCACCGCGACGATATCATGATGCGCTTCATACATCGCCGGGCGGATCAGATCATTCATGGCGCCGTCGACAATCAGGAAATCACGGCCTTCGCCCGACTTCACATAGATCACTTTACTGACCATCAGCCCCGCATTGCCTGCGATCAGGCGGCCCGGCTCGATCTCGATCTCACAGCCCAGATGGCCCAGTGTTTTCTTGATCAACGCGCCATATTCCACCGGCAGCGGCGGCGCGTCATTCGAGCGGGTATAGGGGATGCCCAATCCACCGCCCAGATCAAGACGGCGGATGTTGTGGCCTTCAGCCCGCAACTGCTCGGTCAGTTCGGCCACTTTCGTATAGGCCAGCTCGAATGGCTCGAGTTCCGTCAGCTGCGAGCCGATATGGACGTCGATGCCGATCACCTCCAGTCCCGGTAGGCTGGCCGCATGCGCATAGACGTCCGAGGCGCGGGATATCGGAATTCCAAATTTGTTCTCGGACTTGCCGGTCGCGATCTTGGCGTGGGTCTTGGCATCAACATCCGGATTCACCCGGACCGTGATCGGAGCAACCACACCCAATTCCAGTGCAACGGCGTTGATCACTTCCATCTCGGGCTCGGATTCGACGTTGAACTGACGGATGCCACCGGTCAGCGCGGTACGAATCTCATCCGCCGTTTTGCCCACGCCAGAGAACACGATCTTGTCGCCGGGAACGCCCGCTGCCTTGGCGCGCAGGTATTCCCCGCCCGAGACCACGTCCATCCCCGCGCCCGCCTGTGCCAGAGTTTTCAGGATCGCCTGATTGCTGGCCGCTTTCATCGCATAGCAGACAAGGTGGTCCGTGCCGTCAAGCGCATCGTCGAACAGTTGAAAATGCCGCAGCAAGGTTGCGGTGGAATAGACATAGAACGGCGTTCCGACCGCAGCAGCGATTTCGGAGACAGGGACATCCTCGGCGAAAAGCGCGCCGTCGCGGTAGAGAAAATGATCCATGTCTGCGCGCTTAGACCAGAAGATGGCTTCGAATCAATGGATTCCGAACCCATCGACCAAGTTTAATTTCGGGTCGAAACTCCAACCCGGCCATAGCCCGAGATCGAAACTCCGGTGCCCGATTGCTTGGGCTCTGCCGCAGGTTCCGGGCGTCTTGCCGATGTAGGTTCGCAAGCCGTCAAAGCCGCAAATACCAGAATCAGTCCGAGAGTTCTCATTTCAGTATCTTTTCTTTGGATGGCATGCGCACCGACATGCCACCTCACGTTGGTGGATACAAAACCGATGCGCAATATGAAAGTGGCTTAGAATCCCAGGTAAATCCCCAGCGGGCCACGGCTTAGACCTACGCCACCGCCCACATACGCTCCGCCAGAGCCAACGCCGACGGTTGCACTGACAGTTGGCTGAGCGGGCGCAGGCTGAACGGGCTCGCCGTCGGCTCCGCATCCGGCCAGCATTAGGCCGGACCCTGCAATAAGAATCGCGCGCAGCACGGTCATCACACCATTGCCTTCCATCGTTCAACCTGAGCACGCACCTGATCCGGGGCCGTGCCACCATAGGACTGGCGTGAGTTTACAGAGTTTTCGACACCAAGGACAGAGTAGACGTCATTTGTGATCTCGGCATGGACCGATTGCATGTCGTCCAGCGTCAGATCGGGCAGGTCGCAGCCCTTCTTCTCGGCCATGGCCACCAGCGATCCGGTAACATGATGCGCGTCGCGGAAGGGCAGGCCCAGCACCCGCACCAGCCAGTCGGCCAGATCAGTTGCAGTCGAGAAACCCGAACCCGCCGCAGCGGCCAAGCTGTCGCGATTGGCGGTCATGTCCTTGACCATGCCTTCCATCGCCGCCAGCGCCAGCATCCAGTTGTCGGCGGCGTCAAAGACCTGTTCCTTGTCTTCCTGCATGTCCTTTGAATAGGCCAGCGGCAGGCCCTTCATCACCATCATCAGCGCCGTGTTGGCGCCAAATATCCGACCCACCTTGGCACGGATCAGCTCTGCCGCATCAGGGTTTTTCTTCTGCGGCATGATCGACGAGCCGGTCGAGAACCGATCCGACAGGGTAACGAAACGGAACTGCGCCGAGGACCAGATCACCAGTTCCTCGGCAAAGCGCGACAGATGCACGGCGCAGATCGAGGCCACCGACAGGAACTCCAGCGCGAAGTCACGATCGCTGACGGCGTCCAGCGAGTTGGCTGCAGGCCGGTCAAAGCCCAGCGCCTGTGCCGTCATGTGGCGGTCGATGGGAAAGGACGTTCCGGCCAGCGCCGCAGCACCCAGTGGCGATTCGTTCATCCGGGCGCGGGCGTCACGAACGCGGGACAGATCACGGCCAAACATCTCGACATAGGCCATCATGTGATGGCCCCATGTCACCGGCTGCGCCGTTTGCAGGTGGGTAAAGCCGGGCATGACCCAATCGGCCCCGGCCTCGGCCTGCGCCAAAAGCGCGCGGATCAGGGCCAGCAAGCCGCTCTCAGCGGCGTCCAGCTGATCACGAACCCAGAGTTTGAAATCGGTTGCGACCTGGTCATTGCGTGACCGGCCTGTGTGCAAACGGCCTGCGGGCTCTCCGATGATCTCTTTCAGACGGGCCTCGACATTCATGTGGATGTCTTCCAGCGCGGTCGAGAACTGGAATTCTCCGTTCTGGATTTCTGACAAAACGGTGAGCAGCCCTTCCCGAATGGCTTCGGCATCACTATCACTTATGACGCCTGTGGCTGCCAGCATGGCCGCATGGGCGCGCGAGCCTGCGATGTCCTGGGCTGCCATCCGCTGATCGAACCCGATCGAGGCGTTGATTGCCTCCATGATCGCGTCTGGACCGGCGGCAAAGCGGCCGCCCCACATCTGGTTCGAGGATTGATCGGTCATGTAAGAAAACCCGGAGTTGATATGCGCCTATTTCGTCTGATCCCCCTTTATATGGCCCTTGCGCTGGGTGCAAATGCCGCCTTGGCGACCGATGCCGAGACGCTGGCCCCTCTGCGGGAAGACAGCCTGAAACGTCTGATCCTGCACAAGGAACCGAAACCCGCCAAATCAATCGAATTCCAGCTGGAAGATGACGGCGGCGTCGGCACGCTTGCCGATTATGAGGGCAAATATGTGCTGCTGAATTTCTGGGCCACCTGGTGTGCGCCTTGTCGCAAAGAGATGCCTCAGATCGCTGAGCTTCAGGAAGAGTTCGGCGGCGACAAGTTTCAGGTTCTGACACTGGCCACGGGCCGCAACTCGCCTGCCGGCATCAAAAAGTTCTTTGAAGAGAACGGCATCGCCAACCTGCCCCGTCACCAGGACCCCAGCTCGGCCGCTGCCCGTGAGTTCGGCGTCATCGCCTTGCCGATCACGGTCATCCTGAACCCCGAAGGGCAGGAAATCGCCCGGCTGATCGGCGACGCCGAATGGAACTCGGACAGTGCGAAGGCGATCATTTCGACGCTTGTTGGCGCTGAAAGTTAACGCATTTAGAAAAATTTGCGGAAACATGGTACCCTCCCACGCATTAAGAGTGGGAGGTTTTATATGAAACATACGATTTTATTCCTTGCTGTTGCAGGCACATTGGCAATCGCTGGCGCCGCACATGCGGACTACAAACGGATCAAGACCGCAAAGCAGTTCAATTCCGATATTGTTGGTAAAAAGCTGACCGACGAACAAGGCAATGTTTTTGTCGCGAATGCTGATGGCACGATTTCAGCCAAACTCAAAAGTGGGAAAAAGTTCAGCGGAACCTGGGTCTGGAACAAAAAATTCTGGTGCCGAAACGGAGTATTGGACGGCAAGGCGCTGGGCACGGATTGTCAGCTTTGGGAAATTGACGGGGCCACTGCCCGAATGACCCGCGAAAAAGGCAAGGGCAAAACAACCGTTTATTCGGTCAGCAACTAAAGGCGTCAGCCCCTTTCAATCTCGTGATATACTGTTCCTGCCCTGCCGGACAGGGCAGGCATATTGTTTGAAATGGAGGCAATGATGAAACCCGTCGTACTGCTGATCGGACGGTTGCCAAATGTAATCGGTGACGTGGCGCGGCAACTGGATCATCTGCCGATTCAGTGGCTGGGCGCACATGACACGGACGAGGTTCGGAAACAGCTGGATGCCGAGCCCCGGATTGCCTGCGCCATCCTGGGCGCGGGGCTTGACGACAAGATCCGTGGTGAAATGGTGGGTATTATTGCCGCCCGCCGCCCAGATATCTGCATCCATCTGAAGGATCGTACATCCGGCCCCGAGGGGCTGGTGCCCTTCGTCGAACGTGTGGTGCAACACGAGATACTGGAACGGCTGGAAAACAGCTGACGCAACGCCACCTTTGACAGAGTTTCAACTCCTTTGCACTCTGCGCTCAGGAGGATGGAATGCCACTTGAAATTCTACTGGCGCTGGTCGTCGGCGGCATAGCTGGTGTCACCCTGTTATTACATCTCACCGGCAGGTCGCAGCAGGTGATGCTGACGCCCGACATTGCACGATCACAATGGGCACGTCACTTTCCGGACGATGATGTGGTCGACGTCACGGTTTCCCATGATGGCCACGCCGCGGTGGTGCGCACCAGTTCAGGCAATGGGTTGCTTTGGTCCTTCGGGGCCGACACCGTGGCCCGGCATTTGCTGGACTATGATCTTCTGGATCATCCGGAAGGTTTTGAGATTCTGTTTCACGAATTCTCGGTGCCCAAAACACTCATCCGACTGGACGATTTCGAACGCCGTCACTGGCGTGACCTGATGGAGCCCGCATGACAGACCAAATTAGTTTTCCCGATGCGGTACAATGGGCCGTTCCCTTTTTCATCGCAGCAATTCTGGCCGAGTTTCTGTGGATCGCAGTCAAAGGCAAAGGCGGGCGTTATGAAACACGCGATGCGGTGACTTCTTTGATCATGGGGGCCGGAAACATCGCATCGGGCTTTTTGCTGGGCTTTATCGCCTATGCGTTTTTCATGTGGCTTTGGCAGATCACACCGATGAACCTGGGTACGTCAATTCCGGTTATCATCCTGTGCTTTGTCCTGGACGATCTGCGTTACTACTGGGTCCACCGCTTTGGCCATCGCATCCGCTGGGTCTGGGCCAGTCACGTAAACCATCACAGCTCGCAACACTACAACTTGACGACCGCGCTGCGGCAGACCTGGACCTATACGTTCACTTTCATGATGGTCGTACGCGCCCCGCTGATCCTGCTTGGGTTCCATCCTGCAATGGTTTTGTTCGTCGGTGGCCTCAATCTTATCTATCAGTTCTGGATTCACACCGAGGCCATCGGCAAGATGCCCCGCTGGTTCGAAGCGGTAATGAACACCCCCAGTCACCACCGCGCCCATCACGGCCGCAACGCGCGCTATCTCGATTGCAACTATGCCGGGGTGTTCATCATCTGGGACAAGCTGTTCGGCACCTTCGTCCCCGAGCAGGAGGATGACCAGGTGGACTATGGCCTGGTGCACAATATCGGCACTTTCAATCCCCTGCGGGTGGCCTTTCACGAATGGGTGGCCATCTGGCGCGACGCAACCCAGCCGGGGCTGACCCTGAAACAGCGACTGGCCTACTGCTTTGCCCCACCTGGGTACAGCCATGACGGCAGCCGGGACAGTTCGGAACAGATCAAGGCCAAGCATCTGGCACGCCACCCGGAAGACCGCGGAACGCCAGGTTTTGAGCATCTGGACAAAAAACTGCCTAGCGGACAAGCAGAACAGGCCTGAAACAGCCGGCTGAAACCTGCTTGTGCCTTGAATCTCGGTCATTCAGCGCCATATCAGTCGACAGGCGCCGTGTGTGAGTGAGCGAGGGTCGGTATGAATCGTTTGGCAACCATTTCAACCTTTTTCGGCCTGTTCGGCCTTTTGATGGCCATGCTTGCAGCCCTTGGGGGCGCCGTTGCAGCCCTGATCGCGTTGGGTTTTGCAATGATGGCCCTAGGTGCGATGGGCGCGATACTTGGCGCGGCAGCTTCTTTAGCGCGCGCGTGGCAATCCACCCGCTAAGCCCGCGAGACAGAAATTTTTCCGAACCCTTAACCGCAGATTCATCTCTTTGCCCCGAGACTGTGACCGGACACCTGTCCTGGACACATGGGAATCCGCGCTTATGGGAAACAGAAAACTGGCAAATCTGCCTGAGGGGTCGGACAGCCCGTTGAATGCGGCCGTTTCGACGCGGGATCGTTCGGTTTTGCAGATGGCAACCGATGCCGTGAAGCATAAGCAATGCAAACTGGCTTTTCAGCCGGTGATTCAGGCGCACGCCCCGTACCGAGTCGCGTTTTACGAAGGGTTCATTCGGGTTCTGGACGAGACCGGCCGCGTCATCCCGGCGCGCGAATTCATGCCTCAGGTCGAAAATACTCCTATCGGCCGCGATCTGGACTGCGTCGCGTTGGAGCTTGGGTTGCGCACATTGGCGAGGAACCCGGAAATACGCCTGTCGATCAACATGTCTGCGCGCTCGATCGGTTATTCCAACTGGTCCAGAATACTGGACAGATTCCTGAATCGAGATGCCGGATTGGGCGAACGCTTGATCCTCGAAATCTCCGAAAGCTCGGCCATGCAGGTGCCCGAGCTGGTTGTCGACTTCATGGACCGCTTGCAGGATCGCGGCATCGCTTTTGCGCTGGATGACTTTGGCGCCAGCAATTTCAGCTTTCGGCATTTTCGCGAGTTTCTGTTCGACGCAGCCAAAATCGATGGACAGTTCGTTCGGGGCATCAGCAACGATCCCGACAACCAGACTTTGGTGCGGGCCCTGATTGCAGTGGCCCGTGAATTTGAAATTCTGGTTACGGCCGAATCGGTTGAAACGCAGGAGGATGCCGCTTTCTTGGTGGCAAGTGGCGTGGATTGCCTGCAAGGATTCTTGTATGGCGCACCCAGTGTCGTGGAACCCTGGAAGCAGGAAAACAGATCAAAAACAGGAAGTTGATTGCCCGTCCATCGACATTTTCCTACCATTTCCGACACTGAGACAAGCTGCCCGTTGCTGCATGTGCAGCGTTACGCTATTGCAAGAGTACTTGAGCGGGGGATCACGGGGCGCTCTTGTTTCGAAAGGACACCTTTCGACCTGCGCCGTCAGAAATTCCGCTGGCCCATGACGGTAAAGGACTGATCATATGACCAACGTAGTAATCGCATCCGCCGCACGCACAGGTGTTGGCAGCTTCAGTGGTTCGTTTGCGAACACACCTGCCCATGATCTGGGCGCTGCCGTTCTGGAAGCAGTTGTCGAGCGCGCCGGAGTGGAAAAAGGCGAAGTCAGCGAAACCATTATGGGTCAGGTTCTGACTGCCGCCCAAGGCCAGAATCCCGCGCGACAGGCGCATATCAATGCCGGCCTGCCACAGGAAAGCGCCGCATGGGGCATCAATCAGGTTTGTGGCTCGGGCCTGCGCGCCGTTGCTTTGGGCGCCCAGCATATTCAGCTGGGAGACGCGGAAATCGTCGCTGCTGGTGGTCAGGAAAACATGACGCTGTCACCCCACGCCGCCGCGCTGCGCGCCGGTCACAAGATGGGCGACATGAAGTATATCGACACGATGATCCGCGATGGCTTGTGGGATGCTTTCAACGGCTATCACATGGGTCAGACTGCCGAGAATGTTGCAGAGAAATGGCAGATTAGCCGCGAGATGCAGGATGAATTCGCCGTTGCTTCGCAGAACAAGGCCGAAGCAGCCCAAAAGGCCGGCAAGTTCGCAGACGAAATCGTGCCCTTCACCATCAAGACCCGCAAGGGCGACATCGTGATGGACAAGGACGAATACATTCGTCATGGCGCAACCATGGAGGCCATGGCCAAACTGCGTCCGGCCTTCACCAAGGACGGTTCGGTCACAGCTGCCAACGCCTCGGGATTGAACGACGGCGCGGCCGCGACGCTGCTGATGTCAGCCGAAAACGCTGAAAAGCGGGGAATCGAACCTCTGGCGCGCATCGCGTCCTATGCGACCGCCGGTCTGGACCCTTCGATCATGGGCGTCGGCCCGATCTATGCATCGCGCAAGGCACTGGAAAAAGCAGGCTGGTCGGTAGACGATCTGGACCTGGTCGAAGCCAACGAAGCCTTTGCCGCGCAGGCTTGCGCGGTTAACAAGGATATGGGCTGGGATCCGTCGATCGTGAACGTAAACGGCGGCGCCATTGCCATCGGCCATCCGATCGGTGCTTCGGGGTGCCGTGTTTTGAACACCCTGTTGTTCGAAATGAAGCGACGCGATGCAAAAAAGGGTCTGGCGACCTTGTGCATCGGCGGTGGCATGGGCGTTGCCCTTTGTGTGGAGCGCGACTAAGCGCTTTGACAATCAAATAGAATTAGGCGCCCAATGGGCGCCTTTTTTGTTACATTGAGGTTCTAACCCTTGGATGCGACGATATTGCCGCCCGGAAACCGAGATTCAAGACGAAACAATATTGCGCACAACTATCTCTCAGAGTAACAGCATTACTAAGACGACTAAAATTGAAGGAGTCATAAATGGCACGAACAGCACTCGTAACTGGCGGTTCCCGCGGCATTGGCGCAGCAATTTCCACGGCGCTAAAAGCCGAAGGATATAACGTTGCGGCCACCTATGCAGGGAACGACGAAGCAGCCGCAAAATTCACCGAAGAAACCGGGATCAAGACCTACAAGTGGAACGTCGCGGATTATGACGAATCCAAAGCGGGCATCGAAAAGGTCGAAGCTGAGGTTGGCCCCATCGATGTGGTCGTCGCCAATGCTGGCATCACCCGCGATGCACCGTTCCACAAAATGACGCCGGATCAGTGGAAAGACGTGATCGACACCAACCTGACTGGCGTGTTCAACACCGTACATCCCATCTGGCCCGGCATGCGCGAGCGCAAGTTCGGCCGTGTCATCGTCATCAGCTCGATCAACGGTCAGAAAGGCCAGTTCGCTCAAGTGAACTATGCTGCGACCAAGGCGGGTGACCTGGGCATCGTGAAATCCCTGGCGCAGGAAGGCGCGCGGGCGGGGATCACTGCCAACGCGATCTGCCCCGGCTATATCGCAACCGAAATGGTCATGGCTGTGCCCGAGAAGGTGCGCGAGTCCATCATTGGCCAGATCCCGGCCGGCCGTTTGGGTGAGCCGGAGGAAATCGCCCGCTGCGTGGTCTTCCTGGCATCGGACGATTCGCAGTTCATCAACGGTTCGACGATCTCGGCCAACGGTGCGCAATTCTTCGTCTGATCCAGACTTGTGAACAAAAAACGGGCCGGTCCTTTTGGGCCGGCCCTTTCTGATCCCGTAAGAACGCGCGCGCTGCGATCAGCGGGAACCGAATATCCATCCCCAAAACTGCCAGACCACCCTGCTGCGCTCTTGGTGGGCACGCAGGATCGCCATCTGGGCGGCGGGATTCGTCGTCATCTCGATCATGGCAGTCTCCTTTTCAAATCAGTTTTATTTGACCTGATGTGAATATGGCTGCTAAAAACAAACACGACAAACGAGCTTTCTTGAGACTTCATTTAAGTTTTTCTTCACTATGAGTGACTATCTGCCTCCGCTGACCGCGTTGCGTGCTTTTGACGCCGCAGCCCGGCACATGTCTTTTTCGAAGGCGGCGGAAGAGCTGCATGTGACGCCAGCTGCCCTGTCGTTTCAGATCAAGTCGCTTGAAGAACACCTTGGCCGGCCGCTGTTTCGTCGTCTGAACCGCGCCGTAGAACTGACCGAGGCGGGCCGTGCCCTGGCGCCCGGTGCGGCAGAAGGGTTTGCCACCTTGCAAGCCGCATGGCGCGCGGTGCGCAGACAGGAAGATGACACAAGCCTGACCGTCACCGCGGGCCCAGCTTTGACCGCCAAGTGGCTGGCGCCGCGGCTTTACGAATTTGCTCGGGCGCATCCCGAGATCGATCTGAAATTCTCGGCCACGCTGCGCAACATGGATCTGGAGCGGGACGACGTAGACGTCGCCATCCGCTTCGGGAATTCGGCCGATGACGGGCTGTATTCCGTTCCCGTCAGAAAGGAATGGCTGACCCCTGTCATGACCCCCGAACTTGCGGAACAATTCACCACGCCGGAAAGCCTTGAAGAGGCCCCGCTGATCCATGACGATTCGATCAGCTTTCTGACCCCGCCTTGCGATTGGCCCGCTTGGTTCCGTGCTGTCGGAATGGATTTCATTCCGACCCACGGTGCGCATTTTTCCAATGCTGATCACGCGATTGATGCCGCTGTTGCCGGCGTCGGCGTGGCACTGGGGCGACGCGCCATGATTCTCAAGGACCTGACCGAAGGCCGCCTGGTTGCACCGTTCAAGGTGGCCCTGGAAACACAAGGCCGGTTCCGGTTTCTGTGCCTGCCGGGGGCTGAAAAGAAACCTCAGATTGCGGCGTTTCGCGATTGGTTCCTGACCGAGATTGAAAAAACCGCGCATATATCGGATGAGTTCAAAATCATACCGATTGAAGAGGTTTCCCGCCCATGACCAAAATGCGCGCAACGGCCATCGGCTTCGTGGCTGTCTTGCTATGGGCCTTGCTGGCATTGTTCACTGTGGGGTCGGCACCCACGCCGCCCCTGCTGCTGAACACGATCTGCTTTTCGATTGGTGGTACGCTTGGGCTTGTCTGGGCGACGGCGACAGGTGGTCTGAGCGATCTAAAGCAAGTTCCCTGGACGACCTACCTGTTTGGCGCATTGGGCCTGTTTGGCTATCACGCGCTGTATTTTTCGGCCCTGCGCATGGCGCCGGCTGCCGAGGCCGGGCTGATCGCATATCTCTGGCCTCTGCTCATTGTGCTTCTGTCGGGCCTGCTTCCGGGTGAACATCTGCGTATCGGCCACCTGATCGGGGCCTGCCTTGGATTCGCAGGGGCCGCTGTCATCATTGCCGGGGGTGGCGGCGCGGGCTTTCAGGCCCAATACTTGCCCGGATACGCATTGGCCTTGCTGTGCGCACTGACATGGTCGGGCTATTCCGTTCTATCACGCAGACTGGAGGGCACGCCGACCAGTTCCGTCGCAATTTTCTGCCTTGCGGCTGCACTGGCTTCGGGTCTGCTGCATCTGGCGGTGGAAGACACTGTACTGCCCGATACGGCACTGGGCTGGGCGTCGGTGCTGGCGCTCGGCCTTGGGCCCGTCGGGCTGGCGTTCTACGTCTGGGACATTGGCGTCAAGCAAGGCGACATTCAAATCCTCGGAACCTCATCCTATGCGGCCCCGTTACTGTCGACCCTTGCTTTGGTGGTGGCCGGGACCGCGACCCCGTCCTGGGGGCTTGCGATCGCGGCCTTTCTGATCACCGGCGGGGCCTTGATAGCGGCCCGCGCCAGCCTGAAAACTTAAGCGGACAGGCGTTCGATCTCTTCTTTCAGCTTGAGCTTCTGTTTTTTCAACTGAGCAATATGGAGATCATCGATACCTGGCGAGCGTTGGGCTTCTTCCACTTCCAGACCGAGAGATTCGTGCTTTTTCTTCAGTTCCGTCAGATGTGCGCTCACGCTCATTGCGATCCTCCTTGTTCATGTGTCTGCATGTCACGTAAGAATTTGACCACATCGTTTCCACCCTGTCACGCCGCAGACGCACAGAATCTGTAACAAATCCGACAAATTCGGCTGGTCATTGCCGATGGCACAAGTTCCGAGGCAACGGAGCGGCGTGTCGAAGCACGGCTGAGACCGCCTCGGTATAGCTTTCACCGTCTTTTTCGTGGCGCTCACCAGCGTGCAGAATCAAAGGCGCATGGAGGCGAAATGCCGCGCGTCCCCCTTTGCGGGCGCTCAGGATGACCAGTTCGGCCTCGCGGCCCACCCGCGCGCTGAGCGGCAGCACCTCGATTGAACCCAGTTTCCCTTCACAAGCCGTCAGCATATCGGGAAGACGGTCGGCTTTCTGGATCATGTGCAGAAACCCCCGAGGGGCAAGGCGTTTGGCCGCCACGGTGATCCAGTCAATTAGAGGCGTATTTTCACCCAAGGCAATGCTCCGCCCTGTGTCGCTGGCGGGGCTATGCGCCCCAGAACGGTAATAGGGCGGGTTCGCGATTACGTGATCAAAGTGCCGCTGTCGGAGGTCATCAGGCAAAACGTTCAGGTCAGCCTCGATCACGTCCAGATCACAGCCGTTGATTTCAGAATTGCGGCGGGCCAGCTCCGCGTAGGCCGGTTGCAATTCGATCCCAACCATTTGCAGCCCCGGTACCCGCGCGGACAGGCACAGAATGGCAGCCCCCGCGCCACATCCCAGTTCCAGCACGGATTGCCCGGCCTTTGCAGGGACGGATGCGGCAAGCAGAACAGGGTCTACTCCGGCGCGGTAACCTGACGCAGGTTGCAGCAATCGCACCCGGCCACCAAGGAAATCGTTGCACGTCAATTCATTGTCGTCAAAGCGCATCATCGGCCCAGCGGGATTTCGTTGTCGCGCATCACACGCTCGGCACGGGTCAGGTCTTCGGACCGAACCATCAGTCGACGGGGAAAGATCCCGATACCACCTTCGAGGATGCTCATATTTACGTCCATCTGAAAGCAGTCTATATCCTCGCCCTCAAGGAGAGCGGATGCAAAGGCCAGGATTGTCGGATCGGTACTGCGCAACAGTTCTTTCATGGGGATGGATGTAAGGGCAAGGCGAGGCGAAAGTCGAGCCTTGTATCAGGAGTGTGATGACCGTCGACATGATCTCAAAACCGCATGAGCGTCTGGCTGAAATTCTGGCGGGCGAGATGGAAGCCGTGAACGGGCTGATCCGCACGCGGATGGCATCGGACCATGCGCCACGCATCCCGGAAGTGACGCGGCATCTGGTCGAAGCAGGTGGAAAACGCCTGCGCCCGATGCTGACACTGGCCGCAGCACGCCTGTTTGGCTATTCCGGCGACCACCATGTGCGCCTTGCTGCGACGGTCGAGTTCATTCACACCGCCACCCTGCTGCATGACGACGTCGTGGATGAAAGCGCACAGCGACGGGGCCGCCCGACCGCCAATCTGCTTTGGGACAACAAATCCAGCGTTCTGGTTGGCGATTACCTGTTTTCACGCAGTTTCCAGCTGATGGTGGAAACGGGCTCGCTGCGCGTTCTGGATATCCTGGCCAATGCCTCTGCAACCATTGCCGAAGGCGAAGTGCTGCAAATGACGGCCGCAACCGATCTGCGCACGGATGAAAGCGTTTACCTTCAGGTCGTGCGCGGCAAGACGGCGGCATTGTTTTCAGCCGCGACCGAAGTGGGCGGCGTGATCGCAGGTGCCTCGGAAGAGCAGGTCAAAGCGCTTTTCGACTATGGCGATTCACTGGGCATCGCGTTCCAGATTGCCGATGACCTGCTGGATTATCAGGGCGACAGCAAAGCGACCGGAAAAAATGTTGGCGATGACTTCCGTGAACGGAAACTGACCCTGCCCGTCATCAAAGCCGTGGCGCAATCCACGCCGGAAGAACGCGCCTTCTGGGAGCGCACGATCGAAAAGGGCCGCCAACAGGACGGGGATCTGGATCAGGCGCTGGGGCTGATGAACAAATACGCCACGCTGGAAGAAACCCGGCAAGACGCTTTGGGCTGGGCCAACAAAGCCAAGGCGTCGCTGGAGGTACTGCCGGATCATGAGATTCGCAGCCTGTTGCGCGAATTGGCCGATTACGTGGTTTCACGTCTCAATTGAGCTGTGTGGCGCGGCACCACCAATCAGGATGGGCTGCGCCGATCTCATAGGCCGCGAAATGCGCGTCTTTCATCGTCGGATAGAGCGCAAAACAGGTTGATCCTGACCCTGACATTCGCACCACGAGCGCGCGATTGGTCATCGTCAACTCGTCCAAAACCTGTTCGATCTCAGGTGCGACGTTCATGGCGGGCACTTGCAGATCGTTGCGTTGATTGCGCAGCCACTGGGCGCACTCATCGGCACTTTCAAACTCAGGTGTGCTTTCAGGCATTGGCGGGTTTTCTCTGGACGCCAGCGCGTTGAAAACGGCACCGGTGGGCACCTGTACATCCGGGTTGACCAAAAGGGCGGGCAGGTGCGGAAGGTTCACCGCCGTCAAACAATCGCCAATGCCCTGCATTCTGATCGCCCGACCTTCCAGGCAGACGGGAACATCCGCCCCCAATGACAACGGCAGGCCCTGCGGGAGGTCGTGGCCCTGATCTGCCAGGGCCCCAAGCGTGGCCGCGGCATCAGACGACCCTCCGCCAATGCCCGCCCCATGGGGCAGGGACTTGGTCAGTTGAATATGACCGGTCCAACCGACAGCTTCTGCCGCCCTCCAGACCAGGTTTCGGCTGTCCGTGGGGACTCCGTCGGCAAACTCGCCGCGCACGTCCATGGACAATTCGGGGCCGGGGGTGAATGTCAACCGATCACCCAGATCGGCGAATACAACCAACGAATCCAAAAGGTGATAGCCGTCGTCTCGACGGCCAGTCACATGAAGGGTCAGGTTGATCTTGGCGGGCGCAAACGCCTTAATTTCCATTGGCGACTTTCAATGGCTCCGAACCTTCTTCGGCCAGGACAGCATCCAGCCCGACTTCGATCTTGCGCCGGATTCGATCCGGATCGGCTTCGCCGTCCGTGTCTTCCGGGTCGATGAAGGACAAGGCGCGGCTCCACTGAAACTCGGCCTCGCGCGCGCGGCCGACAGCCCAGTAGACGTCACCCAGATGATCGTTGACCACCGGATCCACCGGCATCAGCTCAACCGCACGTTCCATGTGTTCGACGGCCTCGTCGTAACGCCCTAGACGGAACAGAACCCAACCCAGACTGTCCACGATATAGCCACTGTCCGGACGCGCAGATACTGCGCGCTCGATCATATCCAATGCTTCATCCAGCTTTTCTTTGCGCTCAACCAGCGAATACCCCAGGTAATTCAGAACCTGAGGCTGATCCGGGTTCAGTTCCAGCGCCCGACGGAAATCAGCTTCGGCCTGGTCCCATTGCTTCAGCCTTTCATGACTGATTCCGCGAGCATAATGCAGGAACCAATTCCCACCCGCCGCGCTGTCCGTCAGCGCGATCGCAGTGTCATAAGAGGCCACGGCAGCTGCATAGTTTTCCTGTCGGCGCTGCAAGTCTGCCAAAGCGACATGTACACCCGGAAAATCAGGGTCTTGCGCAGCCAGGTTCTGCAACACCTCGACGGCCGCATCGGTTTTTCCCGAACGGTCCAGAACTTCGGCGCGGCCCAATTCGGCCGCATGGTGATCGTTGCTGTCCGCCGGGACCAGGCGGTATGCCTCAACCGCCAGATCATATTGCTGCAAGTTGTCCAGCAGATCCGCGCTCAGCAAAATGGCATCCGTATGATCGGGGCGCAGGAAACTGGCCAAGCGTGCGTACAGTAGAACGTAATCGGCCGAAGCTTCGCTGTTCAATGCGGCACCGACGGTGAAAAAAATCTCGGCCATGCCGTCCTGAGCGGATCGGACATGGGTGAACGGCAGTGTTTCACCCGCCGCCAACTGGCTCAAATACGCCTCGATGGTCGGGTCACTGCCCGCTACAAACACATCGTCCAGAAACTGAATGGCGTCTTCGTTGCGATCCAGCTGCGACAGAATCTCGGTGCGGGCCAAAGCAGCACGACGAGAGAACCGGGCAACCGTTCCATCATTGTCGGCAAGTATCGCCTCGGCGCCTTCGAAATCACCGATAGACGCCAATGCCATCGCCTTGTGGTAAAGCGCAAATTCCCTGAGGCCATCCTGTGTGGCGACAGAATCGAACTGTTCCATCGCCTTGGTCATCTCGCCCTGCCCCAGATGGGCCCAGGCGATCATCAGGCCGTCAACAAGGGGGCCAACTCCCTGTGTTTCAGGGTCCCGGGCCAGCAGGTCGTCAAATCTCCCATCGGCGATCAGATTGGCCGAAATCACCATACGCGCTGCCTGGCTGGGAAGGTTGGCTTCCTCGATCTGCTGGGCGATCGGCAGCGCGCGCGCCACTTCCCCCAAAGCGATGCGTGCAACGACAACGCTTTCCTGCAACAGCGCATTTTGGGGATCAAACCTGAGGGCCTGAGCGTAATATCTTTCAGCGGCAGAATAGTCGTTTTCGTAAATCGCCTGCCGCCCGGCCAGATAAGACCCGGCGCCCGTTTCCGAAAAGGCCGGAACCGCGACCGACGACATGAACAGCACGGACAAAGCCGCGCGACGAACCAGGGAAAACACCGAAATCCTGCCTTGCTATCGTTGACTGAGGGGTAAGCTAGGGCTTCGGCAGGCAAGAGGCAATGGCAGAGCCTTCACAGCGCCGCCATTGCCCGTTTTTTGCTTACATGTTCGGATAGTTTGGACCGTCGCCGCCCTGCGGTGTGGTCCAGGTGATGTTCTGGCTGGGATCCTTGATGTCGCAGGTTTTGCAGTGAACGCAGTTCTGAAAGTTGATGACGAATCGTGGGCCGCCCTCATCCTCGACCACCTCATACACACCCGCAGGGCAATACCGCTGCGCCGGCTCATCGTATTTGGGCAGGTTGACCTTCACGGGGATCTCGGGATCGGCGAGACGCAGGTGGCAGGGCTGGCTTTCCTCGTGGTTTGTCGCTGCGAACGAGACATTCGTCAGACGATCGAAGGACAGCGTTCCATCCGGCTTTGGGTAATCGATTGGCTGGTGCTTGCTGGCATCCTCGGTCGATTCCGCGTCGTTCTTGCCATGGCCCAACGTGCCGAAAAGTGAAAAGCCAAACGTGTTGGTCCACATGTCCAGACCACCCAACATCAGGCTGGCGGTCAGACCCCATTTCGACCACATCGGTTTGACATTGCGAACCTTCTTCAGGTCGGAGCCAATCGCGCCATTGCGAACTTCGGTCTCGTAAGCCGTCAGCTCATCGCCCGAACGCTCGGCCTTGATCGCTTCGAAAGCAGCCTCGGCCGCAGCTTTGCCCGACAGCATCGCGTTGTGGTTGCCTTTGATGCGCGGCACGTTGACCATGCCCGCCGAACAGCCCAACAGCGCCACGCCCGGCGCGACCAGTTTCGGCATCGACTGATAGCCGCCTTCCGTAATCGCACGAGCGCCGTAAGCGACGCGCTTGCCGCCTTTCAGCAGATCAGCCACCATCGGATGGTGCTTGAAACGCTGGAACTCCATGTAGGGGTACAGATGCGGGTTCTTGTAATTCAGGTGCACCACGAAACCGACGTAAACCTGATTGTTCTCAAGGTGATAGATGAAGGATCCACCGCCCGCGTTGCTGCCCAAAGGCCAGCCCATCGTGTGCGTCACGCTGCCTTCCTTGTGCTTGGCAGGGTCGATCTCCCAGATCTCTTTCATGCCGACACCGTATTTCTGCGGCTCTTTGCCGGCAGACAGGTCGTATTTGGCGATCACTTCCTTGGACAGCGACCCGCGCACACCTTCTGACAGGAAGACATATTTGCCGTGCAGCTCCATCCCCGGTTCGGTGTTGGGGCCATAGGAACCGTCTGCCTCAAGGCCAAAAACGCCTGCTACCACGCCTTTGACTTCGCCATTGTCGCCATAGACCATTTCCGAGCACGCCATGCCCGGAAAGATCTCGACACCCAGTTCTTCGGCCTGTTCCGCCATCCAGCGGCACACATTGCCCATCGAGACGATGTAGTTGCCGTGGTTGTGCATCAGCGGCGGCATCGGGAAGTTCGGGATGCGGACCTGGCCTGCTTCACCCAGCATGTAGAACTTGTCGTCCTTCACGGGCACATTCAGCGGCGCGCCTTTTTCTTTCCAATCCGGGATCAGCGCATCCAGACCACAGGGATCAAGAACCGCGCCCGACAGGATATGCGCGCCAACCTCGGACCCTTTTTCCAGAACGACAACGTTCAGGTCGGCATCCAGCTGTTTCAGACGGATGGCCGCCGACAGGCCTGCAGGACCTGCACCCACGATCACCACATCGTATTCCATCGCTTCGCGTTCAATCTCGGCCATCGCGGGCTCCCTAGCTAACTTTCCGAATTGGCGCTGTCACCGCATGATCTGCGCAATTTTGTTTCACGGCTGATTACATGGTCGGAAAGACATTGGTCAATCGAAACACGGCGTAACAAGGGCGCTATTCGACACATCACCCCTCTGGTGCATCCCCCATCAGGTACCTGGGACCGCTACCATGCGATTTTGCCCTGTCATCGGGGTTGTAGAGCGCGCATTTCGGCAGGCTCAGACACCCGCATCCGATGCAGCCATCCAGATTGTCGCGCAACCGCTTTAGGGTGTCGATTCGCTGATCCAGATGGGCCCTCAGCTGTACGCTGATCGCCTTCCAGTCCTGAGGCGTCGGCGTGCGGTTTCCGGGCAGGCCCGACAGCACCCGCCGGATTTCCGGCAGGGTCAGGCCGAACTGCTGCGCAATCATGACAAAGCTCAGCCGCCGAATATCGGCCCGCTGATAGCGCCGCTGTCCGCCCGCGTTGCGCCAGGGCGAAATCAGACCCTGCGCTTCGTAATACCGGATGGCCGACACGGCCAGACCTGTGCGCCGGGCCAATGCGCCAATCGCCAGCCCCTCTGATGCCGCCATCAAACCCTCATGAAAAATTCCTTGACCTAAAGTTAGGTTTAGAAATTACGCTGAGTCGGGACAAGCCAAAAAACACAGGAGATCCCATGATGGCGACGCTTGAACACACCAACTTCACTGTCCGCGACCCGAAGGCCTCGGCCAATTGGATGCAAAAGGTCTTTGGCTGGAAAACCCGTTGGGAAGGCCCCGCAATTGCCGGCGGATACACGGTGCATGTCGGTTCGGCCCATACGTATCTGGCACTGTACAAACCTGACGACCCGAAGCAGTCGGATGAAAGCAGCTATGATGTGATCGGCGGGCTGAACCACGTGGGTGTTCTGGTCGAAGACATCGATGCCACCGAAGACAAGGTTCGCAAGGCAGGATTCGAGCCCCACAACCATGCCGATTACGAACCAGGGCGCCGGTTCTATTTCCGTGATAACAACGGGATCGAGTTCGAAGTGGTGCAATATGATTGAGATGATTTGGCTTTGCACCCCATCACAGCGTTGGCGCAGGTCGCGGCATCCCGATCATCGGCACAGGCCCCACCCCAAATCAAAACGGCGCGAAGTCGCGAATTGATCGCTGCTGACGCTGTCACCTCTTGCAATTCACGTGGCATTTGGGTCAGGTAACTGCCAATCTAACATTCGCCCCGACGCTCCTGTGCGGCGGGGCGACTCAATTTATGCGTGGACGTAGAGAGTATGGAAAAGATCCCGATGACGCCTGCGGGCAATGCCGCGCTCGAGGCTGAGCTGAAGAACCTCAAATCCGTTGAACGCCCGGCGATCATCGAAGCCATCGCCTCGGCGCGCGAGCTGGGCGACCTGAAGGAAAACGCCGAATATCATTCTGCCCGTGAAAAACAGGGCTTCATCGAAGGTCGCATCAAAGAACTGGAAGGTATTCTGTCGTTGGCCGATGTCATCGATCCGGCAAAATTGTCGGGTGCGGTCAAGTTTGGCGCAAAAGTCACATTGGTCGACGAAGATACCGAGGAAGAAAAGACCTGGCAGATCGTTGGTGAATACGAGGCCAATATCGAAAACGGCCTGCTGAACATAAAATCCCCCATCGCCCGCGCCCTGATCGGCAAAGATGAAGGGGACAGTGTCGAAGTGCGCACACCCGGCGGCGTGCGCTCTTACGAAATCCTGAGTATCGAGTACGCCTGACCGGAGCGCATGTAATGTCGGGGCCAAAACCTGACCCGGAAACCGAAAAGCCGACGTCGCTGGGCATCTATGATCGCCCGAAGACTCCGGCTGTCACCGAAATCGAGATTGCCGCACTGGTGCTCAGCCTGATCTGGCTGGTGGTGTCGGTCGTCTTTCTCGTGCTGCCCGGTCAGGGGCAGAACGGTGGCTTTGTCGTCGCCTTTCTGGCCGTGTTCATGCCCGTGGCGATGATCTGGGTTGCGGCCACCGCGATGCGCGCCAGCCGGGTGATGCGAGAGGAAAGTGCGCGGTTGCAAACGGCAATCGACGCGATCCGGCAGGCCTATGTGGCGCAGCAGCAGCGCGCCTCCAGCACCTATGAACCTGCGGTGACCAAAAAGCTGGATGAAATCGCTGCGGCCACAAGGAAAACCGAAGACGCCCTGGCGACGTTCTCGACCAAACGCACGGCGCGTTCTGCCACGGCCGCGCAGTCTTCCGCTCAGGGCGACCAGACCTCGTTGGAACTGGGCACACCTGCGGAAGAGATCACACCGCCGCTGAGTACCGAGGTTTTCATCCGCGCCCTGAACTTCCCCGAAACGCAGGATGACACCGAGGGGTTCAATGCGCTGCGTGTTGCATTGAAGGACCGCAAGACGGCACAGCTTGTGCAAGCTTCGCAGGATGTTCTGACGCTGCTCAGCCAAGAAGGCATCTACATGGATGACCTGCGGCCCGACAAGGCCCGGCCAGAAATCTGGCGCCAGTTCGCCCAGGGCACACGCGGGCGCGCCGTGGCGGCGCTGGGGGGCGTACGCGACAGATCCTCACTTGCGCTGACGGCAGCCCGGATGAAACAGGATCCGATTTTCCGCGACGCCGCGCACCATTTCCTGCGTCGGTTTGACAAGATGATGGCCGAGTTCGAACCCACGGCAAGCGATGCGGAACTGAGTGAACTGGGTGAAACCCGAACGGCCCGCGCATTCATGTTGCTGGGTCGCGTGGCGGGCACGTTTGATTAATCCGACCCGACAATCCACGACATTTTGTTCGCGCTGCTGAAATTGAACAGATACTTCAGCGGTCCGGTTTTTTCTTGACCCACAGGCTGGAACCCCTCGCGCTCGTAAAGGCTGCGGGCGCGGGGGTTCGTGTCGATGACATCAAGCTGAACCTCTGACATGTCGCGGTTGCGGGCCTCGGACTTGATGGCATTCAGCAATGCCGTGCCCACTCCTTTGCCGCGCGCTTCGGCAGCGACAAAAATGCCATCCATCTGGAACACGCCCGGTTTCAGTTCGCGCTCCAGCACGCTCAGAACCAAGGCGCGCCACGTCGCCCCGAACCAGCCATAGACCTGCGCCAGATCAGACATATTGCCCCCCGCAAAAGAGCCGTCACGTGTCTTGAAACCTGCCAGACCCAGCATCCGGCCCGTTTCATCCCGTGCAACCAGCGCGAAATCCGGGTTCAATGCGATTTCAAAGAAAGCCAATCCTTTTTCGTCCGGTCCCATGACTTTGCCCAGCTTGGTCGCAAATGCCTGCCAGAACAGTGCTGCCGCTTCCGCGCGTTCCTGATCGGCGAACCCTCTGGAAATCGTGACCGTCACAACCCGAAACTTCCATACGGAAGGAACCGGACCATATCGCCCGGTTTGACATGGCGCGCACCGTCCTCGATTTCGACCAACCCTTCAGCCCAGCTGAGGCCACTGATCCGGCCTGATCCTTCCGAGTGGAAAACCTCGGCCCGCCCATCCCGCATTCTTGCTCGCAGATATTCCCGGCGACCGGGCTTCTTGCGCTTTTCAAAGGCGGCAGGCACTTCGAAACCTTGCGGTTCAGCCCAGCCTTCGCCGGACATCAGCCCCAAAGCCGGACGCGCGAAAATCAATGTACAGACCATGGCGGCAACCGGATTTCCGGGCAGGCCAAACACCGGCACGCCAGACCACAATCCCAAAGCCAGCGGCCGCCCGGGTTTCAACGCAATGCGCCAGTGCTGCATCGCTCCGGCCTGACGCAACAGGGCCGAAACATGGTCTTCGTCACCCGCTGACGCGCCACCACTGGTCAAAATCACATCCGCCTGTTCCGCAGCCTGATCCAATCGATCCCGCAAGGCGTCCCGATCATCCGAAACACGCCCCATATCCACGGGCACGAACCCCATACGTTCGATCAAGGACAGCAGCATTGGGCGATTGGCGTCGAAAATCTGACCCGGACCAGCGCTCTCTCCGGCTTCGACCAATTCATCACCCGTAGAGACCACGGCCACGCGAAGCGGTTTGCGCACGTTGACTTCGGCAATCCCCACGGCAGACAGCAGCGCAAGATCGGCAGGGGTCAGTCTGCGCCCGGCAGGAAGGGCGATTTCGCCTGCGGCCACATCTTCTCCCGCGCGCCGTGTGTTGGCGCCTTTTTTCAGCGGGCCGTGGAAGGCTATGTGGCCGTCCTTGACCGTGACATCCTCTTCCAGAATGACCGTGTCGACACCGGCGGGCAGCGCCGCCCCCGTCAGCACGCGCAAGGCCCAACCTTCACGCACGTCACCGTCGAACGGGATCCCTGCCGCCGCGCGCCCGTCAATCAATGGCATGATCTGTGGGCCATCAGGGGCGGGGCCAGCAAACCCGTACCCATCCACGGCCGTATTCGGTTGCGGCGGGTTCGAACGTCGGGCGACCACATCCCCGGCCAGAACGCGCCCGCATGCCTGGGTCAGCGCCATCGTCTCAGATGCGGTAATCGGGTGCAGCCTGTCACGCAAACAGGCCAGCGCCTCATCCACCGGTGTCCAGTTGACCCCGGCGGGCAAGGCAAAACAATCGTTCCGCAACGGGGGCGGGGCTATGTTCGGCTTGTCCTGAGGCACACCCAATATCCAACCTTCCTCTGCCGCTGAGACGTTCAATTGCGCATCCAACTCCTGCTCTGTCAAACCCGACAGAGTCAAGGCGGCCTGTTCAACCTGCCAGGCATCTTTGATCCGCCCTTCCGGAGGCGCGCCCAAGGTCAGAGACGGCCAGATTTCCACGAAGGCGACTGGTTTATCCAGCGGTTCGAACGGCCAGACCGAGATTTGCCCGGCAAACCGATGGCGAAGCCGGTTTAGAATCGGCAGCCCCATCATGACTTGGCCACCAACCGCGCCTGCCCCTGCCATCTGCCAGCAGGTGAAGCTTCCTTTTGCCAGAGTCTCAACGACACGACGGTTCGGGAACGGGTTGGAATAGTCCGATTTGGTACGCGGCAGGCCGTCAATATCTCGGCGCAATCCATTCATCCAGAACGGACCACGGCCGTCAAACTGAAGGTTGATCCGACCCGCCAGATCAAAGCGGTTGTTGGCCTTCGGAGAATCCTCGATTTGTTGGTCGAACCAATCCCACAACGCCAGCGGATCGTCCGTTCCGGTCATCGCCCGTGCGAAGCCGCAAGGATATCCAAAAGGAAAATCGAACCCAAGAAGCAGGCGGCGACCGGCCTTCAGTTCGGCGCGGATCAGAGCATCCAACCTCTGCTCGGCTATCCGCCTGTTGCGCAGGTATTCGGGGTCATGCGCTTTTCCGTTTCGTGCAATGCAGGCCCAGATCGCATCCTTGCGCGGGGTCGGCCCGGTGTCGTTTCCGCCAGACCAATCCACCATTGCAAAGGTCTGGAACAGGCTCACAAACCGGCCTCTTTCAGGATGAAGTCAGCAATCCCGGCAATATCGTCCAGATCATAGACCGGGCGGTCCAGATCCAGCGGAGTGTCGCTGGCCACCGCGCGGATGGTGCCATTTTCAGGTGCCATCAGCGCATGGCCCGCCTCAACGCGATACGCTTCGATCTTGGGGTGGTCCTCGCGCTTGAACCCTTCGACCAACACCAGATCGACCGGCGAGAGCCTCGCCAGCAGCTCGGCCAGCGGCGGTTCAGGCGCGCCCCGCAATTCCTGCATCAAAGCAATACGTTGCCCCGAGGCAAGCAGCACCTCGCTGGCGCCCGCAACGCGGTGCCGGTAACTGTCGGTGCCCGGCTGATCCACATCCACGCTGTGATGCGCGTGCTTGACCGTAGAGATCGTAAAGCCCCGGCCTGTGATCTCGGCCACCAGCCGTTCCATCAGCCCGGTTTTGCCGGCATTCTTCCAGCCTGTGACGCCGAAGACCCTCATGCCTGCTCCAGCAAAGTTCGGGCACGGTCCAGATCTTCGGGCGTGTTGACGTTGAAAAACGGATCAAACGGGTCGGCGCTGAACAATGCCTCGCGCCCGTCATGTTTGTCGGTCCACAGCACCACCTTGCGCAACCCGTCCATCAGCGCCGCCCGCAGATCATCGCGCAGCGCCACGGGCCAAAGCCCGAATGTCGGGTGTCGGTTGACTCGCTTGCCGCCACCGGATTTCAGCGCCTCGTCGCCCGAACGCGGCGTGGTGGCCAAAACCAACGGGTGTACCTGCCCTTCCGCAGCCTGCGTCAGTCGCGCCACCAGATCGCGCGGGAAAAATGGCGTATCCGCAGCAGCTGTCACGATGCAGTCCGCCCCCTGCTCTGCCGCCCAGTCGAGCCCGGCCAGCACACCGGCCAGAGGCCCGGCAAACCCTTCGATCGTGTCAGGCAGGACGGGCAGGCCCAGATCAGCGAAGCGCTCAGGGTCGCCATTCGCGTTCAACGCCAACCCACTTACCTGTGGGGACAGACGGTCAATCACATGGGACAGCAGGCTCTGCCCCCCGATCTGCAGCAAACCTTTGTCGCCACCACCCATACGTGTGGCCTGCCCGCCTGCAAGAATGACGCCAAGCGGTTTCGTCATGATGGGTCCTCGATCTCCGGCCATTTTTGGAATTTCTCCAGCGGTGAAAAAATCCAAACCCCACTACCCGCACCAAGCAAAATGAAACACAGGCTCACAGGAAGTCCGGAAAAGTCGGCCAAGACATGGCTCAAGCGAATGAAAGCGAAAAAGAGCACCAAAACCGCCACAGGCGCGAAAAACAACCAGAAAAAGCACCGATACCTGCGAAGTGATCGTCTGATTTCGTTTGGCAAAACGACTGAGGCTGGCAAACCTTGAAGAAGGGTACGTTGCAACACGGCGCTTTGTTTTTGCACCGCCAATCCCCAAGCTGCCCATCCCATCCGGAATGGGGCAAACAGGTCGAATGTGCCGATGTATTCTCTTGCCTCCCACCCCAATCGATCCAAAATTTCTTCGTCCAACCGTGCCATGCCCTCTACGATTGCTCGTTTGCTGCGCGCGTTGTTACGCGCAGCAAGAATGCTCAGCGGCAAGATACTGACTGCAACAACAAACAGGAAAAAAAGTCTAAGGGTTTCCAAAATCATCCTGCACTTTTCCGGCGGTGTTTCCTGTCTTCGATCGCTACGGTTGACGGGTCCACGTCGCGCAGCAGGCGATCCTCACCCGACAGGCAGACAAAGCGCTGGCCGCGCATCCGCCCGATCAGCGTCAGCCCGACCTCGCGCGCGATCTCGACGCCCCAGGCGGTGAAGCCCGAGCGGGAAGCCAGTACCGGAATCCCCATCATCGCCGTTTTGATCACCATTTCGGATGTCAGACGACCAGTAGTATAGAGGATCTTGTCCGCCGCACTCTCTCCTTCTGACAGCATCCAGCCTGCGATCTTGTCGACGGCGTTGTGGCGGCCCACGTCCTCCATATAGACCAGCGGGCAGTTTTCACGGCACAGGACCGTGCCGTGAATCGCTCCGGCCTCGAGGTACAGCGACGGAGTGCGGTTGATCTTCGAGGCCAGATCATACAGCCAGGAGGTGCGCACCTGAACCTGCGGCAGTTGTACGTCTTCCAAGCCCTCCATCATGTCGCCAAACACAGTACCCACGGCACACCCGCTGGTGCGGGTCTTCTTCTTCAGCTTGTCCTCATACGATGTTTCGCGCGCGGTTCGGACGATCACGGTTTCAAGATCGTCGTCATATTCCACGCGCGTGATTTCGTCATCCGACAGCAGCATCCCCTGATTGCGCAGAAAGCCCAGCGCAAGATATTCGGGATAGTCGCCAATCGTCATCGCCGTCACGATTTCCTGCGAATTGAGGAAGATCGTAAGCGGGCGTTCCTCGACCACAGATATCTGGCTGATTTCACCGTTCTGGTCCACGCCCTCGACCGCTCGGGTCAGGCGCATCGCACCCGGATCAGGGGCGATAAGATAGTCCGACAGATCGAATTCCGTGGCCAATTGCAACCCCTTCCCAAGACAGTTACTGCTGCATGAATCACCATAGGATTTAGCCATGGCCTCTGCCACATCCAAGTCATACTTCTGGAAAGGTTTTCGGGACGGGACGCCGTTTATCTTCGTCGCCGTGCCCTTTGGCCTTCTGTTTGGTGTTTTTGCGACCGAAGCCGGGCTGACCCTTGTTCAGACGATGGCCTTTACATCGACCGTTTTTGCAGGTGCCGCGCAATTCGCGGCGTTGCAATTGTTGCAGGACAACACCCCGACCGTGATCATCATAATCTCGGCGCTGGCCGTGAATCTGCGCATGGCGATGTATTCCGCATCACTGACACCTTACCTGGGCTCCGCGCCCATGTGGCAGCGTGCCTTTGCGGCATATCTGACCGTGGATCAATCTTATGCCTGCTCGATCGTGCGGTTCGAGAAAGAGCCCGACCTGTCAGTGCCGCAACGCATGGCCTATTTCGTGGGCTCTGTCACGCCGATCACACCGCTTTGGATTCTGGGCACTTATCTGGGCGCAGTGCTGGGTGCGCAAATACCGGAAAGCTGGGCGCTGGATTTTGCCCTGCCGATCACCTTTCTGGCCATGATAGGGCCGATGATGCGGACCTTTGCACATGTGGTCGCGGCCCTTGTGGCCATCGCGGTATCGTTGTTGACCGTCGTAATCCCGTTCAATCTGGGTCTGCTGATCGCCGGATGCGCTGGAATGATTGCCGGGGCACAGGCGGAACTGATCCTCGAACGTAGAAAGACGCGACCATGACTCAGCCCGATTCCGTCACCATCTGGGCCATTATCATCGGGCTTGCCATCGGCAGCTATGCGCTGCGCTTTGTCTTTATCGGTCTTGTAGGTGATCGCCCGATGCCGCCTTGGCTGCTGCGTCACTTGCGATATACAGCGGTGGCCATCCTTCCCGCATTGATCGCACCGCTGGTCGTTTGGCCCTCTGCCACCGAAGGGCAGCCTGATCTGCCACGTATGTCGGCGGCAGCCGTTGCCCTGGCGGTCGGAGTGATCAGCAAAAACGTGATAGCGGCCATCTTTTCCGGGGCCGCCACGCTCTATGGTCTGCTTTATCTACTGAGTTGAGACAGCGTCGAGCTGGTTGAGACGCGCATTGTTCGCCGCCAGCCCCTTTTGCAGATCCGCATCGTCATTTTCCCGATATTCTTCGGTGACGACGCCCGGAATCTGCGCGAACTGTTCCGACAGGTTCACCGGATAGAACGTCACATCAATCTGCTCGAACCCCGGCACCTGCTTCAACAGTTGAGAAGTCGAGTTGGTACAGAATGCGCCAGCGACCGGACCGGATTGCTTTGCCAGTTGCAAGGCGATTTCAGCCTGTTGCGGGCTCACCTGAATGGTCTGTATGCGGGCATAATGCGTCTCGCGCGCGTGCGAGCTGCGATAAGCTCGTTCGACCGCCGGGGTAATGCCGTAAAGCACATCATCCTTCACCGGAACCACATCCGCCCGGAACGAACCGGCAGGGTCAAAGATCACCCGCTCGCTGCCCGAGATCATCAACGACGTATGCGCGCCCGATCCGGTGCGTGTGTTGATCATTGTGTACAGCGTCAGGGTCGCTGGCCCCGGATCACGGTAGGACCGGGACACGATTTCGTTCCGATCCGCCTGCGGACGGTTCGAATTGGCGCAGCCCGCCACTGTCGCTGCCAGCAAGCAGGCAATCAATATCCTGAGCAAGTCAGCCCCCGAAACGGTTAGGAGGCGAAGACCGCCAGGAACAGGCACAGGAAGGCAATGGCGACCACACACCACGTGGTGGCCTTGATGAAACCGTTGAATGTCTTGGTTTGGACCGTGATGTCCATTTCGCCGTGCTTGTGTTCAGCCATGAGTCTCAGATTCCCAATTCGCGTGTTTGATCTGTTGGATAATGGAAAACAGAACGCCTGTCACCACGTCATTCGCGCGCAGGACGCTGTTACTTGAGGACCGAACAACCGGGATACCCGAAGCCCCACCGCCAGGGCAGGCCGCTGCACGGCCCGCCGCCGAATCGCACCGCCCCGTACATTGCATCCGCAGTAATCGCGTGCACGCTGCGAATCTGTTCAGGCGACATGTCGTACTGGTCGGCATATTCCTCGGCATGGCCGTCTCCGTGCTGCACCACACAGGCGTGCAAGGCGTCATCCGCTGCCAGACGTGCCTCATAGCTTTCGTTGGCTGTCTCTGCACCGCCCGCATTGTGATATGCCCGGTCGTGGATGACGCAGCAGTACTCCCACGGCGGGTGCTCTTGATATAGCGCGCCAACCTGTGGGAACTGCTTTGCCACCCAACGCCAACTGGCTGACAACCCGCCTGAACAGCCATCGGTTTCAAACGACGTCAGTTCGGCGTCCTTGCTTTGCTCGATCAGGGCACGGTGGCCCGGCATCTCAAATCCGCGCATCAGATCCTGTGCCCATGCCGACAGTGGCAGCAGAGACAGAAACAGTGCCATATTAAGGACTTTCATCGCGCATCGCCTCTGTATCGACCTGCAATCCAAAGGTGGTTGCCAGCCACAGCAACAGCCGCTCGCCCGGCCCCATTTCAGCGCGTATGCGCAAAACCTCATTGGCCATGGCCGGGCGGTCGGTAATCAAACCATCCACACCCATCGAGGCCATCCTGGACATCTGCAACGGATCATTCACCGTCCAGACATAGATATCCTTACCAGCGTCCTGCACTTTGCGGATCAGCCCAGGTGTAACCATGCCTGCATTGACGGCGACAAATTCACCTTCCAACCCCGACAGATCCCCAATGGCCGTGGCCGCCAGCACACCAGAGCGCCAGTCGGGCCGCAACTTTTCCATCTTTTGCACGGCCGGGTATTTCAGCGACATGGTGGCAACGTCGTTCTGCATCCCAAGCTCTTCGACAAGGCCGATCACCCGATTTTCCAGATCGACGTCGTGACCATAATATTTCAGCTCGATAAGAACCTTCGACTTGCCCTTGGCCGCTTCCAGTACCTCTCGCAGGGTCGGGGTCCGCTCTGCGGCGTATTCCGGTCCGAACCAGCTTCCGATGTCGATATCAGCCACATCCTGCATCGTCGCATCCCAGACCTTCAAGTTGACGCCGGCCAACTTCATGAAATCGCTGTCATGGGCCACGACAACCACATCATCCGCCGTTTCCTGGACGTCTATCTCAACCCAGTCCGCACCATCCTCGATCGCTTTCAGGACCGAGGCCATTGTGTTTTCAGGTCGCAAAGCCGCAGCGCCCCTATGGCCGATGACCTCGGCTTGATCCGGCGCCTGCACGCGTTCCAGCAAGCTTTGCCCAAGCCAGAAGCCAACGCCCAACGCGGCCAAGGCCGCCACGACAGTGACAAGAACCGGCACGCGGATCCTTCGGGGTTCGGGATGGGGAACGTCCTTGGTCTCAGCTTCAAAGAAACCGTCCAGCAAGACCGCCAATGCGCCTAGCGCCGTGGCCGCCAGAACCAACCCTGCCAGGGACCAAAGCCCCGCAATGACCAGGCTGAATATCAATGCCAGTCTGAGGTTGCCGCCTTCCTGCAAGGGCACAACCGCAAACAACAGACCGGCCACCGCCGCAATCAAAGCCGCAATCACAAGCCGCAGTCCCAGCCAAAGGGCAAGCTCGATCTTCAAACGCCCGCGCTTGCCTTCCATCTTTTGTTCGCTTTTCGCGAATGCTCCGCGTGGTGAGGCCCCCTCGAACAGAACCAGATGCAACGCCAGCGCCCATCCCGACAGACGGCGGATCAACACCCATGCCAACGCAAGAACGACAAGCCCGATCAGAACCACGGCCACCTGAAAGGCCGGAGGGTGGAATGTCAGGTAATAATTGATGTCATATTCCGTCAGCGTCCACCATGCGATCACCCCCGCGACGGCCACAAACGGCAAGGCAAGCAGCAGAACGCGCAGGATGAACCGAACGGCAAATCCGAACAGCGCCGGAAAGCGGGACAGGTTCAGTGCCAGTGCCGCACTGCCTGCGCGCCAAGGGTCGTTTTCTCCCATACGCAAGGACCCGGCCATGACCGCGAACACAAGAACCTCGGCCAGCAAGAACAGACTGAGCACAGCAACACCCGCGATGAACCCTGCCGGAGACAGCAGGAACATCGCAATGTCCTGATCGGTCAGAGCGGTCTGATTTGACAGAGAGACCGCCAGATTGACAGCCACAGCCACACCCGGCGCGATCAGCGCCACCAGCAGCAAGCGCACTGCGACATAGATTGGCACAAAGACCCGGCGCCGTTCCCAGGCACCTGCATAGGCATGTGTTACTGCTTGAAAAAATCTTGTCACGTGGGCGCCTCCGGACTGATGCAGTCATTCAAAGGCGCGCAAGCGTGAATTGCAAGTCAGCTGTCTTCCAGATCCGCCGCCAGACGGAAACCGATTCGGTTGGCGGGTTTGTCCTCGACCGATTTGGGCAGGGCGCGCAGCATCACGTTCAACTGGCTGACATGCTGCACCAATTGCGTGCGGGCCCCGGTTCCGTCGGATCCGTAAAAGGTGATCATGTCGGGGTCGAAATACCCCATCCCTTCGATCCGCATGACGCCGGCATCGCCACCGGTAAAGCCCATGGCGACTTCGTGATTGCCGTCCAGCGTCTTTTCAAAGTTCTGGATATACATGATCAGACGCTCGTAAGCCCATTGCGCCGGGCTTTTGTTGGCAACAGGCTTCCTCAACCCCTCGGGCAGGTCCTTGGCTCCGGATTCGGCATTGGGATCCGCGTGCACCTCGTGACAACGCGGCAAAGCGGCGGCTTCGGCGGCCTCGGCCGAGGTTTCGATCTGGTCCTGCATTCTTCTACCCTTTGCGCTGATACAGCCATGCCCCGTCAGCGCGTTGCGTCCGGGTTACTGCACCAATGTGGTAGAGATGATTCACATGCGCAACCGCCTCAACCAGCGCAAGCCCATATTCGCCTTCGCGGATCGTGCGTTTGAACAGGGGCAGAAAACAATCTGCGGCCGCTCTGGGTTGATCCAGATGCTTCAACAGGCGGCCCAACGCGCCGTGGTGGTTGTCAATCAGTTGTTTCATCCTCAGCGGCAGGCCCGAAAACGGCAGCTTGTGCCCGCCCAGAACCAGATGATCGGACCGGGCAAGCGTCTGCAACCGCTCGCAGGCTTCCAGCCACGCTGAAACCGGATCGGCCATCGGTTCCGTGGCATAGACGCCCAGATTGGGGCTGATCGAACTGAGGATCTGATCGCCGCTCAACACCAGATTGTCGTCACGGCTCCAGAAGGTGGCGTGTTCCGGCGCGTGGCCATTGCCCATATGCACGTCCCAGTCGCGCCCTCCCATTCGGATCACGTCGCCCTGCTTGATCCGGGTAAAGCCCAGCGGCATGGGATAAACCGTGTCGGCAAAGTTGAACGGGCGATCCTTCATCCGCGCATTCAGAACCTCGGGTGCCATGCCGGCGCTGCGATAGAAATCAAGCGTTTCCTGCGGCCATGCCTCCTGCACATCCAGCGTCAGCATCCGCGCAAACAGCCAAGAGGTGCGGCTTGTGACCAGCTCGGCCTCGTGTTCCGACTGAAACCACCCGGCATTGCCGACATGGTCAGGATGATGATGCGTCACCACCACACGGGTGATCGGTTTACCTTTCAAAGGCCCGCCCATCAGGGTTTCCCAGATACGCCGCGTCTTGTTCGACGACAGCCCGGTGTCGATCACCGTCCAACCTTCGCCATCGTCCAGCGCGTAGATATTGACGTGATCCAGCGCCATCGGAAGAGGCAGGCGCATCCACAGTACACCCTCGGCAACCTCGATGGCTTCGCCCGGCGCGGGCGGTTCAGCCCACGGATATCTGATCCCCGATACGCGATCCCCGTCCATCACGCCGCCAACTCATCCGGGCTGAGCGAAAAGAGATCATCCGCGCCGCTTTGCACCCGCGCCAGAAGCCCGGAATGCTCGGGCAACAAGGCGTTGATGTAGTAGCGCGCCAGTTTGGCCCGTGGTCCTTCCGGATCGGCCAGTGCCGCGGACAGGTGATAATGCCCGCCAAGAACCCGGGCAAATGCCTGAAGATATGCCGTTGCGCCTGCAAACCGATCGTTCATGTCGTCTTGCGCCACCAACCATTCGGTTGCCTCGCGCAGGGTTTCTGTTGCCTCCCACACTGGACCGGCCAGATCGGGCATCGTCGTACGCGCGTGCTCGGCCTGTTCTTCGATCTCGTCCAGAAGGTTCGATGCCGCCTCGCCCCCGTCCATCATTTTGCGCGCAACAAGGTCCATGGCCTGAATGCCGTCGGTTCCCTCGTAAATCGCGGTCACGCGAACATCGCGGGAATATTGCGCCGCGCCTGTTTCTTCGACAAAGCCCATGCCGCCATGCACCTGTACGCCGGTTTCTGCCACGCGTATCCCGGTCCGGGCCCCAAAGTTCTTGCCGATTGGCGTCAACAACGCGGCCCGCGCGGCCCAATCGGCGTCGCCGGTGGCTTTCGCCATGTCAATCGCGGTCGCGTTGGCCAGAAGAATAGCCCGAGCTGCAAAGATATCGGCGCGCATATCCATGATCATGCGACGCACATCCGCATGTTCGATGATCGTACCAGAAGGCGTCCTGCCCTGCTTGCGTTCCAGCGCATAGGCCAAAGCGTGCTGATAGGCGCCTTCCGCAACGCCCACACCCTGGCCACCCACGCCCAGGCGGGCGTTGTTCATCATGGTAAACATGGCCGCCATACCACCATGTTCCTTACCCACAAGCCATCCTTTGGCGCCGTCATATTGCATCACGCAGGTGGGAGAGCCATGCAGGCCCATCTTGTGTTCGACGGAAACAACCTTCAGGTCGTTGGCCACGCCGGGATTGCCATCCGCATCGGGGATGTATTTCGGCACCAGAAACAAGGAAATGCCCTTGGTGCCGGGCACACCGTCCGGCAGACGGGCCAGAACCAGATGGCAGACATTTTCAGCAAAGTCGTTGTCGCCCCAGGAAATGAAGATCTTCTGCCCGGTCACCGAGTATGTGCCATCACCGTTTGGTTCGGCCTTCGAGGTCAGCGCGCCCACATCCGATCCGGCCTGAGCTTCGGTCAGGTTCATGGTCGCAGACCATTCACCCGAAATCATTTTGGGCAGATACAGTGACTTCAATTCGTCGCTGGCGTGGTGTTCCAACGCCTCGATCTGGCCCTGCGCCATCAGCGGAGCAAGTTGCAGCGACAGGCAAGCGGCGCTCATCATCTCGTTCACGGCAGTGGTGACAGCCATCGGCAGGCCCATTCCGCCATATTGGGGATCAGCGCTGATCCCGATCCACCCGCCTTCGGCAATCGCCTTCCAGCCATCGGCATAACCCGGAGAGCTGCGCAGCACGCCATTCTCAAGCCGCGCTGGTTCCAGATCACCGGCACGCTGCAACGGGGCCAGAACCTCTTCGCTCATCTTGGCCGCTTCGGTCAGGATGGCCGTGACGACATCGGCGCTGGCATCTGCAAAAGTCTCGGTGGCGGCGACCTTGTCGAACCCGACGACATGGTCCAGCAGAAATTGATAATCTGAGATTGGGGCGCGATAGGGCATGATTTCTCTCGGGGTTTAACGGATCGGAATACATCGGCGGGCTTGGAATCAAGTGCAAGCGCCGGTAAGCGTGTGGGCCTGAACCGATTACGTACCTTACCTCAAGTTCCAGGCAACCAAAACGCGGCGTCATCAGATATGATCTCATCCGGCACACAGGAATTGACGGCAGATCCCGGCGGCATCGCGCAGGCTGCCGATTTTTTGCGCCAGGGTCTTCTGGTCGCTTTTCCGACCGAAACGGTCTATGGCCTTGGCGGCGACGCCCGCAACGGACAAGCCGTCGCATCGATTTACGAGGCCAAGGGACGGCCCAGCTTCAACCCGCTGATCGCTCATGTCGCCTCGGTCGAAGCGGCCCAGCGCTTTGTGCAATGGTCGGATCTGGCCGAGCAGCTGGCACAGGCCTTCTGGCCCGGTCCTCTGACCCTGGTTTTGCCGTTGCGCGAAGGGCACGGGGTTTCCTCGCTGGTGACCGCCGGGCTGGACACTCTGGCCGTGCGGGCACCTGCGCATCCGACGGCGCGTGCGCTGCTGGCCGACTTTGACGGACCGGTCGCGGCCCCTTCGGCTAATCCCTCGGGTCAGATCAGCCCCACGACGGCGGCTCATGTGTGGTCCGGTCTTGGCGGAAAGATCGCGGCTGTTCTGGACGACGGCCCCTGTGCGGTGGGTCTGGAATCCACCATTGTCGGTCTGGCCGGAGAGCCCACATTGCTGCGTCCGGGCGGCGTTGCGTTGGACCGAATCGAAAGCGTGCTGAACATGCACCTGCACCTACACCAATCCGGCGATCTGCTGACCGCTCCGGGACAGTTGCAGTCGCATTATGCGCCCGACGCCCCGGTCCGCCTGAACGCTACTGCGCGTCACGGGGATGAGGTTCTGCTGGGCTTTGGGCCAGTGGATTGCGACCTGAACCTGTCTGTCGAAGGACGTCTGACCGAGGCGGCCGCAAACCTCTTTGCAGCCCTTCACAGGCTGAACGAGACCGGCCGACCCATTGCCGTATCTCCGATCCCGAACACCGGATTGGGGGCCGCAATCAACGACAGGCTGCGCCGCGCCGCTGCACCACGCGACAGCTGATCAGGCCCGGCCTGCGCTGGCGGACAACGTCAGAGGATCCACCCCGAGCGTCGCCAAGGCAGCTTCCCATTTTTCGTCATCAGGCACGTCGAAGACAAGTTTCGTCGTCGCTTCGGTGGTCAGCCAGCCGTTCATCGCTATTTCGTCCTCAAGCTGACCCGGGCCCCAGCCGGAATAGCCCAGCGTCAGCATCGAATTCAGTGGTCCGCTGCCAGAGGCCAGATCTTCAAGCACATCCAGCGTCGCCGTCATGCTGAAATCCGCGGAAATATGCATCGAATGCAGATTGGCCTCATAATCGGCGCTGTGCAGGACAAATCCGCGCGACATCTCGACCGGGCCACCGAAATGCACCAGGCGCTCTCCGATCACCGGGATACTGCAGGCGATGTTCAGTTGCCCCAGCAACGTCTTGATTCGCAGATCCGAAGGCTTGTTCACGATCAATCCCATGGCGCCATCGTCGCCATGGCTGCACATATACACCACCGAATGGTCGAATCGCGGATCGCCCATTCCGGGCATCGCAATCAACAGTTTTCCGGTCAGGTCCATGGGCCGTCATCTCTTTGTCAGTTCACGTCAACAATGGCCCTGCCGCACCCCAGTTTGCAAGAGACCAACCCGTATTTCGACAGATTTCAGCGCGGTGACCGGATCGTGACTTGGAATCCGCGCCATCGACGCGCATTTATGGGGTATGAAGATGCCGATCAAACCCACCGCCGTCGCCGCGCTCGCGTGTCTGAGCCTGTCCGTTCCAGTTGCCGCGCAAGACTTGGACAACGTGGTTCGGCTGGATGTTCTGGATGGTGGACGGACGACCAACGGCACCTATATGTCCGCGTTGAAACTTACGCTCAAGGATGGCTGGAAGACCTACTGGCGCGCGCCAGGAGATTCCGGCATCCCGCCAGAGTTCGACTGGAAGCGATCCAGAAATGTCGGCCAGGTGGAAATCATCTGGCCCTCGCCCGAAGTCTTTGACCAGAATGGCCTGCAATCGATTGGCTATGAAAATCAGCTGGTCCTGCCCATCAAGGTCACTCCGCGCAACCCGGCAAAACCGGTCCGTCTGAAAGGCAGGATGGATCTTGGGGTCTGCAAAGACGTTTGCATCCCGGAACGCCTGGATTTCGACCACACGCTGGACGCCGAAGCTGATCGCAACCCGGCGATTGCCGCAGCGATGGCGCAAAGACCCTATTCCGCGCGCGAAGCCCGTGTCACCAAGACCACCTGCAACCTGACGCCCACGAAAGATGGGATGCGGATCGAGGCGCGGATGACGATGCCGTCGGCAGGTGGTCGAGAAGTCGCCGTGATCGAACCCGGCAATCCTTCGCTATGGGCCTCGCAACCCGTATCTCAGAGGCAGGGGGATACATTGGTGGCCGAAGCGGAAATCATACACGCATCAGGTGCACCTTTTGCGCTGGACCGGTCCGAGATCCGGATCACCGTTCTTGGGTCCGATCACGCGGTGGATATTCTGGGCTGTAGCGCGGGCTGAATGCATGAGCCAATCCCCCAAGATCGGTGCATTGGCGGTTGTTCTGCATCAGGACAAGGTTCTTCTGGTTCAGCGCAGCAAACAGCCCGACAAAGGGCTGTGGGGGTTCCCCGGCGGCCACGTAGAGTGGGGTGAAACCGTTCTGCAGGCGGCGCAGCGCGAGTTGCGGGAAGAAACCTCGGTGATTGCGGAACCGTCTCATTACTTGAGAAATCTGGATCTGCTGCGTCACGACAAGGCGGGGCAGGTTTTGTCCCATTACCTGTTGGTCGGCGTTGCCTGCCGCTATCGCTCCGGCACACCACAGGCTGGTGACGACGCGCTGGATGCCCGCTGGTTTACCATCGAGCAGATACGCCGGGGCGACCTGCCGATGAGCGCGCGGGTCATCGACCTTTTGGAACACGCGATCCGCGCGGATCAGGCATCGGCCGATCTTGTCAGCCGCCCATAAAGCAAACCTGACAGGACCACGCTCAGGACCACGATCAGAATTGCCCCGGCCAGGAATGCACCCAACCCCATTCGCAGCACCGCAATGCCATCTCCACCCGCATAGAGGCCTTGCAGCACGCCAAGCGGCGCGCCTGTAACCGCGGGCCAAATCATCGTCAGGCCGAACCAAACAGCCAAAGCGGCCCCGGTTGCCGCCAGCGCCCCGCGAACCACCCGGTCGGGTGCCCGCGCGGCACGGCGCATGGCTGTCATAGGGCGCGCCACGTCATTGAGGATCGCCAACAGGGCAGGCACCAGGATCAGAACCAGCAACATCCCGAACCCAAGCCCGTAAACCAGCGTGATCACGGTCGGCTTGAGGAATTGCGCCTGTTGCGAACCTTCGTAAAGCAACGGTGCCAGTCCAAGAACCGTGGTCAAAGTGGTTAGCATCACGGGACGCAACCTGTCTGCGGTCCCTTCGACAATGGACGGAACCAGACCACGGTCTTTTTGATACGCATCTATCGTCGTCACCAGAACGATCGAGTCGTTGATGATGATCCCCGTCATGCCCAGCAACCCGACCACCGTGAACATGCTGAGCGGCACATCCCAGATGTAGTGGCCCCAGATCGCACCAACGAGGCCAAAGGGTATGATTGCCATGACCACCACAGGCCGTGTCCAGCTGGCGAACACCCAGGCCAGAACAAGGTAGATACCTGTCAGGCACAGGATCAAACCGGTGCGGGCTTCGGCAAGGAATTCATTTTCCTGTTCGCTCAGGCCCGACATGCGCCACTCGACTTGCCGTTCGGCAGCGATATTCGGCAGGATTTCTTCCTGCATCGCCCGTTCGATTTCAGCCGCGCGTGCCGGATCATCCTCGGAGATGTCGCCATAGACCGAAACAACCCTCAGGCCGTTTTCGCGCCGAACCGTCGAGAAACCGGATTCACGCTCGACCGAAACGATGTCGGCCAGCGGTACGTAAACCCCATCAGGAGACCGCATGAGCGTACGCTCGAGGAAATCAGCCGTCAGTTCGCCTTCAGGCAGTTCCACACGGATCTCGGCACTGCGTGGCCCGTCCGGGAAAGTTGCCGCTTCGATACCGTTCAGGCGATTGCGCAGGGCGCGACCAAGCGTTTCTATCCTGAAACCCAGCGCCTCTCCCTGTGCAGTCAGGTCCAGGATGAACTCTTCCTTGTCATAAGCCAGGTTGTCTTCCAGCGCCGAGACTTCGGGAAATTTCGACAGCTCGGCCTGCAAGTCTTCGGACGCGGCCTTGAGAACGCTCACGTCAGAGCCGAAAAACTGCACGTCGATGGCGTCGCCACCCGGTCCAGAGCGCCACCCCCGGAAGCTGATCACTTCGAGCTTGGGATGGCGCGGCGCGAATTCCTGCAACTCTCCGACGAATTCGAAACTCGAATAAGGGCGCAGATCGGCATCGATGAGTTCGATCGAGATTCCCCCCAGCAAACTGCCATCCTTGCCATCCGCAGCAGCCAGCTGTCGGCCTGCATTGCCGCCAACCTCGGCCAGGACATAGTCGATCGGATTGCGCCCATGACGCTCTTCATAGATCTGGCCCAGGTCATTGACCGCCTGTTGCAGAAGGCGCATCATTTCCAGCGTATCTGATCGCGTTGAGCCTTCGCGCATGATAAAGCCGCCGGTCACGGAACTTCGCTCTGGTGCATTGAAAAAGCGCCAGTTGACGTCACCACGGATGAACAGGGCGATCTGGCTGGCCAATATGGCGATCATCAGCGCCACAACAACGTAGCGCGCCCAGATCACCCAGGCGATCAGCGGGCGGAACAGGTGGTCCCGAACCCAGCGGAAACCGCGGTTGACGACGCGATTTGGCAGATCATACCAGTGTTCCTTGGCTGAATGCGCAATCGCGTGCGCCATGTGATTGGGCAGAATCAGAAAACACTCGATCAGTGACGCGATCAGAACCGCGATCACGGTGAAGGGGATATCGCGGATCAGCTCTCCGAAACGTCCGCCGACCAGGGTCAAACCAAAAAACGCAATCACCGTCGTTACGGTTGCAGCCAGCACCGGCATCGCCATACGTCGGGCTGCGCGTTCAGCGGCTACCACAGGCGGTTCGCCCAGTCGGCGGGCGCGGAAATCGGCATGTTCGCCCACCACGATGGCGTCATCGACCACGATCCCCAAAGTGATGATCAGGCCGAACAGAGAGACCATGTTCAGCGACAGCCCCCCCAGATACATCAGCGCAATGGCCGCCGACATGGCCACCGGAATCCCTGCGGCAACCCAGAAGGCGATGCGCGCATTCAGGAACAGAAACAACAGGCAGACGACAAGGCCAAGGCCCATCAGCCCATTGTCGACAAGGATGTTCAGCCGGTCGGTGATTGCCTGAGCCCGGGTGCGGATCAGCTCGATCTTCACGCCTTCAGGAACGCTGGCCTGCATGGCGCGGGCCACGTCCTCGACAGTGTGCTGGATGGCTATCGCATCGCCCTGATTTGACCGGTCCACTCTTATGGACATGGCCGGGTGGTCACCGACAAAGTAACTGCGGTGCCGCGTCACCCCTTCGACCCGGATAACTGCTATGTCGCCGACCCTGAGTTTCGACCCATCGGCATTTGTCCGGAGCGCAATTCCTTCGATTTGTTCCGGACTGCGTTTTTCAATCCCAGCCCGAATGCGTGCGCCAACGCCTTCCACTTCGCCCGCAGGATCGGTGTTTACCTCGGCTCCAATCGCTGCAGCGATATCCGCCATGGAAATATCGTTGGCGATCAGCTGCGCCGTAGGAACTTCGACAACGATCCGTGGCGCCGCAATTCCCCGAATGGTCGTGCGGGTGACACCGGCAGTGAACAAACGGTTGATAAGCTCATCCGTCAGTTTAGCCAATTGGTTGGTATCGGTCGGGCCGCTGATGACAAGATCCGTCACCCGATCCCGCCACGCGCCCCGTTTGATCTCGGGTTCTTCGGATCCTTCGGGCAGATCCGTTACACCGTCTATCGCAGTCCGAACCTCTTCGACCGCGCGGGACATATCCCAGTTCGCCTCGAACTCCAGCCTGACGCGGGTCCACCCCGGGTGCGAGCTGGCCTCGGTGCTGGTCACGCCTTCAACAGCCAGCAGCGCGGGTTCCAGCACCTGCACAATACCGGCATCCATATCCTCGGGGCCTGCACCTTCCCACGAGACGGTGACATCAACCCGTTCCAGAATGACATCCGGAAAGAACTGTGCCCGCATGTTCGGGATAGCCGCTGCACCCAGAACCAGCATCACCAGCAGCAGCAAATTGGCGACCGTCCGGTGCCGTGTGAAATAGCTGAGAAGGCCACCCGCTGCGCCAGGTATCTCGCGCATCATGACGCTCAGCCCCCGGCCTTGGTTTCAATGCGCCGCACCAGAGATGAAGGGACGCGCGCTTCGCGCAACTGACCCAGAACCTGGGTTTTTTCATCCTGAGGCATGGATTCGTTGGCCTCGACCCGGGCCACGAGTTCAGCGCGTTTCGCATCTGAAAGTTCGACCATGCCCGGGTCTGCCCCGGCCTCAAGCCGCAAGGGCCGCACCCGCACGCCAGATCCAAGCAACGGCGTGCGTCCGATCACAACCTCGCGCCCTTCCAACCCGTCGCCCCGCAGCAAAACCTCGTCACCCTGTCTGCGGACAAGCTGCACCGGCAAACTTTCCAGACGGTCATCCGCACCCAGCACCAGAACCGTTCCCGATGCGTCCAATGCCGAAGACGGCAAGCGGAACACATTGGCAAGCGGTTGTTCCTGAACCGAGACGGTGACGAAGTCTTCGGGCTTGAAACCGGATGCCTCTTGCAGACGCGCATAGATCAAGCGTCCGGTCTGACCCTCACCGGCAGAACCGCTGTCGCGGCTGATATGACCAGTCGCGGTCAGATCGGTGCCCGTCACTTCAAGCGAAACCGTGACCGGTGCGTTGATCAGCCTGTCATTCTCGTCCAACAGACGTACATATTGTGCCGTCGACACCCGGAACGCCACTTCAAGCGCGTTTGGATCAACCAGTTCAGCCAGTTTTTCATTCGCCGACACCAACCGCCCTTCCACAAGCGTCACATCGGTCAGGGTACCGCTGAATCCGGCTCGAATGGTCATATCGTCAAGATCGCGTTCCGCCGCCTCCAAGGCAATCACCGCGCGCGCCAACAACGTCGTTGCCTGATCGACGCGGGATTCAGCCTGTGCAAGCGCGATACGGCGCGCCAGAACGGCCTGTTGTGCCGAAGCAGCCGCCAGTTCAGCCTCTTCCACGCTGGCGGCGGCGCCTACCCCTCGGGACTCCAGATCGCGTTGCCGTTGCAGCGCCCGTTCCCGCAGTTCGGCTTGCGCCTCGGCCGATTTCAATTCGTCCTGCGCCAGCAGCAAAGACCGTTCGGCATCACGTTCTTCGAATTGTGCGTCCAAAAGATCTGACTTAGCCCGATCCAGCGCGGATTGGGCATCCGCCGGATCCAGTTCAACCAGAACTTCCCCGGCAATCACCGTTCCGCCATCCACGAAATCCTCTGCCAGGGCGACAACGCGGCCACCCAGTGCCGCGCGCAATTCCAGCCTACGCCGGCTCTGGACCTCTCCGAATGCTTCGAGATATGGGATTACGGTTTCCGCTTCGGCCTGACGTACGGCAACCGCAAAGACCCGTTCGCGGGCGGCGGGCGCCTGGTTCTCACGTGTCAGGACGTCCTGAACGGCACCCATGATGATCTGCGCGGCAACAAACAGCAGAGCAAGCGTCAGGAACGCCAGAAAGATACCGACAAGACTCTGCCGTAGAAATCGCATCAAACAGTTACCCCGGTTGCACCAAGCTGCCGTCCACAACATGTAGCCGGATCACGAATTATGCCAAGCCACAAAGCGGTTATACGGAATTGAACGTACGACCAGTCTACTTCCGTCGCAGATGTTCGTCCAATCTGGGCATTATTTCCACAAAATTGCAGGGGCGATGCCGGTAATCGAACTGTTTTTCCAAAATCCCATCCCACGCATCCTTGCAGGCCCCCGGGCTGCCGGGCAATGCAAAAAGGTATGTTCCCCCCGCAACCCCCCCGGTTGCACGGGACTGCACCGCCGAAGTGCCTATTTTTTCCATCGAAATGATGGTGAAGACAGTGCCGAATGCGTCGATCTCTTTTTCGTACACGTCCCGATGCGCCTCGACCGTCACGTCCCGCCCGGTCAGACCCGTTCCACCGGTCGAGATCACGACATCGATCCGCTCATCCGCCACCCATGCCCGCAACTGGTCGGCGATCTGGTCGCGCTCATCCCGGATGATCTGGCGATCCGCAACCACATGGCCCGCTTTTTCGATCCGGTCCACCAATGTCTGCCCCGAGCGATCTTCGTCCATCGATCGGGTGTCCGAAACGGTCAGAACGGCAATTCTGACGGGGATGAACTCCTTGGTTTCGTCAATGCGCGACATCTTGCGTCAGGCCCTTTCCATCATGACAAGCCGGATCGCGAGGGCGGAACATATACGCCCCGTGATCCAACCAATAATACGCGAGGCGCGCTGGTTGCCGACATGCAGCCCGTTCACGACAAACACTCCGACGGCAATGATCCCGCCCCGGGGTTCACAAACTGCCGAATGGGCGCCAACAAGGGGAAGGTTTCGGTCATGGGCCTACTTCAAACCAATTCGGTTTCGGTCCCAGATTGGCCAGTTGTGTTCGACCCAAGGACCCTCGATAGCCCCAGCTTTCATGCACATGGCCAAAGAACGCAAACCCCGGCTGAAGGCGTTCCACCGCATCTCGTATGGCAGTTGATCCGACCGAAAGGCCTTGCGATGTCTGATCCCCATACCCTTTGGGCGGAGAATGAACGATCAGGACATCAGCCGTCTCACACCGGTCGAGCATCTCGGACGCCTCACCTTCTGTCATGTCACAGGACCAGGCTCCGAACGGAGTCGGTGGTACGCCGTAGCCAAGGCCAAACAAGCGCAAGCCGTCTATGGTCATGCCAGACCCATGCAGGACATGAACACCGTCCGGGGCCGCATTGCCCAGTTCTTCTGCGCTTTCCGCGTTTCCCGGGATCAGGACCAGCGGGGCCGAAATGCCGGACAGCATCTGCATCGCCTCGTCCAGCCCCTGACGCGAATTGCAATAATCACCGGCACCGATGACAAGATCAGCCTCGGTGCTGGCGGCAACAAGATCGGCTGCCCGGTTGCGCTCCATGTGCAGATCAGAGAATGCCAGAACTTTCATGTTGCACCTCGCAGCCGCGCTTTCAGTTCCAGCAAATCCACCCAAGCCTGCCGTTTCATCTGCGGTTGTCGCAGCAGGTAAGCCGGGTGGAACATCGGAATCACTGGCAGATCCATTGCCTGATCCCATTTGCCGCGCAGGCGGGTGATGCCGCGTTTGCCCAGCACCGCCTGACAACTGATATTCCCCATCACAACCAAAACCTCGGGTCTGGCCAGGGCCACGTGGCGTTCCAGAAACGGCTTCATCATCCCGATCTCTTCGGGTTTGGGATCGCGGTTCTGCGGGGGCCGCCATGGCAGCACATTGGTGATATAGACGTTCTCGCGACGATCCAGATCAATTGCCGCCAGCATCCGGTCCAGCAACTGACCCGCACGGCCGACAAAGGGTTTGCCCTCGCGATCCTCATCGCGACCCGGCGCCTCGCCGATTATCATCACGCGCGCGCCGGGGGTCCCGTCGGCAAAGACCAACTGCCGCGCACCGCGCTTGAGCTCGCAATGCTCGAACGCGTCCATCGCTGCGCGCAGCTGATCCAGCGATCCCGCGCCCCGTGCTGCGGATCCTGCGATTGCTACCGGATCCAAATCGCTGGGCTTTGCCGGGGCGGCAGCGGGCGTTTCCGGTTTCCTGGGTTTGGCCGAGGTGTCGGGCAACGCGTACCGGTCAACCGGCGCATCACCGATTGCCTCGGTCACGCCCAGTTCGACCTGCCATTCCAGCAGCGCCCGCGCAGAGTAATAGTCCAAGCCCGATTCCATAGGGATAACTTACCCGCCTGAGGGCTGAGGGAAAGCGAATAGGGCTTGATCGGTCGCTCTGTCGCGCCGACCATCGGCATGCGATGCTCAGATTTCTGCGATTCCTCATCATTGGATTAGTGCTGGTTGTCACCGATGATCCGGCATGGGCCACATTTCATGACAAACACGGGCAATGCCGTGCGGGTCAGTTCAAATGCGGCAGCACATGTTGTTCAGGCGGGCAAAGATGCAGTTTCGATGGCCATTGCATTCCACTGGGCGGCACCTATTGCGGCGGCGGGCGCAGTTGCGGTCCGTTCGAACGCTGCGTCGCTGGTGGACTCAGATGTGCGCCCGCAGGCCTGAACAAATGCGCATCGCGGCTGGATTGTCCGGGCGACAGTTTTTGCAATGGCCGTGGCGAGTGTGAACGAAGCGCACCCGAACTGGATACGACGCCACCGACCACATGCGCTGATGGCAGAGCCTGCGCGCGTGGCTCGTCCTGCCTGCCCGGCGGGGGCTGCTCGCGTCCGGGGTGGTTCCTGTGCGAGGAAACCGGATCACAATGCCGCCCCGGTTTCAAATGCTCGGCGCATCAAGGCTGCGTACCGATCAAGGCGATCGACTGCGGCTATGGCAAATGGTGCAAGCCGGGCGAGCAATGCCTGCCCGAGGGCGGCTGCGAAAAACTGCCTGAGGGTACGGAACCTTAGGTTGCCTTGCGCCGCCCGGCTTCCTATAAGCGGCGCGATTGTCAGACAGGAGCCCGCCCATGCGTTTCGCCCATCGTCACCTTCTTGGCATCGAGCATCTGTCGCAATCCGATATCACCGAAATTCTGGATCTGGCCGAGACCTATGTCGCCATGAACCGCCAGTCGACCAAGCATTCGGACGTTCTGTCGGGGCTGACCCAGATCAACATGTTCTTTGAAAACTCGACCCGCACGCAGGCCAGTTTCGAACTGGCGGGCAAGCGTCTGGGTGCGGATGTGATGAACATGGCGATGCAGGCCAGCTCGATCAAAAAAGGCGAGACCCTGATCGACACCGCGATGACGCTGAACGCGATGCACCCGGATCTTCTGGTGGTGCGGCACCCGCATTCCGGCGCGGTCGATCTGCTGGCGCAGAAGGTCAATTGTGCCGTTCTGAACGCCGGTGACGGCAAACATGAACACCCCACGCAAGCCCTGCTGGACGCCCTGACCATCCGTCGCGCCAAAGGTCGCCTGCACCGGCTGAGCATTGCCATTTGCGGCGATGTCGCCCATTCCCGCGTCGCCCGATCGAACCTGATCCTGCTGGGCAAGATGGAAAACCGCATCCGCCTGATTGGCCCGCCGACGCTGGTGCCCAGCCAGTTCGCCGAGTTCGGGGCCGAAATCTATGACGACATGAACGAGGGCCTCAAGGACGTTGACGTCGTCATGATGCTGCGCCTTCAGAAAGAGCGGATGGATGGCGGGTTCATCCCCTCGGAACGCGAATATTACCACCGCTACGGTCTGGACGCCGCAAAGCTGGCGCAGGCCAAGCCGGACGCGATCGTGATGCATCCCGGCCCGATGAACCGCGGGGTCGAGATCGACGGCACCTTGGCGGACGACATCAACCGATCCGTCATTCAGGAACAGGTGGAAATGGGCGTCGCCGTCCGCATGGCCGCGATGGATTTGCTGGCGCGCAACCTGCGCGAGGCCGCATGAGCGATCTGACCGTTGCCCCCCACGAACGCGGCGTTTTGCGCCTGTTCACGCTGGACATGCGCCCGGAAGAGGCAAAGTTCCTGCGCGAACCGGGTGCCGCCGATCAGGCGCTTGGGGTCGACGGGCTGGACCCCAGCCACATCGATGTATTCCCGGTCTCCGACCTCGAGGACCTCGGCCTTTACGGCTATCTGACCGAGGGCTGCGGCGTGCCCGCTGACCAGTTGGACCGGGATGCTCTGGCCACTATCGACGGTTGGGTCATGGTCCTTCGCAGCGCGGCTTTCAACGGACACCCGGCGACGCTGAACCCCGATCCGCGCCTGCGCCTGATCGGCCTGTTCACGGAAGAGGCCACGAACTGGACCGGGGGGATCATCGAAACCGAAAGCGCCAAACCCTTTTCCGCCCCGCAAACCGCCACAGCAAGTGACACCCCCCGCCGCGTCGGATCTGCCATTCTCGCACTGGTCGCGCTTGTGGTCATCGGAGGCATCTTATGGCTGATCCTGTGATCTTCGCCCCGGACAAAGGGGCCTATATCCGCACAAATGCATGGCTGGCTGCTGTGGCCATGGCCGGTGCAATGGCCGTGCTGTGGCTGATCGGCAATCCTTACGTCTGGACCGGAGCCCCAGCTGGCCTGGCCGCCATCGGCTTTCGCGCGTGGTATCTGGCCTCGGAAGAACTGGTCTCGAATTGGCAATTGTCAGACACCGCACTGACCGGTCCCGGCGGACGCAGCGTGCCGCTGAACCAGATCACCGCCGTGAATATCATGGGCAGCTTCGTCCAGGTTGTCACCAAAACCGGCGACAAGCATCTGATCAAGTACCAGTCAGACCCGGCCGCCACCAAAGCCGCGATTGAAAGGGCGATGGGATGAGCGACGAATGGTGGCGCGAGAAGATACCAGAGGGCGAACAGGTTCTATGGTTCGGGCGGCCGCATAACGGTTTCTTCCCACCTCATCTGGGTTGGTCCTACAGGATTTTGATCGGCTCTGTCGGTCTGGCGTGGTTCGCCAGCCCGTGGATTGTCGACTCGGTGCGGGATTTCTGGAAGCTGATCAGTTGCACGGGCGTGCTGGCATTCGTGATGTGGGCGGACCGCTTTGTTCGCTTGCAACGCGTTTATGTTGTGACGCCGCAGAACGCGTGGCAAGTCAACAAAGAACTAAAAACCAAGAAACTTGAAATCAACCGGTTCCTGAATTTCCGCACTGTGCCCTCAGCGGTGGTTTTTAACCGCCACCCCTTTTTCAGATTCGACCATCTGCCCGACCCGGATGCCGCGTTGGCCGCGCTGACCCAAGCCCGAGAGACCCATACATGACCGCCTTGATCTTCACCAACGCCCGCCTGATCGACCCTGAAACCGGCACGGACAGTCCTGGCTGGCTGCACATTGCCGACGGCCTCATTCACGGCAAGGGCAACGGCGACGCGCCCGTTGCTGACACCCAGGTCATCGACTGCGGGGGCAAGTGCCTCGCCCCCGGCATCGTCGATATCGGCGTCAAGGTGTGTGAGCCGGGCGAACGGCACAAGGAAAGCTACAAATCCGCAGGCCTCGCTGCCGCAGCCGGTGGTGTCACCACCATTGTCACCCGCCCGGATACACTGCCCGCGGTCGATACGCCAGAAACGCTGGAATTCGCGACCCGGCGCGCGCAGGCGGATGCGCCGGTCAACGTGCTGCCGATGGCCGCGCTGACCAAGGGGCGCGAAGGGCGTGAGATGACGGAAATCGGGTTCTTGCAGGACGCAGGCGCCGTGGCCTTTACCGATTGCGATCACGTCATCACCAATACCAAGGTGTTTTCCCGCGCACTGACCTATGCGAAATCCTGCGGCGCGCTGGTGATTGCCCACCCGCAAGATCCGGGCCTGAGCCATGGCGCCGCGGCCACCAGCGGCAAATTCGCCGTCCTGCGCGGATTGCCTGCGGTCTCGCCCATGGCCGAGCGCATGGGGCTGGACCGTGACATCGCGCTGTTGGAAATGACGGGCGCGGCCTATCACGCCGACCAGATCACCACCGCCCGCGCCCTGCCCGCGCTGGAACGGGCCAAGCGCAACGGGCTGGACATCACTGCCGGCACCTCGATCCATCACCTGACGCTGAACGAACTGGACGTGGCCGACTATCGTACCTTCTTCAAGGTCAAGCCTCCGCTGCGGTCCGAGGATGACCGGCAGGCGGTGATCGAGGCGGTGCGCACCGGCCTGATCGACACGATCAGTTCGATGCACACGCCGCAGGACGAAGAAAGCAAACGCCTGCCGTTTGAAGAGGCCGCCTCGGGCGCGGTGGCGCTGGAAACGCTCTTGCCGGCGGCATTGCGCCTGTATCATGCCGACCAGTTGGACCTGCCGACCCTGTTCCGGGCGATGGCATTGAACCCGGCCAAACGGCTTGGTTTGGAAAGCGGCCGATTGTCGGAAGGCGCACCGGCGGATCTGGTTCTGTTCGACCCGGATGTGCCTTTTGTGCTTGATCGCTTTGCCTTAAAATCCAAATCTCAGAACACGCCATTTGACGGCCAGCGGATGCAAGGTAAGGTCATTTCGACCTATGTTGCAGGTAAAGAAGTGTTCCGGAGTTCCTGATGCCCCCGATCGACAACTCGACCAGCGAACTGCTCCAATGGGCGGTGGTTGGATATCTCTTGGGCTCCATTCCCTTCGGCCTGCTGCTTGCAAAGGTCATGGGGCTGGGAAATCTGCGCGAAATCGGATCCGGAAATATCGGCGCAACCAATGTCCTGCGCACCGGCAACAAAGCCGCCGCGGCGCTGACCTTGCTGTTCGACGCGGCCAAGGGCGCGGCGGCGGTTCTGATTGCCCGTGCTTATGCCGGAGAAGACGCCGCGCAGATCGCAGCCCTTTTTGCCTTTCTGGGTCATTGCTTTCCCATCTGGCTGGGTTTCAAGGGCGGAAAAGGCGTGGCGACCTTTCTGGGCCTCTGGCTGGCGCTGGACTGGCGCGTCGGTGTTGCGTGCTGTCTCAGCTGGCTGGTGGCGGCGGCGATCTGGCGGATATCCTCGGTCGGCGCACTGGCCGCGGCCGCGCTTTCAACGACCTGGGTACTGGTTCTGACAAACGGACAATCCTTTATCCTTGGGATTATCCTGACCCTTCTGATCTATTGGCGTCACAGCACCAACGTCGCACGGATCAAGGCCGGGACTGAACCGAAAATCGGAAAATCGTGACACCGCCGGACGCTTTCGTTTCCGCGTTTTTCGCACTGCCCGAGGGCAGGTTTGCCGGTACATCGGGGAACCGGCGCTATGTCGTCGTGCGCCAACAGATGGCAAAGGGGAAATCCCACAAGCTGGTTGCACGCGAACTGGGCGGCACCGACTATATCAGCATGAATCTGTATCAGACACGCATCAGCGGCGCGCTGCTGAGGCCTTGTGAAATGGCGGCCAGCAAAGTCATCGCGTTTGTTCTGGATTTTGAACCGGACGCGTAATGTCAGGCCTGCATTTTTGAACAGACGTTCCTCTCTGACGCACAATCACGATTCATTGTTTTGAACGTGATCCGCCTGCTTCCCAGATCGCTGTCGTGACGGTCAATTACGGGCCACACAGGACAACAATCCGGGGCCTTCGATCCGCACACAGAGGAGGCTCCTTTCACGAAAGGTGGAACAATGAACAAGTTTAAATCTCTGATCGGTGGCGTCGCTCTGTCCGTTGCGCTGGCAACATCCGCACTGGCCGCTGGAGTGGACATCAACGCAAGCTCGACCGGTCTGGCCATGCAGGGTTATGACCCGGTTGCCTATTTCACCGTCGGTGAAGCGACCAAGGGCGACTATCGCATCACCGCGCTACACGACGATGCGCTGTACCGTTTCTCGTCCGAGGAAAACAAAGCCGCCTTTGAAGCCAACCCGGAAGCTTACCTGCCTGCCTATGGCGGCTATTGCGCCTTCGGTACAGCCATGGGCTTCAAGTTCGACGGTGACCCGAACCACTGGAAAATCGTCGACAACAAACTGTACCTGAACTTGTCGAAAGACATCCAGGAACGCTGGGAAGGCGACATCCCGGGCTTTATCGAAAGCGCAAGTGCAAACTGGGAAAACATCGCGGACAAGACCCCTGCTGAATTGCAAAAGCAATAATCCGCCTAAATCTTCAGATGTGTCGGCGGCGGAGTGTTCCGCCGCCGCATATCGTTTGAAGACCTCTCGTTTCTTCCTATCTCATCAGTATCAGAAGTGCCCGATTTCAAAGGCCCCCCGGCGTGTCTTTTCACGTTTCAGAGCCAGAATTCGGGCAGGGGTTCGTAGGTATCACTGATCCGATGACGTTCGCGGATCGTAACTGTCTGCATAAGTGAACCGAATTTCACTGGAGCAGAGTGACAATCGAAAGGAAATGAGATGACTTTGAAATTGGCTCTCATCACTACTGTCGCAACCGTGGTCGCGGGATCGGCAATGGCACAATCCTCGGGCAACTGGACCGGGTTTTATGGCGGTCTGCAACTGGGTTATGCCGATGTAGACACCAGCCTGTCCGGTGTCGATGGCGATGGCGCGATCGGTGGTATCATCCTGGGCTACGACTATGATCTGGGCGACTGGGTCGTTGGCGGCGGATTTGACTATGACTGGACTGACGTGGGCCTGTCCGGCGCGGCAACTGTCGAAGATGTCTGGCGGTTGAAAGCGCGCGCCGGCTACAAGGTAAACCCGCAAGGTCTGCTGTACGGCACGGCAGGCTACGCCGAAGCGGGCACCGACACCCTGGGCAGTGATGACGGGTGGTTCATCGGCGCAGGCTATGAACAGATCGTGGCCCCAAATGTCAGCATTGGCGGAGAGCTGCTGTACCACGAATTCGATAACTTCAACGGAAACAATGTGGATGTCGACGCAACCACATTGCAGGTTCGTGTCTCTTACCGGTTCTGAACGGCACTCCGGATAAAGTTGAACCCGGCCTGACAGGCCGGGTTTCGCATCAAAGTTCCAGAATCGTACTGCCGGTCGTCTGCCGCGCTTCCAACGCGCGATGTGCATCGGCCACCTGATCCAGCGCAAAGCGCTGATCAATGTGGATCTTGACCTCTCTGCCCTCGACCTTGCCGAACAAGCGGCGTGCCATTGCCTGACAGACGGAGTGGTCCGCAATATGGGTGAACAAAGTGGGGCGGGTAATCTTGAGCGATCCTTTCTGGCCCAGAACACCGATATCGAATGGCGGCACCGGCCCTGAGGCGTTGCCGAAGGAAATCATCATTCCCAAGGGTTTCAGGCAGTTCAACGATCTGTCGAACGTGTCCGCCCCCACGGAATCCATGACCACATCCACACCCTTGCCTTTGGTGATCTCGGCCACCCGTTCGGCGAAATTCTCAGATCGGTAGTTGATGCAATGCGCGGCCCCGTTGAACCGGGCGAGGCTGCACTTCTCGTCGGTTCCCGCCGTGCCAATCAGAGTGATCCCTTCGGACTTCGCCCATTGGCAGGCGATCAGTCCGACCCCACCCGCCGCTGCGTGGAACAGCACCGTATCCCCGCGTTTCAGCGGAGTGGTTCGGTGAAACAGGTATTCAACCGTCAAACCCTTCAACATCATTGCCGCAGCAGCGTCGAAAGCGATGCCATCCGGCAAAGGGCACACCTGTGCCGCAGGCATTACGCGGGCCTCGCAATACGCGCCGGGTGGGGCTGCGGCATACGCGGCCCGTTGACCGGGTTGCAGGTGCGTTACCCCTTCCCCGACGGCCTCGACAACACCCGCCGCCTCCATCCCCAAAGCATGGGGGAGCTCCAGGGGGTACAATCCAGTGCGTTGATAAACATCGATGAAATTAAGACCGCAGGCATGATGACGGATACGTATTTCACCCGGTCCGGGGTCGCCCAATGGCCTGTCTTCGATCCGCAGAACCTCGGGCCCGCCGAATTCGTGCAATACCACCGTTTTCGCTGTTGTCTGCATCCTGACCTCCTCTTGCCTGACATCAAGCTAACATGACTGCGATGCGGAGCAATCGTCAGATATCAGAGTGTTGATCAGGATTCCGCCAAACTGTGCTATACTGCGATCAGGCGTTGTCGGCTGGTCCGGCCACGGACAACTTAATGCCGGATCCATTCCGCGGCGCAAATCTCGCCAGGAAAGGGGATGAAAATGGCTAAAACAATCGGAAATCCGATCAGTTGGGCGGCCCAGAATCTGGGGGCGGCCAGTGATCATGTCTCGGACAGCGTTTCAAAACTCGGAAGCGCAGATACCAAGCATTTGCCGATGGTGCAGACATTGACAATACAAGATCTGCGCGCCTGTCTGAAGGCGGGGTATCACGACTTTGTCGAAACACGGGCGGATGCCATATTCATTGTGCTGATATACCCGATTGCGGGGCTTTTGATGTTCGGCTTTGCCCTGAACGTCAACATGGTGCCACTTCTGGCGCCTCTGGTCGCCGGTTTTGCCTTGATCGGTCCAGTCGCAGCTGTGGGGCTGTATGAGATCAGCCGCAAGCGAGAACAAGGCAGCACGGTGCATTGGTTGGATGCGTTCGGTGTATTCCGCTCTCCGGCTTTCGGCGCAATTCTGGTTTTGGGCTTCTATCTGGTGATGCTTCTGCTGATCTGGCTAATGGTGGCGCAGAGCATCTACACGCATACAATGGGGCCAGAAGTCCCCGCGTCACTTGGCACTTTTGCCAAGCAGGCCGTCACTACGGTTGCCGGCTGGACCATGATGGTTGTCGGACTCGCCGTTGGGTTCGTGTTTGCTCTTTGCGCTCTGGCGATCAGCGTCGTCAGCTTTCCGTTGCTTCTGGACCGGCAAGTCGGATTGCCGGTGGCGGTCGTGACGTCGTTTCGCGTGTTGCGTCACAACCCCGGCGTCATCTTGACCTGGGGTTTCATCGTGGCGGCCCTTCTGTTTCTGGGTGCCGTGCCGATGCTGTTGGGCCTGATCATAGTGATGCCGGTTCTGGGCCATGCCACATGGCACCTGTATCGCCGCGCGGTTGCGTGAACGCGCGGGTCTGCCCCGCGCGCGCAGAGTTCAGCCCGCCACGTTCAGGACGATCTTGCCAATATGGCCCGAGCTTTCCATGCGTGCATGGGCAGCCGCAGCCTCGGCCAGATCAAATTCGCTGTCCATGACAGGCGCAACCTTGCCTGCCTCAAGCAGAGGCCAGACAGCTTCGCGCAGGTCCTGTGCAATCCGGGCCTTGGCCAGATCGCTTTGCGGGCGCAGGGTGCTGCCGGTCAGGGTCAGGCGCTTGACCATCATCAGGGCAAAGTTCAGCTCGACCACCGGGCCTTGCAGAAACGCGATCTGGACCAGCCGCCCATCCTCGGCCAGAGCTTTGACGTTGCGCGGGATATAGTCGCCACCGACCATGTCGAGGATCAGGTTTGCCCCGCCTTCGGCCCGCATGACGGCCACAAAATCCTCATCGCGGTAGTTGATCGCCCTTTCCGCACCCAGCTTGACGCAAGCCTGACATTTTTCATCTGACCCTGCGGTGGCAAAAACGCGGGCGCCAAAGGCATTGGCCAACTGGATGGCCGTCGTGCCAATCCCGCTCGAGCCGCCATGGACCAGAAATCGTTCACCGGCCTTCAGCCCGCCCCGCGTAAACACGTTGGACCAGACGGTGAAAAAGGTCTCGGGCAGGCAGGCCGCCTCTTTCATTCCCATGCCGGCAGGAACCGGCAGGCAATGGGCCGCAGGGGTGGCGACATATTCGGCATAGCCGCCGCCCGGCAGCAACGCGCAGACCTGATCCCCGACGGACAGTCCTTCGACCCCGGCCCCGACCGAGACCACTTCGCCCGAAGCCTCAAGCCCCGGCAGGTCGCTGGCACCGGGCGGCGGATCGTAAGCGCCCGCGCGCTGCAACGCATCCGGGCGGTTCACCCCGGCATAGGCCACTTTCAGAACGACCTGCCCCGTACCCGGTTCGGGAATCGGACGCTCGGTCAGTTGCAAAACATCGGGACCACCCGGTTCGGTGATCTCAACAGCGCGCATCATCTGGGTCATAGGCACCTCCTTTGCCCAATGCCTAGCAGGCATCAGGGCCAAGGCCCAGCACCAAGACGCGCTACTTTCGGGGGTTCAGCATTCCCGGAAGATCGGCCCGCATTTTGACCGGAGCCTTCACCTGACCCGCCAGCCAGTTCGGAACCGCCAGAAATGGTTTCAACACAGGGTTGTCGCGCAACTGCGCCTTGAGCTTTTCAAACTCCATGACATCAGCGATCCGGCGATCCAGAAACTCCCACGTGTTCTGATGATCCGGGCTGTCATCACCCAGCCAGAACAGCAGGGTCGAGGAATAGACACCCGACAAAGTGGCCCGCTTCGTGTACCAGTTCACATCATCCGAGCTGTCGCCCAGCGCATCCCAGATCAGATCGCAGGTCTGCCAGACCGCCTTGGCACCGTCGGCCGCATGTGTCGGCAGGGAAAACAGCGTCATGCCCCGGCGCACCAGTTCTTTGTCCTCGACGGCCTGCAAGCGGAACCGAACCGCAGCGGCAATCCTGTCGCGGAATTTCAGTTCGCTCAGGTCCTCGGACTTGATGCGGTCCAGCATCGCCTGATCCCCGCGCGCGTGGTAGGCCAACGCCAGATCCACCGCGCCGCGCGGACAAATCGCGCGTGCCAGACCGTCATCCAGACCACAGTCGGAAATGGAGGCGCGAAAACTGGATTCCGACCACCCGTCGAAGGGAACATGGATCAGCATCGCATCCAAAAGCTGCTGTTTTGCATCTTCATATGTGGTCGTCATGGCGGTTCTCCGGTTGTCGGGCCCAGTACTAGACAAGTTAGAGCGGCTTTGCTATACGGCCAACTCCTGCAATTTCCTTGCAACTCTATCTAGAAAGGTGGTGACAACCACATGCAGGTTAGTGTTCGCGACAACAACGTCGATCAGGCGCTTCGTGCCCTGAAGAAAAAGCTGCAGCGCGAAGGCGTGTTCCGTGAAATGAAGCTTAAGCAACATTTCGAGAAACCGTCCGAGAAAAAAGCGCGCGAGAAGGCTGAAGCGATCCGTCGTGCCCGTAAACTGGCACGTAAGAAAGCACAGCGCGAAGGTTTGCTCTAAGACCTTTGGTCTCGTCCAGCTTTGGATGACACTATTTGACGACCCCCGAGGCATCGCCCGGGGGTTTGTCGTTTCGGCGATCGGTTTCAATCCGCCGACTCGTGGTACCGGCTGTGCGACAAGCCGCCATTTCCTCGCCAGCAACATTTTGCCCGGCATTTTGCAGCGCAGCGAATCCAGCATCGGTAGCATCGCGTTGCCAAAACTCGCCTGAAGTGAACCACCCCCTACCACCGTCGATATCCCGACCTCTAAGTGAGCCCGTCCGGAAGGACACAAACACAAACGGAGGCAAAAATGTCGACTGCAAGTACATTCGAACGCGAGATGCTGGAGCTGATCAACCAGGAACGCACATCCCGCGGGCTCAACCCGCTTCAGCTTGAGACGCAGCTGAACGATTCATCCGAAGATCACAGCACCTGGATGCTGGATACAGACACGTTCAGCCACACCGGCTCGGGCGATTCCAGTGCGACTCAGCGGATGCAAAACGCCGGGTTCGATCTTGTGGGCAACTGGCGGACCGGCGAAAACATCGCATGGCAGTCCGAACGCGGGCAGCCCGGCATCAGCGATGACGTGGCGCAGTTGCACCAGAACCTGATGAACAGCCCGGGCCACCGCGCCAATATTCTGAACCCGGATTTCAAATATATCGGGATCGGGATCGAAACCGGCGATATGCAGGGTTTTGATGCGGTGATGGTCACCCAGAACTTTGCCGCAACCGACGCGGCAGTCATGCTGGACAACGGCAATACGAACACACCGCCCGTTCCGCCAACCACGCCGGACGAAGTTGCCGCTCCGGAAGAGCCGGAGCCCGAAACACCCGATACTGACGTCACCGAGACCGAGGAACCGGAGCCCGAAACACCCAACACCGACGTCACCGAAACCGAAGAGCCGGAGCCCGAAACGCCCGACACCGACGTCACCGAAACCGAGGAACCAGAACCCGAAGCACCCGATACCGACGTCACCGAAACCGAAGAGCCGGAGCCCGAAACGCCCGACACCGACGTCACCGAGACCGAGGAACCAGAACCCGAAGCACCCGATACCGACGTCACCGAAACCGAAGAACCAGAACCCGAAACACCTGACACCGACGTCACCGAAACCGAAGAGCCGGAACCCGAAACACCCGACACCGACGTCACCGAAACCGAAGAGCCGGAACCCGAAACGCCCGATACCGACGTCACCGAGACCGAGGAACCGGAGCCCGAAACACCCGACACCGACGTCACCGAGACCGAAGAGCCGGAACTCGAAACGCCGGACGTGGACGTGGTTGACGGGGGTGAGGCCGAGACGTTCTGCTTTGACGTTCAGGCCTTCCTGGATGAAATCGCCAGTTTCCTCGAAAACCTGCAAGCGCAGTTTGACGAGTTCAACTGGGGTGACGATATGAACGGCGACACGGACGTGGCAGACACCGATGATATCGACATGATGCCGACCGCCGACGTCACGCCGGAAACGGAATCCGAGCCTGCGGGCACCGAAACAGCCAACGTCGATGACTGTGACATCACAATGGTCAACTTCTTCCACTTTGACTGCATGATGGATGCAGCCTGATCATTTGACCCTGTGCGAGGCCGGCCGTGTCGGCCTCGCACAATCCGGCTCAGAGCCTGGTTTTGCTTCAATAGATCTTTGGTACGTAAAGCTCATCCGGCAAAACGCGGCGTTCATATTCCGGGTTGTACTTGCGGTCGGGCAGATTGACCTTTTCCTGAGGCACGTCCTCGTATGGGATTTTTGTCAAAAGATGCTCGATACAGTTTAGCCTTTCGCGTTTTTTGTCATTGCCTTCGACGATGTACCACGGGGCCTCGGGGATATTCGTTCGGAAAAGCATGTCCTCTTTGGCCTTTGTGTAGGATTCCCAGCGGATGCGGGATTCAAGATCCATCGGTGACAGCTTCCATTGCTTCATCGGATCGTGAATACGCATCAGGAATCGCAACTGCTGTTCCTCATCCGTGATCGAGAACCAGTATTTCAGCAGAATGATCCCTGACCGCACCAGCATCCGTTCGAATTCCGGAACGTCCTGAAAGAATTGTTCAACCTGGTCCTCGGACGCAAAACCCATCACCCGCTCGACTCCGGCCCGGTTGTACCAGGAGCGGTCGAACAGAACGATTTCACCCGCCGCCGGCAGATGCGGTACGTAGCGCTGGAAATACCACTGGCTTTGCTCTCGGCGGCTGGGTGCCGGCAATGCCACTACGCGCGCGACGCGCGGGTTCAGACGCTGGGTGATCCGCTTGATCACGCCCCCTTTACCGGCACTGTCACGGCCTTCAAACAGGATACAGACCTTGGCCCCGGTGTGCTGTACCCAGTCCTGAACCTTGATCAGTTCGGCTTGCAGGCGCAGCAGGTTGCGGAAGTAAACCTTGCGATCCAACATGTCCGGATGCTGTTCCCGATAGATTTTCCGGACTTCCATCGACAGCATCGGCTCACTGAATTCTATCTCGAAATCTTCGTCCAGCGTGTCCTCCAGCTCGGCTTCCAGCCAGTCTTTGGGGGCGCCAGTGTTTTCGTTGTCCAAGGTCAGCTCCTTCTCGGTCTTCGGGTTCGGACCATATCGGGCCCGTATAACCACCTGATGTCACCAGATAAATTGATGCGAGGGTCACGAGGCCTGCCGCTGTTGTCGTACCTGCAAATCAGGTCCAGCGCGGGAATATGATCTTTCCCCTGAATTTGTACATCTGGCCCGGGGGATACAAGCGTCTGAATTGACGCAATGCATTGCGCTTGGCCACGGATGCTTGCATTGCCTCGTTTTGGTGCGGCATCACGGTGCGCATGACAAAGACGAGGCGATTGTGACATTCCTTCTTTCCGTGATGCCCGCGATCTGGCCCTGGCTTGTTCTTATATCAGCGCAATTGATGGTGCTGACCCGGCGGACAGGCATCGGCTTGTCGTTACTGGCGTTGTTCATCAGCATTGCCTCGGCGACAGGATTGATGTCACCCATGGCGATCGCTGCGGCGGCCTTTGGTCTGGTCGGAGCTTCATTGCTGCCCCATCTGAAAGGATGGCCTGCTGTCGCCGGGCACCTGTTGTTGATCCTGTGGTGTCTGGTGATGGGTGCACATCTGCTGCCGGGGTTCGAAAATTTGAAAATTCTGGATCAGGTACAGGCAGGCGCGGGAAGCGCCAGTTTCACCCTGCATCTGAACCTGGACAAACCGATGGTCTTCTTTGCCGTACTTCTGGCCTGGCCCGGGATGCTGCGCGGCAAAACGCAGATCAATCGCACGGCCTTGCTGGCAGGGTTGCTGCTCCTGCCGGGGCTGTTTCTGTTGGGGCTTTCCTTCGGCGCGGTGCGCCCGGAATTTGCGATCCCGCCCTGGTGGCTGGTATTTGCCCTGTCCAACCTGTTTCTGACCTGCCTGACGGAAGAAGCCTTCTTTCGTGGCTATCTGCAATCGGCCATCGCCCCGCGCCTGGGGGACGTTGGCAGTGTAATAGCAGCCAGTCTGCTGTTCGGGCTGGCCCATGTCGCCGGGGGTCCGGCGCTGGTGGTTTTTGCTTCCATTCTCGGGCTGGCCTGCGGATTGGGATACTATGCAACCAGACGCCTGTGGGTGCCTGTGATGATGCATTTCGGGTTCAACCTGACCCACCTTTTTCTGTTCACCTATCCCGGGCCTTTATGACAATTAGACGGGCAAGGCTGTGGTCTTGAACACGGTACGCAAGGCAAACGAGCTTTGCATTTGCGCCACCCCGGGCAGGCGCGACAGGTATTGCCGATGGATGCGGGCGAAATCTTCGGTGTTTTCCGCCACAACTTTCAGAATGTAATCCGCCGTACCGGCCATCAGATGGCATTCCAGCACATCCGGTATCCGGGCCACCGCCTTTTCAAACGCATCCAGAACCTCTTCGGCCTGACCCTGTAGCGTGATTTCGACAAAGACCGTTGTCGGCACGTTCATCTTCCGCGCATCCAGCAGCGCCACGTAGTTGCGAATGTAGCCTTCAACCTCCAGCCGCTGAACACGCCGGTGGCAAGCCGACGGAGACAAGTTGACCTGTTCAGACAATTCCGAATTCGACATCCTACCGTTTTTTTGCAATGCCGCCAGAATCTTGCGATCGGTCGTATCCAAGCTCATTCATGCAATTCCTTTGCAAGGTTTTTGTATATTACGCGATATTCTTCCAAAGAAAAATGTACTGACACGTTTTCTTTCACAGAAATTGCACTGCAAACTGCACATAATTTAAGCAGCTTATGTACGGAGAACCCCATGAAAATCGGTTGCCCCAAGGAAATCAAACCCCAGGAATTCCGCGTCGGGATGACGCCCAATGCTGCTCAGGAAGCAGTTGCACGTGGTCACGAAGTTCTGATCGAATCCGGCGCAGGCATCGGCGCGGGATTTGACAACGACGCATATGTCGCGGCTGGCGCACGTATCATCGACACTGCGGAAGAGGTGTTTGCCACCGCCGACATGATCGTCAAGGTCAAGGAACCCCAGGCCGTGGAACGCAAGATGCTGCGTGAAGGGCAGTTGCTGTTCACCTATCTGCACCTGGCTCCGGACCCGGACCAGACGCATGACCTGCTGGAATCGGGTTGTACTGCCATCGCCTATGAGACTGTGACCGATGCAAACGGCGGCCTGCCTCTGCTGGCACCGATGTCCGAAGTCGCCGGTCGTCTGGCCCCTCAGGTCGGGTCGTGGACACTGCAAAAGGCCAATGGCGGGCGCGGCGTTCTGATGGGTGGCGTACCCGGTGTCGGCCCTGCCAAAGTGGTCGTAATCGGCGGCGGCGTCGTCGGGACCCATGCGGCGAAGATCGCTGCTGGAATGGGCGCGGATGTCATCGTTCTGGATCGCTCCTTGCCGCGGCTGCGCTATCTGGACGACGTCTTTGGCGGAACCTTCAAGAACCAGTATTCGACCGCTGGTGCCACGGCCGAGCTTATCCAGGATGCCGATATGGTCATCGGTGCCGTTCTGATCCCCGGCGCTGCGGCCCCAAAACTTGTCTCGCGCGCCCAGTTGTCGACGATGAAACCCGGTGCCGTACTTGTCGATGTTGCCATCGATCAGGGCGGGTGCTTCGAGACGTCGAAAGCCACCACCCATGCTGACCCGATCTACGATGTCGACGGCATCATGCATTACTGCGTTGCCAACATGCCGGGCGCGGTGGCGCGCACCTCGACCATCGCCCTGGGCAACGCCACGATGCCGTTCATGCTGTCTCTGGCGGACAAAGGCTGGAAACAGGCGTGTCAGGAAGATCCGCATCTGCTGGAAGGTCTGAACGTCCACGCTGGCAAGCTGACCTACTATGCGGTCGGCAAGGCCCTTGGTATCGACGTCGTCTCGCCCAACGTGATCGTCAAGTCGTAAACACTCCCGCCCCTGAAATCGCTTTTGAAAAGCGATTTCCAGCGTTGGGCATAGCGCCACGCCACAGGCGTGGCGCGGTCGGACTCAAAGCGATGGTTTGAACAAAGAAAAGGGCACCGCGCCCTTGCGCGGTGCCCGGCCCAACGGGAGGAGGGCATTTTCGAATGCCCGATCGACGGGCGGGAGCCGTCACCCCTGTTTCTGGATTTCCACCGAATGAGGGTAAGGGATCGAAATACCTTTGTCGTCAAAGGCTTCCTTGATCGTTTTCGTCAGCTCGAATTTGACATCCCAATAGTCTGGCGCCGAGCACCACAGCCGTGCCGTCAGATCCACCGAACTGTCACCCAGGTTCGTAACCCGAACCCAGGGTTCCGGGTCGCTGTGAATGCGACTGTCCGCTTTGGCCACATCCAGAATGATCTGCATGGCTTTGTCCGCGCTGTCACCATAATCGATTCCGAATACCAGATCGACACGACGCGTGTCATGGGCAGAGTAGTTCGTGATGATCGAGCCCCATGCCTGACCGTTCGGAACAATGATCTGCACGTTGTCCGGCGTCACCAGCTCAGTGGTGAACAGGTTCAGGTCCTTTACGGTGCCTGACGTGCCGCCGATATCAACGAATTGACCCAGCTTGTAGGGCCGGAAGACAACCAGCATCACACCGGCCGCCAGATCGCTGAGCGTGCCTTGAAGCGCCAGGCCGATAGCCAACGACGCGGCACCCAGAATGGCGACGATGCTGGTGGCTTCAATTCCGAAGATGCCCAGAACGGCAACCAGAACCATGGCGAGAATGGCCCATTTGACCAGGCTTGCCATAAAGTTCCCAAGCGTCGGATCAATATGCGGCGTCGAATTGATCCGGCGGCGAACCATGCCCCCGATTGCACCAGCCACGATCCAGCCCAGGATCAGAACAACAAGCGCCTTGACGGCACTCATGATCAGCGGGGCAAATGCGCCCACCTGTGTTACGACCTCATCCACGCCCATCTCCTTTCAACAGCAAGAAACCCGCGAGGTTTTCGCGGGGGTCACCAGATTGTGAGCCAAGTTTGGCTTCCGGTCTAGGTGCGAGTTTCGTTTGATTTCCCCTTTGTTCGCCAGAAAACACGGCCTGACCGGAAATGCACATCGCCAAGGGCTTATATAAATCAGGCGTGGCCCCTAGCTTTTACAGGGACAGCCAAACAGGAGCCCCCAATGCTGGACAACAAACCTCATCCGATCATGGCGCGCTGGCCCGCGCAATCCCCGGACAAGATTCAACTGTATTCCTATCCGACTCCAAACGGCGTAAAGGCATCGATTATGCTGGAGGAAACCAGCCTGCCCTATGAGCCCCATCTGGTGACGCTATCGGATGCGGATGTCAAAAGCCCCGAGTTTCTGTCGCTGAACCCAAACAACAAAATCCCAGCCATCATCGATCCCAACGGGCCGGACGGTGAGCCGCTGGCCCTGTTCGAAAGCGGGGCAATCCTGCTGTATCTGGCCGAGAAATCGGGCAAGTTGCTGGGACAAAGCGCAGCAGACAAGCATCGCATTACACAATGGCTGATGTTCCAAATGGGGGGCGTAGGGCCGATGTTTGGCCAGCTTGGCTTCTTCTACAAATTCGCGGGCAGCGAAATCGAAGACCCCCGACCGCGCGAACGCTATATCAACGAGGCCAAACGACTTTTGAACGTGGTCAACACGCAACTGGAAGGGAAAGACTGGATCGCCGGCGATTACTCCATCGCCGATATCGCTCTTGCCCCCTGGTTGAATGCTCTGGACTTCTACGGCGCGAAAGAGGTTGTTGGCTGGGACGATTATGCCAATGTCGTCGCCTATGTCGACCGGTTCATGCAACGCCCGGCGGTGCAGCGCGGCAAAACCATACCCGCACGCGCTTGATCTGTTTCGCGATCGACAGGGTGCCGAAACCGGCACCCGCATTGCAAAACTCAGCCCGGCAGTGCACCCGTCAGCACATACCGCAGGATTTCAACAACCTGCGCAGGCTTTTCCGCCACGGCCAGCGCGGCAGCATCCACTTCTTTCAACGCGTGCTGATGCTCGGGGCCGTGCAGCACGATGATGGATTTTCCCAGCGCTGCGGCATAGCCCGCATCAAAAGCCGCGTTCCATTGTTTGTACTTGTCGCCAAACCGGACAACCACAACGTCAGCATCCGAAATGCCCTTGCGGGTCCGGATCGCGTTGACCATCGCACCCTTGTGGTCATGCCAGTATTTGTTCGGCTCTTCCCCCAGAATGGCAACGCCGCAATCGTCGCTGGCCGCGTGGTCCGTCACCGGGCTGTTGAATGTGATGTCCAACCCCTGCGCGCCGTCGATGATCTGTTCGCGCCAATCGGTGTGGATTTCGCCAGATAGGTACACGTTCAGCATCTTTCGTCCTCCGTAAACACGGAAAGGGCGCCACCGCCCCTTCATCTTTTCTGAAATACTCCCGCCGGAGGCGGCCCTGCATCAGCCCCGCAGAACACCGCCGGTCGCCTTGGAGACTTTGGCGATGATCTTTTCGGCCACCGCTTCGATGTCCTTTTCCTTCAGCGTCTGCTCTGTCGGCTGCAAACGTACCGTTATGGCCAGCGATTTTTTACCTTCACCCAGGCTGCCACCGATGAATTCGTCAAAGACACGCACATCTTCGATCAGCGCTTTGTCGGCACCTGCCGCCGCGTTCACCAATGTCAGCGCCTCGACGTTTTCATCAACGACAAAGGCAAAGTCACGTTCAACCGCTTGCAAGTCACGCAATTCCAATGCGGCACGTGTGGCACCGGACTTGCGGGGCAAGGGAACCTCGTCGGGCCAGATCGTAAAGGCCATTGCCGGACCCTTGATATCCATCGCCTGCAACACGCGCGGGTGCAGCTCACCAAAAACACCCAGCACCTTTTTGGGACCCAGACAGATCTTTCCGTGACGACCCGGATGCCACCAGGCATCGCCGTCGCGCAGAATCTGTACCTTGGCCGGTGCTCCGATCGCCGCAAGAACGGCCTCGGCATCCGCCTTGGCATCAAAGACACCCACCGGGCGCGAGGCCCCGTGCACATCCTTGGGGCCGTTGCGGCCAACCAGCAGGCCGGCGATCTGGGTTTTCTGGTCGCCGGGTTCGCCATCGTGGAAAACAGGGCCAACTTCGAACAGGGCGACGTCGGCATATCCGCGTGCCTGATTGCGCGCCGCGGCCTGCAACAATCCGGGCAGCAGATCCGGGCGCATGTGGCTCATCTCGGACGAGATCGGATTTTCAAGCATGGTCGCGTCATCCCCGCCACCGAACAAAGCAGCCGAAGCCTGATCGATGAACGTATAGGTGACGCATTCGTTGTAACCCAGCGCGGCGCAGGTGCGGCGCGCCATGGACTGGCGGCGCTGAGTCGGTGTCATCACCGGCTTGGGAATACCATCGGTGACACGCGGCAAGGGCTTGCCCTGCAACTTGGTCAACGAGGCGATCCGTGCGACCTCTTCCACCAGATCGGCCTCACCCATGATATCGGGGCGCCAGCTTGGCACGTGGGCCATTTCGCCCTCGAGACGGAAACCCAGACGGGTCAGCGTCTGACGCTGCTCGCTTTCGGGAATGTCCATCCCGACCAGAGACTGCACCCGTTCGGCATCCAGCTTGTACGCACGCGCGTGGTTCGGCGCTTTGCCCGCCTCGACCACTTTGGACGCTTCGCCACCGCAGATGTCCAGAATCAACTGGGTTGCGTGCTCGAGCCCTTCCAGCGTGTATTCAGGATCCACGCCGCGTTCGAACCGGTACCGCGCGTCTGAATTGATTTTCAGCGCCCGACCCGTCAGCGCGATCTGCACATGATCCCAGAACGCGCTTTCCAGGAACACATTCACAGTATCCTCGGTGCAGCCGGTTTCCTGACCGCCCATGATGCCTGCGATGGATTCCGGGCCTTTGTCATCTGAAATGACCATCATGCCGGGCTGAAGAGTGTATTCCTTCTCGTCCAGCGCCACCAGGGTTTCACCGCCTTTGGCGCGATGAACGCGAAGATTGCCCTGCACCTTGTCCGCGTCAAACACATGCAGCGGGCGGTTATGGTCAAAGGTCATATAGTTGGTGATATCCACCAGCGCCGAAATCGGACGCAGCCCGATCGCCTTCAACTGATCCTGCAACCACTGCGGGCTGGGGCCGTTCTTGACGCCCTTGATAAGGCGGCCCGTGAAATGCGGGCAGCCATCCAGCGTATCCTCGTCAATCGATACTTTGATCGGGCTTTCGAAATCGCCGGGCACAGGCACGTAGTCGCGCTGTTTCAAAGTGCCGATCCCACGCGCCGCCAGATCACGCGCGATGCCTTCCACGCCCAGAGCATCCGGCCGGTTCGGAGTGATCGCGATCTCGATCACGGGATCGACTTTCGACGGGTCATTCTCGGCAAGCCAATCAACGAATCTGTCACCGACCTCGCCCGAGGGCAATTCGATGATGCCATCATGTTCGTCCGACAGCTCCAGCTCGCGCTCGGACGCCATCATGCCAAAGCTTTCGACGCCGCGGATCTTGCCGACACTGATCGTCAGGTCCAGACCGGGGATATACATGCCCGGTTTGCAGACGACGACAGTGATCCCTTCGCGGGCATTGGGCGCGCCGCAGATGATCTGCAACTCGCCTTCATCCGTGTCCACCTTGCAGACACGCAGCTTGTCGGCGTCAGGGTGTTTTTCCGCGTGTTTCACATAGCCCAGCGTAAAGTCCTTGAGCTTGTCAGCCGGGTTGATGACCTCTTCGACCTCAAGGCCAAGATCGGTCAGCGCCTCAGTGATCTCATCAACCGACGCATCGGTATCGAGGTGGTCTTTCAGCCAAGACAGAGTGAATTTCATTGCTCGGGGCCTTTTTTGGCAAACATCCAGTCGGCACAGGCAATGACAAAGAATGCGCCAAGGTGCAAGCGCTGCGGGTCACGGATAGGTGGGGGTGCGGCCCAAAAGCTCGTCCAATTGCCACCCGATCCAGCCATGCGGGATGAAATGCCCGCCCGGATGGGTGTCCAGCACCACCTGCCCCTGCGCACAATCGGTCCATTCCACCCGACTGAGTGTCAGGAACGGTTTCACGCTCCAATCCCCGCGCGGGGTGGCACCGTTGCAGTTGTACTTTTCCCGCCACAGCGCCACCGGATAGGTGGTATCGCCGCCCGGTCCAAAGGGAAAATCCATCACCGTGTCGTCCAGCCCATGCACATGGCGCACCTCGCGCGGGGCTTCGGGGCAGGCTTCGGTCTGGCGGATGCTGCCCGCAACGGCCAGCAAGGCGGCGATGTCATTGCCTGACTGACAGACATAGCGCCACGCCATCGCGCCGCCAAAGGAATAGCCCGAGACGTAGATACGCCTCGGATCAACCGGGTACCGCTTGGCCACGTCCTGCAACACTGCATCGGCAAAGGGCACATCGCCGGTATCCGCTGACCAGAAATCCCAGCTTTTGCCCAGCCCGTTCGGGGCCACCAGCAACACACCCCGCAGCTTGGTCGCACCTGCAATGCGTTCGTGGTTCACCACAACGGTCCCCTGCCGCGCCCAGCCGTGGAAATGCAGCAACACCGGCAGAGGCGTTTCGCCATTCCATCCATCGGGTTCCAGCACATGGTACGAGCGGTCGCCGAGGTCGCAGGCGGTATCGCCGTGACATGTTTCATTCGCAAATGCCGGAGACGCGGTCAGCAGCAGGAGAAGCAGTCGATAGATCATAGGCCGGAGCCTAGCGACATGCGCTGCCCTGTCACGTAACTTATTGGTGTAGGGTGGGCTTCAGCCCGGCACCCGGCAGTTGGTGGGCTAAACCCCACCCTACATCAGATCAAATCCCCAAGCCGCGCCATCGCCAGACCGTGGGGTGGCTTAATCCGACGGTGTCCGATGAAATGTGATTATGGAGCTTTGTACATCTATTGCATGCTCGCCAAAAAGCTCTTTGCGCGCGCCATTCAAACATTCCTCGAATAACCGTTGCACTCTTTGGTTGCACTCAGCTTCTGCCTCTTCGGAGTGCATTTCAGATTGATTATTCCTCTGTGATACGAAGCTTGATAGCTCTGCCGCCGCACTCATGAGGCTGTTTAGCTTTCTGGAGTCTAAGCTGCGGCTAAGCAGTAACACCTTGTTCAGAGCAGCTTTACTTTCAAGCGTGGCGGAAAACGACGAGTTGTAATCCCTTAGGTTGGAGACGTTAATCAATTTCTCAATGCTAGAAAAAAAGTCGCAATAAGCTTGGCGCAAGTCATCGTCTAGAGCTCTTTCACGATCGAGACCTTTTTGGTGAGCGTAACCTTTTACTGCAATTTGATACGCCGTGTAGGCAGCAACAACTGCCCCGAGCAAAGGAGCAAATGGCCCAATAGAATCTGCTAGCAAATTCAGCCACGAAAAATCACGGCACACATTTTCGCATGCCGTGATTATCTCCACTTCGCTCAACGCGACAAACCGCCATGCAGCGTCGGCATATCCAGCGCCGCGAACCCGTAGTGCCGCAGCCAGCGCAGGTCGCTGTCAAAAAACGCGCGCAGATCAGGAATGCCGTATTTCAGCATCGCCAGACGGTCGATGCCAATCCCAAAGGCAAAGCCCTGATAGACCTCGGGGTCGATCCCACCGGCGGCGATCACCTTGGGGTGGACCATGCCCGAGCCCAGAATCTCCATCCAGTCGTCGCCCTCACCGATCTTCAGTTGACCGTTATCCCAGGAACAGCGGATATCGACCTCGGCCGACGGCTCGGTGAAGGGGAAATGCGAGGCGCGGAAGCGCAGTTCGACGTCGTCGACCTCAAAGAACGCCTTCACGAATTCTTCCAGAACCCATTTCAGGTTCGCCATCGAGATGTCCTTGTCGATGGCCAGCCCCTCGACCTGATGGAACATCGGCGTGTGGGTCTGGTCATAGTCGGCGCGATAGACGCCGCCCGGACAGATGACGCGGATCGGCGCGCCCTGTTTCTCCATCGACCGGATCTGCACCGGCGACGTATGGGTGCGCAGCACATGCGGCGGGCGGTTGTCGCCCTCGGCGCGGTGCATGTAGAACGTGTCCATCTCGGCCCGCGCGGGGTGGTGGCCGGGGATGTTCAGCGCGTCGAAATTGTGCCAGTCGGTCTCGATCCGCGGCCCTTCGGCCACCGAAAAGCCCAGTTCGGCAAAGATCGCGGTCAGTTCCTCGGTCGCCTGGCTGACCGGGTGGATCGAGCCCTGACGGCGCGGGCGGGGTGGCAGGGTGACGTCCAGCCATTCGGTGCGCAGACGCTCATCCAGCGCAGCATCGGCCAAAGCGGCCTTTTTGGCGGACAGGGCCGAGTTGATCTCATCCTTCAGGGCATTCAGCGCTGGGCCTGCCACCTGGCGTTCCTCGGGCGTCATTTTACCCAACTCGCGCATCTTCAGCGCGACCTCGCCTTTTTTGCCCACGGCGGCGACACGGATCGCCTCAAGCGCGTTCTCGTCGCCTGCCTCGGCGATTTGGCCCAGATATTTTGCCTTAAGATCGTCCATGACGCCCTCTGAATTTGGTCGCCAACCTGCTATCGGGCCAGCCCCGCGAATGCAAGCGGGACCGGGCGGATCAATAGCTGTATTCGGGGAAAATCCGGGTCAGATCACCGTTCCAGTCGCCGTTGTAGTGTTCCAGCAACTCATCCGCAGGCACTTTCCCGCTTTGGATGCTGTCCTTGAGCGCGTTGAGGAAATGGGTCTCGTCCGGCACCAGGCCACCGGCACCGGGATAGGCGCGGGCTTTCAGGCCGGCCTCGGAGATCGCCACAACCTCACGCGCCAGATCGTGCATGTTGATGGTGCCGACCTTCGCTTGCAGACCGTCTTTGGCAGCCGCGACACGCAGCGCCTCGCGGGTTTCGGTGTCCCAGCCTTTGACCAGATCCCAGGCCGCATCCAGGGCCGTTTGATCGTAAGTCAGGCCAACCCAGAAGGCGGGCAAGGCACACAGGCGCCGCCATGGTCCACCATCGGCCCCGCGCATTTCCATGAATTTCTTGATCCGCGCCTCGGGGAAGGCGGTGGTCAGGTGGTCGGCCCAATCGCTGAGCGTGGGCGTTTCCCCCGGCAGCGCGGGCAGTTCGCCTTTCAGGAAGTCGCGGAAAGACATGCCCAGCGCATTGATGTACTGGCCGTCGCGATAAACGAAATACATCGGAACATCGAGCGCGTATTGCACGTAACGCTCGAACCCAAAGCCGTCTTCGAACACGAAAGGCAGCATGCCCGTACGCGCATCGTCCAGATGCCGCCATATATAGCTGCGCCAGCTTTTCTGGCCATTTACCTTGCCTTCGAAAAAGGGCGAATTCGCAAACAACGCCGTTGCCACCGGCTGCAAGGCCAGCGCCACGCGCAGTTTCTGCACCATGTCGGCCTCGGACCCGAAATCGATATTGACCTGAACGGTGCAGGTCCGTCGCATCATGGCGCGGCCCATGGTACCGACCTTTTCCATATAGTCGTTCATCAGCCGATACCGCCCCTTGGGCATCAACGGCATTTCCTCATGTGTCCAGGTCGGTGCCGCGCCCAGACCGATGAAGCCCACGCCGATCTCATCCGCGATGTCCTTTACCTCGCGCAGGTGGGTGTTCACCTCATCACAGGTTTCGTGGATGGTCTCGAGCGGAGCTCCCGACAGCTCCAGCGCGCCGCCCGGCTCCAGGCTGACATTGGCGCCATCCTTTTCCAGACCGATCAGATGACCCGCTTCACGGACTTCGGCCCAACCGTGCCGGTCACGCAGGCCCTCCAACACCGCCACGATGGATCGCGCACCTTCGAACGGCAATGGTTTCAGCGTGTCCTTGCAGTAGCCGAATTTCTCATGCTCGGTGCCGATGCGCCAGTCTGCCTTGGGCTTGCAGCCCGACTCCAGATATTCGGCCAATTGCTCGTGGCGTTCGATTGGTCCGCCGCCGGACTGGGGGATGGACATGAGACCCGTGCTCCGATCCTGATGTGTCTGTCTTTTGGCCAGTCGTGGGGGCAAACCGCGTCGGTGTCAATGCAGCCGAAGGTGTGGAGGGCGCGAGGGCGTACGCTCCCAAATCACGACCGGGTGGGCCGATCCACCGTTCAGTTCGGCCAGCATATGCTCGGTTTTCAGGCCCGGAAGCGCCGAGAAGACATCGAACAGCGCCTCGGCCCCTTCCGCATTCACAGGAATGTGAAGCACCGCCTGACCCGGTTGTTCCAACACCCAATGCGCCGGCGTCGAGGTCGGATCGAGCGCCAGCCGCTCAATCTCGCGAGTGGCGATGATGCCGCCATCCAGTGGGCCGAAATAGGTGATCTGACCTTCATCGACGGTCACGACACCCTGTCCGCCAGTGCCGGTTCTGAACCGCGCGCGCTGCACCCCGATCACCGCCAGGGCTATTGCGACAGCGACAAGCAGCCAGCCGATCCACCCCAGCAGACCGCCGGGCCCGTTGATCCAGCTGAGACCGAGGATCAGGACAAACCCGGCAACCAGCACTTCGCGCCAGCGCCACAGGGCCAGTTTTGCCTCGGGTCGGATGAAACTCATGACAGCACCTTTTGTGGTGTTTGCAACAGGGCGATCCGATACCAGCCGACCTGCTGAAACCCCATAGCTTCATAGGCTCGCGCGGCAGGTGGATTGTTGGCGAACAGGATGGCCGCGTTCGCGCCGTCGGTCCTCGCCTTTTGCAACACAGCTGTTGTGACCTTGCGCCCGAGTCCACAATTTCTGTTCTCGCGCGGCACAAATACACCGCCGACCTGAACCTGATCCCGGACTGATGCATTGATGGCGGCCATGGCTACGGGGGCGTCGTCTTCCAGCATGACAATCGCCCTGCCTGATTGAATATCGGTGGTGATCCGATCGGAGGCCATTTCACGCGCCTCTTGCCCTTTGGCCTGGTCGGTATCCTCGAAGTAATCCGCAAACCAACGCGTCAGTAACGGCCGGTCTGCCTCGGACAGGGCACGAAATGGAATCGGTGCCTCTGGGATTTCGCCCAGATCCAGGCGGTACAGGGGTTCATCATGATGCAGGCGATAACAGGCCTGTCCAAGCCCTAGCGCATCCAATATCATCTCAACCTGTTGTGCAGCCCCTGTCATGCCCAGAACGATCTGACCTGCGATCCGGCCCGCAAATGCCTGAGCGGCCTCTGGCGAACAATCGGGCAGTTGCGCCATCAGGTAGCCCTTTTTGGTCAGGCCAAATACGCCTTGGATGCGATCCTGCCCCCAAATGAAGAACCGGGTGGAGTGGTCATCGTCTCCAAATCCAATCCCGTGCGCCAACAGGTTGCTGCGCAGAAACATGGAAGTATCGGGATGTTTGGCCAAAAACGCCTCAATGGCCGGGGCATCAGACGGCGAGGCTTCTTGGATCACGCCCAATCCCCCAGCGCCTGCTGCCACATGGTCAATGCAGCCACCGCTGCCGTGTCGGCCCGCAGGATACGAGGGCCAAGGCTGACCACATGCGCGAATGGCAACCCTGTCAAACGCGCGCGTTCCTGGTCCGAAAACCCGCCTTCCGGGCCGATGAGAATTGCCCAGGGCCGTCCTTTTTCATTGGCGGCCAGTCGCAGGGCCGATCCAACCTCGGCTTCGTTGCAGAACATCAGTTGACGATCTTCGGGCCATGCATCCAGCAGCCGATCCAACCGCTGCAAATCGGCAACCTCGGGCACGAAGGTTCCGCCGCACTGCTCGGCCGCCTCGACCGCATGGGCCTGCAGTCGGTCCTGACGAATGCGTTCGGAATTGGTGAACTCGGTCTGCACCGGCAGGATACGCGCCGCACCCATTTCGGCGGCTTTTTCCACGATGAAATCGGTGCGGGCCTTTTTTATGGGCGCGAACAGAAACCACAGATCGGGCGGCAGCTGCAACGGTTTCGTCTGTTCAAGGCAAGTCAGCGTCCCGCCGCGTTTTCCCGCCTCGGAGACTTCGGCCAACCACTCTCCGTCCCGCCCGTTGAACAGGGCGACCTGCCCTTTGACCGCAAGGCGCATGACACCAAAGAGGTAGTGCGCCTGGTCGCGCGTCAAAGGAACCGATTGCCCCTGACCCAAGGGCTGCTCTACATACAGTCTGATCTTCGCACTCATGAGACCCTACATATGCAAGGCAATGCCCCAACACCAGATGGTCAAGTCGCCGATGCCGTCAGCGGCAACTGGGTCGACGCCCGTGCCCCGGCCTTTGCCCGCCCCTATCTGCGCCTCAGCCGCGCGGACCGACCCATCGGGACATGGCTGCTGCTGATTCCCTGTTGGTGGGGGCTGGCTCTGGCGATCCTGCATGATGGGCAGCCGCGTTGGGAAGATCTGTGGATCGCCATGGGATGCGCATTTGGGGCCTTCCTGATGCGGGGCGCCGGTTGCACGTGGAATGACATTACGGATCGGGAATTCGACGGGCAGGTCGAACGCACACGCTCGCGCCCGATTCCTTCGGGTCAGGTCAGTGTCCGGCAGGCCGCGGTCTGGATGGTCCTGCAATGCATTCTGGCGCTTGGCATCCTTCTCAGCTTCAATCAGGCGGCGATCGCAATGGGTGTTCTGTCCCTGCTGCCCGTGACGATCTATCCGTTTGCCAAACGGTTTACCTGGTGGCCTCAGGTGTTTCTGGGGCTGGCCTTCAACTGGGGCGCCCTACTGGCCTGGGCGGCGCATAGCGGTTCCGTGGGATGGCCAGCGGTGACGCTTTACCTGTCTGGAATCGCGTGGACCCTGTTCTACGATACCATCTATGCGCATCAGGATGCCGAGGATGACGAACTGATCGGCATCAAGTCAACCGCCCGTCTGTTCGGAGCTGATACAGCGCGGTGGCTGAAGTACTTTTTGGTGGCGACCGTGTCGCTGATGGGGCTGGCCATCGTCGATGCAGGGGTGCCGGATGCCTCGATGCTGGCATTGGGTGTTGCGCTCTGTGGGCCTTGGGCAATGGGCTGGCACATGATGTGGCAACTCCGCGCGCTGGACATCGAAGACAATGCCAGACTGTTGCAATTGTTCAGGGTCAACCGCGACACTGGCTTGATTCCGCTGATCTTCCTCTGCGTCGCCCTGTTGCTCTGATTGCACCTGCTGAACGCGGCCTGTAAAGATCGGCCCAACCGCCTGAGGAGTGTCAAACCCAAATATGCGTCTGCCGTATTTTATCGTTGTTTCCCTGATCTTTCTTGTATCAGCCGGGCTGTCGCTTTTGGCAGCCAGCTATGCCGTCACAAAGATCGAAGAGACATCGGAGTTCGCCGTGCGCCGGGCGCTTGACCTCAAAGGGCACGACTGGGCCGAGGTCGAGTCAGACGGCTTGCGCGTGGTTCTGACCGGGATTGCACCGGACGAGGCGACACGTTTCAACGCACTGACCGCAGCCGGAACCGAGGTCGATGCGTCCCGCGTAATCGATGAAATGGAGGTCGAAGCAACCTCTGCCCTGGCGCCGCCGCGCTTTTCAGCGGAAATTCTGCGCAATGATCACGGCATCTCGATCATCGGCTTGATCCCCGCCAGCGAAGACAGAGATGACCTGATCAGAAGGCTGAGCAACCTCGACCCCAACATCGCAGTTTCGGACCTGATGGAAACGGCGAATTACCCCAAGCCCGACGGTTGGGATGCCGCGATATCATATGCCATCGAGGCGTTGGCCAGCCTGCCGCGTGCCAAAATTTCCGCGAATGCCGATTTGGTCAAAATCACCGCCATTGCGGACAGCCAACAGGAAAAACAACGTCTCGAACGCGATCTGACCCGCGCCGCGCCGCCCAGCCTGCGGATCGGGCTGGCGATCTCGGCGCCTCGTCCCGTCATAACGCCCTTTACGCTGCGTTTTCTGATCAACGAAGACGGTGGGCAATTTGACGCCTGTTCGGCACAGGATGCAAAGGCACGCGACCGGATCGTGACCGCTGCGCGCGATGCCGGGTTGTCCGGGCCATACTCCTGCACCATCGGCCTGGGCGAGCCCTCACCACGCTGGCCCGAAGCCGCCGAGAAGAGCATTCAGGCACTGGCCAGAATCGGCAAAGGCTCGGTCACGATGTCGGATGCGGACATCACCCTGGTTGCGGCGCAAGGCACGGATCCAGCCTTGTTCGACCGGGTTGTAGGTGAACTTGAAACAGCGTTGCCTCAGGTCTTTGCCCTGCATGCCGTGCTGCCGGAACCTGAAACCAGCGAACAGACCGGACCCGTCGAGTTCTCGGCGACCCGCAGCCCCGAAGGGCTTGTGCAACTGCGAGGGCGTCTGGGGGATGAAACGTTGCGGGACATGGTCGACAGCTATGCCCGCGCGGCCTTCGGCTCGGATCAGGTCTATACCGCGACCCGCATCGCGCCGGGGCTTCCGGCAGATTGGCCGGTGCGTGTTCTGGCCGGCCTCGAGGCGTTGGCCCAGCTTCACAACGGGGCCTTGACCGTAACACCAGGCTCGGTCGAACTGACCGGCCTCAGCCATGAAGAGGACGCCAAGGCCCGTATCGCAGGTCAGTTGTCGGACAAGCTGGGCGAAGGGCAGGAATTCACCCTGACGATCACCTATCAGCCTCCGCCAGAGCCCGAAGACGCGCTGCCCGATCCTGAAGTCTGCGAAGCGCAGATCGCCGAAATCCAGACCGTCAGCAAAATTGCGTTCGAACCCGGATCAGCGACGGTCGCATCCGACTCGCGCGATACGGTGAACCAGATCGCCGACATCCTGCGTGACTGCGGGCCGATCCGGCTGGAGATCCAGGGCCATACCGACAGCCAGGGCCGCGAAGAGATGAACCAGCAGCTCAGCCAGGCACGGGCGCAATCGATTCTGAACGAGCTGCGCGGGCGGCGCATTCCCACCAGCAGCTACACTGCCGTTGGATACGGTGAAACACAGCCCATCGCGGACAACGACACCGAGGAAGGCCGCGAAGCCAACCGGCGGATCGAATTCCGGCTGATTCGTCCCGAGCCTGTCGAAACCTCCGAAACAGGCCTCGAAGCGCTCGAGGTTGGGGCCGAGGTTGGGGCTGAGGCTGACGCGCCTGAAACGGATCAGACCGAATCGACCGCACCAGACACGGACGCAGAGGACCAGTAAGTTGAACAGAACCGAATTCATCATCGCCACAGCCGTCATTCTGTTTGCGGCCTTCTGCATGGGCTGGTTTGCCAACTGGCTGGCACACCGCCTGTCCCGCGTCCGCCAAAGCGACGTTGCCGATCTGGATCGCATGAGCCAGGAACTGCACGAAGCGGAAGAAACCCGCGATCAGGCCATAACCTATCTTCAGCAACGTGAAGCCGAGTTGACCAATCAGCTGACCCAGACAGAGGCAGAGCTGGCCGCAGCCATGGACGGTCTGCGCGCCGCGCGGCAAGAGGCCGAGGAAATGCGCGGTCGGATCAACAACGCCGACTGAGAAACCGCCTTCCCGGACGGCTCACAGGACCTGCGCCAAATCTGCGATCAGGTCTTCGGGGTCTTCCAGACCAACCGACAGCCTGAACACGCCGTCGCCTGCGTAATCCCGGTAACTTGCCAATTGCGCCCGTTCCAATCGGAAGGACGATTGCATCAAAGCCTCGGTTCCCATCCAGAATATCAGACTGCGATGGTGGCCAAGCGACACGGCATAGTGAACGATCCGGAGTTTATCGATCATCTGCTGGGCCAGTGCCTCGCCTGTTGCGTGATCACCCACCTGAAAAGCGATCATTCCGGATGTGTTGCGCATCTGTTGTTGGGCCAGCTCGTATTGGGGATGCGACTTCAGCCCCGGATAGATCACTCTGGTCACGCGCGCGCGCGTCTCAAGCCAATCGGCAACGACGGTGGCACCCGCCTGATGCGCTGTCATCCGCAGTGGTAGAGTGGCCATGCCCCGCGCGATCATCCACGCGTTGAAGGGGGACATGATGCTGCCGTGGTGGATCGCGGATTCGGTGCGGATTTTCGCGATCAGGTCCTTTCGCCCGGCCACCGCACCACCGATGGCATCACCGTGCCCGCCGATATACTTGGTCACCGAATGCATAATCAGATCAACGCCCAGGTCTTTGCTTGGCTGACCAAGCGGAGACGCAAAAGTCGCATCGCAGGACAGCAACGCCCCCGCGCTTTTGGCAATTGCTGAAACCGATGCCAGATCGGTCAGACGACCGATCGGGTTCACGGGTGTTTCCGTGTGGATGAGACGCGTGTTCGACCTGATGGCTGCTGATACCGCCGAAAGATCGGACATGTTGACCGTGCTGACATGGATCCCCAAACGCGGCAACGTGTCCCGCGCCAGCTCTGCCACGCCCGCGTAAGAGACGTCGGAAACGATCAAATGATCCCCGGCAGACAGGAACGTCAGGAAGATGGCGGTGGCCGCCGCCATACCGGACGCCAGACACAGGCAATCTTCGGTGCCTTCCAACATGCTGATCTTGGCTTCCAGCGTCCTGACGTTGGGATTGGCCCAGCGCCCGTAAAGATAAGGGGCTTCTTCCTCCAGATCGTGGGCCGAAAACCCCGCCACCTGATCCGTGACGAATGTCGAAGACATATGCAGGGCCGGCGCAGACGCACCGCTGGTCGGGTCCGGGGCTTCGCCCGCATGGATTGCCCGTGTCGCTAGGCCCTTGTTTCTCAGCCCGTCTTGCATGCCGCCATCCTCCTGATCCACTTGCGCAGATTTAGCGCAGGCTCGTGATCCGGCGTCCAGAGAAGAATTGAAACCGCTCGGTTTCCAGAACCACCGCTGTGGGCGCGCGACGCTACCAGCGGCTCAGAGCGTCTTCGTCCTGATCTTTGGCCGCAACCCATTCGGCGCCGGAACGGGTAATTTCCTTTTTCCAGAACGGTGCGCGGGATTTCAGGTAATCCATCAGATATTCGGCCGCCTCGAACGCGTCCTTGCGATGCGGGGCCGCCGTGGCCACCATCATGATGCGATCCCCCGGAACCAAGCGTCCAAAACGGTGTATGACCAGCACGTCACCCAATGCCCAACGCGCCTGCGCCTCTTTGGCGATCTTGGTCAGGGCGCGTTCGGTCATACCGGGATAGTGCTCGATCTCCATCACATCCAGATCACCGCTCGCCAGGTCACGCACAACGCCGGTGAAGGTGACAATGGCGCCGTTGGAATCATCCCCGGCGGCAAAGGCATTGGCCTCGGCCCCCAGATCAAATGCCTCTTCCTGAACCGCGATCCGCATCGGTCAACCGCCCGTCATCGGTGGGAAAAACGCAACTTCCCGAACACCTGCCAGCGACGCATCGAAATCCGACAGCTCCTGATCCAACGCAACGCGCAGCGCGGACAGATCGGAAAATGCCGCGGCATAGCGCTCTTCCCGAGCGCTCAGTTCAGTCACCAATTCGCTGACCGTGGCCGCTTGCGTTTCGACCTTTTCCTTTGGCAAGCCGATGCGTTCGCGCACCCAGGCGAAATACAGAACATCCATCGGTTAGCTCTCCTTCAGATGAGGCATGGCTTTACGTAGGTAGTCATAGCCGGTGATCAATGTAAGCGTTGCCGCAATCCACAACAGCCACAGCCCGACCTGACCCGCCCAATACATGCCATCGACATTCAGGCGCAGGTGGTTCACGTCGTCGACCTGACCCGCAATGATCTGCTCGACCAGCTCGGCATCCATGCCAAAACTCGCCATCACGGCATAGTGCTCGAAGATACCCTGCGAAAACAGAACCGCGATGGCGACCATCTGGGCCGTGGTCTTCCATTTGGCCAGTTTGGTGACTTTGAGCGTTCCGGCCACATCGCCCAGATATTCCCGCAGGCCCGAGACAAAAACTTCGCGAAACAGGATCACGGTTGCGGGAAGGACTAGCCACGGCGTCCAGTGCTCGGTCGAATAGCCCACAAGGATCATAAGCGCGATCACCACCATGGCCTTGTCGGCGATCGGATCCAGCATCGCTCCGATCTTGGTCTCCTGCTTCCACGCGCGGGCCAGATACCCATCGAACCAATCGGTAATCGCCGCCGACAGGAACAGGATCAGTGCAAACCAGTCCGCATAGGGACGGGTGAAATACAGAAACATGACTGCCAGCCCGGGCGCGGCCAGCAGGCGCAGGACGGTCAGGAGATTAGGCAAATTCCACTTCATGGCTTGGACCCTATATCGCCGGTCCGGGACAGAAAAGCCAATCAGACAAAAAACTGCATCACTCACAAACGCTTGGTCAATGCGCCGCAGGCCCGACGTCTCAGAACAGTACCTCTTGGCCTTTCCCGGCTTTGCGGTCAGATTGCCGCGCAAGCCCAGCCGGAAAGAACCAGATGACAGCGCATATTCAAACCGACACACGGTCAAACATGATCGGCAGCCTCTGGATGGTCGCCGCGATGGCCGGTTTTGCGCTGGAGGATGCGATGCTGAAGGCAGCTTCAGCCGCGCTGCCGATCTGGCAGGTCCTGGTCCTTTTCGGCGCGGGCGGGTCGGTGATTTTCGCTGCGGTGGCCCGGGCCCGTGGGCAGCGGCTGTTGCAACCTGACGTTCTGTCCCGCCCGATGAAAATTCGGGTGCTGTTCGAGGTCTTTGGTCGGTTGTTCTATGTTCTGGCCATCGCACTGACGCCGTTGTCCTCGGCCACGGTGATCCTGCAAGCCACGCCTCTGGTCGTTGTTGCAGGCGCCGCGTTGTTCTTTGGCGAGACAGTCGGTTGGCGGCGTTGGAGCGCTATCTTTGTCGGCATGATCGGCGTTGTCGTCATCCTGCAACCAACCGGAGACAGCTTTTCGTTGCTGTCGATACTGGCGGTGCTGGGAATGCTGGGATTTGCCGGACGTGATCTGGCCAGCCGCGCAGCACCTGCCACGCTTGGAACCGAAGTCCTGGGGTTCTACGGCTTCCTCAGCATCATCGTGGCCGGCGTGGCCTATCGGTTTTGGGAGGGCGCGCCGATTGCACCGGTTGGCCTTCACACCAGCCTGCATCTGATCGGAGCGGTGCTGATGGGCGTAATGGCCTATGCGTCGCTGATGAAGGCGATGCGCACCGGCGAAGTGTCCGCCGTGACCCCGTTCAGATACACCCGGCTGTTGTTCGGCATCGGGCTTGGCGTAGCCATGTTTGGCGAGAGGCTGGATCCCAACATGTGGATCGGCAGCGCGCTGATCGTCGCGTCGGGCCTATATATCCTGTGGCGGGGCCGGCAAGCCTAGCCCTTGTCGTGGAAGAAATCGTAAACCTTCTGCGCCAACCCGGCCGAAATCCCTTCGACCGCTTTCAGATCGGCCAGATTGGCCCGGCTGACGGCTTTGGCGCTGCCGAAATGGGTCAACAGAGCACGTTTGCGCGCAGCCCCTACCCCTGGGATTTCATCCAACGGCGTTGCACCCACGGCCTTGGCGCGTTTCGCACGATGGGTGCCGATGGCGAACCGGTGCGCTTCGTCTCTGAGGCGTTGAATGAAATACAACACAGGGTCGTTGCGTTTCAGCGCAAAGGGGCGCTGGCCGATCCGGTGAAACTCTTCCTTGCCGTGGTCGCGGTCGACCCCCTTGGCGACGCCGACCATGGGAATGTCTTCGACCCCATGTTCGACCATGATCTGATGCACCGCGCTTACCTGCCCTGCGCCGCCATCAATCAGCAACAGATCGGGCCACAGCCCTTTGTCACGGTCCGGGTCTTCCTTTTGCAGTCTGGTGAAGCGGCGGTTCAGTACCTCTTTCATCATGCCGAAGTCGTCACCCGGTGTCAGGTCATCACCGCGAATGTTGAACTTGCGGTAAGCGTTCTTCATGAACCCCTCGGGGCCGGCCACGATCATGCCGCCGACAGCATTGGTGCCTTGAATATGAGAGTTGTCATAGACTTCGATCCGTCCCGGCGGACCATCCAGATCGAACGCCTCGGCCAGCCCGCGCAGCAACTTGGCCTGCGTGGCACTTTCCGACATGCGGCGGGCCAAAGCCTCGCGCGCGTTGCGCAAGGCACCGGCAACAAGTTCCTGTTTTTCGCCACGCTGCGGCACAAGGATTTCGACCTTGCGCCCGGCTTTCTCAGACAGCGCGTCCTGCATCAGATCCACGTTTTCGATTCCGTCCGACAGGATCAGCTGACGCGGCGGCTCCTTGTTGTCATAGAACTGGCCCAGAAAGGCCTCCATCACCTCGGCTGGTGAAACATCCGGGCCGACGCGGGGATAGAAATCCTTGTTGCCCCAGTTCTGGTTCGCACGGATGAAAAACACCTGCACGCAGGCCTGACCGCTGTCCATATACAGGCCGATCACGTCCGCCTCGGCCACACCGCGCGGATTGATGCCCTGAGAGGTCTGCACCTGCGTCAGAGCCCGGATGCGGTCACGCAGACCGGCGGCGCGTTCGAACTCCATCGCCTCGGATGCGGCCATCATCTGCTCGGCCAGTTCCTCCTGCACCTTGGTCGAGCGGCCCGACAGAAAGCGTTCAGCGTCCTTCACGCTTTCACGGTAATCCTGCTCCGAGATCAGGCCGACACACGGCCCGGAACACCGTTTGATCTGATACAGAAGGCAAGGCCGCGTTCGGCTGTCGAACATCGAATCCGAGCAGTTGCGCAGCAGGAACGCTTTTTGCAACTGGTTCAGCGTCCGGTTTACCGCACCGGCACTGGCGAAGGGGCCGAAATAGGCGCCTTTTTCCTTCTTCGCCCCGCGGTGTTTCTTGATCTGCGGAAAGTCATGATCCTTGGCGACCAGGATGTTCGGAAAGCTTTTGTCATCCCGCAACAATACATTGTACTTGGGTTTCAGCTGCTTGATCAGGTTCTGCTCCAGCAGCAGGGCCTCGGTCTCGGTTCGCGTCGTCAGGAACATCATCGAGGCCGTCGCGGCGATCATCTTTTCGATCCGCCCCGAATGACCCGGCCGTGTGTAATTCGACACCCGTGCCCTGAGATTTCGGGCTTTGCCGACATACAGAACCCGGCTGTCTGCATCGAGCATGCGGTAAACGCCCGGAGAACTGTCCAGCGTTTTTACATAGCGCTGAATGCAGGCATAGCCGGTAGGGGATGATTCGCCGTCGGTGGTCATGACCCTGAGATATGATTCTCTGGCAATGGCTGCAATCTCACGCCTTTCAGATCAAGAGAAAACAAATCCACGGTTTCTGTGGATAAGTGTGAAGATAAAATTCCGGAAGATCGGAAATCCCCTTGTTTCCTTGCCTTTTCCTTTACTTGCACAAAAAATAGGCAACTTATCAAGTTGTTGTTTTTAAACATTATTTTTTTGCATACTTAGCAAGTGTATGAAAAAAAAGACATTTTTGTAACGCGCGTGTAACACAATTGAGAGCGGTGCAAAACTTGCAGCAGAATTACCTATTCTACACCCAGAACATCCGGAGTTTTCCAACCCAGATGCTGACCACCGTCCACGCATAAAAGCTGTCCGGTGACCGCGTGTGCGTCCAGAAAATACCCAAGTGCTGCGGTTATGTCAGACGGGTTGGATCCCCGCTCCAGAACGGTATTTGAACGCTGTGCCTGGAAATGCTCTTGGCTTTGGCGGTGGCCTTGCATCGTCGGGCCCGGCCCGATCGCGTTGACACGGATCGTCGGAGACAATGCCTGCGCCGCCGTTCGGGTCAGTGCCCACAAGCCCATTTTTGCAATGGTGTATGACATGAACTCGGGCGTCAGTTTACGCACGCGCATGTCCACCATGTTGACGATAAGGCCGGTTGCAAGCGGTTCGCCATTTTCATCTGTTCCGGCGCTCAGCCCCTGACCTGCCATGGCCTGCGTCAGCACAAAGGGCGCGCGCAGGTTGCTGTCGAGATGTCGATCCCAGCTTTGCCGGGTTGCCGTGCGGATGTTGTCGTATTCAAAGATCGATGCGTTGTTCACCAGACACGTGATCGGCCCGCCCAGCGCCTCGGCCGCTTTGGGCAGCAGCGCCTGAACCTGAGCTTCGTCCAGCAGATCGGCCTTCAGGGTCACGGATTTTCGGCCCAGGGCCTGTACCTCTGCCGCCGTCTCCTGCGCCGGACCTTCGGATGAGGCGTAATGCACGGCCACATCGAAACCTCGATCTGCCAGATACAGTGCCATGGCCCGGCCCAGACGAATACCGGCGCCGGTGACTAGGGCTCGGGTCATGCTTCACCTCGTTTGGTCAGATCACACCAGCAGTACGATGACATAAAGCACATAAAGGAAAGTCAACACCAACCCCCAGACGCGCGAGATGTCGCGTTTGAGGAATACAAACGGTATCAGCAGCAGCGATGCGCCCAGCATGACCCAAAGATCGAATTGCAGGAACTCGGGATCAACCGGGATACGACCAAACCAGGTTGCGATCCCGATGATGGCCAAAAGGTTGAACATGTTCGAACCGATCACGTTACCCAGCGCAACGTCGGCCTGTCTGCGCAAAGCGGCCATAACTGTTGTCGCCAATTCGGGCAAAGACGTTCCAACTGCGATCAACGTCAAACCAATGACCGTCTCACTGACCCCGTAGGTCCGCGCGATGATCGTTGCGTTATCTACCAAAAGATGCGCACCCATTGGCAGACCAATCAGCCCGAGGATCAGATACACCGACACCTTCCAATAAGGCATGTCAGGATCAGCTTCTTCCAGCCCCTCAAGCTCTTCGTCCACACAGGCTTCACCGCAGGCTTTGCGATGGGCCTTTGCCTCGCGGAAGGCGTTCAGAAGAACAAGACCCAACGCCGCCAGCAAGATCAGGCCGCTGAAGAACGTGAACGTTCCCAAGAATGCCAAACCAATGAACAGAACCGTCGCCATCAGCATGAAGACATAGTTCCGGCGGCTGTCACATTCACTTGTGTGAAGCGTTGCCAGCAATGCGGGCAGTCCAAGAACCAACAGGATGTTGGCCGTGTTTGATCCGACCACATTGCCCAGTGCGATACCGGGGGCGTTCTCTTTCAAAGCGCTGATGGCAATCAAAAGCTCAGGCGCGGACGTTCCGAATGCCACAATCGTCAGGCTGACGATCAACGCAGGAACGCCCAGGCGCAGGCTCAGGTTCACGGCACCACGCACAAGGGCGTCGCCTGCAAGCAGCAGAATCAACAGACCCAGACCGGACAACAGCCATGTGGTAATCAAGTCCGGCCTCCTTTTTCGCAGGCGCAGGGGCCTTTGCCTATGCGAAACCGTCCGCAGCGCGGACACTTGGCGGAACTCAGTTTCTTCTGCCCCGGAAAGCGCAGTTTGCCGAACATCGCCAGGACACCCATGCCGATCAGAAAAAGTGTGACAGCCTTGATGATCACGTCACAAACCAAAACGCGCGTAGGCCGCACGCTCCTCTAACCCGGCAATGGCATCCTGTGCCAGGTTGGCCCCGAACCGCGACCAGATCGGTTTGCGAACGCCATAACGGCGGAACTTGACCTTGTCGCCAAAGCGTTCCTGCATTTTGGGTTTCAGATGGGCGATACCATCGATCAAACCCAGTTCATGCGCACGACGCGCCAGCCAGACTTCACCCGTGAACAGATCGGCACTGTGATCCAGCTTGTCACCCCGGCGGGCTTTGACATGCGCGATGAAGTTTTCGTGGATGTCGCCCAGCAGCTTTTGCAAGCGCGCCACATCCTCTTTCTTTTCCGGCGAAAAGGGATCCAGCATCGATTTCGATTTGCCCGCCGTATGGACGCGCCGCTCGAACCCCTGCCGCGCCAGAAAGACATGTGCGCCAAAACCTGCCGAAATGACTCCGATCGAGCCAAGAACCGAACTGTCGTCGGCCCAGATCTCATCCGCGGCAGCCGCCAGCCAATATCCTCCGGATGCCGCAACATCTTCGACAAACCCGATCACGGGCACGTCCAGCTCTTCCGACAAGCGCCGAATTCGGGCGCCAATCAAAGAGCTTTGTACAGGCGACCCGCCCGGAGAGTTGATCTCGAGCGCGACAGCCGCAGGTTTCCCCTTTCGAAACGCCTTGTCGAGAACCGGGGCCAGGGTTGTGTCGTTCAACGCCCCACGCCCCGCCATTCCAATGGAACCGGACAAACGGACAACGGCCACGCAAGGGTGCTTTTTTACGAACGGCAGGCTGAGCTTCATGGGTGCCGATGTAGAGTGCCCCCAACCCGTAAACAAGGGACTCTGCCGGCGTTAAACGCGACGTGAACCAAATTCACACACCCGATGGGCAAAAATGCAACGCCTTGGCGAGGGTCAGCTGCGAATGCGCCAGCCGGTTTTGAATATCCAGCCGATAACCGCCAAGCACAGAGCTGTAAACGCGACAATGGCAAGAAGGCTGAAAACGATCGGCACATCTGCCAGCCCGTAAAAGGACCAGCGGAAACCCGAAATCAGATAGACCACGGGATTGAACAGCGTGATGGTCTGCCACAATGGCGGCAGCATCGAGATCGAATAAAACGTGCCCCCCAGAAAGATCAGTGGCGTCACCACCAACTGCGGCACCAGCGACATCTGCTCGAAGTTGCTGGCCCAGATGCCGATGATGAATCCCAGCAACGAAAAGCTGAGACAGGACAGGATCAGAAACGCTGCCATGGCCAACGGATGCTCGATCCGAATATCGACGAAAAACGTCGCAGTGACCAATATCACCAACCCCACGAACAACGCCTTGGTTGCGGCGGCTCCGACATATCCGATCACGATCTCGATGAAATTGACCGGAGCGGACAACAGCTCGTAGATGGTGCCCAGAAACTTGGGGAAGTAAATTCCGAACGACGCGTTCGAAATCGACAGCATCACCACCGACAACATGATCAGCCCCGGCACGATGAACGCACCGTATGAAACGCCTTCGACCTCTTGGATACGGCTGCCGATGGCGGTGCCAAAAACCACAAAATAAAGCGACGTCGACAGAACCGGCGACAGAAAGCTCTGTGCCAGAGTGCGAAAGAAACGGGCCATTTCGAACCGGTAGATGGCAGCGATCGCGGTCCAGTTCATGCGGCCTCTCCAGATACCAGATTGACAAAGATCTCTTCCAGGCTTGATTGCCTGGTCTGCACGTCGCGCAACACCAACCCGGCCTCGGACACGTCATTCAGCAAGGTCGTTATGCCGGTACGATCCGCATGGGTATCGTAGGTATAGATCAGACAATCACCCGCGCCGTTGAGAGCCAGATTGTGGCTGACCAGACTATCGGGAATTCGGTCGATGGGTTCGGTCAGCATGACTTCGATCTGCTTTTTTCCCATCTGCGACATGAGTGTGTCTTTGTCCTGCACCAGCAAAAGCTCACCCTTGTCGATGACGCCGACACGATCCGCAATCGCTTCTGCTTCTTCAATATAATGTGTGGTCAGAATGATGGTGACACCGTCCCGTTTCAGTTCCGCCACAAGCTCCCACATGTCCTTGCGCAACTCGACATCCACTCCGGCAGTCGGCTCGTCCAGAAAAAGCACCCGGGGTTCATGGGCCAGGGCCTTGGCGATCAGCACCCTCCGCTTCATGCCGCCGGACAATTCCTTGATCGCGTTGTTGCGCTTGCCCCACAGGGACAGCTTGCGCAGAATCTCTTCGATCCGCGCGTTGTCCTTGCCAAGCCCGAACAGCCCACGCGACAACCGGACCGTGTTCCAGACCTTTTCAAACGGTTCCAACGCGATCTCTTGCGGCACAAGCCCTATCATCCTGCGCGCTGCGCGATAATCGGACTGTGTGTCATGCCCGCCAACCGTGACCACCCCCGAGGTCGGAGTCGTAATTCCACAAATCGTCGAAATCAGGGTTGTCTTTCCGGCGCCATTTGGTCCCAGAAGCGCAAGTATCTCACCCTCTTCAATATCCAGAGACACACCTTTCAGCGCCTCGAACCCATCCGCGTAAGACTTGCGAAGGTTTTTGATGGACAAAATGGTCGTCATATCCGTTCCCCGTTCCGACCGAGACCCTATCGCGCGGAACCAGCCTGTAACAGGTCAATTTCGCACAACGTGCTGCGCATTCTGTAATGGTTGTCAGAACCATGCTCAATTCCAACTTGCAATCCGTCAACCCACCCGCAAACTCTGCCAAAACGGAGGGCGCCGATGCTGCATGGAATACGCATAGTCGAAATCGAAGGGCTGGGCCCCGGCCCGTTTGCCGCCATGCAGCTAGCCGATCTGGGCGCCGACGTCATCACGATCCACCGCAAAGGCCAGGCAGTAACACCGGGCATGCCGGACAGCTCGCTTCTGGACCGCGGCAAACGATCGATCGCGCTTGATCTGAAGGATCCCGAAGATCTGGCGACCGCCCGCCGCCTGATTGACACGGCGGACGCACTGATCGAAGGCTTTCGCCCCGGCGTGATGGAGAAGCTGGGACTTGGCCCGGATCTTTGCCTGACCCGCAACCCAAAGCTGATATATGGCCGCATGACAGGCTGGGGGCAGGATGGCCCGCTGGCCGAAACGGCTGGGCATGACCTGAACTACATCGCCTTGTCCGGTGCGCTCTGGTACGCCTCTCTCCCGGATCAGCCGCCTCAAACCCCTGCAACCCTGGTCGGCGATATCGGCGGAGGCGCCATGTACCTTGTCACGGGCATCCTGGCAGGTTTGATCAACGCACAAAGAACCGGGAAAGGCACCGTGGTCGACGCCGCTATCTACGACGGCTCGGCCCATATGATGAACCTTCTGATGACCATGCGCCAAACCGGAAACCTGTCTGAAACCCGCGGCCAAAGCCTGTTGGACGGTCCGCATTGGAGCCGAACCTACACCTGCGCGGACGGCGGATTTGTTTCGGTCCAATGCCTTGAACCAAAATTCTACGCCCGATTTCTTGAAATCCTGGGCCTGTCCCGGGACCCGGCGTTCCAACAACAATACACCCGCAAGCTCTGGCCCGACCTGACCCGGCGCCTGGCCAAAATCTTCTCGTCCAGGCCGCGCGACCATTGGGCCAAACTGTTCGACGGTTCAGACGCCTGCGTCGCACCGGTACTCAGCCCCGACGAGGCCGCAGCCCACCCGATGAATGCAGCCCGTCAATCCTGGCGCCAGACTGACGGCACCCTACAGGCCACCGCCGCCCCACGCTTTTCCACACACCAGTGGCAACCAAAGCCCAGCCCGGCGCGCGGACAACACACCGCCGAGATCCTGAACGAACTCCAAGCCCCGGAAAGCGCCTGACACACTCTTCATCTGGCCAGAAATATCCCGGGGGTGAATTGGCCAGCGGCCAAGAGGGGGCTGGCCCCCTCCCACGCGTTCTACCCGCCGCGCACCGTGTCGATCATCAGCTGAACGTTGTCCGGGTCGGCATCCGGAGTGATCCCATGGCCGAGGTTGAAAATATGCGGCCCCGTGGAAAACGCCTCAACGATGCGCCGGGTCTCATCCACCAGCGCCTGCCCGCCGGTAACCATGTGCGACGACGCCAGATTGCCTTGTACACAGCCATCAATCTGCACGTTCTCAGCCGCCCATTCGGGCGACACGGAATTGTCCAGCGCCACGCAATCCACGCCGGTCGACCTTGCAAACCCGATATACCCGTCGCCTGCTTCCCGCGGAAATCCAATCACGGGGATACCGGGGTGACGTTCCTTGATGACCTGCGTGATCACCCGGCACGGCTCGACCGCGTATTTGCGGAAAGCTTCGCCCTTCAAAGACCCCGCCCAACTGTCAAATATCTTGACCACCTCGGCACCGGCGTCGATCTGAGCGGACAGATATTCAATCGTTGCCGCGGTGATGCGGTCCAACAGCGCCTCGAACAAAGCGTTATCACCTTCGCGCAACGCATGCGCGGGACCCTGATCCGGCGTGCCGCGCCCTGCAATCATGTAAGTGGCCACAGTCCACGGCGCACCTGCGAATCCGATCAAGGTGGTTTCCGACGGCAATTCCCGCGAAAGAATGCGCACCGTCTCGTAAACCGGGGACAATGTCTCGTGAATTGCGTCAACAGGTTTCAACGCATCAAACTCGGCCTGCTGCGTGATTGTGGACAAACGCGGGCCTTCACCGGTCACGAACCAAAGGTTAGCCCCCAGCGCCTGTGGCACCAGAAGGATGTCGGCAAACAGGATCGCCGCATCGAACCCATATCGCCGAATTGGCTGCAAGGTAACTTCTGCTGCCAGTTCAGGATTGTAGCACAGTGACAGGAAATCCCCGGCCTGAGCACGTGTGGCCCGGTATTCCGGCAAATACCGACCCGCCTGACGCATCATCCAGATCGGCGGCACATCCTGTACTTCGCCCGCCAGCGCCCTCAGCAGCTTTTTTGTCTCGGCCATGTTTGTCCCCAGCATTCAGGTTTTGGCAACGGGTCGTCCTTCGGCGGCAATTTGTCAAGCTCAGCCCCCATTGTCAGGGCAATGTGACGCGACTAAAGCTGTGCACATGACTTTGACCCTGCCCACCCCCGCATCGCCCCTCAGAATCGGCACTCGTGGCTCGCCGCTGGCTCTGGCTCAGGCCTATGAAACGCGCGAACGCCTGAGCGATGCCTTTGATCTGCCACAGGATGCGTTCGAAATCGTGGTGATCAAGACGACCGGTGACAATCGCGCCATGATCGACGCGGATCGACCGCTGAAGGAAATCGGCAACAAGGGCCTGTTCACCAAGGAAATCGAAGAGGCGATGCTACGCGCCGAAATCGACATCGCCGTGCATTCAACAAAGGACATGCCCGTTGAACAACCCGAAGGGCTGATCCTTGATACGTTCCTGCCGCGCGAGGATGTGCGCGACGCCTTCATATCTCCGCGATTGGGCTCGATTCACGATCTGCCCGAAGGCGCCGTTGTGGGCACCTCGTCCTTGCGGCGGCGGGCGCAGCTGCTGAACCGGAGGCCGGATCTGAAAGTGGTCGAGTTTCGCGGAAACGTGCAGACACGGCTGAAAAAGCTTGAAGACGGGGTTGCCGATTGCACGTTTCTCGCAATGGCAGGCATTCGCCGTTTGGGAATGGATGAGGTTCCGGCCAGCGCCATTTCCCCTGACGACATGCTGCCGGCGATCGCGCAGGGCACCATCGGCATCGAACGGCGCAGCGACGACATGCGCGCGGCCGAAATGCTGGACGCGATTCATCACACGGAAACGGGATGGCGTCTGGCGGCTGAACGCACATTGCTGGACGCGCTGGACGGGTCCTGCGAAACCCCGATCGCCGGCCTTGCCGAACTTGACGGCGACACCCTAAGGTTGCGGGGCGAAGTGCTGCGCCCGGACGGAACGGAAACCGCCAGCAGGGATATGACCGGCCCCGTCGAGGATGGGCCTGAGATGGCCCGCGCGATGGCGGCTGAACTGCTTGAACAGGCGGGACCTGATCTATTCGATTGGAAAAATTCAAAATAAATTTGTTTAGTGTGAACTTGATCACTGTAGCAGGCGGCGCGATCAGGCATTACTGTGACATACCGAAGAGGAAGTCGGGTCAGTCTCGAAAGTATCGAAAAGTTTTCAGATTGCCGGTGTTTTAATCAGTATTCGAGGGGGCGAGGCTGACCCCCGGCTTCCAAAGGTAGCGGGTCGCTGTTGAGTTCAACAGCGACCCGTTTACGTTGTGCCAGATTGCGTTGTGCCAGACCCGCGTTCAGGAAATCGCGTCAACGGCGTGACGAACGGCCTCTCTGGTCTGTTCCAGATCCGCTTCGGTAACCGCCAGCGACGGGTACAGTTTGCCCGGAGCCTTGAAGACCCCATGCGCCCGCAACGTTGCATTGTAAGTGGCATTGCGCTGCGGATCATCATGGTTTGCGCTGCGATAATCCCGACATTCGGCCTTGGTGAAATAAATGTCGAACAAGGTCTCGTCACCGCAGATGCGATGGGCGATGCCCGCCTCATTCAAAGCGTCCGATTGCATCTGCTGCAACTGCTTCCCAATCGAGCGCAGGTGTTCATAGGTGCCGTCGCGCCGCAAAACCTCCATCGTCTTCAGCCCCGCCGCTGAGGCTATGGGGTTGCCGGACAAAGTGCCCAACTGCATCAGCCAGCCCTGTTCTCCGACTTTCGATTTGTCGAAATGCTTCATGATCTCGGTGCTGGCACCCAATGCCGCCAGAGGGAAACCACCACCGGTGATCTTGCCAAGCGTACAGATATCCGGGGTCACGCCATATCGCTCTTGTGCGCCGCCGTAAGCCAGACGGAACCCGGTGACGATCTCATCAAAAATAAGCAGAACACCAAATTTGTCGCACAAGGTCCGCAAGCCCTGCAAAAACCCCGGCTCGGGCGGGATGATCCGCTGCAAGGGTTCGACCATGATCGCAGCGACATCATCATGTTCGTCCAGCAGCGCCGCCACCGCGTCAAGATCATTGAAAGGCGCGATCAGCATCTGCTCGGCCACGCTTTGGGGGATACCGGCGCTGTCGGGAACGGCCTGCGGGAAATTGACCCGGCGGCTGGGGGCCAGGCTCATCTGCGCCTCGGCGCTCATTCCGTGATACCCCCCTTCGAACTTGAGGATCTTGTCGCGTCCGGTATAGGCACGCGCCAGCCGCATGGCGTACATGTCTGCTTCGCCCCCAGAGGCAACGAAACGCACCTGCTCGCAACAGGGGACGGCTTCGATGATGGCCTCGGCCAGTTCGATGCCCTTGCTGTTGTTGGCGAAGAAGGTCATTCCTTTGGGCAGTTGCTCCAGCACCGCTTCCATCACCTCGGGGTGGCCATGGCCCAGCAGCATCGGGCCGGACCCGATCAGATAGTCGATATATTCCTTCCCGTCCTCGTCCCAGACATGGCAGCCCTCGCCACGGGCGATGATGATGCCCGGATCGAAGTTGCCGAAACCGCCAGCTGGCAGAACCTCTTTTGCGCGTGCTATCCACTCGGACTGTGTCTGGATCTTCAGCATCTCAATCAATCTCCAAAATCGGGGCGCCAAGAATTTCGAGGTCAGGTGTCACACCTAAACCCGGGCCTTCGGGCGGTGCAATCCGGCCGTTTTCACGGTTTGGTGCGTCAGGACACAGGCGCGGGGCAACGTAAGAGGACAAGTCGCAAGTGTTCATCAGCGATCCATGCGGGGTCGAAGCCGCAAAATGCAGCGAAGCCGCCGTTACGATATCCGATCCCCAGGTGCATTCTGCACAAATCTCGGCACCCAGCTGCACGGTCAGATCGCGTGCGCGGCGCATTGCCGAAAGACCGCCGAACTTCGACAATTTCAGCGCCACCGCGTCCATGCATCCCAACTCATGCGCCCGCATCAGCGATGCAAGATCAAAGGCGTTTTCGTCGATCTTCATAGGCAAACCCGTCGACTGACGAACAGCGGCGCAGTCTTCCAGTGTTTTACAGGGCTGTTCCAGCATCACATCCAGATGCGCCACCGCGCGCCCGGTTCGCGTTGCCTGAAGGCGCGATGCGCCGCAGTTCCAGTCGCCATACACGAGCGGTCCGGTTCCGACGGCTTCGCGCACTTTGATCAGCCGCTCGGCATCGGCTTGCCAATCACCCTCGACACCCAGCTTGACCTGGAATTGCCGAATGCCCGTCTGGAAGGCTGCCTTGGCGATGCGCGCCATTTCGTCCGGCGCGATACATGTGATCGAATGATAAAGCGGCATATCCGCCCGTGTCCGCCCGCCCAGCAACGCGTAAACCGGCACCCCCGCCGCGCGACCGAACAGATCCCACAGCGCAATGTCGACGATCGATTTCGCGTAGCTGTGGCCTTGCAGAAACCCGTCCAGCTTTCGCATCGGTGCGTCGACCCCAATTGGTGAAGTCCCGAGAATCTCGGGACCCATTTCAGCGATGGCCCCCGGTACTCCACTTGCATAGGCGGGCAGATAATGCGGGATCGGGCAGACCTCGCCCCAACCTGTCAGACCTGTATCCGTCTCAAGGCGCAGGATATGAGACGTCACGGTCGCGCAGGTCTTGCCGCCAGCCATGTGATAGGTTTCATGGCTGGTCAGATCGACGGACCAGAGTGTTATCTTGTCAATTCTCAAGCATATTCTCCTACTGGATCACCCAATGCGGCTTCGTCCGGATGCACGCCCAGCCCCGGCGCTTCGGGCAGATGCAGATGGCCATCGACGTTGCGGGGCCCTCGACCACCTGCAACATCAACCGTGATCATGTCCTGACAGGCCCAAACCGCGTGGCAATGGTCATCCGGGATCGTGGCGGCCAGATGCAGCGCTTCGGTATCGGCCAGAACCGTTCCACCGGTGGCCATCACGAACATGTCTATTCCATGGGCCAGCGCGATATCGCGCATCCGCGCGGCCTTGGTCAAACCGCCCACGCGATTCAGCTTGATCCCGAATATCTGGGCCAGACCATCGTGGGCAATCCGGACGGCATCCTGCAAGGTCACAAGGGACTCGTCCACAGACACAGGGGACGCATGAAGCCCCGAGATCGCCGCGATATCATCCAGTGTTTCGCAGGGTTGCTCGAACATCACGTTCAGGTCTTCGCAGGTGCTCATCACCCGCAAGGCCTGCTGCCGCGTCCAGCCACGGTTGACATCATACAGAACAATCTCTCCGGGCTGCCGGATGCTTTCCACATCCCGCACACGGGCAATGTCCCGCTCGACATCACCGCCGATCTTCACCGAATGCGCGACATAGCCGCGCTTGCGATACCGCTCCATGACCTCGCGTGTTTCCTCGACGGTTTTTGCCCCGACCGAGGACGCAATCGGGCGCGGTGTCCGCGATCCGCCGCCCATCAGATCGGCAATCGGCAAGCCCGCCGCCTGACCGGCAATATCCCAGCAGGCCATGTCTATGGGGCTTTTAGCATAGAGATGTCCGGGCAAGGCTAGATCCATGGCCCGTTCCACGTCCAGCACGCGACGCGGATCAAGGCCCAGGATGAAGGGGGCCATCGTTTCGATCCCGGCCCGGATGCCCGGCCCGTGCGCGGGTACATAGGTGTGCCCCCAGGGCGTGCCCTCGCCCCAGCCGACCAGACCGGTATCGGTTTCGAGCTTGACCAGCGTCGCATCAAGCGTTTCGAACTTCAGGCGTCCCCCGGAAAGCCAATAGGGATGCTCGAGCGGCAAATCGACCTGAAAAACGGTAATGGTTTCAATCTTCATAGACCATACTCCGCCACGGGTGCGCCGAGGCTTTCAAAATCGGGGGTTACACCCAATCCCGGCGTATTGTTTGCATAAAGCTTTCCGTCTTTAACGACAGGACCGCCGACGCCCGTAGATCGCGTGTTGTAGTTCATCAGATCCGTGGTGTTCTGCAGGTATTCAGGCGGGGTCGACGCCGCAAAATGGGCGACAACCGAAGACGTGATCTCTCCTCCCCAGGTGTCTTCGCTGACCACAGGGATGCGGTTGTCGATCAGGTAATCCCGTACCCGCCGGGCTTTGCTGATTCCGCCAAGGTTCGAGATCTTGAGACAACAAATCTCTGCCCCCCGGTCTGCGACGATACGCTGCGCCATATGGATCCCGGTCACGCATTCATCCAGCTTCAGTGGCTGCTCGGCAATCCGGCGCACTTGCTGGCATTCCTCATACGTGCGGCAAGGTTGTTCGAGAATGAAATCCAGATCCCGGGTCTCGCGTGCAACGCGGATCGCATCGTCCACGCGCCAGCCCTGATTGGCATCGGCCATGGCTTTCTCGCCGGGTTTCAGCAACGGTACAGTGGTGCGTATCCGGTCAATGTCATTGGCCCAGTCGCTGCCCACTTTGATCTGAAACTGCCGATAACCCTGTTCCCGGTACCGGTCCATCTCGGCCACGGTTTCCTCGACCGCTTTCTGCGGAGCGACCCGGTACATTGGCGCGCCATCCGTCAACTTGCCGCCCAACAGCATCCAGACCGGCTGATCACACGCCTGACCCAGGATATCCCAGCATGCCGCATCGAACGGAGCCTTGGCATAGCCATGCCCCTGTACCAGATGGTCCATCAGGTGCTCGATCCGCCCCACCTGACGCGGATCCTCGCCCAGCAGTTTGCCGGCGACAAGACGCGCCAGCGCAGTCACACCTTCGGAATGGGCCACCATGTAGTTTTCGCCACAGGGCGTGAACTCACCGCAGCCCTGCAAACCCGCGTCAGTGTCGATTACCACCACCGATGCGATGGCCGTTTCAATTGCGTTTCCCGCACCCCAGGCATAGGTACCGCCGACATAGGGAAGCCCGGTCTGGTAAATTCGGATGCGGGTGATTTTCATGCTGCGTCCATTCTGGGCAGGTCGCCCATCCCTTCGCCTCGCCACAGGACAAAGGTCAGGATCGGTTGGTCCGTCGTTATCATGGCGTGGCTTTGCCAGCTTTTGTGCTGTCGTGTCTGGTTCGGGCCGACGAAGGTTTCATCCTCGTTGCTGCGAAAAACCGCTCCGCCCGCAAGGGTCAGATACAGCTCTTCCGCCTGATGGCTGTGCCAGTCATAGTCCAGACCCGCGCCCCAATATCCCACGTAGCCGCGCAATTGGGTCGAGTGGAAATGCCCGGTCGGTCCGAACAGTTCGTAATACCCGTACCGATTCAGGAAATCCGCACCGACTTCCTCTTCGGTATATGTGTGTTTCCATTGCGCCAGATGCGCGCTGGCCTTGATCGCCGCGACCAGATCACGGGTTGGCGCCACGCCATCAAGGCCAAAATCGCCCACCAGATTGGTCGCCGGAATGTGAGCAGGCTGCAAACCCGTCGGTGTCAGATCGTCCGGCCATGATGCAAACGCGGCAAGGTCAGGATGCGCCTGATGCAATTGGCGGGCCGCCTCGAGAACATCATCCAGCGTCATGGCACCACCACGATATTGCCGGTATGCTGTTTGGCGATGAACGCCGCTTGCGCTTCCCGCAACTCCTCCAAAGGATAGGTCGCGGCCAGAGCCGGCTTGATTTCACCGGCTTCAATATATGCCACGAGGTTCTTCATGACCTCGGGTCCGATCACGGTCGAACCGGTGAAGGTCAGATCGCGCAGATAGAACGTCCGCAGGTCAAGTTCGACCATCGGACCTGCAATGGCCCCCGAACAGGTGTAGCGCCCGCCGCGCTCCAGTACGTCGATCAGGTTCGGCCAGTAGGGGCCACCTACCACATCGGCGACCACGGTGATCTTCTCGTCGCCCAGCGCCGACCGCAGATCTTCAGGTGTGCGGGGCAATATCACATCAGGGCCAAGACCGGCGACGTCAGCGTGTTTGGATTCGGATGCCATCGCAATCACACGCGCGCCACGGCGTTTGGCCAATTGAACCAAAGCACCACCCACCCCGCCAGAGGCACCGGGTACAAGAACGGTGTCTTTTTCCGTAACGTTGGCACGGGACAGCATCCCTTCGGCGGTGGAGTAAGAACAGGAGAACGTGGCCAGTTCGGCATCCGACAGTTCCGAAGTGATCGGCACCGCATTGACCGCCAGAGTCGTGGTGTATTCAGCGAACCCGCCATCGCGTTCCGAACCAAAATACCCTGTCTTGTTCATGTTGCCGGGATCAGCCGGATCTCGCAACCAGCCATCCGTGATGACACGCTCGCCGATACGGGCGCTGTCCACGCCCTCGCCAACGGCAACGATACGGCCGCAGACATCTGCGCCCTGAATGCGCGGGAAGGTGATCGGGTTGCCGCCCCATGTCGGGTCTTCTTCACCGACTTCCTCGAATGCGCCGCCGGTGGTCGCATCCGTGACGGTCTTGGAATACCAGCCGGACCGCGTATTGACGTCGGTATTGTTCAGGCCGCAGGCTGCGACCCTGATCAGAACTTCACCGGCCGCGGGTTCGGGGCGCGGCCAGTCTTCCTGCATCACCATCTGTTCCAGACCACCATGGCCCATTGTGACGATGGCTCTCATCGTATCGGGCAGGCTCATCAAGCGGTCTCCAGTATGGCGTCACTGCGGGGCAGCAAACTGTCGGGATCGTAAGCAGGTTTGTCCAGGACACGGGCGGCACGGGGTTGGCCATGGATCACGACCTCCAGCTGTGTCCCGGCCTTGGCCGCTTCGGGCTTGAGGTATGCAAAGGCCAGAATCTTGCCGACGGTGTGGCCATAAGCGACCGACGCCGTGGACCCGACGACGCGCCCGTCCAGCAGCACCGCCTCTCCGCCATGCCCATCAATCTCTCCATCCGGTTCAATTGAAAGATAGGCACAGATCCAGGGCAGGTCGGTGTTGAGCGTCTTGTCCTTGCCCAGATAATCCTTGTCGGTGCGCGCAAAACGCAGCACGTCGGCCTCGGCCAGAGTAACCTCGTTGGTCAACTCGCCCGCGCCTTTGAAACCCTTCTCCATTCGCATCACGTTCATGGCGAAGCTGCCGTAGTCGGTGATGCCATACGCCTCTCCTGCCGCCCAAAGCGCGTTGTAGACGTCGAGGCAGGCGGCGTTGGGCATATGCAGTTCCCAGCCCAGTTCCCCGGCATAGGACATGCGGAAGGCCCAGACCTTGTGACCGGCGATGGTGACTTCCTGCGCGGAAAGCCAGCGGAACCCGGCATTGGTCAGATCGGCATCGGTACAGCGCGCCAGCACATCCCGCGATCGGGGACCGTTCAGCGACAGGGCCGACCAGTCGGCGGACAGGGCAGTTACCTGCACATCCTCATCCGTGCGTTGCTGCGCCAGATGATCCAGCAGGCGCTGTTCGAAGAAGGCCGCACAAACCAGATAAAAGCGGTCGCGCGCCATGCGGACAATCGTGGTCTCCAATTCGATACGGCCACGACGGTTCAGCATATGGGTCAGCGTGATCGAGCCGACCTTCTGCGGCATCCGGTTTGCAGTCAGCCGGTCAAGCAGGGCATAAGCCCCCCGCCCCGAAACCTCGACCTTGGTGAAGGCGGTGACGTCCATGATGCCGACGCTTTCGCGCACCGCTTTGACCTCGACCGCGACCATGTCGTCGGCAGGTGTGTGGCGGAAGGAATAATGGTCGCGCTGTTCCACCCCATCGCGCGCAAACCAGCGGGGGCGTTCGAAACCATACACTTCTTCATGCACCGCGCCCTTGGATTTCAACAACTCATGCAGCGGCGACGGCTTGATCGGTCGCCCGGCCAGACGGTTGAAATGTGGAAAGGGGATTTCATGGCGCAGGCAGTAATCTTCCTCGGCCTTGATCACCTGCCAATCCTTGGTCGCATAGCTGCCGAACCGGCGCGGGTCGAATTCGCGCATCGAGATATCAGCCGCGCCATGCACCATCCACCGCGCCAGTTCGCGGGTCAGACCCGGCCCCCAGCCGATGCCGATCTGGGTCCCGCAGCAGCACCAATAGTTCCTCACCCCCGGCGCTGGTCCGATCAGAGGGTTGCCATCCGGCGGGTGCGAAATCGCCCCGTGCACGTCGCGCTGAATGCCCAACTCGGCAAAGATCGGCATCCGGTTCAGGCTTTCCTCAAGCCACGGCATCACCCGGTCGTAATCCGCGTCGAACAGCCAGTTTTCGTATTCCCACGGGCAGTGATCATGCCAGACCGAGTTCGGGTTCTCTTTTTCGTAGATCCCGATCAGACCGCGCTGCTGCTCCATCCGGATATAGCCCGAGACTTTGTGGTCATCACGGATCACCGGCAGTTCGGTGTCCAGGTTCTGGAATTCTGGAACCGGTTCGGTCACGAAATAATGGTGCGTCATCGAGGTCATCGGCAGTTGCAGCCCCGACCACTCACCCATTTGCCTTGCATAGGTGCCGCCTGCATTCACCACATGCTCGCAGATGATGGTGCCTTGCTCGGTCTCAACCACCCATTCGCCATTCTCAGCCTGCGTGATGTTGGTGGCGCGGCAGCTGCGAAAGATGCGAACGCCTTTTTGCCGTGCTCCAGCGGCCATGGCCATGGTCACATTGGTCGGGTCCACATGCCCGTCATCCGGCGTATGCAGCGCGCCCAGAACGCCTTCGAGATTGTAGAACGGATGCAGTTCAGCCACCTTTTCGGGACCGACAAGCTCGATATTGAAACCCAGCGACCGACCAACCGACAAGGTGTGGCGCAGCCAGTCCATCTCATCCTCGGTATAGGCCAGACGGAACGAACCGCAGCCATGCCATGTCACCGGCTGGCCGGTTTCAGCCTCCAACTGACCGGAATACAATCCGATATTGTAATCCACACATTTGCCCAGCCCAAAGCTTGAGGTCGAGTGCGTGATCTGCCCTGCTGCATGCCAGGTGCTGCCGCTGGTCAGCTCGGCCTTTTCCAGCAGGACGGTGTCAGCGCCCCACCCTTCATGCGCCAGATGATAGGCCAGACCGACCCCCATCACGCCGCCTCCGACGATGACCACGCGGGCATGTGACGGCAGATTCTTCTCGGACATGATTTTTCCTCTTCCCGAGTCGCGTTTCTGCTCGACAGGCTAATTCCACAAATGTACCATCGTCAATCATGAATGACACAAATGTATCATCAATCGTTCTGGACCGCCTGAGCCAGGAGTGGGACGCCCTTACCCCCGAGGCGCAGAAAGCCGCTCGGTACGTGCTGGAAAACCCAACGGATGTTGGGGTTTCAACCGTGCGCGAGATTGCCGAGGCGGCCAAGGTCAAACCCAATACTTTCGTGCGTATGGCCCGGCAGGTGGGCTTCGAAGGGTATGAAGATTTCCGGGCCCCCTTCCGCGAAGCGATTCGACGAGGCAACGTGTCGTTTCCAGACCGCGCGCGCTGGTTGCAGGACATTGGCAAGTCAGGGGAACTGGGGGGGCTTTATGCCGATATGGTGGGTGCGGCGATCCGCAATATCGAAGAAACCTTTGCCGGGATCGATGCCGCAACTCTGAAGGCCGCTGCCGAGGATATCTGGAACTGCCGCCAGATCTTCACGCTGGGCGTCGGCGTCAACAACTCGAACGCGCGCAATTTCACTTATCTTGCGTCAACCGGGATGAAGCAGTTCCACGCGATTCCACGCCCCGGCTCGACCCCGGTGGATGATCTGGCCTGGGCCGATGAACAGGACGTGCTGATCGCGATCACCTGCCACCCCTATCGCACCGAAGTCATCGAGGCGATCAAGCTGGCTCGTCAACAGGGCCTGACCGTCATCGGTGTTTCCGACAGCCCGGCCAGCCCGGTGATCCTGAACGCCCATCACGGTTTTGTGGTCGCCGCCGACACGCCGCAATTCTTTCCGTCATCCGTTTCGACGATTGCCTTGCTGGAAACTCTGCTATCCTTCGTGATCGCCGTGTCCAGCGATGAGATCGTCGAGCGGGTGGAACGGTTTCACCAACGCAGACACCAACTTGGCCTCTACGCGGAGGAGCCCGAATGAACGCACCGCTGACCCACTCACTGGACGCGCGATACTATATCGATCCTGCTATTTTCGAGCAGGAAATGCAGGGGCTTCTGGCCCGAACGTGGCAGTTTGCGGGCCATGTCGCGCAGGTCCGGGAAACGGGGGATTACTTTGCGTTTGAGATCGCCGGCCAGAACCTGTTCTGCATTCGCGGCCGCGACGGCGAAATCCGCACCTTCTATAACGTCTGCCAGCACCGCGCGCATGAAATGGTCACCGGCGCGGGCAACACGCGTGTCGTCGTCTGCCCCTACCACGCCTGGACTTATGAGCTGTCCGGTCAATTGCGCGCCGGACCCAACATCAAATCCGTCCCCGGGTTCGACCGCAGCGCCATTTGCCTGACCTCGGTCCGAACCGAAGTGTTCAACGGTTTCATTTTCGTCAACCTCGATGACGACGCCGCGCCAATGGATGAATGGTACCCCGGCGTGCGCGAGGAAATCCGCGCATTCGTTCCCCATATCGACGATCTGGAGCCGCTGGAATGGGTCGAGATCCCCGAAAACTGCAACTGGAAGGTCAGCATCGAGAACTACTCGGAGTGCTACCATTGCCCGACCAACCACCCGACCTTTGCCGAAGGTGTGGTCAAACCCGAGACCTATGACATCCAGCCGGACGCGGGCGGCGGCTATGTCCTGCGTCACACGACGGAATGCCAGAGCCTCGACAAGATGACCTACCCCATCGACCTGTCGGTACCGCACGCGGGCGATTACCAATCGTGGTTCCTGTGGCCGATGTTCTCGTTCCAGTGTTATCCCGGCAACGTGCTGAACACCTATCACTGGCGCGCGGTTGATGCCGATCACTGCACCGTCTGGCGCGGCTGGTACACCGAGAGCGGCTCGGACAGTGCGGTTATCCGGCAACTGGCGGTCCAGGACCGCGAAACGACGGTCGAGGAAGACATCCGCCTCGTGGAATCCGTTCATCGCGGGCTCAAGTCGCGGGGCTATCGCCCCGGACCGCTTGTTCTGGATCCGGGCTGCGGGGTGATGTCGGAACATTCCATCGCGCGGCTTCAGCAATGGATGCGCGAGGCTGTGGATTAGTGGCCGAGGTTGCACGCTGATGCTGATGCCTGAAGTCTGGCGCCCGGAACACAAACTGTTCCGCCATCAGGTCGGGTTCACCTGCCCGCCGTTCGACTTTGACGCCGCGCCCTCGGATTTCCTGCGCATGTGCCCCGAAACGGTGGGCGTTCACGGGTGGATGCTGCATGTGCCAGATTATGTGCACGGGTTGGATCAGCGGAAACAGAACTTTGGCATGCTCGAAGACTTCGTGCACTGCATGTCCCGCAACGGTGTGGATGTCTGCGGTCAGGTCGGTTCGAACTGGGTCCATGCCTGCGGGCTGGGCGTGGAAGGCGTTCGGCAACACTGCGAAACCCTGTCAGACAAATATGGCACCCGCTTTCACATGGCGGGATATGCCATGGTCGAGGCATTGCGTGACCTGAATGTCGAAAAGGTTGCCCTGAACGCCGCCTATCATTGGCCGGAATGGTGGCAGGGCACGGTCGGTTTCTTGAAAGAAGCCGGGTTTGATGTGGTCTGGGCCGGGAATTTCCACGATCAGGGCTGGTTCGACAGTCAGGAAGAAGTCAATTCCTGTCGCTGGGTCTTTGACGGCGATCTGGCGCTGAAAAGCTTTGAATATGTGGCCGACAAGGCACCTCGGGCCGAAGCGATCCTGATCAATGGCATGTGCAATTTCCGCACCGGACCCGGAGGCTTGCCCCAGCGCCCGCTGCATCTGGCCGATACGCTAGAAGACGCGCTGGGCAAACCGGTGATCGGCCACGACATCGCGCTTTACTGGCGCATCTTCAAATCCCTCGGTATCGCACCCGACAAACCGCACGGGCAATTGCTGAAACGTCTTGAGTTATTCGAGAGGCCATGACCATGCACAAAATCCTCGCGCTCTGGGCCGTGCCCAGATCCACGTCAACCGCATTCGAGTGGATGATGCGGCAACGCGGTGATCTCGACTGCCTGCACGAGCCCTTTGGCGAGGCGTGGTATCAGGGTGAAGACCCGCTTTGGCATCGGTTCCAACCGGGTGATGTGACAACACCGGGCCTGACACTGGACAGCGTGTGGCTGGACATTCAGCAGCGGGCGAAACGGGGGCCGGTCTTTCTCAAGGATTTTCCGCATTACATCAACCACATGTGGGATGCCGAGTTTCTGTCGCATTTCACCCACGCCTTCCTGATCCGGGACCCGGCCAAGACCATCACTTCGATGTACAAGCAATGGCCGGACTTTGCCGAAGGCGAGGTTGGCTTTCCCGAACAGCGCGCGCTGTTCGATCTGTTGACGGCGTTGAACGGAACTCCGCCGCCGGTCATTGACAGCGATGACCTGCTGGAAGACCCACACGGCATGACCCGGGCGTTTTGTGACGCGGTGGGAATCCCATTCATCCAAGAGGCGCTGACATGGGAACCGGGCGGTGATCCGTCCGCCCTCAGTTGGTGGGACGGCGGGTCGTTCCATGGCAACCTGGCGAAATCGACCGGGCTTGCCCCGCAGCCCCGCACGCATATCGACATCGCGGACGCGCCAGACCGTGTGAAACTGGTGCACCGCAGGATGAAACCGCATTACGATCACCTTTACAGACACCGCCTGACACACTGACACACCGGAGACCCGCAATGGCCGACATTTTCGACGAAGACCTGTTTCTGAAAGGGCTCGAGCAAAGGAAGAACACGCTGGGCGCAGAGTATGTGGAAAAAAACCTTGCTGCCGCCGACGACTTCACCCGCCCGTTTCAAGAAGCCATGACGGCCTGGTGCTGGGGGTTTGGGTGGGGCGACGACGTGATCGACGCCAAGACCCGGTCGATGATGAACCTGTCGATGATCGGTGCGCTGGGCAAGATGCATGAATGGGAAATCCACTGCCGGGGCGCGATCAACAACGGGGTTTCAAAGGATGAAATCCGCGCCATCATCCACGTGGTCGGGATTTATTGCGGTGTTCCTCAGGCGTTGGAGTGTTTTCGCGTGGCCCGCAAGGTGCTGGAAGAAACCTGACGACCCGTCACAAACCGGCCGCCGACAACAGCCGCACGCCTTTTTCGTAGTGTTGCCTGTTCTTGAAACAGCCGGGCCAGGCCCAGCGTTCGGCCGTAAAGCCCGGCTGCAATTCCAGAATCTGCCGGGCATGTCGACGCGCCAGGGAATGGTTCCCGGCAGCGGCGGACAGCATGCACAGCACGACCCTGGGACGAACGCGTCCGGGGTCAACCCGCAACACGTTATGGGCATGCTGCCACGCGGCCTTGTCCCCGGTCATCATCATTGCGATTGCCAGATTTGCTTCTATCCAAATGGGCGGATGCGGCGTCAACGCCAACGCTTTCTTGCAGACCGAAACGCCTTCTTCGGCCCGGTCATCATACACCAACAGGATGCCGTAATAACCCAACAATTCCGGGCTTCCGCTGAAACGTTCCACGACGGCAAGCATCAAGCTGCAAGCCTCTGACGTGTTGCCTGCAACACTATGGGTAAAGGCATGGAGGGCCGAGCAATACGGGTCAGTCGGGTTCAGATTGCGCAACTGTTTGCATTCGGCCTCTACCATTGCCAGCGTCTCGGCCGGGTTTGCATCCATGCCCAGGCGGATCATGTCCAAATGACAGAAACCGATCGCCACACGTGCCGGCAGGTATCCGGGGTCAAACTCGAGACAGGCGCGGTATTGACGGATGGCATCCTGCAACCCGTCTTCCGTTGCCTGGCTTTCCAATATGCGCGCTTTCTGGAATGCAGACCAGGCCTCGGTCGAAGTGGCACGACCGGACCAGATTTCTGACCAATACCCGTCACGCAATCGCAGTTGGAGCGCCTCGACGACCTTCATGGCGATTTCTTCGACCGCGTCGAATGTTTCCTTCGCACGAAAGCGGAACCGCTGTGTCCAAAGGCACACCTGATCCGCGGTTGACGTCAATTGAGCGGCCACCCGCAGGCCTTCCGCGCCAACCACGCTGCCGCTGAGAACATAACCTTCAACCGGGCCTTCCTGCCTGCGCGCGTCACGCAGTTCGATCACGTCGGACATTGTGCCCAGAAGAAACATGAGTTCGTCTCGTATGGAGGAGGCAGCAATGCTGATATCCGGCGTTTCCCCGACAACTTCAAAAGGCTCAACCACTACCGCTGGACGCAAACGCCCCCAATGCACCGGCAAACCGCGGCCCGACAGAACCGGTCCGTCTGAGTCTGTATCGATGTCCCAATAGGCCTGCCGTTCAACCGTCAGCCATGCCTCGAACTCGGGGTCGGCAACGTCCAACCCTTCCAGCAATTCAGCCCGATCGGGACTGAGCTGCTCGTCAAACAGATCAACCTCGACTGCTGCCAGATTGATCGACACCGTTTCACGGGTGATTTCAAGAATATCAAGTTTGTGCTTGGAAAAGTGCTTGCTGAGAACACTCAGCTCTTTGCGCAGCGACGCCGCGCCTTGTGCGGGCGAACTCTCGCTCCAGAGCTTGTCCTGCAACCAAGCCCTGCTGCGTATCGCGTTTTTCGACAGAAGCACCAAAGCAAGAAGAGCTTTCGCTTTGGTGCCCCGAGGCGTCAAATCCTGACCGTCGTCACGGATAATCTGAAACGGTCCGGTCAAGAAAACCTTGGTTTTTGCCTCAGTCACTAACGGCCCTCAAAAACGTTCGGGGGTTGTCGTTAACCGCTGCATCCAAATATGACGATACCGCCCATCGCTTCATAGGCCAGTTTGCAGCACCATGACTCGTGATCGGGGTTCGGATCCGGCTTTTTGTCACTCAGGTCCGGAACAACGATATGAACCAGATCCTTGGTGTCATAGACAAACCTGACCTCTGGATTACCACTGTCCGCAAGGATTTCTTGAATTTTGCGTTCCGCCGCGTCCTGATCATCTTGCGACCCCAGCGCACGGCCGCGCGCGGCATTCAGAACTTCGCACCCCAAGTCTTTCAACGAATAATTCGGGTTGATTGCCAAACGAGCCATGTAAAATCTCCTTCTCAAACAACAATGCCCACTTGTATACCCCGTTATATGCTTATCCGGAAATGAAAATGACCGACACGTTGATAGAACGCGCTGAAACTGCTCGGCTAATTTCCAAACCCTCGTTTGCCGAATTCCCCAAAGATGCGCCGATCCACGCGGCTTTTCGTTTGATCGAGCTGCGCGACGGAGCTCTGCCCCCCAAGGGCGGGATGGGCCATCGCGTGTCTTTCGGCACCGGCCGCACACCGGAAGAGGCGGCGCGGCTGGCCGGGTTCGAGGCGATTGAGCGCTATGCCTTGCAATACAGTGCCGAAGCACCACAAACCCGCGAAAGCCTGATTGCGTCGGATGGCGCATCCCATGTGATGCCAAACGACGCGCTTGCACTGGGTGTTCCGGGCAGTGACGGAAAGGTCACTTCGAAAGGTGCCGCGGCTGGCCCGACACATGAAGCCGCCGCGCTGTGGGCGGCGCTGGAGTGTTTGGAACACGCTCTTGGATCGCAGGGGTTTGACCACCTGGCGCCGGACACGGTCCTGCCCCATGATTTGACGCAGTGGCTGCACGTCCAACTGCGGCAGCTGAGCCTTCACATCCTCGAAGTTCCGGGCACCGGCCTTCTGCTGCGCGCGGTCTGCGCAGATGCGGATGGCGGCAGGCCGACCTATGGATCGGCGCTTTCCGCAAATCTGGCGCAGGGCGTCTGGCACGCAGCATCCGAGGCGGTGGTGTCCTGGCGCAACATGGTGATGCTTGAACACAACGGTGTAACGGATCACGGCATGGATGCCGAACAGGCCCGTCTGTTCCGGCTTTATCGCGGCGCGCAGAATGACCGGCCTGTTGCTCCGACGCGGTTGTTCGACGTGCAGGCGTGGGACAGCCCGAACCCATCGCTGACGACGGTATTGACAGCGGCAAGTCGCGCCCTCGGTCGTCCGGTTGCGGTTTTTGACATGACCGCACCTGAAATTCCCCTGCCGGTGGTCAAAGCCGTAGCAGTTTGAGCACCGGTCAGGATCCGTGTCTGCGAAAGCCTGTCGTGTCGCCGTTGGTCTCTGCCTTGCAACGGTCCGCGAATTCCAAAAGCTGCCTGCAACGTTCGGTCTCGGGCAGGCTGCGGACAACCCGCCCCGGATCAGCATGCGGAATTTCAACAAATTCGACACGGGTGATCACGCGCGGCCTGGCGGCAACTGTGATCATCGGTCCGACCTCGATCAAGCTGGCCAGAGCATAGCCCGAGACAGGGAGCGCCGAAGGGCCTGTTCCCAGCGTGATATCATCCAGAAACCGGGGATCGTCGTCGGCAGGCCCGAATTCAAGGCGCATGTGCATTCCCGGCGCACCGCGCCTGAACCGGACCCAGCCCCGAGGCACCCTGCCCGCACCCACAATCAGTTGGGATGCATGGAATGCCTGAATATACAGCCCAAGCGGATCAGAGAATGCCATCGCCCGACCCGAAGGTGACTTGCCACAGTTCCCCGCGGCCAGTTCAAGCGTATCGCTCACCAGGCGCATCCCTGCATGCCCGCAGTACAGATCCCGCCGGTTCGCGAAATCAAGAACTTCTTCAAGCCGGGCGCGCCGGTTGCTCTCGCCGTCCTTCACGAGATACGGGAAGGAAGAAAAATGTATGGTCTGGATCAGACCGGTCAATCGGTTCGTGCCCTTGGCCAGAAACAGGGCATGCTGGATATTCAACGGATGTTCCGGCGGATGCGCGTGATCCCTACCCACCAGCCTTTTGTGAAAGCGGGCCGCGCGCTCGGACACATCCATCGACATCCATACCGACCGTGAGACTTCAAACAGATCCTTGCAGGAGTAGAAGCGCCCGGTCACCGATGCGACCACCGACAGGAAGTGATCGAGATCGAACACCGCCATGAACTGCCACCACTCCACAAACTCGGTAGTGGCCACAAATCGCTTCGGGCGCAGCCTGCCACCGGCATCGGGTCGCATTACCAACGTGTATTCAAGATATTCATTGTGCAGCTCAACCCTGCCGGACCAGCCTTGGTCACACACGCGCGCCGCCAGCTCATCGCCCAGACAGTCCCGCGGTTCCCGGGGATCGGCGCGCCATCTGAACCCATTCGAAGGTTGGCCCGCCTCGATGTCACGCGGATCCATAACCAGAAACGGGCTGACGCCCTGCACGTCGAATATGTTCTGAATGCTTGAATTCCACGCTGACCGGGTGGCTTCGTTCACGCCTTGATCAGCAAGTCCCGGCGATCGGAATACAGACATCAAAGAACACCGTTGGGCTTCAGAGACACTAGAATGGAAAGTCAGAGGTCGATGCCCGTAGGTTTTCAATTCCGACGGGGCGATCGCCACCGGTGACGCACAAGGAAGCATCATGTAGACCGACCTGTCATGGGGTCTGATACATTCATCCTGCCCACCCCGCCTGTTCAGGCAAATGACGGGTCCACCACAATTCGGGCGTACTGTTCACAATGTGGATTTCGCTACCGCAAGAACGACCGCCAACGATGTTGAGGCGATCTCCATCAAATGTTTCAAGCGACATTTTCGCGGCCCCCCGGAAATTCGCCATCTGTTCGGCCAGAATGCCCACTGCAACGCGTTCACCCATTCGGATACTGTCGAAATAGTCGCTGTAGAAATGTACCCCTGCAAAATTGCGCCCGATCGCGATATTCGCAGCCAACTTGTTCAGCTCGCCATTCAGCGTAAGCTTCGCTGCGCTGTCCTCTGGCCGCACGGACTCAACCAGTGTCCTGCCACCCGGAGCCGGAACAAAGACGCGCTCCATACCCGCCTCTGCCAAAGTTACCCGGGACCCGTCCAGCGCATGTGTTCTGAAGAACGCCTTGAGCAGCGTCGCGCACGCCCCGGCAACTGCGCCATGCGCCGCCCCGTAGGACGGCTGCATTGGCGAGCCCTCGGGATAAGCAACAGGCAACAGCAGGTTGCGATCGATTTGTGGCAGCCCCTTATGAGAAACCGCGTTGTGGGCGAACCGCTTAGTGGCCGGCGCGGCGGATATGGCTTCCACAAGACTGAAATCTTCGCAGGCGGCGCTTTCCAATTTCTCAAGATGGGCTGTGGCAAACGGTTCCGCTGCCCCAAGCACCGCGCCATGACCATTCGCCACCAAGGTTGCAACGCTGCCCAGCTTTTCAGGGCGGGCGCGGTTGTGCACCTGAAAGGTCTGGCGTCGCACGGCCCGCATTGCCCTGGTCGCGGTTTCTGCCAGCATCGACAGCGCGTGAGATCCGCCCCAATCGACCCCGCCATCCTCCGCACGGGAATTCCAGACTTCGGGCAGACCGTCATCTGCTTGAATACCTCGGCCCAACATCAACAGGCAGGCATTGGAAAAAGCCTGATAGATCGAGTCGAAATGCACGTAGGTAGCAAGGTCGCGAGGTGTTTCAATAAACTTCGGGCCACAGGCCTCAAAGGCTTGTTCGCCGGTCGCGTCCGCCCCGTTCTGAACGTCCAGCCACTCGGCCCAGTCCCGCAAATAGTCCACGCCAACGGCCTGTGGTGCAACTCTTTGGTCAACCCGAAACGAACCAAACGGCATTGCCCTAGGCGCAGTTGTATTTGCCAACCACCGCCCTTGCACATGCGCCGCGTCTGAGGTCAGGGAGTCGTACCCCTGCAAAAGGAACTGCGACACGTAAGGCCCGTCCGAACAGCCTTGGCTCGAGCCGCGGAACAAAGTTCGCGAAGACAGACCTTCGCCATCTCGGACCCGGCGCGCCGCCGGTACTTTCCCGATCTCGGCGCCGCTGGCATCCTTTGGGAAACCGTCTTTGCGGAACCACTCCAACCGGCCAAGGGCGCCAAGCACCTTGTCGGTTCCCTCGGCACCATCCCGAATGGTTTCGAAGGACACATCTCGCAGACAGGCCATCGCATAGAGTTCGGCCATTTCTGCCGCCAATTCATCTGACCCAAGCCTGGGCGCCGGCGCGATACCCAAACCGCCGGCGTCCAATCCATTGAACCCCAACCGGTGACCCAGGATTGGCCCTTCCCACGCACGCCATCTAAATTCACCACCCTCTGATGGCGCGGTGCGGAAGGGCCCGGAATAGGCTGGCGTGTCAAACAGCGTCAGCCTGTTTCCTTGATTGTCGGTGCAGGTAGGGTCAGCCACTTCTTCCAGAAATTCGGTATAAACCTGCGCGTCGACAATGCCATTTTCGTCATGCCGCAAGCCCTTGGAAAAGCTCGTGGGCCAAGTCCCGGCAAACAGGTCTGCTTCGCCGTTATGTTCATCGGCCGCCCTGTCTCGGGCACCAATCGGCGTGTTCGAATGACACTGATCCCGGTTCAATCCACGATTGGGCTTTTCCAGGTCCTGCCAAGGTTCAGACGGAATGATATGTTGCGGCATGTTGCTCTCCCGATCGACGAAGACAACGATTCGCACGACGCCGTTACTGGATCGTGACCGGTCATTCCGACAGGCTTTTTGCCCTGTTCTGAAGAGTCCGACAGGCTTTTTGCCCTGTTCTGAAGAGATTGGGAATACTCGGGATAGAAACGGCTTCGATCGCGCTGGACACCAAGTCCCGCCGCCGCTTTCCGATCTTTCGAGAAATCGCAGAATCCAATGCAAAACAGGATATCTGGGTCCAGCCATCTTCGGGCTGAGTCTCCCCGGACAGAAAGATAAAGAAAGTTGGATGGCGGAGACGAAGTCAGCATAATTAAACCTACAAGCTCATGTTAAGTATATAATTTATTCAGTTCTTGATAAAAGATACCACAATACATACCACACAAAGCCGGATACCAAGCGCGGATAGCGCAACGTGTCATGCGACAGAACGTTGGTTAAATACTTGTAACTGACACTCACGCCGGTTTTAGCAAACGACTGCTTTGAGCCCAAAGTTGCCAGTGGAGCTCAGGGCGCGAGATCTGTGATGCGCAGAAAGCAGACTTTTCAAAGTGCAGCAGACTGCTCAAAGCGGGCATTCCTTCCAATAGCAGCATATGCGGCTATGAGAAGGAAACAGACTTCACGATTGCGCTCCGGCAACTTGGGTCCTGATGAAGCTCTTTCTGTATCGTTTGATTGATCTTCCTTGATCGATAGGATGGGCTAAACTTCAAAACAGTTCTGAGGTCCCAAATGTACAGGTATGTTCTGACAACAATGGCTTTGTGTTTTGCAAGCGTTCTTCATGCCGCTGGTATGGAACGGTGGGGTGAATCCGGGGACTGGACAATCCTGATTGATCCCGAAAAGGGCAATGGCTGTCTTGCTTGGAAACCCTTTGAAAATGAAATGACCGTTGAAATCGGCGCGGCACCCAATCAGGCTGGTGGCTTTTTTGCAGCCTTTAATCCGGCCTGGGTTCAAATCGAGGACGGGGCGACCGGGGTCGTACAGTTCGACTTCGGTGATGCGAAGTTTGAAGGCGAAGCAGTTGGAGTCTTCAAGAATGGCGTTCCAGGTGGCTACGCCTTTTTCGACAACCCGGCATTTGTAACCGAGTTTGGAAAACGCCAAAGCGTCACGATTATTGGCGAAAGCGGGGCTGAGGTTGAACTCGATCTCAGCGGATCTGCAAAAGCCATTGAGGCGGTTCTGGCGTGTCAGGCCGAACAGCCAGAACCACTGAACAACTAGGTAGTGTCCAATTATTGTAATTGATTGATGTCTGGCACACAGGGTTGCCTGTCGGCAGGCATAGCATCAGCGCCTTCCGGGGCCTTGTTTCTCGACCCACCCACATCCAGCTTGAACTTTGGCGACGAAAGCTGGCCCGTCACATCAAAGGGCCAAGCGCTTCGGGATAGGGGTTTGCCAACGCGACGGGGCTCTGCTCTGATCGCCATGTTATCGTTCAGCCAGTCCACATGTCCCTTGGCCACTAATTGAACCGATCCCGTTTCAATGACGATTGAGTTTGAGCTGACTTGCCCGGCTTGGATATCGACCGGGGCAACCACACAAGTGATGTCGGTGTAGCCTTGTCTGAACTCCTCTGAAAACAGCCACGGGAATATGCCCAACCCTGCCAGCTCCAATAGGCTGGTGCTGATATAGCCCTGCGACATCGACAAAGAAGCGTTGCCGCGCATGGAGTTGATGAAGGCCTTGCCAGAGGCAGTATTGCCAGAGACGTTGAACTCACCGCTCAAACGCCCATAGGCTTCAATACCAATGCCCAACTCATCCAAGATTTCGCCGAATTCCCATCCCGAGGTCGATCCTGACAAGGAAAGCCAATCAGGAGAGTCAATCAGATCCATGACCGCCCGAAGGCTGAAGTTTCCGCCACCATAAGCCATCTGAAGGGGCCCGAAATCCACGGTCCCTTCTTTTGCAGACAATTGGCTGGAAACTGATGTTACGCCTTGCTGGCCTACAATCTCTTTGAATTCGATCTGTACCTCGACGTCAGCTTCTCGCAGCACGCGCTGCACATCCAGAAGATCGGCAGGTTTCCCTTTTTCCTTTGGCAATACCAAGGGCTGGACGTCTGTCTCCTTCGGTAAAACCAAAGGCTGAACTTCGGTTTCAGGTTCCTTTGTAGTCTCGCCTACCAGGCTTTTCAGTTGGTCCAGCACGGCAGTCAGGTTCTTCAGGTCGTTGAGATCAAGCTTTTCGCTCGTGATGTTGCCCCGAACAACACTAGCGTCCTCGGGGAAATTTGCGTCCAAAGCCGCAAGAAGGTGCGAGGAACCTGCTTCGAACTGGATTGCGGCATCAAAGTTCTCGCCCTGTTTGGAGGTTTCAGCATCGATACCAAGTGCCCCGATCTCGACAGGCTGCAGATTCACTGCGGTCAGAAACTTGGCGCTGTCGTCGACATCCAATTCTACGTCGAAATCGAGACCGGCAAGCCCTTTTAGCTCGTTGACAGATAGTGCGAGATCGAGCGCCCAGAGATCGGTGCCGTAGGTAGTCGCGTTAAACCTGTTGAGTGAAACCGGCCCACCCGCGTTGGATATGTTGAAATCGGCTTTGATGCCGCCGAACTGGTCAACGTAGTCTTCATCGAGGTTGGGCAAAATCAACTTGGCGGGCCCGTTTAGCTCCCCATCGAATGTCACGTTCTGAAGCTGAAGCAGATCGAGGATTTCACCTTCGGCTTTCAGGACAGGCTCGTCAATTGGACCGGCTTGTAGCGCAATGCCCAGCATGGCGAGCCGTCCGTCTGGCATGCGGCGAATGCTTTCGATAGATGCTGGACCGATTACGTCTAACCCTTGGTCGAACGCATTGGTTTGAAACAGCAACTTCTCGAATTCGAAGGAAGACAGAGATCCGACCATATGCATTTCAAAGCCGGTAAACTTCAGTTCTTGGATACTCTTTGCTGCTGGCGGCGGCTGTCCTTTGGGATGAAGTCGCGCGTTGAATAGCAGATCGACGCCCTGAGCGGTGTAGAGGTCATCTATTGAACCTTCAGCTTCGAGTTTCTGTCCATCCTCCAGGCTTACCGTGGTTGTAAACGCCTCGATCTTCAGGGCGTCCTGAGACACGAGTTCAGCCTGCAACTGGCCATTGCCTTCCAAAACGCGTTCCAATCCAATGACATCTAGAAAATCACCGAATTCACCGGTGTCCATTTCCAAGACTGCGCGATAACCGCCCCCTTCGTCTGCCGAGAAGGGCTCGCCATCGTAGCTTACGGTCATTTCGCCAAAACTGGCGCGTGTCGTAAATGGCGCGTCATGGGGGTAATCGCCTTCGATTTGGAAACCCTGACCGTTGACGGAGCCGGAACCAGAGACCTTCGTTCTTTGTCCAATGTCTACTTGTTCGAGTGCGAGAGACTGAAGGTCAAACACAAATGAGAAGCCCGAGACCTTGTCGTCAATGTTTAACCCGATTGATGTGAAACTGACGTTTTTGTCGCTCAGAAAGTTCAGTATCCCACCGCCTTCCGTACCACTCTCATTGGTACTATCAGCGCTCGCGATGTCTTCTTGATCTTCCGTTGATACTGTTTCCTCATACTCAGGCCTGCGTGTTGGCCTGTCTTTTCGCCAGCTTGTTGTGCCGTCTGCGGCCGTAAGAATATTCGCCTGTAGGCCTTCCACTACCAGATTGTCAAAATGCAGACGCCCATTGGTCAAAGCGGCAATGTCCAGCTCCAGTTCCAGTAGGTTCAGTTCTACAAGTGGTGACTCCGGCATTGTCTGGCTCGGAATGATCACCCCGCCGACATAAATGTGACTAATGCGTCCAAGCGCGACGCTTACATCATCTTTGACTAGAAGTGGCCGAGCAATCTGTTCCGAAAGAACTCTTTCCACAAGGTTGCGGCGCATGTCCGAGAACATCGGAGACGCAAGCAACAACCAAACAAAAGCGACTGCTGCGAATGCAAGTAATGCGACAAGCCCAATTATTCTAATTAGCCAAACCCTCATGCGCTCCCCTATCGCCGCTTTCGCCGTTCAATCTTTCACGAGCAGGTATTCAGCCCACCAAACTGAATGCCCTTTCTGAACCTTATTCAGGTCAGTTGGGTCGTGTCACTATTCGTCTTTGATAGCCCCGCCAGTCGCTTTTATTCTTCCCATCAGTATACTTGCACTATTGGGAGTAGCCTCTTTGGAAGTTTGGGTTGGTTCAAAAGTCTGAACGTTATCGACCTCTAAAGTAAACGCAGCCTTCATGAGGACTGGACCATCAACAACCAGCATTTCCTTCTGCGTCGGCTCGATCCTGATTTGACCAGTGACAACGATGGGCTCGTAAACTGTCGATGGTGACCATGAATCACTCAGGCGCAAACGCACCATCTGGTTCGGAGGCGGAGGCGGCACGTGGCTACACATTCCACGTTCCGGCACGATATACGCCATTTGGGAGCCATCTTTGTCGCGGGGTGCCGGGATCACAAATCCGCCCAATGAAACGGTCACGCCATCATAGTCAAGGTTAGCGGCCGTGCCCGCCTTCTCACGTCTTTCCATCACAACCCAGCGTTGGGAAATCAGCCAGTTCGCATCAACGCCTTCCTCAGCAAGGGTTGCTTCGGTCGCCTCGATATCCACTTGAAGCTGGTCCAACAGCTCTGGCGTCGACCTGCCTTTTTCTTGCTGCGCGCGCAACCTGACCAATTTGCGAAGCGCGCTAAGCTGTTTGCCCGTCAATTCGACGAAAGGATCTTCGTAATCCTGAGCAGTTTCATCGACCAAGTCTGCCCATTCGATACGCGCGACTTCCGAATGAACCGGCAAAGCCAAGAAAACTGCGAGAACTGTTGGAACAAGTGTCAGTCTGGCTCGAATTCTCATTTTGAGAAATTCCCATTTGTAAAGACAGGGATGCGCGGGATGCCGAGGTAAAATCACCCCGCGCGACACTCAATCGAGTGTATTCTTGTAGAAGACCCCGTCTTTCATGATGACACGAATAGTCTCGAACCCTCGATCACGCTCAGGTGCATCAAACCACTTCGGATTTGCTCCAAGAACCGACAGGTCTTCCAGCGGGTTTCCATCGACGATCAGGATGTCTGCGTAGGCCCCTTCTTCGATCACACCCAGTTTGTTGGGATAAGGGTTCCGCCGTCCTGTAAGCTGTGCCAGTTCGCCACCAGTCGAGGTTGCTGCAACCAGGAAAGCATGGTTACCTAGCAATTCAGCGAAGTAGTATTTTTCAAAATCGCGGTGTGCGCGTCCAAATCCGATGGTGGACAACACGGTGTCGACGTTATGCACGATCTTGGGTTTGTATTTCTTGATGTAATCAATGACGTTTTCTGACCCGACCAGATATTCTTCCAGTTTCGGTTTCACCGTCGGCATCGAGAAATTGGGATGGTCGAGCAGCGCCGGATCCATTCCAGCCACATTCAGGGCCCAGAAGATACCTTCATCCGCAATGCGTTTGACGGTATCCTCGCTCACCATCTGAGCATGCTCCAGCGACTTGACGCCTGCGTCCAGAGCCATTGTGACCGTTTCATCCGTATAGGCGTGGACTGTCACATAGGTATTAAAGAACGACGCAGCCTCGACAGCTGTCGCAATCTCATCAACGTTGTAAGCAACGGACCAGAGCGGGTCGAGCTCGGATGAAACTCCGCCGCCAGCCATCAGTTTCAGGAAACTCGCCCCGTGCGCGAAGTTTAGCCGCGATGCCTTCCGGATTTCCTCGGCACCATCAGCAATGTATGACAGGTTGAACGTATTGGCGACGTCGTCCGACCCCATGTTGAAGGTTCGCTGCTCGGGGTTTCGCCAGTCACCATGCCCGGATGTCGGGCCGATGGCCGCACCTGACGCATAGATACGTGGCCCGTCTACAATCCCCTTGTCGATCAGTTCGCGCAGACCTGATCCCATTCCGCCGGTATCCCGCACCGTGGTGTAACCATCGTAGAGATAGTCGCGGGCATTTTCGACTGCTGTGGCCCCAATCTGATCCCATTTGGCGGCCTGAAGACCTGAGAAGGATTGCACGAGCCCTGTAGCGTAGAGATGCACGTGACTGTCAATCAATCCCGGCATTAGCGTGCGCCCACCTCCGTCGATAACCGTCGCTTCAGGCGCATCAATACCGTCGGTCGAGACTGTCTTTATGAGATTGCCTTCAACCAGAACATTCGCGTTTTCGATCCGCTCTTCACTAATTCCGTCAAAGATATGCACATTGGTGAACAAGGTTTGCGGGAGCGCGTCCTGCGCCAATGCGCCGCTTGCTGCCAAGGAGACAAATCCGGCGATTGCTGTCAGTGATGCCAGTGTTTTCACGTGTCAGTACTCCCATTTGTCAAGCTAAGGGTGCGCGGGATGTCGAGGTAAATTCACCCCGCGCGACACTCAATCGAGTGTATTCTTGTAGATCACGCCATCTTTCATGATCAGGTCGATGTTATTGGTGTAGTCGACCAGGATCTCGGCATCCTCGACCGGGTTTCCTTCAACAAGCAGCAGGTCGGCATAAGCTCCCTGTTCGATCACGCCCAGCGGGCCTGCTTGGTAGGGGTTGAGTTTTCCTGACAATGCCAGAAGTGCGGCCGATTTTGACGTGGCCTGTTGCAGGATTTCGTGTGAAGTCCACGCCTCCAGCCGGTATTTGAACTCATCGTTCTGTTTGGTCAGAGCAACCGGGTCGCCGATGATATCGGTTGAGAACGCAACGTTCTCGATCTCATACTCTTTCAACAGTTTCATCTGGTTGCGCGCACCTGCCTGAACATCAAGGAATTTGGGAGCTGCCGCAGGGCCAAGCGCCTTCTTGATAACTTCCTCATCAAGCCCAAGCAGAGAATAAAACGGGACAATCCAGGCGCCAGAATCCTTGATGGCCTGCGCTGATACTTCAGTCATCAGTTGTCCATGTTCTATACTGATGACGCCCGCTTCCAGCGACCGCAGGATCGAGTCGTCGTTATAGGCGTGGACCATCACATAGGTCCCCCAATCGGCTGCTGCGCGAACCGACGCCTCCAACTCCTCCGGTAATCCTTGAACGGTGTGCAACGGATCAACCGAAGATGACACGCCACCTCCAGCCATCACCTTGATCTGCACCGCGCCCATGCGCAGCGCTTCGCGCGTTGCACGTAAGACTTCGGGCACGCCATCGGCCAGGAACTCGACATGCTGGTTGAAGAAAGACGGCTGCGCCCCCATGAAGTTCGGATGGGGTTCGGTATAAACCCGATGCTCGCCATGTCCGGAAGTCTGCGAAATGACCGGCCCTGATGCGTAAATCCTCGGCCCCACGGCCTTGCCGCGATCTATAGCTTTTTGCAGACCAATTGCTGGGCCACCCGCATCCCGAACGGTTGTGAAACCACGCAGCAGCATTTTCTCAGCTTCAATTGTGGAAACCGCGCCCCAGTACATCCAGTCAAAATTGTCCCTCAGGTCCGCGACGGGCTCGGTGATTGCCATATGAACGTGCGCATCGATCAAGCCCGGCATAAGAGTGCGACCACCACCGTCAATGATCTGAGCATTCGCGACGGCCAGCGGTTCCGCCGATACTTCTGCGATCAGGTTGTCCACGACCAGAACGTTTGCATTCTCAATTCGCTGTTCATCGACACCGTTAAACACGTGTACGTTGGTAAATAGGATCGGAAAGCTATCCTCCTGCGCGAATGCCAAAGTAGACAAAAGTCCAGCAAAGAGAAGTGATGTGGCACTCTTTGTCAGTTCCCGCTTAAGACGTCGCTCTGAAGAAACGTTCATTTTTCAACCCCCCACTGAAAGATATCCAAGGTGGCGATCATGCTAACAGAGTTTTTTGGAGTTACTTCTTGTCAATTTTGGACAAAACGACTTTTGTCAGTCCAGTAAAGATAAATGGGATGACTTATGCGCGCGCAGGCCTCTAGAGCAATGATCCCGGTAATGCAGTCAAAATTTTTGTCGGCGGTGGTAGATCGATCCTGTGAAATGGGCGCAGAAAGAGAAAAGATTCTAGAAGGCTGCTTGCTCAGGCCAGAAGTATTATCTGGCCCAACGCAACCGATCCCAAGCGCATGTGTATATCTCGCGTCCACCCGTGCTGCCAGACTTTCAAATAATCCGTATCTTTGCGCGGAGATTGCTAGTCAATATGATTGGAGCGACGGTTTCGTCCCGCCTAAAACCATGAGTCACAAGCCTAGCTTGGGCGACCTACTTGTTGCTTGGCTCCACTTTGCGGAAACCGTTCAGATTTCAATGAACTATACGATGACGATTGAGGGAAGATGGGCTATTTTGAAGGGGCGCCGGATACTTCAAGCTTCTCAACCTCCCGGCCAAGCGGACGCATGGGACATTGTTGCCTGGTCTGAAATGCTTAAGGCACGATTGGGGCAAGTGTGGAACAACGCGCAGGTCGAAGTGCTTGTCTTCGACCCCAAAGCGATCCCGCCCACACTAATACCTCACACTCAGATTCAAAAATGCGACGCATGGGGCCTCAGCATGTCGTTTCCCGCGTCTTGGTTGATGCAGCAATCAAAGTTTGAACGAACCGAGCCAACGAAAGCGGCGGTTCCCATTCATCAGTTACTCGACTTGGCCAATTTGTTCTCAGTGATTGACTACTCGAAATGGCCGGGTTTAGACGGATTTGCACAATTCATCGGTTTGCATCCCAAAACACTGCAAAGAGAACTTGCAAGGCAAGGCACCACAGGGGCGGATCTCATAGATGGCGCAAAAATGCGTCAAGCGGAGCGATGGCTGACCGAGGGGCACCTTTCCATTACGGATATTGGAAAGGCCTTGGGTTACAAAAACCCGAGTGCGTTTACACGAACGTGTCGCCGTTGGTTCGGGTTAACGCCTGACCGGTTAAGGCGCGACTTTGATGCTCGTTAGTCTATCCATGAACTTTGTCCTGATTGAGATGACTCCGGTCCTTTGGAGCAATCCTGTGAATGTTTACAAAGTCCGCAGACCAGACATTTAAATGGTCTCTTTGCATCGCAGTGCAGCTAGCGGCGGCTTCCTGCGCATCTGGTGAATTCGCTGAAGCCTAGAACCTAGATCTGCGGCACATGATCGGAAAGCGGGCTGCGACGACAGACTTGTGAGGGAACATTCAAAGTCGGCTCTGGACCTTCCCTAGTGACGTTACAGGGTAAGATTAACGGCGATGCTGCTTCGCCTATGACGGCCTCGAAAAGCCCAAACTCCCGTGCTTTATCTACAACCCAAAGGCGTCAATCCGAGCAGTGATTGATCGTAAAGTATGGAATCAATTAAGAACATCGACCACTGCCCCTATTAGGTTCAGCACCTCGTGTGTCTCCCGGTCCACTTGGTAAACATAGTCTCCGGCACGCACATAGTAGCCGTTTCGCCGCAGGCCATATCGGCTAGGATTGTCGATGCGAACATACCCATTGTAGATGAAATCCCCGACTCGGTATCGTTTAGCTTGGCCGGGCGGAACGCACGGCACTGCTTTCTTGGCCAAACCCGGAGGACAGTTACCTGCTTTTGATTTCACGAAAACAGGCTGCAGTGCATTGTGCGACCCGATACTCTGTCCAAGATCAAGAGACTGGATGTCAAAACTCGCACCCGCAAAGGGCCCGGCCTGCATAGTGAACACCGTCGCCGTGATTGCCAAAGCCGTTTTCATCTTTTCCGCCTCCTTTAACTGATCTTTCCAATTATGATCATCTTCGGGATTTGACCAATGCATCGGCGGAGACTGGCTTACTGCCGAAGTCTTCTGCTGTGAAGCTATGGTTCGCTTGGCACAACATTCTCATCTAACGACCTTAGAAACCCTCAAGTTGGAATGGGGCAATTGAAGTGGCGCCCGGCCAGACCAATCCTTTGTTCTTATTTCGTAAACAACATTAACCGAACATGAACAGTGTATTCTCATTAGGTTCAAACAACTTTGCGCATACTGACCAAGTTGGATCGAACGAGACGTATATCGTTTGACGGAAACAAGGGGAACAAAATGGTCAAACCTGCCTTTGTGACTGAAGATCGCAGCACTGAAATTGCGATGCGGACCTCTAGCAAATCCGCTGAAGAGCGCCTGCAAACCGCGATGAATTCGAGCAATAGCCGCTTCCCTCCTATCGAAAATGCACTGACAGAGATCACAAAAAACAAGCGGCTATCCGAGGCTCACCAAAACGTCTGAAGGCAATTCGGCTGCCCCCCCGACAATTCTCGATTTTCGCCCTAAACATCTGAATTGTAACAGGAACCCGTCCCAGCTTGGGGCGGGATTTTCTTGTTGCGCATCGCAATCATCAAGAGCTTGCGCCTATCAGGCCGACTGAATCTACCTTCCAACTTAGTATCCGAAAGGCTTATCGACGCTCCAGCTTTCAGTTCGTCCTGAAGTGGAGACTGGCGATTGCCGAGAAGCCTCAGGTCAAAGCCCCAGCAGCGCTTTAACCTGTTCCTCAACTGCATCCGTAACAGGCTTGTTGGCAGCGGCTTCCAGTGCCTCACGTTCGGCCAGATCTTGCTCTTCGACAAGTTCAGTCAGCTCTTCCACCTCTTCAACGGCTTCATTGTATTCAATGGCTGCCTGTCTTTCGTCATTCAGAGTCTGGGCTTCATCAATCGAAGCGTCTAATTCGGCTTGGGCCTCTTCTAGCTGCGCTTCGATATCCGGATCACTACCGCCCGCATCCTCCAAAGCTTGTTCAAGTTCTGCGACCGTATCCTGGTTGGTTTGTACCTCACCTACTGCGACTTCCAAGTCATCCTCGATTTCTTGAACTGTCCGCTCTGGTTCTTCCAGCCCTTCAAGAAACTCCAACTGTTCTTCCAGTTCCTCCCGCAAAGGCTCTCCGGCCAGCACTGTGTCTCGGTACGTGGCAATTCTGCCAACCCGCGAATTGGGTGCTGCATTGGCCAGGGCCGTTGGGCTTGCATTGGCGGCGTTCAGTGCGCCCAACTCAGAGGGATGTGCATCAAGCAGCGCAGCCATACGATTGCCTTTTGCCCGGGCAACTGGGCGCTTGGACTCTTCTAAAATCACATTCTGGCGAACCGTTCTTTGCGCCTTGGTCTTTTGCGTTTGAAGGGTTGTCGTAGAAACCCTTGAGGTGGTTGCTGTATTGCGAGCTTTGCCTTTCCCGTTGAACAGATTTTTCAGAGAAAACCCTCCGCCTTTTTTCGTACCAGACCGAGCAGACTGCGATTTTGTTTTCCCCTGTCCGAATATCCCGGCCTTGGCCCCGCTACGGCTTTTGTCGGCCCCTTTCCCACGGCCACCATTCCCAGCCGAGCTGTTGTCTCCGCGATCTCCCTGGGCGCCGTTGCCATTCCCACCGCCGTTTCCATTGCCACCGCCATTCCCATTGCCGCCGCCGTTGCCATTCCCACCGCCATTACCGTTACCACCGCCGTTGCCGCCGCCATTACCGTTACCACCGCCATTGCCGCCACCATTACCGTTACCCGGCTTGGCATAAGCAAAATCAGGAGCTGCGACGGTGGCTACAATGGCCGTGGACCCCAACAAGGCAATCGCGATCGTCGAAGCTTTAAGCAGTCCGCACTTGGTGGTTTTCATTTTCAATCTCCTCAAAACCTCCAGCAACGGAAATCAGCGCGCTGAGGTTGACCACGGTGTTTCGGCAGTCTGACTCGCAGTCGAATCAAAACCGTTGCCACTGATTTAACTTTAGGTCGCTTGAACGCAGGGCTAACTGCTTGTTCATCATCGGTTCATGTCTGGCCTAGTAGTCTTCGATGAAGGTGTTTGAGGGTGTTATGCAGGCCAAAGCGTTTTTTCTGGTTGCAGCTTTGCTGACTGTCTTGTCTGGTGGGCAAGCGGCGGCAGATGCACGCGAACTCAAACAGTCTGAACTGCGCATGGCGACGTTGTCAGGCAGTGCGATACGGCTGAACCGTGTGATCAAAGGCGTGAAAAAAGCATACGGCGGAACCCCTGTTGATGCGCGCGCATTCAAAACAGACAAGATTTACTATCGTATTCTGGTCAAAAAGCCGGGCGGGAAAATCGTCAGCGTGATCGTGAACGCCGAAACCGGCACAGTCGTCTCGAACCGTTCAAGTACGGGGCGCGAGATTTCTGAAGCCGCACGCAATTCAACCAAATCCAAAAGCAACAACGCTCAGAGTGCCTCTACCACTCGTGGAAACAGTGCAGGCCGAAGCAATGCCGGCGGCAATGGTAACGGCAACGGTGGCGGCAACGGCGGTGGCAACGGTGGCGGCAACGGCGGTGGCAACGGTGGCGGCAACGGCGGTGGCAACGGTGGCGGCAACGGCGGTAGCAAAAAATAATGTGAAGATCACGCTGGTTTAGCTGTAGTCTCTGGATATGCGAATACTCCTTGCCGAAGACGAACCCCAGCTTTGTGAGCAAGTCAAAAAGCTATTGGGTGCGGAAGGTCGCGTGGTCGACGTGGCCAACAATGGTTCAGATGCCCTGCATCTGGGGTCGACTGAACCGTACGACATGATCATCCTCGACATCGGCTTGCCTGAGCGTGACGGCATTTCGGTCCTGCGCGAATGGCGCAGCGCGGGCGTCAAGACACCGGTCTTGATCCTGACGGCCAGAGATGGCTGGAGCGAACGCGTCGACGGCTTGGATGCCGGCGCGGATGACTATATGACCAAGCCGTTCCATATGCCCGAATTGGCGGCACGTGTACGGGCCATCTTGCGACGTCAGAGCGGTCAATTGAACCCCGTGATAGAAATGGGAGATGTCTCTCTGGATACGCGGAACGGGCGGGTTGCCGTTGGGGGCATTCCTGTCGATTTGACCGCGCAGGAGATCGCCGTTCTGACCTATCTGGCGCACAACATCGGTCGCATGGTGTCGCGTACTGAGCTGTCGGAACACATCTACGAATATGACGGCGACAGAGATTCCAACACGATTGCAGTATTTGTGACCCGCCTGCGCAAAAAGCTGGGCTCCGATTTGATTACAACCGTCCGGGGTCGCGGCTATATGATTGATTCCGCCTAATGCTCTCGTTGCGCCAACGGGCCTTACTCGGAGGTATCGCCTCGGGAGCGTTGTCCGTAAGCGTCGGTACGCTGATGGTGTTTTCCTACATCAATACGCGCGTTCTGGAGCAGTTCGACGCAACGCTACAAGACCGGCACACGCAGGTTGTTGTTGGCCTCAGCGCCACCACGGATGACCCTGAAACCCTGCGACAGGTGGTATTCGATCCTGCGTATAGCACGCCATACTCGGGGCGGTATTGGCAAGTAACGGACAGTACCGGCGCCATCTATACGTCTGCTTCACTCTTCGATGAAACGATCGCCGAGCCCCCGCGCGGAAATGACGAAACAATCATTTGGAACACTTCCGGTCCAGATAGCGAAGCCATTCGTAGCGTTTATCAAAAGATCACGTTCGAGGACGGAACGGAGTGGGGCGTAACTGTCGCCGAAAGCAGGAGCGAACTGATCAACGAACGCAGCGCTGCACAAAGATACCTGCTCCCGGTTTTCGGATTGGTTGGTTTGATCGGAGTGGCAAGTTCTCTTTTGCTGATGTCCGCCATTGTTGGCCCGCTCCGGAAGTTGCGCGCCGATGTCGCCCATCGCTGGGATCGAGGCGATGAGCTGACTCCCGAAGACTACCCGGAAGAGGTTTCGCCCTTGGTGGAAGATCTCAACAAACTGCTGCATCGAAACCGCGAGATTGTCTCAGGTTCGCGAAGACAAGCGGCGGATCTGGCGCATGCCCTCAAGACACCGACGGCTATCTTACGAAACGAATTGGCGGAACTGGCAGACGCAGGAGCACATACGGAGCCTGCGGAAGAAGCGCTAACTCGAATTGACGCCCAGCTTAGCCGTTCACTCGCGCGCATGCGTGCATCAAACACCGGAGAGTTAACACATTCCAGGACAGACCTGACGAATTCGGTCGAACGACTGTCCCGGCTGTTCTCGGTCATGGCCGAACGCGAGGGGAAGACGCTCGTTTCGAATTGCGAGGCTGGTCTTCAAGTTCGAATGGACCCCCAGGACATCGAGGAAGTGATTGGAAACCTCCTCGACAACGCCCTCAAGTGGAGCCGGACAACACTCCAAATCACCGCGAGGCGCACTGTTGATGGAATCGAAATTTTTGTTGAAGACAACGGACCCGGAGTACCAGAAGACCAAAGGCTTGAGGTCCTTCGTTCCGGCAATCGGCTGGATACTTCTGTAAGAGGAACTGGTTTGGGCCTGTCTATTTCCGTTGATTTATTGGCCGCCTACGGTGGGAAGCTAGAACTCGGAACGTCCGAAAACCTGGGTGGCTTGGCTTGCGGTGTGAAGATCAGCCCGTGAGAAAAACAAGCTGTTCTATGCCGCTGGTCGCCGCTGCGCGGTTCTTTCCCAATTTGCAAACCGCCGACTGAATGAGCAACAATCACCAATGCGTTAGTTGATGCATGCCCGTTGATGGCTGCTTTGCTCTCAAAGCCTTAGTTTGCTTGAAAGCCCAGTTTGCGATGAAATACTGCAATTCTGTGTCGAGAGGCACTGCGACCCTAGAACTTTAGTAAATTGAGCAATTTCTGCAGGTTTCTCTCCCTTCGTATCAAGTCATTGACTGCTTTGCGTGCCTGCACAGCGCTCCGCGATCTTTCTCCGTGCTTCCAGGACGGATGGCTTGGCCCAGCAGCATGCCCACCTCCGGCACCATGCATTCGGCACACGCTCCAACCTTGAACAGCGGGTGCGCGGCAGCGCATGCCAGTAGACTTTGCCGTTGCTGTGCATCTGGGCGCGTCTCGCAGCCTTTTGGCGGGGTCCATGAGGTTGTCGTCACTTTTTGTCATCCCACCGCCCCTCGTTGTGGACGTTACCAACGATTGCCTGCCCACCTTCTTTAACCTCAACGCGTTCGACGCGCACAGTTTGATCTGCTTTGGATCGATAGCGTTTGAGGGTCTCAACCTGGCTGGTGAAGGTCCGCGCAAGTTTATTGAGTGCCCGTTCCGCTGAATCTTGCTGCGGGAGAGTTTCGACGTGATTGAGCCTGCGCGCCATCATCATCGTGGCCTGATGAATTGCACCCATTTGGATCGCAAGCATGGCTTCAACCTCGTCCTGCGGGTGCACACCTCCGACTACAGAAAGGACAAAGTTCGAAGCTGTTTCTGAAACGGGGCTGCCATGTTTACCCAGAGCGGCCACTTGTTCCAGAACTCCCTCGTAAAACCGATTATCCACTGTCCCCAGTTCATGCATGGCCAGCGCCGTCGCTGCAACAGGCTGCTTGTCCTTGTGCCCTACGTTGAGGGTTTGGCTTTCTTCATTGAAATCTAGTGTCATATCGGGTGGCCTAACATGCGACTGCCTCTTTTCACGAAGGGTTGTTACTGCGGCTGTTTCCGCTTCAGTCAGTTCTTTTTTCTTACGCAGCAATTGGTTTTTGGTGTTTTTGCGTGTCTTGCTCATGTCCGCCTCGCGTAACAGGGAGTGGTTAGTATTAGTGTTCCGTTTCAGAACCGATGGACCGTCGAGAAATCGGCCTGACCGGTTTTGGTTTGGAACCGTGGGAGGTCTTTGGGTTCTCAAACGGAACCACTGAGGATGCTGACGGGTCCGTCTCAGAACCGCGTTTTGTTTTTTCGGGCTGCCAGAATCGCCAATCATTGGTGGCAGCTTTCTTGCCGGAACGGGTTTGTGTAGTCTTGGTCGTTAACCGCCATTCATGCGCTCGCCGGTGATACCAGTTGCCTTCTTGCTCGAGCACAAGAAAGCCTTTGTCCTGCAGATCTTCAAAGGCACGCTGAACCGTGGCCTTGCCCATACCAAGAATCTCCGCCGCCTCGTTCATCGACAGAAACAGCTTGCCATTGTTGCCACCGTTGAAGCGGGTGTGAAGCTCCAGCCAGAGCTTCACTGCAGGTCCGGACAATGCCCGCCACGCCGGAGATTTGATCATGGCGTAGGGCAAATATACGAACTGACCCTCATCCGACCGTTTGCCCTTCGGAAACCGTCGCTTACTCATTGCTACACCTCCGCAGGAAATGCTCGGGCAAAGCATCCAGTTCGGGTATGTCACAACCTATATGCGCCCGGACGAGCCGGGTTACGCCGGATTTGGACACACAATACCCGAGCGTGTCCCAGGCCGCTCCCCCGGCTGGAAATTGGGGTCTCTGGCGCTGAAACAGCCATTGGATACTGTCCCGGCATACGGCGACGCGGTAGATACCATGGCGAAAGATTTCGCCGCTGTAGGTCTCAGCGGTTTCCCGATGATCAGTTCGGGAAAGAGGGCCAGTGTCTGGCCCGCTTGCATAGCTCTGGTTGCGCGGTTTGGAAACGGACACATCAGCCATGATCGATCCGTCCTTTCCGAATATTCACTCGTTCTACAGAGTGGCTCAAAGGCGACCAGTAGTACCGGCGCTCGTTTTGTCTTGTCGGCGCGGGGCATCCTGTGGCATCAACTGAACTTGCTAGGGTGGCAGTTGATGTCACTGGAAAAGCCCCATCTCCGCGCTTGGAGTTGGGGTTTTTCATTATGCAGCCTCGTTGTTGGGATCGGTGCGCCGCGTCGCCAGCCAGGCGTTCAGATCAGCGCCATGATAGGCGATCCGCCGACCGATGCGGATAAAGGCCGGACCACACATGCGGTGGCGCCATTGAGCCAGCTTTTCGCGGTTTCCCAGCAATTGCATTTCAGGGTCTTCTGGGAAGTAGACCCGGTCGTCATTGAAGACGTTTGCCATCGTTGAAATCCTCTTGGATCAGTTGCGATGGTCTTTCGATATCACTAGATGTTTAGTAAATTAAAACGATCTAAATTCCCAAAAATGCTCAACAATTTTGATCACCATTTTGGTAGTAATAGCCTCAGTTTTGACGTGAATTTTGACGCATGGCGCGACGAAGGGTCGATTCCGAATATCGGTTTCCGGTTTTTCCTTCTAGCCCTCGAACGATCTGCTTTATCGTTAAACCTTCAATGCTGTCTCCAAAAACTATCCGCAAGTCACGCAGAGCTTTTTCTATTAAACGTGGACGGCCAGGCCCAACAGGTTTTGACGGGGCGTTACCCTTTAATAAATCTTGGCGCCAATATTCATCCCACGATGACTCTATAAAGCTATCTGGCACGCATAACGCCCAACCTGAAAAGGGTCTAAGAATCTGAGCAACAGTCTTAAAGTCAATAACTTCCATGTAGTTGAGCTCGTCTAAGAGATCGAAAACATGCAAGGATATCGTGTAGGTATTCCGTGTATGAAAAAGCGGCACCGAGATAAACTCGTGCTGTAGACCAAGGTCAAGAGCCGCACTCCAATAGGACTTGGAGCATCGCAAAGCGTCGTCAATGAAATCCTCTTCAGGCAACGAAAATAGTCGTAAAGCTCTACCCAATCCGCCGATGTCCGGGCCTAATAGCTTCGCTCCCTCTTCATGTAGCGCTAAGTCGTGTATTGTTAGATCATCATGACGCAAACATCTAAAATCTATCTTTAGGCACGTTCCGTCCGGTCCACAGATGTGCATATTGTCAGAAATACAGCTAAAGAACTTCACCTCAAGCCAGTCACTGGCCGTAACACTGAGCGCGTAGCCTGGGTCACTGGCAGGGAATTGAAGACCGGTTTCGTAGCATTTGTTGAAACTCGCAGCCGGGATTTCGTCCCACAACCTGCATATTGGCGTAAAGCCAAGAATACTAAACATCGCCACCTCCAATATGTAGAGATTTCGTAACGGTTACACGCGACCAAAGCTCCATTAGTTCACGCCTCTTTTCCAACAAATCCGACCGAGCATAGGCCCGTTCTACATCGGACCCAACCTGATGCGCCAATGCTGCTTCTGCGAGTTCACGTGGCGTGTTCGCAGCCTCTGCCGCCCAGTCCCGAAACGAACTTCGGAAGCCATGCACGGTGACGCCATCCTGTCGCATCCGGCGCAGCAGCATCAGCATGGACATGTTCGACAAGGGCTGGTGCCGCTTTTGGGCCTCGAACACATAGTCAGAGGCCAGCGCGCGCAACGGCTCCAGAATGGTCAGCATTTCGTCGGTGAGAGGGACGCGGTGGACCAGCCCGCCCTTCATGCGCTCCGCTGGTATGGTCCAAAGGCGCGCATCGATATCGACTTCGGGCCATTTCATCTCCAGCACCTCTGAAGTCCGGCAGGCGGTCAAAATGGTGAACTGCAGCGCCTTGGCAGCCATGGCCGATCGGGTCTGCAACTCCGCATAGAACGCGGGCACCTCCTGCCACGGCATCGCGTCATGGTGCTGGACCTTGGCCTTGACGGTGGGCAGCACCTTGCCTTCGCGGATCGCGGTCACCGGGTTCTCTCCCGAGCGGAAGCCCTTGGACTTTGCAACGTCGAGCACTGTCTTGATCCGTTGAGACAGTCGTTTTGCGGTTTCGTGTTTCTCGGTCCAGATTGGCGACAGGCACATCAGCACTTCGGGCTGATCGATGCTGTCCACGGGCATACGGCCGATCTTTGGGAACGCGTAGTCGCGCAAGGTGTTGAGCCATTGCTGTCCATGTTTGGCATTCTTCCATGTAGGCAGGCGATCAATGTGAACCTGGCGGCTGAGTTCTTCAAAGGTCGGGATTTCGCGCTGAGCATTGAAACGCGGGTTCAACCCGGCTTTTGCCATCCGACGATATTCGAGCGCTCTTTCTCGAGCCTGATTCAAAGTGACAACATCAGCGCCGCCCAAACCAAAATCCGTTCTCAACGGTGCGCCCTTGCGGTTCTTCTGCCCTTTAACCGTTACGCGCACGATCCAGCGTCGCGCACCAGAGGGGTCAACAACAAGGTACAGGCCAGAACCGTCGCCATGCCGACCCTGGCCAAGATTCTCTACTAGCTTCTTTGTCAGCTTCCCGCTGAGCGCAGCCATGGAAATACCACACAATATACCACTCAATAGAAAATATTAAGGACAACTGGGTAAAACTCAAGATGATACTACTAGATAGTAAGTGCCTGCTATTTATAGGAATACGGCACGTTAAACACGCCACATCAACTCACTGAAATAGGTAAATGGCGGAGACGAAGGGATTCGAACCCTCGAAACCATTCCTGGTTTACTCCCTTAGCAGGGGAGCGCCTTCGACCACTCGGCCACGTCTCCGCCGTCGGGTATATCCTTGCAAGCAACGGGAATACAAGGCGAAATTTCCATTTTGTGGCTCACTCTGACAAAATTGCTGAACCCGTTGAAATCACGGTAAAAGACGCCAACTTAGATGGATCATAGGCCAGATTTGGAGAATTTTTTCTGAAGCCTTTTTCAATGCGGTGCCACCAAACCTTCAGGTTCGAAGCGACATGGCATATCGATTCCCCGTTCTGTATAGTTGCGCCGATTATGAGATCATTTTCTGAAAGCGATGAAGTTCTCTTGTTACAGTTGATCCCATTGCCACGCCCAACCTCGAAAATGCCCACTTGTTCGCTAAGGGACATTACCCCAACACAAAAAGCCCCGCGAGTTGCGAGGTTAAGTATTTGATATCTGACTGGAATTATTGGTTGCGGGAGCAGGATTTGGCCTTTGCCGAACTATCGTTGTTTTGAGAAAGTTCAAATAATGCCAAGTGTGTGTCAAAGCTTGATCTTAGAAAAACTGGAGGAGAACATCCGAAAGCCACCTTTCGACAGAGCGGTTATGAGGTCATTGAGCCAGATGAAGCCAGGGCGGCTGTGTCCCGCATGGCGTATATTCTCCAGCGACTTGGCTTTCTAACTGCGGCGACAAGGGAATGGGGGCAAAGGTAGCTCGCGCCCGAAGCTGCCGTTGTTCCCACTTCTGCCTTTCGCCTATGTAGTAGACCGCAAGCGGCACATTCCAGACGTTCAGAACCAGGCGGCAAATGGTAGGTGAGCGGACAAAGCGGACAGGATAAATTTATGGCGCTTTTCTTACGACACGAAGCTCAAAGGCCGAAACTGATAGAGAATTGCTGAATGCGGTTTATTCAACATGATGAGCAAGCTTTCCGTCCCATTCTTCTGTCGAAACCTTGGGCTCCGGCGGGTCTGCAATGTAAGACGGTGTCATTATCTGTGTTCCGTTTTCATTAAACACATCGACAATGTTTTCGCGCAAATCGGACAAAATCTTAGGTAGGCTCGATCCGCGCGAAGTGTATGCGTTGATCTCATAATTTATTGCATAGTCTGCTAGCTGCGTCCAAAGGACAAAAGGTTCGGGGCTCTTTCTCAGCCCTTGAGTTCGATGGGCTGCCTCTATCAGCATCGCTTTGATTTTCTTTGGCGGCTCCTCGTATCCAATCCCGACTGTTGTGTGGACCAATAGCCCTCGGCCATCCACTTTGCGCGAATAGTTTACGACCTCGGAGTTGAGCAGCTGCGCATTTGGAATGCTAATCATCTCGTTCTTTATAGATTTAATCAGTGTTTCCATTAACTTGATCTCTGTTACGTCTCCGATCTTGTCGCCAACCTGAATGCGATCACCGACGTTGGTACTGCGTCTGTAGATGACAAACAGGCCGGCCATCATATTTGAAACAACAGTGTTTGAGCCAAGCGAAACCATGATACCCGCCAGAATTGTCAAACCCTGAAAGGCTCGGGAGTCGGAGCCGGGAATATAGGGGTAGGCAAATACAAGCGCGACCACGATGACTAACGCTCTGAACAACATATTGGTGGGAGCGATCCAATGCTCTTCAAAGTCTTTGAGTTCGAAAGCTCCATTCTCAAGGTTTTCAAAGAACAGGTCGAGCCCGCGAATTGCCAACCGTGTCACAGCTGCGATGATTGCGAGCATGATCAAGTTGGGAATATATCCAACAATTGCCAAAACGACAGTCACGAGCGGCTCGCTCACGTACTTCAAGAGGATCTGGGCTATGCCTTGCGTTTCAGCAAATGAGAGCAGCACCAATGAAAGGTAGTAGTAAAAAACGAATAGAAAAAAGACCCACATCAAAATGTGGATTGAATAGACGATAATCGACGCGATTGCCCTACTTCTCAAGATCGACTTCGTGGCTTCCTCAACGCCTTCAGCTCTCTTTTCTAAGTTATTTTTGATATAGTCCAATAGCTTTCGCCGCTTCGCAAAAAACGCATACGAAGCGAGTGCAAAGACTGCCGACCAAGCAAATGCAGCCATCGCACTATCTACTCTGCCCTCATTGGACCGGGCATCTCGGTATTGAAGAATTGCTGTCTCAATCGCTTCAGCCTGAAGCCCAGCCAGGACTTCAATGGCCATTTGTTCGTGCTCAGCATCAGCTTGGGTGGTTATCGTAACCATCTGCCCGTCGACGCGTATCATTTTCCCAAATTCAGCGTCCGAAACCTGAACCTGAACCGAAGTCCTCGTCGAAGCATCGGCGACCTGAGCAATCCGTTCTTCGATCTTTCTCGCTCGTTCGGTAGCGGGCAACGCACTTGATCCGCGAACCAAGAACAACTCTTCGCCATCCACAATCACTGGCGCAATAAATTCGGGATCCTCTCTCCCTTCAGCCGGTGCGAGGATTTCTTCAGACTGAGCAAGCGCAACAGTACAGGCAAATAGAAGCGGCAGGAACCATAACGTTAGAGCCCTCATGATTTTGCTCCTTCTACGGGAATTATGTGCACATCGCGTTGCGGGAACGGTATAGATATTCCTTCTTCATCAAACCGTTCTTTGGCTTGGCCAGTAAGGTCCCAAAAGACAGTCCAATAGTCGTCGGATTTGGACCATGGACGGCAGAAGATGTTGACCGAGTTGTCTCCCAGCTCACCCACGAAGATTTCTGGTTCTGGTGTTTTCAGACAAAGTTGGTGACGCGCAACCAAGCCCTTGAGGACTTCAATGGCTTGGGCAGCGTTGTCCGAATAGGCGATACCAAAGACCAGATCGACCCGACGTTCTTCAGATGCGCTCACATTAGTTATTACGTCCCCCCAAATCTTGCTGTTCGGTACTATGATAATCTGATTGTCGAATGTTCTTATCTTGGTTGAAACCACCGACATCTCATCCACAAACCCAGATGAGCCGCCTACTTGGATATAGTCGCCAGTGTCGAATGGCTTGAGGACCATGATCATCAGACCACTTGCGAGGTTGCCTAACGTTTCCTGCAATGCAAAACCTAGGATGAAAGACAAACCGCCGAGCACAGCAAAAAGCGGTGTAACGTTAACTCCGAACAAAGCTAAAACGACGAGTATGCCAAGGACGAAAACGGCCCAGTATACGGCGGTGGCAATGAAGCGTTTCAGCATTCTGGAGATAGTTGGAATTTTATTCAGACCCCGTTCTGTGACCCGGCGCACCATTCGGGCAATGAACATCATTGCCCAAACTGCCAACAAAACACCCAGACCGGCCATCAGCAGACCGACGCCCCCATCCCATGAAAACATCCACGCCCAAGCGTTTTGAAAAAGTGTTTGAAGATCGGTTGTTTTTAGGGCTCCGGTTTTCAACGCGAGAATATAGTCAGAATGCGGTTCTAGATCTTCCGCCTTCGCGCCTTTCAGGGCCCATGCTTCGAGCACCAGACGATAGTTGTTGAGAGTTTCTGATCCAGAGTCGTTCATGGAGGACAACTGAGACCGCAAGTTGTCTTCCCGAGTTCCGCTCGCCGACCGAAGTTGCAAGTTTACTTGCGCGACTTCTTCGAGCCGAGAGCGCACATAACTCTGCCAAGTACCAGCGACTTGGGAAAGCTCTTCCGCAGTTAGGGGAACAAGTAGGATCTCGAGATCGTCAGCCGCAATCATCTCGTCAACGACTGCATTTATTAGATCGTCATTCTCGACTTCTACCGCCTCTTGGTCCGCCTCAGTTTCTTGCGCGCAGGCTGAAAAAGCATTCAATAGTGCCGTGAACCAAAGGAATGACCAAATCGTCAACGTTCTCAGTGCTCGTCTCATCTATCTGTCCCCTACTTCTTTAACGGTCGAAGAGAGCACACACAGACACACTAAATCCAGACTTATGTTTATGCTTGAATGTTTGATTGCGACCAACAGATACTTTGTCTGGGTCTAACTCTAGATCTGATCACTCACCCGGATCAGCCGGAGTTCCGTGCTCTGCAGAAATCGCGCTCGCCAGTTTAAGTAGGTTAGACGAAAGCTTGAAGCCTAAGGCCAATAGGCAAACACAAACAAAAGAAGGACCCCGCAAGCAGCGGGGTCACGTCACGGTTCGAAATCACGATAACTCAACTAACTCGCGTTCGAGTAAGAGGCGATGTCAGCTAGCAAGTGCAAGATTGCACTTTCGGCCTTCTTCCATTGCCTTCTTTGTACCGGTCAGATCCACAACGAAATTTGCGGATTTCTTTGGAAACGCAATCAAGGTCTGTCCTTCAGCTACGGCAGTCGCCATATTTGCGTCCTTTACAACAATATAACCACCTGAGTAGTCGTCTGCTAGCTTCTTGCTTTTAATACCTTTTGCACGACCTTCATAAACGAAGTCGTCAATTGCTATCTCGATTTTCTGGCGATTTTTGATGTCGATGTCAGCTTGCGTGAATACTCCCAAATAACCGTGTTTTTGGTTTTTGGTGAGACCCATTTGCATTACGTTTCCGCTCTCGAAGACCTTTTCAATAAGGCATGTACCAGAGTCGTTGTCAGCATATACAGTCCAGCCTTCAACCTCACCGTAGATCTCGAAGTTATCACTACTTGCCGGTATCGGATCTTTGGCAGCGGCAACAGTTGCATAAGCGGATATTGCCACGGCGGCAAATATGGCAGCGTATTTCATGTATTCCTCCCTAAAAGATTATGCATCGCGACGCTTCTCGCGATGCAACAAATCCAAATATCGCGATGTGAATCCATTTCAACGTTTACAAGTGTTTTCCGTCAAAATTCCTGCAAAACGCGCTATGGATCTTTGTCTGATCCCACCCTCTTTTTGTGGCATAGATGCTGGTTAGTGAATGCCTATCGCCTGAAGACCTCGATAGCTTTTCATCCAAACAGTAAAGCTCTTCTAGTTATTCTGATCCAAACTCGTGATCTTTTCGTAGGCATCATACCCCTAACTGCTACCCACGGTCGTATTCCATCCCTCTACGGCCGTGGGTTATTAATAAGGTCCATGATGCGTTTTAGGGTCAGGACTCATAGCCAGTATATGACGAGCGCTGCGAGTGCGACGGCGGACAAGAAGACCTTGGGGCACCTGTCGTAGCGGGTTGC
>NZ_JBQFXN010000003.1:0-305280 GCF_056540885.1 Ruegeria sp. AL12 | reverse complement strand
CGCGCCAGATCGACTTTGCCCGCATGCGTCAGATCGCCGACATGGTCGGTGCCTATCTGCACGTGGACATGGCGCATTTCGCCGGTCTGGTCGCGGCGGGCGAGCATCCCAGCCCGTTCCCGCATGCGCATGTGGCCACCACCACCACGCACAAGACCCTGCGCGGCCCGCGCGGCGGCATGATCCTGACCAATGATGAAGATATCGCCAAGAAAGTGAACTCGGCCATCTTCCCCGGCATTCAGGGCGGCCCGCTGATGCATGTGATCGCGGCCAAGGCCGTGGCCTTCGGCGAGGCACTGCGGCCCGAGTTCAAGGACTATGTCAAGCAGGTGATCACCAACGCCCAGGCACTGTCGGATCAGCTGATCAAGGGCGGTCTGGACACGGTGACCCACGGCACCGACACCCATGTGGTGCTGGTCGACCTGCGCCCCAAAGGCGTCAAGGGCAACGCCACCGAGAAAGCCTTGGGTCGCGCGCATATCACCTGCAACAAAAACGGCGTGCCGTTTGATCCGGAAAAGCCGACCATCACGTCGGGTATCCGTCTGGGTTCGCCCGCCGGCACCACCCGCGGCTTCGGCGAGGTCGAATTCCGCCAGATCGCCGACTGGATCATCGAAGTGGTCGACGGCCTGGCCGCCAATGGCGAAGACGGCAACGGCGCCGTCGAGGCCAAGGTCAAGGCCGAAGTCGCAGACCTCTGCGCCAAATTCCCGATCTATCCGAACCTGTAACTGGTCCATCCTCCAACACGGAACGGCGCCATGAGGCGCCGTTTTTTTGCGTCAGATCCCTGAAAACGTTCTGGATCTCGCCCAGCGCATATCCGGTGTTTTGGCAAGGTCTCGGGCCCAAAGGTCGCCAAGGCCATTCTGGTCAATACGCGCTTTTTCCGCCCCGACCAGCTTTTCGCGCAGCTGTTCACACCGAATCCGTGCCTTCGATGTTACCGCACACAGGGGTTTGCGCCATGTTCAGACCTTGGCGCGTTGTCCAGAATCCAAGCTCAGATCAAGCCGCGCCACCACAGAAAAACCAACAGAAGCGTCGTCAGTGCCAGCATGTTGAAGGCCAGCCCCCCCAGCAGGCCAAGGAACCAACCCCATCTGCGATCCGCAAGATTGATGGACCCCAGATGTTCCTGCACCACGTCGGACGCCTTGATCAGCTTGGGGTTGTCCAGAACCAGCCTCAGTTTGGGATGAGAGGCCATCGCCTCGGCCCGGGCCAGAATCAAGGCCTGCTTGTAGACGCGCCGCGGCAGTCGGCGCTTGGCCTTGCGGATTGATGCCTCGAGCGTCTTGTCGCGCACCCCGAGCTTTGCGCGCAGCAACACAACCGTTTCGGCGATCCGGGTCTGAATGTCTGGGTCCTGCGGCATTGGTGGCCTCCTGCCGAGGCAATCTAGCGGCAGCGTCTATGACCTACAATGGGGCTGGTCGTTTCCGGCTGTGACTTGTATCACGCGGTACATGCTGAACACCATCATACATGGCGAACCGACCGCCCGACCGCCCCTTGTCATTGCCCACGGCCTGTATGGATCGGCCCGAAACTGGGGCGTGATTGCCAGACGGCTATCAGACCAGCGGCAGGTTGTGGCCGTCGATATGCGTAACCACGCCTACAGCGCATGGGACGCTTGTCACGACTATCCCCATCTGGCGCAGGATATCGCCGAGGTCATCGAACGGACCGGCGGGACGGCAGACGTACTTGGGCATTCAATGGGCGGCAAGGCCGCGATGACACTTGCGCTGCAACACGGCGCGCTGGTGAACAAACTGGTGGTCGCAGATATTGCGCCGGTGAAATACACGCACAGCCAAATTCAATTTATCGAGGCCATGCGTGCCGTGGATTTCTCGCGCATTGCACGCCGCTCGGATGCCGAGCAGCAATTGGCCGAGCAAGGCGTTGAAAAAGCATTGCAGAGCTTCTTCACCCAATCGCTGGACATCAAGGGAAAGCGTTGGCTGCTGAACCTGGATGTGTTGGCGGACCAGATGCCAAATATCATGGGCTTTCCCGAGTTGGACGCCCAATGGCAAGGCCCCGCACTGTTCCTGTCGGGGGGCGAGTCAGATTACGTCTTGCCGGAACATCGGGCCAAAATCCGCGCACTGTTTCCCAGCGCGCGATTTGCCAAGATCCCCGGCGCCGGGCACTGGCTGCACGCCGAAAAACCGCGCGAGTTCGAAGCTGCCGTCAGGACCTTCCTGAACGCCTGATCAAGCGCCTTGATACAGCCGCCTGGCCACCATCCAGGATGCCGGAGCTGCGATTACGGCCCCCGCGGCCGCGGCGCCCACAATTGCGCTGACGGACACCATTCCGGCCGACAGCACGGCGATTACGGCCGAACCAGACAGAGCAGTTGCAATCAGTGAATACAGCATAGCGGCAAGGCGAAACATGGCCGGGCTTTCCTTTTTATGGCTTCCGGTCAAATATTTCACGATTCGAATGTGTTGTACTTTGATTTGTGTCAGTTTCAGACGGTTCCGAAGCTAGGATTTGGCGATTTCACCGCCCCCATTCACCCAGTCCGTCAATCCACCAAGATTGTACACCCTCTGGTATCCCATATCCTTCAGGAGTTTTCCGGCCAAAGCCGCGCGCCCGCCTGATGCGCAGTACAACACGATGGGGCGATCCTTGCGCAGTTCAGGGTCATGTGATTGCAATGCATCATCTGCCCGAAACTCCAGCATGCCGCGGGGTATATGATGCGCTCCGACGGCGCGGCCCGTCTGTTCCAGCTCATTTGCATCGCGAATGTCCAACAGCAGCGCCCCCTGTTCGGTCATCGCCTTTGCCTTGGCCGTATCGATACGCTCGACCACCGCGTTGGCCGCCTCCATCATCTCTTTCACCGTCACCGGCATGTGAGTTCTCCTTTACGTCACCGCGCAGAGGTTAACATGCGAATTTTGGAAGGTGTAGACATGGAAGGAAACGCGCGTGTTACTGCTCGCGAAACGCGCGCGACATGCTGTCTGATACCGGTTTGGCGATATAGGCCGCAAAGGTGCGCTCCTCGGTCTGGATCATGATTTCTGCGGGCATCCCCGGTGTCGGAACAAAGCCGCGCACGCGCTGCAACTCATCCGGGGTCAGTGAGACTCGTGCCAGATAGACTTCCTGCGGAACACCGGTCGAATCCTCAAGCAGCGCGTCGGCCGAGATATAGAACACCTCGCCATACAAAACAGGCGTCGTGCGTTGGTTCAACGCGATCAGGCGGACTGTGGCGGTCTGCCCCGTGACGACACTGTCAATCTCGGTACGCGGAATCTGTGCCTCGATGATCAGGGGCGCATCTGCGGGCAGGATTTCAGCTATCGGTTCCCCGGTCTCAATCACACCGCCCGGCGTGTGATAATGCAATCGCACCACCGTTCCGGTTACCGGCGCGCGCACCACGGCCCGGTCAAGAACACTGCGCGCCTGTCGGGATTTTTCACGCACGCTTTCCAGATCAGCTTCGATCACGCCCAGTTCATCCAGTGCGGCCTCACGATAGGCGGACCGCGTACGCGCGATCTGTTCGTCATATTTCAGCAGCATCTGGTTGATTTCAGCGGCTTCCGCCTGCAACCGGGCCTGCTGACCTTCGGCTTCGGCCTGCACACGACGGATCGTGTTCAACTCCCCTTTGCGGACAAGGCCCTTTTCGAACAGTTGGCTTTTGGCCTCAAATTCCTCCTGCAATATCTCGGCGCGCCGGGCCATGCTGTCCAGTTGCGCCTCAAATCCGCTGGATCGGATTTTCAGCGCTTCCATATTGCGCTCCAGCAAAGCCAAGTCATTCAGCAGCGTCTTGCGCGACACATCAAAGCTGAGCTTTTGACCATCCAGAATGGCCATTATTTCAGGATCTTCGGATGCTTCGACAAGCGCCTGCGAAAACACGAGGCGGTCGCGTTCCCCGTACTCGGCCAGCAACCGCTCGGTCATGGCCTGAAGGCGCAACTTGCGAATATGCAATTCACGCTCATTGGCCTGGGCCGAGGTCTGGTCCAGGGTCATCAACACCTGACCTGCCTGAACCGCCTGACCTTCCACAACCTTGATGTCTTCGATGATGCCGCCTTCAAGATGTTGGACAATCTTGTTGCGGCCCGTGGCCACAAAGCTGCCTTGCGCGATGACCGCTGCGGCCAGTGGGGCACTGAAGGACCAGACCCCGAAACCACCGAAGCAAACGACAAGCAAGACCACCCCGATCACTATCAACCTGTTGATCGAGCGCGGAACCTCGGCATACCAGACTTCTGGTTCATTGGCTGAGTTGTTCACAGGTACGAGGTCATTCATGGTCAGCCCCCCTGCTGGCCTTCAATTCCAGTCTGCTTGCGCGGCCCGTTGATCTGCTGAAGAACCTGATCACGCTGACCGAACAGGGCCACACGCCCGTCCGTCAGCAGCATGATCTTGTCGACAACATTCAACAACGTCGGCTTCTGCGTAATGACGACCACGGTGATCTTGCTTTGCCGCGCCTGTTCGATCGCACATGCCAGCGCCTTGTCGCCCGCGACGTCGAGATTTGAATTCGGTTCATCCAGCACAACCATCCTGGGGTTGCCGAAGAACGCCCGTGCCAGTGCGATACGCTGCTTCTGACCACCGGACAAAGGCGAACCATCAGCGGCCACCACGGTTTCATATCCCTGCGGCAACGTTGCAATCATGTTATGAACATCGGCTAGAACGGCGGCATCGTGGATCTGTTCGTCAGTGGCATCCGCCCGCATCCGGCCGATATTGTCCTTGATCGTGCCCGGGAACAGCTGAACATCCTGCGGCAGGTAGCCGATGCTTTCGCCAAACTGGCGCGGGTCCCAGTTTCGGATGTCCATCAGGTCAAGCCTGACGCTGCCCGATGTGGGCAGAATGGATCCCACCAGAGTTTTCCCAAGCGTGGTTTTCCCAGCACCGGAATTGCCGATGATGGCCAAAGTTTCACCGGGAACCAGCGAGAACGTGATGCCGTTCAGAACCACGCGTTTGGTTCCGCCCGGTACATAGAGCAGACGTTCGACATCCAGACGACCTTCGGGCCGTGGCAAGCGCAGTTTTTCGTATTGCAGGGCCGAGGTCGACAGCAGCGCCTTGATCCGGCCGTAGGCTCCGCGCGTCAGCAGATAGCTGTTCCATCCTTCAATCGAACCTTCAATCGGCGCAAAGGCACGCCCGGCAATGATCGAGGCCGCAATCACCATACCGCCTGTGATCTCTCCTTGCAGCGCCAGAAACGCGCCCCAACCCAGAATTCCGATCTGCGTCAAAAGGCGAACTGCGCGCGAGATTGCAGCGAAGATCACGTTGCGGTCCTGCGCCCGCACCTGCCAGGTCAGCGATTGGGCGGTATCCCGCCCCCAGATCCGCACGGCCTCGGGTATCATTGCCAGAGCATTAATGATCTGACTGTTGCGAGACATCGAATCCAGATGCAGGTTCGCCATGGACTGCGCCTTGTTGGCCTCGGCAAATGGCTTGGCAGTCGTTTTCTGGTTGATCAGTGCAATCGTCATAAGAATCAACGCAGTAACCACCACGATCATGCCCAGTTGCGGATGCACGAGGAAAATCATCAGAATGAACAGGGGTGCAAACGGCACGTCTAGAAATGAAAGCAGCGTGCCCGAGACCAGAAAACCACGAAGCTGTTGCAGATCGCCCAATGTCTGATACTCGCGCCCGTTTCCGTGCAGCGACGCATGGGCCGCCGCGCTCAGAACCGGTGCGCCCAGCCGGGCCGCCACTTCGACCCCGGTCCGCATGAGCATGAACCGCCGCACCGCATCAAAGGCAGACTGGAAGATCACCGCCCCTGCAACGATGGCCGTCAGCATGATCAGCGTGTCCAGCGACCGGCTGGTCAGAACCCGGTCACTGATCTGGAACAGATAGATCGGGATCGCCAGGATCAGAATGTTCGTGGCGCAGGTCAGGACCAGAACAAACGCAAGATTGCGCCGGATCGCCCGCATCGAAACGCGCAACGTGCGCTGGAAATCTTCGGGCGGGGTGCGTTTGTGGAAGGTTTGGGGTGGCCCGTTCCCATCACCGCCGCCAGAATTCGTTTGCAACAGTGGCTGGTTTGCCTTGGCCTCGATCGTGGTGCCTATGCCGTTCTCACCGGATGCGCGTGCAGAGGGGGTCTTGCGCGCAGTCGAGTCCCCGGCGGATGCCGGATCCGGGCCGTCGGCATCGGCCACCCCATTGCCACCACCCGCCGGGTCTTCATCTTGCGCGGATTGCGGCTGCGCACGCTGATGGGGAGGATCAGCGCGCCGTTGTTCGCGTGAGTGTTTTTGGTCTTCGGATTGCTGTGGCGCTTCGGTTTCAACCGTCGAATCTGGATCTGACTCAGACACGCGCATCTCCTGCGTCAGGTGCAAACGGGCTTTGACCCGTTGTCTCGCTGGATCTGCCCCACCGTCTGCGCGCTGGCGCTTCGGGCCCAAACCGCCCTGCCTGTCCAGTGGACTGGATAAGAGTGGACGGCGCGACGAAAAAACAATCGACATATACAAACCTTCTGGTCACTCGATAAAAACTTGGGGGGTCAGGCCAGCATGGATTGCAGGCCGTCATCTGGTGTCGTTGTGTCAGTGGATTGTGCGTCCAGTGCCAGGGCCGCATCCGGTTGCGGCACAGACATGTCCGCCATGATTGCGGCGATCGCCTCGTTGGTCATATCTGTGATTTCCTGGTTGTCCGGTACGTCAATCAGGCTGGCCTGATGAAGCAGCAGGTCAGAATAAGATCCGTCAGCGGCCATGACCGTCGAATCCACACCCATTTTGGTCAGATTGACGGAATTCAAAAGGGCGTTGCTGCCTGCGACGACATCGGTATCGGCGGCACTGGGACCGGACAGGTCAATTTGATCCTGATCCAGCATCATGGTGACCTGTTCAACGATGTTCACCTGCAACAAGTCTCCGTCGATCTTGAGCACACGCAACTGCTCCATCCCTGCGAACAAGGGATCGTTGAGCAGCGCATTCTCCAACGCATCCATATCCGTTTGATCAAGCGCCATGGCGTCGGACAGGTTCTGCTGCAAATCCTGATGTGTATCGGCGCCTACCGTTTTGACCGACGCGTCATTCATGATCACGTTTTCATCATCTCCGGCCATTGCACCGGGCATACCGCCGCTGATGATATCGTCATCCATCAGGGCGTTGGTCTGGTACAACATGTCCACGGAGATCATATTCCCGTCGATCATGATAAGGTCGTAAAAACTGCCCAGCTGCACGATGTCGGTGACATTGAACATTTCGTTGTCGCCCAGCGCGTACAAGGTCGATGCGGCCGAAATCTCGGTCTGTATGTTGTCAATATCCGTGGCGTCGATAACTTGCTTGACGAAGTTGGCCACAACCAGATCACCGTGGACCCAATCCACAACGATAAAGTCAGGCTGTCCTGTTGTTCCGGCGCCATTGTCCAGCCAGGGGGCATTTCGGCCTTCGACTTCAATCTTCGAGGACTGGATCACATTGGTGCCGCTGCCCGTTCCCGGCGCCCCCACATCCCAATCTGACACAAGCGCAACCTGGCTGATGGCGGTCAGGCTGATCGCCTGCCCTCCGACGGCGATATAGGGGGCATCAACCCAACCTACAGATGCCGAGACAGCATTGATCGCAAGGTTCCCGCCGGTCACGACCAGGTGTCCGTCGTCAAAGTCAGGATCTTTCGACTGATCCCACTCGGCCGGAAGCATGGCCTCGGCCTCATCCTCTCCGGCTTCATCCGGCTGATGGAACGCAGGCAGGATGTCCGTCCATACCGGAGCGTCGTCAACGTACTTGCCGTTCACGATCACCCCCAACGCATCATTGCCATGAAACTGATGTATCGTGACCCCATCGATATTCGCGTTTACCGGGGCCGACATCTGTTGGGCCAGCGCCTCGAGCATTTCGGTCGACTTGTAATCCGCGAGCGAAAGCGAAGGGGCTGCCATGGCATGAAGCGACAGCGCCATGTCCATCATCTCTTCGCCCTGGGCGATCAGCGCCTCGGTATCGCGAAAGTCCCCTTCCCCCACCGTATCGTTGTCGCGCATGACCACCTTTTGCACGGTGAACGTCATTGCCGAACCCAGTGGCACCGTATCCGGTCGCAGAATAATCAGTTCCGGTGCAGAAGACGGGCCGGATATGCTGTCTGGGACAAATCGCGTGGATTCCGCGCTGTCACCATTGAGGATGATGACCGACTCATGCACCGGCCCGACAGGAGCCTTCGGCAACGGAAGTTCTGGTTGAGAGGGAAGAAAATTGAATGGCAGGGCTTTGTATTCGCCCGACGGGATATCCAGATCAGCTTTGATGTTGATCGAGGTAGGCTCATCAAGCCCGTCTATTTCGGCTTTACGCCTCAGGGCGCTGAATTCCTCGTACTGATCCCTCAGGCGGGCTTGTTCTATCGTAAGCTCAAAAGTTCCAACAAAATGCGCTATCGTTTCCGTAATACCGTCAAGTGCCATGTCGGTTATCCTTTTTGCCCGCGGCGGCTCGTAATTTCCGCTTTGGGTTCAGTTGGGCCGGGGCCGCGTTTTGCGGCCCCGGCATTTTCGAAAGGTAGCAAGGCCCGAAAATGCGAGCCCCGCCTTTTGACTTAAACGTCCGTGTCGTCGCTGGCGTGGGACATGTTCATCGAACCACCCACCATGGTCGTATCGACCGTGTTGCCCAGGACGTTGGCGCCCATGATGATCGACTGGTTGAACGCAGACGTATCAACGACAGCTGCCGCCGATGCATAGGACTCGCCGGTCACGATGCCATCGCCACCATTGTTCGCACCCCAGGCACCACCATTGCCGCCGGCACCACCGTCACCTGAATAGGCGCCGCCACCGTTACCACCGGTGATCATGCCACCCATGGTATCGCCTGACGTTGCAGTGCCCATCGAAGCTCCGCTGGTTCCACCGTTCGCGGCGGATGCGCCACCGGCACCACCGTTGCCCGAGTCAGCCGCACCAGCTGCGTCGCCCGACCCAGTCGATGTGGCATCATTGTCGGAACTGCCTTCGCCGCCGTATCCGGCAATTGCTTCGGCCAAGCTGTCAGCCGCACCGTTTGTGTCGGCGTCTCCGAAGATGTCGGCAGCTCCGCCGTTGCCTGCGGTATTGGCCGCGTCGGCAGACCCGGCTCCGTTGCCGGTAGACGAAGAGGTCGGCGTTGTGCTACCGCCCGCGCCGCCGTCACCGTCGGCAGCCGATGTTCCGGTACCGGCCGCATCCGCCGCGCCATCCGCTGCGTTCGACCCGCCGTCACCACCGCTTCCGTCGGTGTCCTGCGAGTTGCTGGCCGCGCCGTTCACGTCGCCCGGGCTCTGGTCGATATCCGGCCCGCTTGCCGACTGATCGCCAACACCCTGAGCATCGGAATCCGCGTCAGCGGTCCCGCCGGAGCCGTCGCCGCCCGAGCCGTCGCCACCTGAACCGTCACCGGCCGTGCCGTCGCCACCGGTGCCGTCACCGCCGGTTCCGTCGCCGCCTTCGCCCGCTTCGGCGTCAATCATGCCCAGTTCTTCCTGCAGAGCCATGATTGCAGCTTCGACCATCGCGCCGAATCCACCTTCGCCGTCCCCGCCGGTACCGTCGCCACCGGTGCCGTCACCGCCAGTGCCGTCACCGCCGGATCCGTCACCACCGGTTCCAGTTCCGCCAGAGCCGTCAGCCGAGCTGTCCGCGCCGCTGTCAGCAGAGCCGTCCGCAGTGTTGTCACCCGCCGTGGCGTCATTCGCATCGGTGTTGCTGTCGCTTGTGTTCGAAGCCGAACCATCTGCCGCAGCATTACCATCGCCACCGTCCGCGCCGGACGCGTCCGCAGCGTTGTCCGCCGTTCCGGTCCCGGTTCCTGTCGAGTCGGAATCGCTGTCGCCGCCGTTTGCGTTACCGGCTGCGTTCGAACCGGACAGACCAAGGCCCAGACCCAGACCAAACGAATCCGCGCTGCCGCCGGCCCCACCGGTTCCGCTGCCATCGGCACTTGTGCTGCCATCATTGTCGGACGAGGCTGAGCCATCTGCGGCACCGCCATCTCCACCGGCGCTGTCACCGTCGGATCCTGCGCCTGCCATACCAACACCATTGCTGGCATTGCTTGCGTCACCGGTCGATCCGCCCTGGCCAGCGCTGGAATCGGCATCCGCACTGCCGGTATCGCCACCGTCAGCCCACGCGTGGCTGCCCAAGGTTGATGAATCGGCCGCGCCACCGTAACTGGTTCCACCGTCGCCCGATTTTCCACCGCCGGCATCCGAGCTAATACCTTCAGCCGCAGTTGCCGTGCCACCATTGGCATCACCATTCTGGTAGAAGTCAGCGTTGTTGGATACGGACGGTGAATCAAGCGTGTCGTCGTCGCTCAGGCTGGCGACTTGGCTGTTCACGGATGACATTGCCGTTCCGGCGCCGTCCATCGAGATATCCAGATTCATGTCATCGCCTGGATCATAGGTCAGATCGCGACCAGCAGTGATCACGTCACCCACTGTCGCCGAGTCGCCAAGATCCAGATCAACCTGATCATCGTCGCGCGGAATCCACTCACCGCCGCCGAAATCGATATTGATTGAGTTGCTGTTGGAGTTGTCGTTGGTGTTGTCGCCGGCATTAAGCGTTTGGTCTTGATCCTGACCCTGGTCCTGATCCTGACCTTGGTCCTGATCCTGACCCTGGTCTTGATCCTGACCTTGGTCCTGACCCTGATCCTGACCCTGTTCGTTGGCGTTCTCTACATTCTGGTCCTGCTGCTGTTGCTGCGCAGTCACATCAGCTTCGACAAGAGCCTCATCAACCTGAATTTCAACATCCACCGGAGCATCCAGGTTTTCGACAACGATTTCGTCAACGGTCGTTACGTTTGTATTATTAACATTGCGTCTCATAACAAATTCCCATTTCTGGAACGCCTGACCGCCATTCATCTACAAAGCGGCAACGGGCGTAATTGAAACTAAAATTCCCGCACAGCGTTCAAGCACGCTGAATGCGGTTCACGGTAGTTTACCTGAGGCCACCTCCTTTCCCGGCTAAGCCGAATACGCGGCCGTTCACAATCGATGCTGAAATGCGCAAGGAACGGGCGCGGCAGGGACAGATACTTTCACAATTAAAGCCCGACCATGTTCGCAGCGACGCACGCTTGCGACTAGCTAACTGAAAGTTCTGATGAGGATAAGCTATTGTTTTTTATTTTTATTTTGAGAATATTGCGGAACTTTCGCCGGGCTGGAACAAAAAGTTCTAAATTAAGAAAGCAATAAAAAATAATGCAATTGTTTCCACTGGTTACACAATGCCACACCGAAAAACCTAAACAATAGTTCTATATCAAAGGCACTTGAACTATACCGTCTGGTTGTAGAAAATCACGTTTTCAGCTATAGTAAACCTCACGTAATTCTTTGATTAGTTAACTACTTTTACACCGGTAATTCCATTTCGATAAAGCCATTTCCGGTTAACCCCGTTTTGTGAGGGAATATAATGAGTGAGTCTTTGAACAATGAATCTGGCAATCAAAGTTTTTATTCAGAAGATTTTTCAATTGTCTTCCTCGGGAAAGAACTATTCTATTCAAATCAAACCCTAAGAAGCGTTCAAACCGAATTTGGTGTCCGCGCTTTTCGCTTCGAAACACTCGAGGCGATGCGTACAAGTGTTCCGGACAGCGGCAAGATCGTCGTCGTGGATCAGATGTTGATCGAAGACCTGTTGGCGCGCCCAGGCGCATACACCAAAAGTGCAGGTTCCGGCTGTCTTGCCTTCGCCTACCGCAAAGAGGAATCGGCCCGGCACCTGTTCGAAGGCTGGAACCGCGCGCAGTTTGGCGATGTCGGCTTTCTGCCGATGAACGTGGCACCGGACGCGTGGCGCGCCATCCTCAGACTGCTGATGCACGAGGAACTTTATCTTCCCAGCTTTCTGGCTGACTGTGTTTCACCCCCCTGTCAGCGCGCGCCCGAGAGACCACGGCAACGGGAAGCCATTACATCCAACGGCGCGGATCGGCACGCACAGTACTCTAAGCTGACACGCCGCGAAAAACAGGTTCTGAAACTGGTCTCAGAAGGCAAAAGCAACAAATTGATTGCGGCCAAGCTGGGCATCACGGAACACACGGTCAAGCTGCACATGCATAACGTTGTCGGAAAGATCGGTGTCAGCAACCGGACGGCGGCTGCTCATTTCTATTTCGAGGTTGCGCCTCATGAGGCGCAGCAGACCGCCCTTGACTGATCGCTTTGAAGCCCGGTTCGACCGCCTGATCCTTTTGGTCGGCAGGCTGAACTACATGTGGACAAACACCGAGAGCCTGCTGATCCATCTGATCGCCGGCCTGACTGGAACGTCCAAGGACGTGGCCGTAATCATCTTTCTGACTTTGAACACTACCCGCGCGCGAATAGATCTGGTTGAAAGACTTGCAAAAATGGAAGGGCGCCCTGCCCGGGTTCGCGATCCGATCCTTGAACATACGCAAAGGCTGGCCAAGCTTTCTGGCATCCGCAACAAGTACAACCATTGCATCTATTCTTTCGACCCTGAAAGCGGAAACCCGAAAACGATCCTTATGCGGATCGCTGACCGCAAAACCGACATAAAACTCGGCCGCGAAGATACCGTGGACGACAACGCGCTGCTCCAGATCGAAGCAGTCGTTGATCAGCTGTCAGCCGCGAACAGGGACATTTGGAAACTGATCCGACAATTGGGGTTTCCGGTTTAAGCATAGTCGCACAGCAGAGTTTTATGGGGCTTCGCAGCACCCGCGCGTTCTGCCACGCACGCATAAGTCACGGCATTTTCTTATTCTTTTTGGTGCGGGCGGTGAGCACCATGTGGCTAGTACACTATGCTATATTTAATCTCTAACACATTAATACTATTATTAAATTAATCCGGCACCTGCAGCACACTGCAACAGAATTTGGGAAAGCACCGCGCCGCAAGCGTGGGGCAGTTAAAGCAAGAGACGTAAACCGACTATCAGCAGCGCAGGCAATAAATGCCGCGCCTTGTATCGTTGTTCAATGCGGTGGCGGGTTCTTTCTCAAGAAGTCGCAGAACGGCAGTCGCTGGTTCTATCGGTTCTAAGACAACCGCAAGCGCCAGCATGGGGGATTGGATATTTCCCTGACATGTCCCTGTTTGATGCGCGCACAGAACGAAAAAATGGTCCTCTAATTCGGAACGCGACGACGATCCGATTGCGGAACTTGAACTCCGGCGTCTTGATGCAGAAAACAACCCGAACGACCCGACATTTGAGGACATGGCGCTCATCGCGTTTGATCGGTTCAAGAAACGGCTGCGCGGCGACGGTGCGCGCGGTCGCTGGTTCGGGGACTTGATTCGATAAGATAGACGGCGACTTGTGAACGGTCCCGAAAGAACCCCTAAAAAGCTAATAGAAAAAGTACAGTATTTCCTTAACCCGCCGTGGACTGAGGCCGTGAACCTGGTTGAGATATCCTGCGAATTGCGGGCAAAGCGGCCGATACGTCAGTTTGTTGGGATGTGTGATAACAGTCCAATCCAGACATGAGTTCAGAGTTCTGTGGTTGCGGAGGAGTTTTCCAAAGCCGCCGCTCACACGTGGCACTGCATGTATATGGTCGGCAAGTTTGCCACGCAAAATCAGCCGACACACGAGTAAGCGTTAACAAGAAAACGCATCTAAGGGTAACGCCCTGGAATCAAGGCCGGCTTACGACAAAGTCAGGGACTATCCCTGCCTTTATGATCGCTGCTTCAGCATCATGCCCTGCGAAGAAACCGTATCCCGAGATGAGGGCGGAAGCTATGCCTGCTTCTCGTGCGCCCAGTATGTCGGTGTGCAGGCTGTCGCCCACCATCAGAACCCGGGACTTGTCGATGTGCCCGAGACATTGGAAAGCAAGATCAAAAATATTGGCGAAAGGCTTTCCAAAGAACTGAGGGGCGACGCCTGTCCGGTCTGCCAGCCGGTGCGCGTAAAGACCGGGTTCCTTGGAAAAACCGTACTCGCGCGGAGCGACAATGTCAGGGTTGCCGACCAATACCGGGCGGGGACGCTCTTGCAAAGTGGCCTCCAACATGGCTTGTCGCGCTTCAGTCCAAACCGCTGACCCGATCAACAAGAACCCGTCGACGGTTTCGTAGGGCTTCGGGTCATCCTCCAGATAGGACAGTTTCAGCCCCTCCAGATCGCGAAGGCCGGCACTGGGGGCCGCCATCAATCCCCAATGCAAATCACTTTGGCCGTTCAGTTCAGACAACAACGTGGCCCGGCTGGTGATCACGTCTTGTGGTGCAAAATCGTAACCAAGCCTGTTGTACTTCTCCATAAGAGTTGCGTGGGGAAACCCGGCGGCATTCGACACGACCAGAACACGTTTGCCGGCGGCTGTCAGCGACCTGACCCGATCTGGCGTATCCGGGATTGCCGTATCACCAATATTGAGAACCCCGAAAGCATCGAGGAGGAACACGTCAAACTCATGAGCTATGTCCTCCAGCGTATCCGCCTGGCGATAACTCAATTCGGTAGATCTGGTTTGCGGCAGGCGATGTCGTACAGCCTCGTAGGCGTCAAAAGCATCTTGCACAGAGAAACCGGTCAAATGATGGCTCCTCGTACCTTCGCCGAAACCCATTCGCTGATCATAACCGCGACGAGAATGACAATCAGGATCAGGCTGACTTGTGGCCAAGCCAGAACGTTGAGCGAAGCCGACAATTGCAACCCGATACCTCCGGCTCCAACCAGCCCGAGCACCGTGGATTCGCGGATGTTGATATCCCAACGGAAAACAGCAATGCCTGCAAACGCGGGCAGGATTTGCGGTACGATCCCATAGGCCATGACCTGCCAGCGTGAAGCACCGGTTGCCGTTATTGCTTCGACCTGCGTATGATCAATTTCCTCAATCGCTTCGTAAAGAAGCTTTGCGCAAAACCCGATTGAACGAATGGCGATTGCTATGACACCGGCGAACACTCCGGGACCAATAATCGCGATCAGAAGAAGCGCCCAGATCAACGAGTTGATGGACCGAGTCGAGACAATGACCAACAGGGCAATCGGCCGGATGAACAAGGCCGATGGCGTGGTGTTGCGGGCCGCCAAAAAGGCGACGGGCACTGCCACGCACAGGGCGATGATTGTTCCCAAGGTGGCAATGTTCAGCGTGTCCCAAATCGGGCGGCCCAGTTGGGTGATGTACTCCCATTTGGGAGGCGTCGCCCGGGTCCAGATATCATTGGCGATCCGGGGCGCGTCCCAGACGAAAAACCAAGTGGTCGATTCCGAAATCAGCTGCCAGCAGTAAACAAAGATCGCCACGCCCAACAGCCAGCCGAACCAACGAACCAAGCTCTGACCTGTTGTCCGGCGACGCCAGATTTGCGCATCGTCGCGTTCAAGTATCGGCATTACTGAACCCTCGCTCGAATAATTCCCGAAAGGTATTCCAGAGCCATCACGATGCCGATAATCAGAATGAGAATGGCCGCCGCGGTGTCGTATTCATAGCGGTCGAATGCGGTGTTCAAAGTCGCACCAATTCCACCAGCCCCGACAAGCCCGAGGATCGCGCTTTCCCGGAAGTTGATGTCGATCCGATACATGGAAAGGCCCACAAGTCGCGGCATCACTTGCGGCTGGACACCATAGTTGATCCATTGTGGCCAACGCGCTCCAGAGGCCTTGATCGCCTCGGCCTGAACTTTGTCCATGGCTTCGATATCTTCGGCCAGAAGTTTCGAGAGAAACCCGATGGTGGCGAAGGAAAGCGTCAGAAATCCGGCCAACGGGCCAAAGCCGAAGATCGCCACAAGCAATATGGCAACGATGATCTCTTGCAATGCCCGGCTTATCGCAACAATGCCTCGGCAAATCATGTAGATTGGCAATGGCGCGATATTGCGTGCAGCCCCCAGCCCGATCGGGATCGATATCAGGATGCCCACGACCGACGCGGCCACGGTCATCACGATACTTTCCAGAAGGCCGCTCCAAATATCTGACCACCGTGAAATGAAGTCTGGGCTGGTGAATGCAAGAACAAACGCCCAACCGCGATTCAGCCCTTCATAGACACGGCCCCAATCGACTTCGATGGTCATAAAAGCTGCGATCAGGTAGGCGAAAAATCCAAGGAGCAATGCCCAGCGGAGCACTGGGTTCTTGACAAAGGCAGGCTTACGCCAGCCTTTCCCCAACATGTCGTCCAGTTCTCGATGGCTCATTCTGCGGCCTCGACATCTTCATCTTCGTCCACTTTTTCGATGGTTGCCTCCCAGTCCTCTTCCCCATAGATTTCGGTCAGCTTCTCAGGGGTAAGGCCGGTGGGAAGCCCATCATACACGATTTCGCCAAATCGGAGTCCCACAACGCGGGGAACAAACATCTGAGCGAGCGCCACATCATGGATATTGATGATGGCTGCCAATCCGCGTTCCTGACATAACTCGGTGATTAGCCGCATGATTTGACGGCTGGTTTTGGGGTCCAGCGACGCGGTTGGCTCATCAACCAGCAACAGTTTCGGGTTTTGAATCAAGGCGCGGCAGATGCCCACCCTTTGGCGTTGACCCCCCGACAGTTCATCCGCCCGCTTATCAGCCATGTGCAACAGCCCCACCCGATCAAGCAGGCGGAAGGCTTCGTCCACATCAGACTGCGGATACCGTCGCAGGAAACTGCGCCAGAATCCCACGTATCCCAGCCTGCCGGACAATACGTTTTCCATCACCGTGAGGCGTTCAACCAAAGCATATTCCTGAAAGATCATGCCCATTTGGCGGCGTGCTTTCCGCAGCGCACCCGAGCCGAGTTTGGTCACGTCAACGTCATCCAGAAGGACACCGCCGCTTGTCGGTTCAACCAACCGGTTGACACAGCGGATCATGGTTGATTTGCCCGCGCCCGAGGGCCCGATCAACGCCAGAACCTGTCCTTTTGGAACCTCAAGATCAATCGCCTTCAGGGCCTGATCTCCGGTCTTGTATGTTTTCGTCAGCTTTTGAAGACGCAGCATGAAATGCCCCAGATTAGGGTGAACAGCGGGCCCTTTCAGGCCCGCCGGATGAGCCAAAAATTACTGGCAGGCGTAAGAGACGCCATTTGCCGCGTCAATTTTGCGAATAACGTCCCAGAATTCCTGATAGGTCATCTCGAGGAATTGGCCTTCGTTTGATTTTGAGAACTCAGCTTCAAGTGTCGTCCCCTCCCAATCGAAATTGAAGAAGGCATTGCGGATCTTTTCCTGCAGCTCGGGTGTCAGGTTGTAGACGGTGCCAAACCCCGTGGTCGGGAAGGTCTGCGACTTGTAGATCGTAACGACATCATCTTCCTTGATCACATCGCGCGAGATCATCCGGGATTTTACCGAGTTCGCGATCGATGCCGCCAGGTAATCCTTGTTGGCGACACCCAGGATCGAGTTGTCGTGCTTGCCCGAGTAGACAGGTTCGAAATCGCGTTCGGGCAGAAGATCAAAATCGCTTTTCAGGATCGCCGAGGGCGCTTTGAATCCCGAGTTCGATGTAGGCGATGTGAAAGCCAGTTGCTTCCCCTTGATGTCTTCGACCTTTTCGATGCCCGAACCCGGATAGGTGATGATCTCCATCTCGTAACCAAAATTTCCGTCCTTCGAAGCCATGATCGTGAACGGACGGAACCCGGCGCAGTTTACCGCCAGTGGGTTGGAACCGGTGTTGAAACCTGCAATATGCAAACGCCCCGAACGCATCGCCTCGATCTGGGCCGCGTTGTTTTGAACAGGGAAAAAGACGACGTCCTTGCCAGTTTCCGCTTTCAAATGGTCAAGAAAATCTGACCACGCGGTTTTGTATACGGCGGGATCTTCAACCGGCGTATAGGCAAAAATCAAAGTGTCTGGATCTATCTGCTCGGAAGGATCCGTGGGGATATCCGCGATCAAATCCCCGTCGGCATCACAAAAACGCTCGTCCAAGTCACCGCGTGGACAATCCTGCGCCGACGCCGTTCCACTTATCGACATGAGCGCGATTGCAGATGCCCCAAGCAATAGTTTGATATCGATCTTCATGTTTTCCTCCCAGTCAAGTGCGGTGCTTTTTATCCGCCGTTAATCAGTCATTTCATATCTACCCGGCGACGAGAACGTCGACCCGGGCGCCTTCAATGGCGTTATGCAATTCTCCTGTTGGTTTTTTGTCGGTGATTATTGAATCCAGGTCGTCAAGGCCCCCCACTTGAGACAGGCCTTTCCGGCCGAATTTCCCGGAATCAACAAGAAGGTGCCGTTTCTGGGCGCGCGACAGCATTGCCCTCTTTATTGCCGCAAAGCCGCGCACCGTTTCTGAAGGGCCATCGGGCGAAAACCCCGAGGAACCGATCATGCACCTGTCGACGTTGAAACGGGACAGAAACTCCAGCGTCTCGGTTCCGATCGTTGCAGACTCAGTTGCCAAGTATTCCCCCGGGCATAACAGCACTTGTGCAGCCCCATGGCCAAGGGTCATGGCTACGGGAATGGAATTGGTGATTACGGTGCAAGATGTGCCAATATAAGCCAGTGCACGTGCCATTTCGATTGTGGTCGAGCCGGAATCGATCATGACCGTTTCACCGCTCTGGATCAGTTCTGCCGCTGTGGCACCTATGCGTTCGCGCTCCTCAACCTGTGCGTTTGTTCGTTCATCCAGACCCGGATAGTGCCCTTGCGCGGCGGCCGATGCCCCCCCGTGTGCCCGCGCGATCAAGCCATCATTCGACAGAGCATCGAAATCTCTGCGTACCGTCTCGGTGGAGACGTTGAACCGCTGCGCCAGTTCGTTGATGCGAACATGCGGGCGCAGCTTCAGTTCCAGCAATATCTGCTGGCGCCGGTCGGATTTCTTTACCCGGCTGTGGTTCTTTTCAGACATTTTGCCGCGCGTTTTAGTTTTGGACATCCGACGACCCGACTAGGTTTCGAAACCCACTTTTGTGGGCTTTCGGTCATAATGCAATATTTTTTGTTGCATAACCCTCGGAAGGTTGTGAGAATTCGAGCGAACACAAGTATTTCGAAGCGCAAAGCAAAGATGCACAGGCTGATCAAATTCAGAATACGAGCCAAGGCAAAGCGTTGACCGGCCAACTTGCCAACAAGACAGCTTCCTTTTGGTTCTTGATCGTGTGGCATTGAGAGGCGGCATGGGCGACAGCGAAACGGCAGATCAGATTGCGGCGCTTCCGATGCGCTGGGACAAGACTGGCAAGTTGCGCGTTCTTATGGTCACTTCGCGAGATACCGGCCGGTGGGTTATCCCGAAGGGCTGGCTAATGGACGGCAAAAAACCATGGCAAGCTGCTGAAATCGAAGCGCAAGAAGAAGCAGGCGCCGTCGGCACCATATCGAAACGGCCAATCGGTCATTTTTTCTATGATAAACGATACGAGGGGCGAAGCAGCGTTCGCTGCCGCGTCACCCTTTATCCGATGGTCGTGGAAAAGCTGAAGCGACGCTGGAAGGAAAAAGGTGAACGCACGCGTCACTGGTTTTCACCGGCAAAGGCCGCAAAGTTGGTTCAAGAAAGCGACCTGTCAGATTTACTGAACAATCTGACAGACAATCCAGAAGTCAAAACTGTCATAAAGAAACTTCGACAGGCTGCATGAGGAAGGGCATGAAAGAACCGGGAAACCCGGACGCATCAAGCTCAAAGGGAGGAAGAAAATGAGGAAATTGATATCCACCACGGTTGGATCGGTGATCGCCCTGGCTGCGTCACTGTCGGCGGCACAGGCCGACAAGCTGACACTTTATTGCTCGGCGCAAGAAGACTGGTGCCAACTGATGGCGCGCAGCTTTGAAGATGCAACGGGCATCGACGTCAACATGACCCGGAAGTCGTCAGGGGAGACCTTTGCACAAATACGCGCCGAAAGCTCGAACCCGAAAGGAGACGTTTGGTGGGGCGGTACGGGTGATCCGCATTTGCAGGCCGCCGAAGAGGGCCTGACGATGGAATACATTTCGCCGATGCGCGACCAGCTTCATGATTGGGCGATATCCCAGGCAGAAAGCGCCGGCAACAGAACGATCGGCATCTATTCGGGCGCACTCGGCTACGGCTACAATTCCGATCTTATCGCTGCAAACAACCTGCCCGAACCGGCCTGTTGGAAAGACCTGCTGAAGCCCGAATACAAGGGCCACGTTCAGATGGCGAATCCGAACTCATCAGGTACGGCGTATACCACGCTGGCGTCGATGGTTCAGATCTTTGGCGAGGATGAAGGCTTTGAGTTCATGAAGGGCCTGCATTCGAACATCAACCAATACACCAAGTCCGGGTCCGCGCCGATCAAGGCCGCCGGTCGAGGTGAGAACACCATTGGTATCGTCTTCATGCATGACGCCGTGAAGCAGGCCGTTTCAGGATTCCCGATTATGGTCGTCGCGCCATGCGAGGGCACGGGATACGAAATCGGCTCGATGTCGATTATTGAAGGGGCACGCAACGAAGAAGAGGCGAAAAAGTTCTATGACTGGGCGCTGTCTCCAGAAGCTCAGAATCTTGCTCTTCAGGTCAACGCGTTTCAGGTACCGTCGAACAAGAACGCAAAAACTTCGGAGAGCGCGCCAGACATGAGTCAGATCAAGCTGATTGATTATGACTTCAAAAAGTATGGGTCCTCGGACGAACGGAAGCGTCTGTTGCAGAAATGGGACGAAGAGGTTTCGACTCTGCCGCAGTAAATGACTGACCAGACTTCAAAAACGACCCATCCGGTCCTGATCTTCTGGATCACGGCCGGGTGGGTCGGATTCTGCCTGTTACCTTGGTACATGGTCGACGGTGGCCTTTGGTCGTTCGAGTGGCTTTTGGACGGCTATCCATTCGATGAGGGTTACGCCCCCGCTGCGTTTCTGATTGGGCAGGGTGAAAAACTTTGGCTCGCGCCGCTTGTGATCGCGCTGGCCCTGCCGCTTCTGGTGTTGAAGCGCACCAAATCTGATCCAGTTTACGCCCGCATATTGATCTTGTCAGGGGCGCTTGGCTTTGGCTGGCTGATCGCTCAGGGGTTCAGCATTGGCATCAGAGGTTTCAACTTTCATTGGTTGGAGGCGATGTTTGGCGAACTTGGCGACCGTCAGTTCGGCATGGGTTATGGCGCGATGATATGCGCCTCGAGCTTTCTGTTCCTGCTTACTCAGGGGATCGCGGCAAGGGGTGCCATTAACGGTGACGTCTTTGTCGTAAGCGCCATCGGGGGCGTTATTACAATTGTCACCGCGTTTGTCTTTTTTCCCATCGCGAAGATGCTTTTCGCTGCCTTCATCACCGAAGACGGCGCGTATTCCATCGCGGTCTTCTTCTCGAAGTTTTTCGATGATCGACTGTGGGGTCTGGGGTGTTTTCAGGGCGCGCGTTGTGGCGCAGCCTGGAATTCACTGTTCCTTGCCATCCTCGTTGGCGTCATCACCACGGTTCTTGGTCTTTGCTTTGCACTTGTCGTGACGCGCTCAGGCTTTCGCTACAAGCGCGCGCTGCGGGCTCTGACCGTTCTGCCAATAATCACCCCGCCATTCGTGATCGGCCTGGCGCTGATCCTGCTTTTTGGCCTGTCCGGCTCTGTCACCCGGTTCGTTGCCGAACTGTTCGGCACGCAACCGACACGCTGGCTTTACGGAATGCCGGGCATCCTGATCGCGCAGACACTCGCGTTTACGCCAATTGCGTTTCTTGTTCTGATCGGTGTGGTTGAAGGTGTCTCTCCGTCGATGGAAGAAGCGGCGCAAACGCTCCGCGCCAGCAGATGGCAGACATTCAAGACAGTTTCTCTGCCTTTGATGCGGCCGGGTCTTGCGAATGCATTTCTTCTCGGCTTCATCGAAAGCATGGCCGATTTCGGAAATCCGCTTGTATTGGGCGGGAATTTCGACGTGCTTTCGACCGAGATATTCTTTGCCATCGTCGGCGCTCAGTACGATCAGGGCAGGGCTGCGGTTCTGGCCATGGTGCTTCTGTTCTTTACTCTTTCCGCCTTTTACGCGCAGCGTGTCTGGCTGGGGAAGAAAAGCTATACAACCGTCACCGGCAAAGGGGATGCCGGCGTTCATCCACTGATGCCCACTGGCCTTTCTGTTCCGGTACTGCTCATCGCCCTGGGTTGGGCGCTGTTCACAATTGTTGTCTACGCGATGATCATTTACGGCAGTGTTGTCGAGCTGTGGGGCGTCGATAACTCGCTGACGATCAAACACTATATCACTGCATTCTCGGTCCGCTTCGAAGAAGAGGGTATTCGCTGGACCGGGGCAGCTTGGGACAGTTTCTGGACCACCATAACCATCGCGGCCATTGCTGCGCCATTGACTGCCGCCGTTGGCCTGGTGACCGCCTATCTGCTGACAAGACAAAGTTTTGCAGGCAAGAACGCTTTCGAATTTGGAACAATGCTGTCCTTCGCCATCCCCGGGACAGTGATCGGCGTCAGCTACATCCTGGCCTTCAACGTTCCGCCGATTGAAATCACGGGTACGGGTGTCATTCTCGTTGTCAGCTTCATCTTCCGCAATATGCCGGTCGGCGTTCGTGCGGGGATCGCGAGCATGTCGCAGCTTGACCGCAGCCTTGATGAATCCTCGCTGACCCTTGGTGCAAACTCGTGGCAGACGTTCCGAAATATCATTCTGCCGCTGTTGCGCCCTGCGATACTTGCCGCGCTTGTATACAGCTTTGTGCGCGCCATGACGGCGATCTCGGCCGTCATCTTTCTGGTCAGCGCAGAATATGACATGGCGACCAGCTACATCATCGGTCGGGTCGAGAACAACGACTATGGCCTTGCGATCGCCTATTCGACGACGCTGATCTTCGTGATGCTCGCGGCGGTCGGCTTATTGCAACTTCTCGTCGGTCGGGTCCAGATTGGCCGACGCACGCAGCACGCAACGGAGACATCGCCATGACCGACACCAAAATCGGTTCCAAGGCCGCCCCGGTACGCTTTGAGAACGTGTCGAAAGTGTTCGGCAAGGATGTCGTTGCCGTCGACAACATCAACCTGAACGTCGAGGCGGGAAAGCTCGTCACACTGCTTGGCCCGTCAGGCTGTGGGAAAACAACGACTCTGCGCATGATTGCCGGGTTGGAAATGGCAAGCTCGGGCAAGATCCTGATCGGAGATCGGGACGTGACCAAGTTGCCTGCCACCGACCGCGACGTATCCATGGTGTTCCAGTCATACGCGCTTTTCCCTCACATGAGCGTGCTGGAAAACGTGATGTATGGCCTCACATTCTCGGGCTTTGCAAAGGATGAAGCCCGCAGCCGCGCTCTGAATGGATTGGAACTGGTTGGCCTTCAGGGGTTCGACAGCCGTCTTCCCTCTGAACTGTCAGGGGGTCAACAACAGCGTGTTGCAGTCGCCCGCGCGCTGGTTCTTGAGCCGCAGGTTCTGCTGTTCGACGAGCCGCTGTCCAACCTCGATGCCAAGCTTCGCCGTCAGGTGCGAGAGGATATTCGGGCAATCCAGCAAGATCTTGGTTTGACAGTTGTCTACGTTACCCACGATCAGGAGGAGGCACTGGCGGTCTCGGATGAGATTGTTGTCATGCGCAATGCAGCAATCGCCCAAATGGGCACCCCACGCCAGCTTTACGACGCCCCGAACGACCGATTTGTCGCTGATTTCATAGGCGAGGCAAACCTTTTGGAGTGCCAAATCGTCGAAATCAATGGCGACGCGGCAACGATAGAAATAGAAGGCTACCGCCACACACTACCACGTCGCGGATTGTCCGAAGGACCTGCAACCATCGCCGTGCGACCCTCACGTCTGGTCATCGGTTCAGACCAAGGCATCCCAGCCACGGTGGCCAAGGCGACCTATGTTGGCGTTCGGATGGAATATACGCTGACCGGTGAATTCGGTCAGGTTTTTGTCGTACACGATGACGTCGATGCGCCGCTTGATCCCGGCACCGAAATCAAAATGGGCTTTGCTGACAAAGGCCCCGTTCTTTTGCCGGATTAAATGCCGAAACTCATTATCATCTCGCACCCCGAGGTCTCTGTCGACCCGGCCGTCCCGATAACTGAGTGGGGCTTGAATGCTGTGGGCCGCAAACGCGCTAATGAATTTGCATCCAGTGAAGTCTTGTCCAACGTGACGCAGATCTGGACCAGTGGCGAGCGGAAGGCCCGCGAAACAGCTGAGATTCTTGCTGCACCACGAGCGCTACCCGTGAATTGCAACTTGGGCCTTGGTGAGAACGACCGCAGCGCAACCGGTTACTTGCCTCGGGACGATTTCGAGGCCGCAGCCGATGCTTTCTTTGCTCAGCCGGATAGGAGCTATCGTGGTTGGGAAACAGCTGTCGAGGCGCAGAGACGCATTCATCGCGCAGTAACAGAGATAATCCAGACGCATCATGCCGGGGATCTTGCAATCGCGACCCACGGGGCAGTAGGTACATTGCTTTGGTGCGCACTTTCGGATTGTTTGATAGACCGCAAGTATGACCAGCCCTCACAAGGCCATTTCTGGCAGGCTGATCTAGCGACACTCAAACCTGATTCAGGTTGGGTCTCTTTTACTTAGACGTTAAGCGCTCCAAGCGTTTTCTGCGATCTCACGCAACGTCTCGAACACATCTGGCGTGCCTGCGATCACGCGCCCGCCGTCTCGGATCATCGCATCGGCGTTCTGATCCTCGACAACACCGCCCGCTTCCGCGACCAGCAATTGCCCAGCCAGACAATCCCAAGCATTCATGTGTTCCTCGACGTAACCCAAAAGGCGTCCGGCAGCGACGTAGGCCAACGAAAGCGCTCCACTGGCATTTCTGTGAAACATCGCCCCGTGCTCGATCAGGTTCTCGATCACGGGTAAAACATGACGGCTTTCAATCCGGTTCGAGTATCCTACTGCCACAGTTCCGTCGCGCAACGGCACTCCTGAAGCGACGCGTATCGGTGATCTGTTAAGTGTCGCTGATTCTCCGCGCGTTGCGACAAATGTTTCATCCACGTTTGGATCATGGATCACGCCAATCTCCGTTTGGCCGTTGGTGACACCAGCCAGAACAATGGTCCATGCTGGAATACCGTTCACGAAATTCGTGGTTCCATCAATTGGATCAATAACCCAGTCAAAGCCACTCTCTCCCGCTACCGCGCCATGTTCTTCACCGTAAACGCCATCTTTGGGCCAAGTTTCCGCGATCTTTTGACGAATGAAAGTCTCAACGCTCCTGTCCGCCTCGCTAACCCAGTCCTGAGCGCCTTTTTGATCAACGACAAGATTGACCCGATCTGCAAAGAACTTTTTGGCCACTACCCCAGCCTGCTTGCAGATTTCGGTGGCAAAGTCTGTGCGTTCTGAAAGTCGGGACATAGGAGCTCCTTTTTCGGTTGGAGAGGCCCAGCAACACTGTAGGCCAAGCGAAGACCAGGCTCCAGACTGATCGAGTTTCAGAGCCTGTGGGGTCCTCCCTGGAAAATTAGTGAATGGTCTACACGCCATTTCGATCGGATCAATCGTTCTTGTGCACAGAGAAAGACAGCAAATGGATGATTCACCAGGGCACAGGCGTCAATCTGGCGAAGGTTGCTGAACTGGAAAGTCTAATCGAAGAAAAGGCCGCCCGATTGGCAAGCATACCTCACCAAGTGTGGGGCAGAATGTGGGGCACGAAAGGTGCCATATTTTTATTTGTTTTTTTAAAAACGCTTATACGGTTTTTTGGTGCGGGCGGTGGGACTCGAACCCACACGGGCATACGCCCTTCAGATTTTAAGTCTGATATGTCTACCATTCCATCACGCCCGCACGGCGCAGCCCCTGGGGCCGTGCAATTTCCTTACAAGCACAGCGGGATGAGAACAATGCGCTTTGACGCAGATGGGCCGGGATTTTTCGGTGGAAAGCTGCGTCTGCCGTCGCCGTCGTTCAGCGGCTGGGCCTCTCCCCTGTTTCGAGGTCACGTAACAATCGCCTTTCCGACATCATCTCTTCCTCGGCAAACCATCATGGCGCGGATTGCGCTGCACGTTCACTTTGCGCATGACCTTGGTATCGTCTCCATTTACCACCGCTGAAAACCGATCTTCGCCCAATTACAAAGAAGACCCGACCGGTTTTTCAGCGTCGTGGAATGATCCTTTGTTGGTACTTCCATCGTTTACAAATAAAAATATTCATTTTAATGATTGCGTATGAATGGAATTTCTTTGTCCCGACGCAGCTTCCTGTTCAATGCCACGTGTCTTGCGGCACTTGGAGCTCAAGCCAGGATCGTGCAAGCAGAGCTGCGGCTCGGTCCTTCAGCCCGAATTACGACCGTGTCAGACGGATACCTGTCATTGCCACCTGATGTTGTTTTCGGAGCCATGCCCAAAGAGGAGGTCGAGCAATTTCTGACCCGCACTCAAGCGGACGCGACCAAGTACGAGCCAGAGTGCAACGTCACGCTTTATCGAGATGATGAAAACACCGTGCTGTTCGATGCTGGAGCGGGGCCGGACTTCATGCCCACATCGGGCAATCTGATGGAAACTTTTGAAGCAATCGGCTTGTCGCCCGAAAGTGTCACGCATGTGGTTTTCACCCACGCGCACCCGGATCATATCTGGGGTGTTCTGGATGATTTCGACGACCTGCTTTTCCCTAATGCGACGCACCTCATTGGACGCAAAGAATGGGATTATTGGTGGAACCCCTCAACGGTGGACACGATAGGTGAAGATCGCACCGCGTTCGCGGCCGGTGCAAAACGGCGATTGGAAGCAATCGAGGATCAGGTCGCGTTCTTCGAGGATGGTCAAGAGATACTTCCGGGCATTGCGGCACGGGCAAGCTTTGGGCACACGCCCGGTCACATGGCTTTTGAGCTTCGAAATGGGAATGAGTCCGTGATGGTCGTCGGCGACGCGCTGGGAAATCCGCACGTGGCCTTTGAGCACCCCGATTGGCACAGTGGAACGGATCAGGATCCCCAGGTCGCCGCAGCTGCGCGTTACTCACTTCTGGATCAGGTTTCCGAAGAAAAAAAGAGAATAATTGGCTTCCACTTATCGAACGGTGGAATTGGCCGCGTCGAAAAGACCGACTCGGCCTACAGATTCATTGGAGAGGCGTCATGATACGATCATTCGGGATTGCGGTTGCTTTAGTCACACCAGCTTGGGCAAGCGAGGATATTGCAGACCAGTATCCGCAAAGCGTTCTGTATTCCAAGCCGGTCGAATTCATCCCTAGCGTCTATTCCGCCATTGGCGCAACCGCTCCGCCGACCTACGAAAACTCTGGTCACAACAACAACCTGAGCTTCATCGTGACCGGTGAGGGCGTGGTCGTTGTCAACGGCGGTGCCGCCTATGTCCTTGCCGAGGCGCTTCACAAGGAAATTCAGGCGATTACGGATCAGCCGGTCACGCTTGTCTTCAACGAGAACGGTCAGGGGCACGCGATGCTTGGCAATGCCTACTGGTCGGAAATCGGGGTTCCGATCGTCGCCCATTCGGATGCAGCTGCCGAGTTCGAGGAGTATGGCCCTCAGATTCTGGAGGGAATGAAACGATACAATCAGGACAAGGCAGAGGGCACGTTTCTGGCAGGCCCAACCGAGACATTCGATGATGAATACGTGATAGAGATGGGCGACTTCCGGATCGAGGCCAAATACCTCGGACCGGCCCACAGCCCCGGCGATATCTCGATCTGGCTGCCGAACCAAGGCCTTGTCATCGCGGGTGACATGGCGTTCCACGAGCGCATGCTGCCGATCTTTCAAGAGACCTATACCGCGGATTGGCTGGAAACCTGGGACAACGAGTTCGAGGCTTTGAATGCCACGTATGTCATTCCCGGGCACGGTCATCCCACGAATATGGATCAGGTGCGCCGCTATACACGCGATTACCTGGTGTACCTGCGAACCAGGATTCAAGAACATATGGATGCAGGCGGCGATCTGACCGAAGCCTACTATGTCGATCAGTCCCCCTATGCCCATCTGGACACGTACGAGGAACTGGCAACCAAGAATGCCGGGCGCGTTTTCGAACATATGGAGTTCGAGTAAGTCAGGAATGCTGCAATACCGGCAGCCGCATCAAAAACCTGTGCGTGCCTATCGCCCCAACCCACATGAAGAAAACGGCAAGCCAGGCTGTCCATGACAGGGCGGACCCGCCTGAAAGTCCGGCGCCCACGGCGCAACCTCCGGCCAGCATCGCCCCGAACCCCATGAGGACAGCTCCGACGAGGTACCGTTCCATCGGAGTGTCCGAGCCAAAGCGTTCGATCCTCCACTCGCCGGAAATGATGGCAGATCCTGCTGCGCCAATGGCTACGCCCGGCACAAGACCGATACCGAAAGACAGCACCACATTGCGCTCTGCAACCAACGCCATCAGCGTGTCTGTGGCCGGGCCGGTAAACGTCACCGAAGACACGGGGACGACCTCAAAGGATGCCTGCGCGATGGAAAACGTCATGAACCAGCCAAGCGCCACTGCCCCGCCAACTCCGGCGGCTGTCACGATCTTTGCAGGCGCGACTTTCCTGTGAAGGGCAAACACGATCGACAGGACAAATCCAATTGCTGCAACGGCCGAATAGACCGATGGGGGGAACCCCATTATTTCTGCAAGATCGCGCTCTGCGCCTCCTGAGATGGTCCACAGACCGGAAATCGCTTCACGGGCCGGGCTGAGAACGCCTGTGTAGGCGGCCTGAGCCACCAAGGTCAAAATCAACCCTGTCACAAGTGCACGCAGATTGCCGCACGACGCTAAGACCAGCAGGCGAGAAGCACATCCGCGCGCAAGAACCATGCCGATGCCGAACATCGCCCCACCAATAACCGCACCGCTAAGGCTGCCGGTTGACGCGATCGCGCGTGCCTCGGAAAGGTCCAGCAATTCAAGCGAGACAAGCGCCTGTACCAGCGTCAGTGCCGCGGTAAAGGCGATCAGCCAAACCGCCAAGCGAGGGCCAAACTTACCTTCGGCGACTTCCACCGTCGATGCGCGCAAACAAAAATGCGACTTCTGAGCCGTCACACCGAACAAGATACCGACCAGCACTCCGGCAAACGCCAGGGTGCCCGGGTCTCCCAGCAAATCGATGAGCCTCTCCATGGACAGAAACTCTCACTTCGTTGCGTATGTGTCTTTGTCTTTGGTCAATTCGTCAGCGTTATTGCGCAGCCATTGGCCTGCGCGCCAATTGGCATTGCGTCCACAACTCGCCCAACGCAGATACCAGCCGGTCCACGTCTTCACAGGTGTGCACCGGCGACGGCGTAATCCGCAGACGTTCCGTTCCTTTGGGAACAGTTGGATAGTTGATAGGTTGGATGTAAATCCCATAGTCACGCATCAGCACATCCGAAATGAATCGACACTTGACCGGATCGCCGACCATCACCGGAATGATATGGCTTGGGTTCGGTGTATGGGGAATACCCAGATCGTCCAGCCTGTCCCGGACTTCGCGCACGCGCTTTTTGTGCTGTTGCCGCTCTGCATTGCTTTGCTTCAGGTGCTTCACCGAAGCCGCAGCACCTGCCGCCACGGCCGGAGGCAAAGCAGTGGTGAAAATAAATCCACTGGCAAAGGATCGGACAAAGTCGACAAGCTCTTTCGACGCCGCGATGTACCCACCGACCACGCCGAACGCCTTGCCCAAAGTCCCTTCGATCACGGTCAGGCGGTCCATCAGACCCTCGCGCTCGGCGATGCCACCGCCGCGCGGACCGTACAGCCCGACCGCGTGAACCTCATCCAGATAGGTCATCGCGCCATATTGGTCCGCCAGATCACAGATCTCGGCAATCGGTGCAATATCGCCATCCATGGAATAGACGCTTTCAAACGCGATCAGCTTGGGCGCATTTGCAGGCAGGTCCGCAAGATGTCTTTCAAGGTCCTCAAGATCGTTGTGCTTCCAGATCCGCTTTTGACAACGGCTGTGACGAATCCCCTCGATCATCGAGGCATGGTTCAATTCGTCGGACAGAACCGTGATGCCAGGAATGCGGGACGCCAAGGTTCCCAAGGCGGCCCAATTGGATACGTAACCAGACGTGAACAGCAATGCCGCGTGCTTGCCGTGAAGGTCCGCAAGCTCCTGCTCCAACAGCACATGTTCGTGCGTGGTTCCCGAGATATTCCGCGTTCCCCCTGCCCCGGCACCACTTTTGTCAATCGCCCCGTGCATGGCTGCGAGGACTTTTGGGTGCTGGCCCATTCCAAGATAGTCGTTCGAGCACCAGACAGTGACTTTTTCGGGACCATTCCCCGTGTAACTGCGCGCCTTTGGAAACGCGCCGCACTGACGTTCGAGGTCCGCGAAAACCCGGTAGTTTCCTTCGTCTTTCAGTAGACCAAGTTGATCACGAAAATACTGCTGGTAGTTCATTTCAATCCCCAACAGCCTCTTCAACGATTCCGGACAACAGGGTCTGGACTTTTTGCATTGGGCCGTCCGGATAGCTTCGGTATCCTACCTTCACCCCGTCATCGTCCTCGGTCACGAATATCCCGTATGGGCAATAGCCGATATTCATCGGATCTGCTTCCATCACCTCACGCGAAATCTTTGCCGAGCAAAAAATAAAGATGTCCGCCGCCGCGAATATCTGTTTGTCGCTGCCGACATCAGCGCCCGTTCGGTTCAACATTTCGCCAACGTGGCTCACATAGTCGATGACCAACCCCTGCCCGACAATGGCGGATTCGACCGCGAAGGTGGCATCATCAAAACTTCCGTTAAAGGGGGTCGTGATGATATCCTCGGCAAGCCCTTGACTGGCAGAGACTGCAAAAAACGCGGCCGTGATGATTAAGTGCTTCATGATCTTGATCCTCCTCCTGAGCCGCAGTTTCTCAGATTGAGCTTCGGGGGCTTTGACCCGTGTCAAAACCCCCGAGAACTTCTATCCAAACATGTCCGAGGTGATACCGGCATACCAACCCAGCGACTCTTCATACGTTGCTTTTCTCAGATCGGCATCTTCGCCGGTCTGGCTGATGAAGCCGTCCACCTTGGCGATTTTTTCCGGCGTCGCCTCGTAGGTTGCGCCAACCTTCACGCCATCATCCGTGTCGATCAGCGACCAGCAGGTGTTGGAGAACTTGGCCGGGAACACCTTGGATCCGGTCAACGCACCCCGCACGGCATTCGCGCACACTTTCGCCTGACTGTTGGCCGAGAAACCCGATTTCGGCATGTCACCCTGCTGGCTGGCATCGCCCAGGACATAGATGTCCGGATCCGCCTTGGAGGACATGTCCGCGGCGTTCACCGGCGCCCAGTTGCCTTCGGTCACTCCGGCCATTTCGGCAATGCGTCCGGCTTTCATCGCCGGGATCACGTTGCAGACGTCGACTTTGGTCTCTTCTCCGTCGATGGTCACCGTCATCGCGTCCGGGTTTACCGAGACATTTCCACCACCAAAATCTTCACCGATCCAGTCGACCATGCCTTCGTAATGGTTTGCCCAGCCTTCCTGGAACAATGCCATCTTCGAAAACTTCGGCTTCGGATCCGCCACGATGATTTTCGCCGTGGGATTGTTTGCTTTCAGAACATGCGCAACCATCGAGACCCGCTCATAGGGTCCGGGCGGGCAGCGGTACGGGTTTGGTGGTGCAACCATCGCAAAAGTACCGCCTTCGGGCATCGCCATGATCTGAGCTTTCAGAAGCTCTGTCTGCGAGCCGGCCTTGTACGCATGCGGCATCTTGTTCTGCGCCGAGACGTCCCAGCCTTCAACAGCCCCGTCGACAAAATCGATACCCGGGCTGAGGATCAGTTTGTCATACGGGACCGAGCCACCCCCGGCCAAGGATACAGTCTTGGCATCGCGGTCCACGCCGATGGCCCAATCGTGGACCACGTTTATCCCATAGTCGGCAGCAAGCGTTCCATAGCTGTGGGCGATATCCGAGAGTTCCTGGAACCCTCCAAGATACAGGTTCGAGAAAAAGCAGGTGTAGTAGGTCCGGGACGGCTCGATCAGCGTCACGTCGATATCACCTTTGCTGTCCTTCGCAATATAGCGGGCAGCCGTGGCGCCGCCTGCACCGCCGCCGACAACAACGACCCGGGGCCTGCCCTGAGCCAGAACCATCGGTGCAGATAACCCGGCTGCCGCCACCCCGGCGGCTCCTAGAAATGTACGTCTATTGAGTGTCATCGCGTTTCCTCCCCTTAGGCACAATCACTCTGGGTTATTGAAATATGCGGCCAACGCCGCGATCTCGTCATTGCTCAGCCTTCCGGCGATCATTTGCATAACCGGGTGTGGCCGTTTTTTGTCCTTGTATGCGTGCATGGCGACGACAAAATCCTCGTCGGGCCAATACACGATCGACGGGATACCCTCGTCACTTCCTTCGATCTGATGGCACGTCGTGCATTCGCTGCTGAGATATGCGCCGTATTCGGGGTCTCCCTGAATCGCCAGGATCGCTGGATCGACGGAATGGTCCGTGCCTTTCGCGGTTGGGTCCGCTTCGGGAATATCCCGAGGGTTGTCTGAAAACCCCCGCAAATAGGCAATCACATTGGCCCGGTCTTCCGGGTCTTTCAGACCGCGAAAGCTCATCCTTGTGCCCGAGGCGAATGCACGAGGATTTTCGATATAGGCTGACAGAGTGTCAGCGTGCCATTCCAAACCCGAATTTCCCGCGCGCATAAGGCTTTTGGAATAATTGAAATCATCGAGACCTGCGGCCTTGCGCCCAAAGACACCATTCAGATGCGGACCGATTTTGTTTTCAGCGCCTTCGCCAACCTGATGGCAGCCTTTGCATTTGGCGAACACTGTTTTCCCGGCCTCGGCATCACCAAGGTCTTCGGTTGCGTAGGTCGATGTGGCGAAAGCCGCCACAACCGCCGCGCACGCCAGTATTTCCGACCACCGCATGATCAGCTTCCGAACGATTTGAGGTAGACAATCACGGCCTCAACGTCGTCTGGCTTCCTGAGCCCCGCAAAAGACATTCGCGTGCCCTTGATGTAATCCTTGGGTTTCGTCAGGAAGGCCGCCATTTCCTCATCCGTCCAGACTAGGCCGGCCTCGGCTGCGGCTTTCATCGCCTTGGAGTATTTGAACCCCTCGACCGATCCTGCATTGGCCCCGACAATCCCGTTCAACGCCGGCCCGGTGCCGTGCTTTGCACCTTCACCCACCTGATGGCAGGCTTTGCACTTCTTGAAGACTTTCGCTCCGGCGGCAACCAGTTCCGTTGCTTCGTCGGTCTCTTCGGCCTCTTGAACGGCTGGCTCCGCAGCGGCTTCTTCCTCGGGCTTGGGTGCCGCTGCCGGAATGAACGACGGGCCGTCCGCAGTGAATGTCGGCAACCCCTCAACGGTGGCATCATTCATCACCGAGTTCGACCCACCTTCGGGCGGCGTCTCGACCAGAAAAACGGAACGCATCGTGACAGCAGCCTCTGCCTTGCAGTTTTCCATGCAAGGCTCTTTGCGCCATTCGGCGTACTCGGTCTCGGGTCGTGTATCGACGACAAAACCGTCCTTATTGTACATCTCGAATTCGACGAAGTTTTCGTTGCTCAGTTCGAAATCGTCATCCACCAAATCATTGGAATACAGGATGTAGGCAACAATCGCATAGGTCTCATCCGCGGTCAAAGTGCCCGCCTCGCCAAATGGCATGGATCGGGAAATGTAATCCCAGGCAGTAGACAAATGCGGCCAGTAGGACCCGACGGTCTTCACGGGATCTTCGTTTGCAAGCGTATCGAACCCACCGGCAAGAACGGGCCAGTTGTCCACACCTTCGGCAAACTCTCCGTGACATGAGGCGCAGCGGTCGGCAAACACTTCTTCCCCGGTCCAAACGTCGCCCGATCCGACAGGCAAGCCCCGCCCGTCCGGCAAAACGTCAACGTCCCAGGCCGCGATCTCTTCCTCCAGCGCAGGCCGTCCAAGCCCATAGGTGCCCTCGCGGCTGGGCGCAGGTGCGGTCAGGTTCTCGCCATTCGCGACCCGTTCCGCCGCGGCGGCCTGAATTTCCTGGACTTCGAGCTCAAGCTGGGCTGCTCGTTCGGCTTCTGCCTTCGCTTTTTCCTGTGCGGCTGCTGCGTGGGCCTCGACCTGGCCAATCCGGGTTTCCAAAGTTTCGATCTTCGATTGGCCGAAGTTTCGGTTGGCGAACACCAACGCCCCCGCAAGCACCAACGCTGTGCCGCCGAATACGGGCAGGAAAACATGACTAAGAGACTTCGACATTCTCGGCGATCCCCTCTGCGCTTACGTACCACGTCTGGATACAGTTGTTGTGATAGACCGAGTTTTCGCCGCGCTTTTCGCGCAGCTGGTCTTTGGTTGGCTGCACATAGCCGGTCTCATCCATTGCTCGGGCCTGTAGGAGCATGGGTGCCCCGTCCCAATTCGTGTCGAGATAGAAACGTGTCAAAGCCTTGGTGTCGCCCTGCTTGCCAAGGCGTGCCGTTTCCCACGTGATGCCGCCGTCCTTGGATACATCGACACGGGTAATCTGTCCGTGACCTGACCATGCAAGCCCTGAAATCACCAGCGGCCCGGGCCCATGTTTGATCGGCATTTGCGGGCTGGGCGAGGTTATGACGGATTTCGCATCCATCACCCAAGTCCATTTCTGGGCCGTGCCATCGGCATAGACATCGGTGTATTTCGACGTTTCTTCGCGGCTTTCGACCGCCCTGTCGACGACCTCGATCCGGCGCAGCCATTTGACCCACATGTTGCCTTCCCAGCCTGGCACGACCAGGCGCACAGGATAGCCATGTTCCATCCGCAGGGCCTCGCCATTTGCCTTGAAGGCCACCAACACATCATCCAGCGCTTTTTCCATCGGAATGGAGCGGCCATTGGACGACGCGTCCGCGCCCTCGACATAGACCCATTTGTCGGGCGAGATATCGGCGCCGGCCTCTTGCAACAGCGTGCGCAGCGGAACACCGGTGTATTCCATGTTGTGGATCATACCATGGGTGAATTGCACACCGTTGAGCTGCGCGCCCGCCCACTCCATCCCGGTATTCGCCGCGCATTCGCAGAAATACACGTGGTTTTCGCGCGGGAAACGTTCGATGTCGTCATACGTAAAGACAAGCGGGCGATCGACCAGCCCGTTGATCATCAGCCGATAGTCTTCCTTGCGCAGCTCGATTGCGCCCGAGTGGTGCCGTTCAAAGGCGCAGCCCTGGGGTGTGATGGTACCATCAAGCGCGTGGATCGGCGTGAAGTTGATCGACGAAATCGGAGAGGCGGTCAGCCATTCCACATTGCGGCGCACGACATGGGATTCATAGCTGATCGGCATGCCATAGGGTGTCTCGTCAACGCCTGCACCCGTGTACGATGCCCAATCCTGAAGCTCTGTTATCAGGGGGTCGGGCTTTTCTGCCACTGCCGCACCTGCAACTGATCCCGCGGCGACCGCGGCACTGCCTTTCAGGAAAGCCCGGCGGGACGGTTTGAACGCGTCATCCATATCTCTAAGGTCTCCATCTGTTTCTTAGGCGCCGACGACATCGACGCTGGTGTTCTCTTGCACCGTTACGGTTCCAAGGTTGCGAATGTGGTTTTCGACGACATCCCAGATCGGCGGACCCTCGGTGCCTTCGTTGACGCTGGCCCAGCCGGCCACGACATAGGTTTTCGACGGATCAATCGCCTCACCCGTCTTCAGCAGGGTCATCTCGCTGATCCGCTGCCCTTGCGGCTTGGTTACGTCGATGCGGTAGCCCAGCCCACCGACACGGACCATGTCGCCGCCCTGCTGGTAGTAAGGATCAGGGTTGAACAGGTTGTCGCCAACATCCTCGAGGATCACATGGATGAACTCACCCGTCATTTCCGTGCGATAGGCATTCGGATATGACATCGAGGTGACATTCCAGATATCCTCACGCGTGATCTCCTGCCCCGGCAGGATCGACGGCCCCCAACGAACACCGGGGGACATGGCAATGTCTGCCTCACGTTCTTTGAGCAGGGCGTCACAGATCAGGTCATCCCAGGTTCCGTTGAAATTGCCGCGACGATAGAGCAGCGAGTCCGTTCTGCCGATCACTTCGCTGAGCGTCGCCTCATAGGGCGCGCGCTGCTCATCTATCAGGGCGGTGATCGCAGGATCCGGAGCGATAACATCAGAGAAGATCGGGATCAGCTTGTGCTTCAACCCCATCAACTGCCCATCCCGCACATCCAGATCCACGCGGCTGACGAATTTGCCGTTCGAGCCTGACGCGATGATATGCGTCTTGCCCACCAGAACCGGCTCGGGCAGCGCATCATGGGTGTGGCCACTGAGGATCACGTCGATCCCCTGCACCCGACCGGCCATTTTCTTGTCCACGTCAAAGCCGTTATGGCTGAGGACGACGACGACATCGGCACCGGCATCGCGAACCTCGTCGATCATTGCCTGCATGTTCTCATCCCGAATGCCGAAAGAGTATTCAGGGAACATCCAACCCGGGTTCGCAATTGGCATGTAAGGGAACGCCTGCCCGATCACGGCAACCTTTGCTCCGCCCCGGTCAAAGAACTTGTAGGGCTTGAACAATTCCGCGGGTTCATCCCATTCGGCATCAAAAATGTTCTGACCCAAAGCGGCAAAGGGCAGCCCTTCGACGATTTCGTTAACTCTGTCGCTGCCCAGCGTGAACTCCCAATGAAAGGTCATTGCATCAGGTTTCAGCGCGTTCATGACATTGACCATGTCCTGACCAGCCGTCTGGTAACAGGTGTAAGACCCGTGCCAGGTATCACCGCCATCCAAAAGCAGGGCATCGGGCCGGTCCGCACGGATGGCATTGATCACCGTCGAGACCCGGTCCAAACCACCGACCCGACCGTAGGTCTTTGCCAGGGCCGCAAAGTCGTCGTATGTCAGCGCATAGGCGGACGGGCTGCCATCCTCGATCCCGTAGGCCTTGCGGAATGCGGCCCCCGTGACGTGCGGCATCTGCCCTTTCGCCTCGCCGATACCCAGGTTTATCTCGGGTTCACGGAAGTAAATCGGTTTGAGTTGCGCGTGGATGTCAGTGACATGGATCAGGCTGATATTGCCAAAGGTCTCAAACTCCAGCAGCTGATCCTGCGTCAGACTTTGCTGCGCGGAAAGCCTGGCCCAATTACCAAACCCGGACGCTCCGTACAGAGCCGATGCCGCCATTGAAACCTGCAAGAAGTCACGTCGAGAAATCATCTTTCGGCTTTCCTGTTACACATATAAATGTGTGAATGTTGCATTCTTGAAAAACCCGCGCCAGACATCGCCCGCGCGGGTCGTTCGTTATTGGCGCACGGCCGGGGTTTCGACTGAAAGCCCGTTGCCACGCGAGGCAACATAAAGCTCCAGCGCACGGAATTCGTCTGAACCTTCGGCAAAGGTTTCCGCCCGCGTATCACGAATACAACCGCGGAAACGATTGTGTCGCGAAATCAGCTTGGCCTGTTTCAAGCGATACGTCGGGAACCCATTGATCATTCCTTGGCTCAGGTGATCTGCCCGGATCATGTTGCCCCAATTGTCTTCATGACAGTTGGCACAGCTCAGCTCAAGCTGGCCATAGCGCGTATAGTACATTTCCTTGCCCTGTTCCCAATACGGGGCGGCATCACCGTCGATGGCAACGTTCATGGGCATCCCGCGTGACTGTAGTCCGATCAAAGCGACCATGCCCTGCATATCGCCGCCGGACCATTTCCAGGCATCGGCCTCCATGTGCTCGGTCCGGCACGCGTTGATCAGATCTTCCATGACCACCAGCTTGCCGGTTTCGGCATCAACCTTCGGCATGGAAGCCTGCAATCCCTTGAAGCTTTCCACCCCGTCGTGGCACGAGGCACAGCTTTTGCCGGCAGCCCCATCGACCGTCTCAAAAAGGTCGGCAGCCTTGTCGACGAAGATCATCGCCGGATTGTCGAAATCATCAATCTGAAGGGCCTGGGTTTCATCCGTACGGAAATGCCAACCGGAATAGATCGTGTCCAGGTTTTCCAAATGCGCCGGCGCTTCGGTGACCGAGGTCATGTCCAGCTCGTCATTGATCACAAGATTGTCTTCGTCAGGTCCGGCCATTGCTGCCACTGGGAAAACCAGAACTGCTGCGATCGCCGTTAATGCCTTTGTATTCATTACGTTCCTCCCTTGGTGGACCAGCGCCAAACGTCATGCCCGGCGCTGATCTGCCTTAGTGGTCGAGCCGTCAGGCGATCTCGATCGATTTCTTCTCGTCGTATACAGAGCCGTCGTCATCGTACCAGGTAAACACGAACTCACCTGCCTCGGGCACGGTTGCCTCAAACTGGAAATACGGGTTGGTTGAGATTGCCGGCTCCATCGTCACATCGATCACCATTTCGCCGTTAAACTCACAGGTGAAACGGTTGATGATCGACCGAGGTATGACGTTGCCTTCTTTGTCCTTGCGCTGTCCGCTTTCCATCTTGTGGCTGATCAATGTCTTGATCGTGACGGTTTCGCCAGCTGCGGCTTTCTTGGGAACCTTGACGCGGGGTTTCACACCGGATGCCATTGGTTAGTCTCCTGTTCTTCGAGGCGCGCGTGGCTATCAGCCGCCGCAGCCGCCGATTGTCACTTTTACGGTCGCGGATGCCTTGGCAAAGCTGCCATCTGCCATCTTCGCCACGGCAATGACATCCTGCGTTCCGGCAAGGCGGATACGGGTTGAAGCGGCCTGTTCAGCGGCCAGTGGGCCAAAGTTGAACGTTGCGACGCCCGGTTCGGGGTTGCCTGCTGCAACGATCAGAATCGATGCTGCACCTGGGGCGCTTACTTCGATCGGTACGGTGTTTCCGTTTTCGGCGATTTCAGGTGCCGTCAGTGTAACACCGCCGTCGGCCACATCCGCCCCACCGGTAAACGCGGCAATCGCATCCTCAGCGGCCGCATTTGCACGAAACGGCATCATTGTCAGGAACGCGGCGCCCAGCCCAAGGGCCAGAGTTTCGCGGCGAGAGAGTTCCATTTTCAATCTCCTTTGAGTCTTCGAAAAATCACGCTGGACAAGCGCGACTATTCCTCTTTCAGGGTTGCAAGAAACGCGACCACGTCTTCGATTTCCTGCGCTGTCAGGATCGACGTCAGAGGCTCGGTCGGGGCTTTGCCGGTATAGGCGTCGCCCGGGCGGATATAGCCGTCATCCTTGTAGAATGCCGGCATCACCGTGCCTTCGAACGTCATTTTCGCGTTTGCAACCAATCCGCGAAGCTCGGCCTCGGACCAACGATCACCGGCACCATCCAGCGCCGGGCCAACCTCGCCATGGAACGGAATATCGGCCAAAGCCGAGACCGCATGGCACGCCACGCAATTGCCTTTTGACTTGTCGCCAACGATCAGCGCGCCTTTTGCCGCGTCACCGGCCGCGCCGGTCAACGAGACCTCAACGGCACCATATTCACCATAGGTTACGTTTTTCGGGTCGGTATCCGCGGCAAACGCGGCACCCCCTGTCATTGCGCAGACCAATGTTAAGAGTCTCAGCTTCATGATCCCTCCCATTTGCTAACACGCCGACGGCGCTTTGCGACCCAAAGCATTTGTGTACCGTAGTCGACGAGGGCGGTCTGTCGCAACATTAAATTCATTACAATGAATTTTTTTATTTATACCCCCCGACCTCAGTCTTGCGAAACATTGTTTCGCTCCTGAATGCGCCGTGCGTGGTAGCGCTGAAAATCTTCACCATTTTCAAGTTCGTACCGCTTTTCGAAGACCCAGGTGAACAGATCCAAAGTTGTTCCTTTCGAAAACGCCCCCGGCATGACTGCAACCGCTGCATCGATGGCGGTGGCGTCCTCGGGAACCTCTTCCGGCAGAAATACAAGGGTCGGCGTAAACAGAATCCCCCATTTGCGCATCAGCGCTCTTTGCTCGCTCTCTTCCCCGTCAAAGTCGGTGGCCGTGGTGCTTCCGTGCAGATCCAGTTGGACGACAAAGAAGTTCTCTTCGATGTACGCCGCCAGGTCGGGCTGGGGGAAAACCTCTTCGTGCATTTTCTTGCAATAGATGCAGCCCTGTTGCTCGATAAACAAAACCAGGCGTTTGCCTTCATCTGACGCCTCTTCAAGATCCTCGCGAAGGTCTTTGAACGTGTCGCGCATCCATAGTGTTTTGTGCAACCCGTCGTCGCCAAGCTCGGCGGCTGAAACCGCCACGCCCACTAAGCACGCCATCAAAACTGACAATGTTCGCTTCATGTTTTCCTCCCGTATTATCCGATGGCCGCAAGCCAGGGCATATGGTCCAGCATCCATTGAGCCACGCGATTGATCGAGTTGGTTGCGATCAGAGCGCCGAACAGAATCAACAGACAGCCCATGGCCTTCTCGATCAGAGGCAAATGCTTTCTGAACCGCGCCATCCACTGCATGAAGGGGCGCACCAAAAAGGCCGCCAGAACAAAGGGGGCGGTCATTCCCACCCCGTAAACGAATAGAAGCATCGCACCGCGCCAAGCCGTCTCGGTTCCGGCCGCCGTAAACAGGATTGCAGCAAGCACGGGCCCGACACAGGGCGTCCAGCCAAAAGCAAATGCCAGTCCCAGAACATACGCACCAATCAGGCTCGGGTTTGATGTTTCACCGACATCTGCCCGAAACTGGCGATACAGGAATCCGATGCGAATCAGCCCCAGGAAATGCAAGCCCATCGCCATGATGATGGCCGCGGCAATCCAACGAAGAATATCGAAGTATTCGCGGATCATTTGACCGAATATCGAAGCCGTGGCCCCAAGGGCCATAAATATCGTTATGATCCCTGCTGCAAAAGCGATTGCAGAAAGCGTTGCCCTGCGGCGAACGTTGCCGGAAATGACTGAACTGGCAGAAATCTGCTCCATCCCGACACCCGCCAGGTAACTGAGGTAAAACGGGACAATCGGCAGGATGCACGGGGACAGAAATGACAACAGCCCTGCGACCAAAGCCCCTGCAAATGTGATGTCGAGCATGGTCAAACCCGTCCTGGCACGCTATCATTCATACATTCAAAGTAATAAAGATATGACGCTGCGGTCAATCGGAGCTTGAGATGCGCCACTTTTTCCTGCTTGTGCTTGCGGTTACGTTGCTTGTTTCGCCCCTGGCTTTACGGGCCGAAATGGCGCTTCTGATGGCCGAAGAAGAAGGGTGCATGTGGTGTGCCCGATGGGATTCCGAAATCTCGGGGATCTACCCGAAAACACAAGAAGGAGTTGCCGCCCCGCTTCGGCGTGTCGACATCCATGAAACCCTGCCGGATGGAATCACCCTAAAACGACCTCTCTACTACACTCCGACCTTTGTTTTGCTGGACAACGGCCACGAAGTCGGCCGGATCGAAGGCTACCCCGGCGAAGACTTTTTCTGGGGGTTGTTGGGCGTGATGCTGCGTGACGCAGGGGTACAGGTTGAGACCTCTGGCTAATCGGCGGCAAATTACATAAACTGTTTTGAATGCGTGAAGCTGAGAAAGCGAGGCGATCCTTTTGGACAAACCATCGAAACTGCCGGTGTTCACAAAGGACATGTGTGCAGAAGATCTGGACCGAATGATGGAGAATGCCCAGACGGCATCAAACTTCCTGAAGGCCATCAGCCACGAGGGGCGTCTGATGATCTTGTGCTATCTTTCATCGGGTGAAAAGTCCGTCACCCAAATGGAAGAGATGCTGTCGGCGAGACAGGCCGCCGTATCCCAACAATTATCCCGACTGCGCTTTGAAGGCTTGGTCAAAACACGGCGCGAGGGTAAGACAATTTATTACAGATTGGCTGATGATCGTTCGACGCAAATTCTGGAAGTCGTTTACGATCTTTTCTGCCGGGAGACGTAGAAGCCGGTCAAGACGCCGCCAGCTTTGGGAGGAGACTGGCAATGTTCGAAGCATTGGGAGACGCAAATGCCGTTGCTCTGATCGGTTTGATTGGGGGCATCGCATTGGGGTTGGCTGCACGCATCGGTCGCTTTTGCACGTTGGGCGCCATCGAAGACTACCTTTACGCGGATGATGACCGGCGACTTCGCATGTGGGCGGTTGCGATTGGCGTTGCGATTGTTGGATGCCATGCCGCCATGGCGGTCGGGTGGCTTGACCCTGTAGGAACACGCTACCTTGCCCAGACCTGGAGCCCGATCGGTTCGATCGTGGGCGGCCTCATGTTCGGTTATGGAATGGCCATCAGCGGGAACTGCGGCTATGGGGCGCTGGCAAGGTTGGGAGGCGGCGACCTTCGATCTTTCGTCATCGTCCTGATCATGGGCCTTTCGGCGTATGTCGTAATGTCCGGCCCCCTGGCATATCTGCGGGTTTGGTTGTTTCCAGTAGAAATGGATATCAGCGCGCCCCAAAGCGTCAGCTTTCTAGCTGAACGGTTGACCTCTGTTCCGGCGTGGCTCGTTGGTTTTGCCGTCGGTGTCGTATTGGTGGTCTTCGCTTTGGCGAACCAGCAGTTCCGCCGCACGCCAGCGCAGGTGTTCTGGGGATCTATGGTTGGACTGGCGATCGTTTCGGGCTGGCTTGGCACGAATTGGGTAGCAACCCACGGCTTTGACGGTGAGCCGGTGCAAACCCATACCTTCGCGGCACCCTTGGGTGACACGATATTCTACTTGATGACAGCGTCCGGAAACACTTTGTCTTTTGCCGTCGGATCAGTCTCGGGTGTTCTGATCGGCGCGTTTTTGGGGTCCTGGTCAAAGGGTCATTTTCGCTGGGAAGCCTGCGAAGATCCGCGCGAATTGAAACGGCAGATGTTGGGCGCGGCGATCATGGGCCCCGGAGCGATCATCGCAGTCGGTTGCAGCGTCGGACAAGGCATATCTGCCTTCTCACTTCTGGCATACAGCGCGCCTGTGACATTCGCCGCGATCTTTGCAGGCGCGGCGCTTGGACTGAGACAACTCGTGTCCGGACTGTCCTTCATTACCGAGCGCTGAGTTCTTAACACCACCATGCCTTATGCCAAAAAGGTGTCGATCGCGCTGACCAGCCCCACTTGAGTGGTCAGGCTTTGTTGGTTGGTGCATGACCGGCTTTTTGGTTGATCAAAAGGATGGTTTGCGGCGCTCGCACCCGCAATGCCGCAGGGTCGGTCGGGATTTCGCCACAGCCCAATCGCATGTGTCACTCCGCAAAAGGCGGAACAGGAATCTTCAACGATCTTCAATGCCAAAAGAACCCAGCCTTTGAGCCGCAAGCCTTCCGGCAATCACGAGGCAGGTCTTGCCTCGGATAAACTATCAAAAAAGGCAGCAAGGTCTTCAGCAACCGCAGCTTCGGCTTTCTGACACATTGAATATCTGCCTGTGTAAAACAGATCTGGTCGTCAGCAAGGACCCTGCAAACCCACAAGGCAACTGAGGCAAAAGTTATCACCGGACAGCCAGCCAAGTCTGCGATTTTTGAAATCTCTGCCCTGTCTGGCTGTACATGTTGCAGTCTTGGCCAGTGACACGCTGTTCGGGCTGATGCTTTCGTCAGCCTGAATGAATTAGCGCTTTTGCCAAGAACCGGCCTTAGTTCATGCCCAAGGCTTCTTTGTACATCTCGATGACAGCCTCTTGCTCGGCAATATCATCCTTATCTCTTTTTCTGAGAGAAATGATGCTGCGAAGAGCCTTCACGTCGTAGCCGCGCGATTTACTCTCTGCGTACACTTCCTTTATTTGATCCGCGATGTCTTTCTTTTCCAATTCCAGGCGCTCGATACGCTCAACAAATTGGCGCAACTCCCCAGAGGTGACCTTGTAACTTGCTTCTGCTTCTTCCGACATGCTCATCCAATTCTTCCCAATTCTGGATCATCACCGCTGAGAGAATACAGTTCATACCACCTGTATTCGCCTCAAGCTTTGGTTGCTACCCACAAAACAGTTTTCGAGAGGCAGAAGCAACGACGTGCCCGGGCCTCGGCCATGGCTTTTTTCCGTTGTTCCACCAGGTTGTATTCACCGCATCCAGCCCCTCAAACCGTTCGATGAACTGGCACGGCTCATCGGCAGTCACGCGACAGTTGGCGGCAGTCTGATCTTTGGTGATGCCTTCCATACGCGTCCGTCCCAAGAGCTGAAATCTGATGCAGGAAGCCGGATACAATGCCGCCGCCCGGGTCGCAAGCGCCCAATCCCACCCAATCCCCGAGCACACTTGTACGGCGTGATCCGTTCCGGTAAGCGCGGGGGTAGTTCACGAAGAGATGTAGGGCACCATGTTCGAATTCATCACTTGGGGCGGCGCAGCCCTTTCTATGACCGGCCTCGCCGGCCTGATCTGGTGTATTCTTCGCGTGATGAAAGCGCGCAAGGCGGGTCTGTCAGACGACGAATTGCGCGCGACCGTTCAGGGCGTTTTGCCCTGGAACCTGGCGTCTTTGTTCCTGTCCGTCCTTGGATTGATGCTGGTCATCCTCGGGATATCCTTTGGATGACCACTTGTTTCAAATCGGCAGGTTATCGAACTGCGCTTCCATAGCGTCTTCGCACAGGGCTGCATCCAGACGCCGCAGGCGGGACGGCACCTGCATCCCCTGCTGTCGCATACGGTCGACAACCTTGCTCACACTCGGCTGAAGCGCCAAACGCGTATCAAGGCACGCATTTCTGAGCTCTTGTTCAAGCCGTTCTGCTTCGGAATAAAGACTTGTCGATGTCATAATACCCTCCCAAGTGTCGCCAGTATCCCAGATATAGGTAACGGGAATAAGACCCGCTGATATTAACCTGAAATTGTGCGGGATATTGCCCAACACATTCGCGTTTTCGGCAATCCGGCGCGGATGGGCTAAAGTTTAAGCTGATTTAATCGTGAATGCCTTGACGCGCATCAAACACAGGTTCGATGTTGCATCACATTCCATTTTACATATATGATAATGACAACCGATACGGAGGAAATCATGACACCCGCAGTGAAAGCGTTTTTTGACGATCAAACCTTCACGGTGTCCTACGTTGTTCATGAACCGCAAGGGCGTGCCTGCGCCATCATCGACAGTGTTCTGGATTTCGATCATGCTTCGGGGCGCACAGAGACAAAATCGGCTGACGCAATCATCGACTTTGTGCGCGCGCACGATCTAAAGGTCGAATGGATTCTGGAAAGCCACGTTCACGCCGATCACCTGTCTGCGGCCCCCTACTTGCAACAGGAACTGGGTGGCAAAATCGGAATTGGCGCTCAGATCGTCACAGTGCAGGACACGTTCGGCAAAGTCTTCAATGAAGGAACCGAGTTCCAGCGCGATGGTAGCCAGTTCGACGCCTTGTTCTCGGAGGGGGACAGTTTTCACATTGGGCAGATGCGCGGCGATGTACTTCATACCCCGGGCCATACCCCGGCCTGCCTGACCTATGTGATAGGCGACGCCGCCTTTGTAGGCGACACGCTGTTCATGCCGGATTTCGGCACGGCGCGCTGCGATTTTCCCGGAGGCTCCTCTGCCACATTGTTTGAATCGATCCAGAAAATCCTGTCGCTGCCGGACGAAACGCGCATCTTTGTCGGGCACGACTACAAAGCGCCGGGCCGAGATGAATACGCCTGGGAGACGACGGTAGGTGAACAGAAAGCGCTGAACGTCCATATCGGACAAGGACGCAGCATCGAAGAATTCGTGGAAATGCGTGACGCAAGGGACGCCACCCTTGCCATGCCGCGCCTGATCCTGCCCTCTTTGCAGGTCAATATGCGGGCGGGGCAAATGCCGCCCGCCGATGAGCAAGGCGATGTATTCCTGAAGCTGCCGGTGAACAAAATCTGACGCAAGTCAAGTCACTCTAAAAAGGATTATCCCACATGAACATCGAGTGGATCTGGGGGCTGTGCGGTGGCCTGCTGATTGGCCTGGGCGCAGCCGTGTACCTGCTTGGAAATGGTAGGGTCATGGGGGCAAGTGGTATTTTGGGTGGCCTTGTCGACGGTGAGGCCCGCGATACCAAAGCCGAACGCCTGGCCTTCATCGCCGGGTTGATCGGTATGCCGCTTCTGCTGCGGCCACTGATCGCCCCCGAGGCCCAAACGCATCTCACCAGCAATCTGGGCCTTGTTGTTGTGGCCGGGCTTCTGGTCGGTGTGGGAACGCGTATCGCCAATGGCTGCACGTCGGGTCACGGGGTGTGTGGCATCTCGCGATTTTCTCTGCGCGGCATCCTGGCCACCGTATTCTATATCCTTGCCGGCGGAATGACCCTCGTCCTGCTGCGCCATGTTTGGGGGTTGATCTGATGCGTCTTTTGATTGCTTTGCTCGCAGGATCCCTGTTCGGTGCCGGATTGTTGGTTTCGGGCATGACGGACACGACCAAGGTTCAGGGCTGGCTGGATGTTTTCGGAAACTGGGACCCGACCCTGGCCTTTGTGATGGGCGGCGCCATCCTGCCGATGCTTGTGGCCTGGAGGCTGACCACTGGGCGCAAGGCCTTGACCGGATGCGATTTTCCACCTCCTCCGAGGTCCGAGGTTGATCGCAGGCTCATCATTGGTTCCGTCCTGTTCGGAATGGGCTGGGGCTTGGCCGGGCTTTGCCCGGGACCGGCGATGGCCTCGCTGACATATGGTGGTTTGGGTGGTCTGGTCTTCCTGATCGCGATGGTTGCAGGCATGTTCATCGCGCCAACGCTGGGAGCGCAACTGGACAGAGCCGCAAACGCGGCCTAAGGATTTGGCATGGAGATTCGACCGATCACGCCCCGCTATGCTGTCTCACCGCAGATCACGGTAGAAGACGTCCCGGCAATTGCCGAGGCAGGCTTCGTCAAGGTGATCTGCAACCGGCCCGATGTTGAGGTTCCCGCGATCATGCAATCCGACGCGATCGGTGAAGCCGTCCGTGCGGCAGGCATGGAATACGAGGTGTTGGAACTGACTCACCAGACCATGACGCCCGAGATTGCAAAGCAGCAGCGTGACCTGGCAGAAAGCTGCGATGGCCCGGTTCTGGCTTATTGCGCCTCGGGCACTCGGTGTTCGGTGGTCTGGGCCCTTGGTCAATGCGACCGAATGAGCACGGACGACATTCTGGCCGCCACGACAAATGCCGGGTATCAACTGGAAAACCTGCGCCCTGCCCTGGAACACTTCCGCAGCCAGGCAGACTAGACCCTATTCCTCCGTGCCGGGATTCGTGTCGGCCGCGTCAAGGCCAGCCAATTGCGAAATCTCTGCGACCATGCGTTCGGAATCGTTCAGTGACAGATCGTTGTCCGTGAGGTCCAAACCCGCGTCCTCTATTTCCGGAGGCATGACATCCACCGCGCCGGAAACCGGTTCGACCAGGCCATCGTGCGGCTGCATTCTCCCTCGGCTTTCGATGAACTCCTGCGCGTCGTCCCGCGACAAGGCGGGCAGGGTCGAATGTTCGTTCAACCGAACGGCGCGCAACCCACCACATTGACCGAGGCGGCCAATGCCCGTTGGCTTTCGGTCGATGGTCAAAATCTCAGTTCTGTCCAGGCGCGCCCCGCGCAATGGCAAGACACATCCAGGTTGAATCTCTGACAGATCGGACAGTGGCAGCGACATCCGGCACAAGACGGCGTTCAGTTCCGCCCGAACAACACCCGATGCCTGCTCAAGCCGGGGTCCGGCCGGGTCCGTGACCTCCTCTGCCTTTTCCGGCGTGGCAGGATGCTCTGGAAGAAAGATCGAGATCTGTCCCTGCTGCGCCCCGCCGGCCAGATCAACCGTCAGATCGAAGACGCGGTATTCATCTTCAGTCATGGCCAACGACAAGCCGCGCGAATCTTTCGTACGTGCCGCGAACTCGTATCCCGTCAGGCAGACCTGCTCGGCCGCGGCGTCTATTGAGCCGGCGGTCAAGGTCAGAGCGGTTTCGATAAATGGCGCCACCATCGCGGCGTCCGTATCCGTAAAGGCCCTTGGATCGGGATCACCGGGCAGTACTTCACCGATGGTCTGGGTTTGCACAATGGCGGACACCACATGCGGGCTCAGGCAAATCCCTGCGCGCCCCTCGGGCCCGTCAAACACCAGCATAAGCCAATCCTGAGCGACTGATTCCACCATGTCATCCTGCGTGCGGCTGACCTGTTTTGCCCCGATGACAGCCAAGGGAAGGTTCAATCGATCACTTGCCGCCCGCGCAAACCCCAAGCGCAGCGCCCGCAGAACCGAACGCGGGCGATCGCCCAGATCTTTTCGTCCAACAGACAGTTTGCGCGCCAAAGCAGCGCTGACGGTTTGTGACATGGCGCCCGATCACCAGTTGTTTCAATAACTGGCTATTGGTTTACCCTGCCGAGCGTTACGAAGTTCTTTATGGCCGTGTCATTGCGCGGCCTGCTGGAAAGCCAAAGGCAAGCTGACCCGGAACGCCGCGCCGCCCTGCCCGGGCAAATAGGTGATCTCACCGCCCAACCGTTGCATGATCTCACGGCAAATGGCCAAGCCCAGACCCGCGCCCCCTGCCTTGTCGACCCCGACACGGGCAAATTTCTCGAACACCATCGAACGCGCGCCGGGTGGAATGCCGCTGCCGTTGTCGATGAAATCGATGATGACCCTGCCGCCGACGTCGTGAGCTGAAATGACCAAAACCGGTTCTTCCGCGTCACAGTATTTCTGAGCGTTCGAGATCAGATTGATGAACACCTGCCCCAACCGGTCCAGATCCGTATGCAGGGACATTCGCTCGGCCGTAAGAGTTCGGCGAACCGTGATTTTCCGCTCGGCCCCGGCCAGCGCGCTGGATACCGCACGGTCCAGAACCGAACGCAGACTGTCATCGCTGAGGTTCAGATTGACCTGCCCGTTTTCCAGCACGCTCAGATCCAGCAGATCGTCGAGAAGCCGAGTCAGGCGCAAAGCCTCATCGTGAATGATTGCGGCATAACGGGTCTGTTCCTCGCGGCTCAGACCCTCTGTATCCCGCATGATTTCGGAAAACGCCCGGATCGAGGTCATCGGCGTGCGCAACTCGTGACTGACCTGGCTGAGAAAACTGTCTTTTTGTTCGGAAATCTGCGTAAGCTTGGTGTTTGCTTCGCGCAATTGGCGCGCCGTACGGGACAATTCCGACGACTTCTCTTCCAACTTCCCCGAATACTCCAGAAGCTGGGCCGATTCATCCGCCACCGCCAGCAGATCTTCTACGGAAACTGAAGACCCACCGACGATTTGCGCAATCATCGCATGCGCCGTGGCAGTGCCAACCGACCCGCTCAACTCTCGTTCCAGCCGGTTCAGGAAACCCGGGGTCGGTTCTGGCATATGTGACCGGCCGCCCTGTTTTTCAGCCTCTGCTTGAAAAAACTCCTGCGCCGGGGCGGCGCCCAGAATACGCTGTGTCATGATCATCAGGTCTTCGCTTTGCGCCACCGAGCCGGACCAGCCACCGGGTGAAACCGAGTGATCGAAAACATTGACGAACTGTGCCCCCTGCAAACGCTCCAGAGGGCTGGGAAAGCTCAAAAGGGACGCTATGCAAAAGGCAATGGTGTTCAGGGACAGGGACCACATCACGGTATGGACCATCGGATCGATCCCTTCGATCCCGAACAGGGCATGAGGACGCAACCAGGCAAGGCCGAACAGCCCATTCTGCATGACGGCTTCCGGCATCCACGGCGCGCCCATACCTGGCAACAACAGCGTATATATCCAAAGTGCGAAACCTACGCTCAACCCGACCAGCGCCCCTGTCCGGGTTGCACCGCGCCAGAACAATCCCCCGACCAAAGCAGGCAGAATCTGCGAGATTCCGGCAAAGGCAATCAATCCGATCGAGGCCAGCGCCGCCCCCCCACCGGACAACCGATAATAAAAGTAACCCAACGCCATGATCACGGCGATGGACACGCGGCGCGCAACCAGAACGATGCTGCGCACATCGCCCGAGACCGAGCCCGTACCCTCATGCGTGTTCAACCAAATGGGCATGACCACATGGTTCGAAACCATCGTCGACAAGGCCATTGCGCTGACGATGACCATCGACGTTGCGGACGAAAACCCGCCGATAAAGGACAGCATGGCCAACCAGTCATTGCCCTGCGACAGCGGCACCGTCAGCACGAACAGGTCGGGATTGGCCCCCTCTGGCAACAGATCCAGACCAACGACGGCAATTGGCACGACAAAAAGGCTCATCAAAAGCAGATAGAGCGGAAACGCCCAGGCGGCGGTTCGCAGATGGCTTTCGTCATCATTTTCGACCACCATAACCTGAAACATGCGCGGCAGGCAGATAAAGGCCGCGGCGGACAGGAATATGAAAGTCGTCCAGCGCCCGGCGTCGACGTTCCACTGTCCGATTTCCGAGGCATCTATCCTCTCCATCATCGGGCCAATGCCACCGGCAATGCCCCACACCACGAAAACGCCCACGGCGATAAGAGCAAACAGTTTGACAACGGCCTCCACGGCGATGGCGGTGACCACACCGTGGTGACGCTCGTTCACGTCCAGATTGCGCGTGCCGAATAGAATTGCGAACACGGCAAGCCCCGCTGCCATCCAGAATACGCTGGACCCTTCGCGATACAGACCCGATGGATCGGCTTCGGCGAAAATCGAAAAGGACAGGGTGATCGATTGCAACTGGAGCGCGATGTAGGGTGTCCCGCCAAGCACGGCAAGAACGGTCACACACACGGCAAGCGTGTTCGACTTGCCATAGCGCGATGACAACAGGTCCGCGATCGAGGTCACCCGCTGACTGCGCCCGACCCTCACCAGTTTGCGCAGTCCCCACCACCAACTGACCATCACCAGGGTTGGGCCAAGGTAAATCGTTACAAACTCCAACCCGGACCGCGCGGCATTGCCCACCGCACCATAGAACGTCCACGCCGTGCAATAGATCGACAGCGACAAGGTATAGATCAGGGGCGAGCGCAGCCACTTGCCCCGCCCTGCCGCAGCCATCCGGTCAGCAGCGAAAGCCACGGCGAACAAGAAGATGACATAGCCAAGGCATACCAGGATCAGCGTGTTAATGGTTGCCATCACTCAGCGTCCGCGTCTTGATCCTCGCGCACGCCCAAACGGCGCGCGGCAATTCCAAAAACCAGCCCTACCAGGATCAGAGCACCCCAGCAGATAAAGATGTAATACATTGCCGAAGACAAGGGGACAGCCTCGCCCTTGCCGGGCTGATCGGGCCACAACAACGGAAGCGCCAGCAGCGCCGCCCCCAAGAACGGCAGCAGCCGCGCCGCATCCGCCAGCCTACGTCGGCGATAGCTTTGACGTTCGAGAAAAAGCGAGGGGCGTGCGCCCTGTGGTGCGCCCTTTTTGCCCTCGCCAGACATCATATTCGCGTCGCCTGCGCGTGAAGATCGCGCACAGCCGTCAGAACTTCGGCATTGGAAAACGGTTTGGTCATGAAACGGCTGACACCAGCGTTTTCCGCCATTTCCCTGTCGCGCGATTGACCGCGCGCCGTCAGCATCAAAACCGGCAAACCTGCCAGCTCTTCCATCTCTCGGATGTCCCGCAGGATATCCATGCCGCTCTTGCCCGGCAGCATGACGTCCAGAATTACCAGATCGGGCTGTGCCCTCTGAATCACCTGAACCGCATCCGTGCCATCGCCATGCGTGTCTACCTGCCATCCCTCGCGGGTCAGCAGAAACCGGATTGCCTCGGCAATGTTCGGCTCGTCCTCGATCAACAGAACCTTACGGCTCATATTTTCAGTTCCTCCCCAAGACCGTTCCTCCATCCTCAGATCGGTCCCCGCCAGATTAAGCCTTCTGTCGGGAAAGTGTCAAAAGCCTTCGCTCAAAATCGACGGTTCGCGGCGGGCCTTGCAAGCATTGCTGGGACAGACGCGGCAGTTCGGCCCGACTTGCGTGACCGGAGCGTCACCTGCCGCCTCGTTGCCCGAACGGACCAGCATAACCGAGCGATAAACGGGATCCTGATCATACCCCAATACCGCATAAGGCCAAGCATAGGCGAAGCATTCGAATTCAGCCGGGGTCCGCCCCATCTGGACAACCTGCTTGCGCACCGGAACAAGTGGGCGGCTCAAAGCCGTGAACAACGGCCACAGCGGGCAAACCTCACCATGCCGCGCCAAAGCAAAGCCCGGAATCGGCTTGATGAACAATATGCTGCCGGATGCATCGCACAGCACCATGCCAACCGGCTGCGGCAACACGTCATCGGGTATGAACGCCAATCGACGCAGAACGGTGGCGACGTCCACGGAAAAGCGATAAGCCAACGCGATGGGATCCGTGTCGCCTTTTTGCAGGCTCGATCGAAGCGCATCCAGCGGCAAAGCGATTGCATCATCGCGATACATCTTCAAAACTTCACGCGCCACAGTTCGGGCCGCCGACGTGTTGAGACTGCTCAGATCAACGGCATCCACGTCCTCGCCCTGTTCCAATTCCGGAAAACTGTACCTGCGGGTTTCGAAGAACGCTTCGACCTCTTCAAGCGGAACACCGCGCGGATCAATTGACGAGTCGCTTTCGTCCAGAAAGGTTACAAGTGCCTTTGAACTCCCGGCCAGCCGCTCTGCATCCTGGTGCAGGTTTTTGTGAAACCGTTCCCGCCACTCTGCTTCGATGTCCTCTGTGTCTGCAAGAATTGCCGCTGTTGACCGAATCGCCGCCGCCGTCGACAGCACTTCGTGCATAGATGCCGCAAGATGCGGGTCATGAGTCAGCCGGTCCGACAAGATCTCGACATTCCGCTCAAGCGAAACAACCCGGCGGTGCATCTGCGCAAGAACTCCGGCCCAACCGGGAAAGCGCCCGGCAAATTCCTCCAGCCCGTCCACTTCGGCCTGCTGCCCGACGGCGTCATCCGCCGCTTCCCGCAGGGCCGACACAAGGGTTGCCTCGATCCCCTGTGTCAGGACAGAGGGTTCGACGGAAAGCGCAGACGCAATATCCACCAGCAATTTGCCACCGATCCGTCGGCGGTTATGTTCGATCAGATTCAAGTAAGACGCGGATATCCCGGCGAGGCGGGCAAGTTCTGCCTGCCGAAGCCCTGCAATCTGCCGTCTTTCCCGAATACGGCTTCCCGTCAACATATCACGCATGATCGTATTCTCCTGACCAGGATTCAGCCTCTTTTTTCAGAACATATCATGTGTTTCACTGGTTTACCGAGATATTTTCAAGCCATGTTTACAATCTTGACAAAAGCGGCAGCCGCCAATGCGCATCAATGGCCACAAGAAACCGCATCTCCCCTTCAATTCCGCGTGGTTTCCCGGCACGATAAGCGGATGAGTGACCCCGCCTTTGAATACGCACCGATCGGGCTTGTTGAACTGGAAAACCGGATCATCAGACGCTGCAATCTGCAATTCGCCCGCACTTTCGGCGGGGAAGAGGCCGATTACCGCAACATGCCGCTGTTGCATCTCTATCCTTCGGTCGCGGATTGGGAGAGGATCGGGGAACGCAGCCTGCAAGTGATGCGAGACACCGGGTACTATACGGATGAGCGCGTCATGCGGCGGCGCAATGGCGATCTGTTCTGGTGCCGCGCCCGTGGCCGCTCTTTGACGCCCGATGACCCGTTCCGCCATGGAATCTGGAGCTTTTCCGACATCTCGGAAGAACGTCCCCTTGTCGAATTGACCGTTCGAGAACGCGAAGTGGCGATCCTGTCCTGCCGCGGCCTGTCCGCCAAGGAAATCGGCGCCGAACTGGGCCTGAGTTACCGCACAATCGAAGCCTATCGCGCCCGCCTGCTTGAGAAATTCGGCGCCCGCAAACTGTCCGAGCTTGTCGCCAAATTGTCAGGGATGCCTCTGTAATCTGTCCGCCCCTTTAAATTATACGGGATTCCCGCCTGTGATGGTGCGAGTCGGCGCTTTTCATGCACCGCCGCTTAGCCTATAACCCTGCGTAATTTGATCAGAGCCCGCAAGAAACAGACGGGCCAAAGGGGAACCGTCGAGGACACTCATGACAGACACCAAACACGAAGCGGATGTGGCATTCATCAAGGCTCTGGCCGAGTTGCTGCGTGACAATGACCTGACCGAATTGCAGGTAAAGCGCGAATATGGTGAGGAAGACAGCCTGAACGTGCGCGTAAGCCGCTTGACACAGGCCGCAGCCGCACCGGTTCAGGTTGCCGTCCCTGCGGCAGCACCAGCTCCTGCCGCTGCTGCCGCGGCTGCGCCTGCCGTGGCCGAAGCCCCGGCTGCTCAGGAAGATCCGGCCAGCCACCCTGGCGCGGTGACCTCACCCATGGTTGGAACCGTCTACATGCAGCCCGAGCCCGGCGCGCCCGCATTTATCTCGGTCGGCGCTTCCGTGTCCGAAGGCGACACGCTGCTGATCGTCGAAGCGATGAAGACCATGAACCACATCCACGCGCCCAAGTCGGGCACGATCAAGCGTGTTCTGGTCGGCGATGGCGACGCTGTGGAGTTCGGCACACCTCTGGTCATCATCGAGTAAGGCGGGCCCATGTTCGACAAGATCCTGATTGCCAACCGAGGCGAGATCGCCCTGCGCGTCATCCGCGCCGCCCGCGAGATGGGGATTAAGACGGTAGCCGTCCACTCCACCGCGGATAGCGACGCAATGCATGTGCGCATGGCGGACGAATCGGTCTGCATCGGCCCCCCGCCCAGCCCCCAAAGCTACCTGTCCGTGCCCGCGATCATTTCGGCCTGTGAAATCACCGGTGCGCAGGCGATCCACCCCGGCTATGGCTTCCTGTCCGAGAATGCCGAGTTCGTGCAGATCGTCGAAGATCACGGCATCACGTTCATCGGCCCCACCGCGGAACACATCCGCGTCATGGGCGACAAGATTACGGCCAAGGACACGATGAAGGCGCTGGGTGTGCCTTGCGTGCCGGGATCAGACGGCGGCGTGCCTGATCTTGCGACGGCCAAGAAGATCGGTGAGGAATTCGGCTATCCGGTCATCATCAAGGCTACCGCAGGCGGCGGCGGTCGCGGCATGAAGGTTGCGATGAACGCTGACGAAATGGAAAGCGCCTTCATGACTGCACGGGCCGAGGGCAAGGCCGCCTTTGGCAACGACGAAGTCTATATCGAGAAATACCTGACCACGCCGCGCCACATCGAAATTCAGGTGTTTGGCGACGGTAAAGGCAAGGCTGTTCATCTGGGCGAACGGGATTGTTCGCTTCAGCGGCGCCACCAGAAGGTGTTCGAAGAGGCCCCCGGCCCCTGCATAACACCCGAAGAACGCGCCAGGATCGGAAAGATCTGCGCGGATGCGGTCGCGAAAATCAACTATATCGGTGCCGGCACCATCGAGTTCCTCTACGAAAATGGCGAGTTCTATTTCATCGAAATGAACACCCGCCTGCAGGTGGAACATCCGGTCACCGAAGGTATCTTTGGCGTCGATCTGGTGCGCGAACAAATCCTTGTCGCAGCGGGTGAACCGATGTCGTTCGGTCAGGACGATCTGGAAATCAACGGCCACGCCATCGAGGTTCGGATCAACGCCGAAAAGCTGCCGAATTTCTCGCCCTGCCCCGGCAAGATCACCGCGTACCACGCGCCGGGGGGCCTTGGCGTTCGAATGGACTCGGCTCTGTATGACGGGTATTCGATTCCACCCTATTATGACTCTCTGATCGCCAAGCTGATCGTGCAGGGCCGTGACCGGGCCGAAGCGCTGGCCCGACTGGAACGCGCGCTGGGGGAATTGATTGTCGACGGTATCGATACCACGGTCCCTCTGTTCCACGCACTGTTGCAGGAACCCGATCTGCGCAGCGGCGACTACAACATCCACTGGCTGGAGCGCTGGCTTGCGGAGAACATGGAACAATAGTCACCAAGGACCGGAGGGCCCATGCCCTCCGGTTGCCTCATACCTGACATGAGCCTGTCCCCCGAACTTTTGTTGCATGGCTATTCCATCGGTATCTTTCCGATGGCCGAGCATCGCGATGACCCCGAGCTGTTTTGGGTCGATCCCAAGTTTCGCGGCGTCTTTCCATTGGACGGTTTCCACATTTCCCGAAGCCTGGCGCGCCGTATCCGAAACTGCGGGTTCGATATCTCGATCGACCAGGACTTTTCCGGCGTCGTCGACGGGTGTGCCGACAGGGCAGATACCTGGATCAACGCCGAACTTCATGACCTGTACCGTCAGTTGCACCAAACCGGGCATGCGCATTCACTGGAAGTATGGGAAAACAACAACCTGGTGGGCGGCGTCTATGGCGTGACCCTGGGCGCGGCATTTTTCGGCGAAAGCATGTTTTCAAGACGCAAAGACGCCTCGAAAATCGCCCTCGCCTATCTTGTGGACCGCCTGCGGCAAACCGGCTTCCGTCTGTTTGACACGCAGTTTCTGACCGCGCACCTGGCCTCTTTGGGCGCAATCGAAATTCCGCGCGGCGCCTACAAGAAAGAGCTGGAAGAGGCCTTGAACCACAGCGCCGATTTCTCGGCACCGCTGAATCAGTCGGCGGCAGGTGTGATACACCGTATGACCCAAACGTCATAACGCGCGTGATCCAGCGCGTTCAACGCAGGGGAGGTTGCGATCATCCAACCGTCAAACAGCTGATCGGCCTTCCCGCTCTCCCAGATGGTCAGATAGGCGAACGCGTCACCCGTTGGATTGTCCACGGGATAACGACAATCTCCCAAGGCAACATCCAGCCCAAAAACCGCTGCCGTCTCGCCGGTCTTCAATTCAACATCGACGGTCTGGCCGTTCACCTTGTCCAGGCCCCGCAGCATTGCCCCGGGTCCAGATTGAACTTTCTGCTGCGCGGCCGCACCTGTGGCGGCCAGCAACAAGGCAAGAAACGCGGCGCGTATCATTCGCTGCCGTCTCCGGCTACGAACTTGACCAGAAGAGAAATCAGGCTGACCGCGCCCTGCGTATCCTCGATCTCATCGCCGGGTTCAAAGTAGAATGGCGACCCACCGGGCATCACCTCGACAAAATTGCCCCCCAGCAAACCTTCTGAGGAAATGACAATGGCACTGTCGTCCGGAACCAGAATTCCGTCCGCAATCGTGAAAGTCGTGTCAGCGCGGTAGGTTTCAGGGTTCAGGGTGACACCCGTGACGGTTCCGATCTTGACGCCGGCGAGGCGCACATCCGTGCCAACACCCACACCCTCCAGAGACCTGAAAGACGCGCCCAGTTCGTATCCAGCAGCCCCTTGCGACAAGCCCGTCGATTGGCTGGCATAGACACCAAATGCCACAGCACCGGCCAAAACGACGCCGCCGACAAGAACTTCGGTCCAGTTATGGGTCGACATTATCGCCTCGTTTATTCCGGGCTCCAGGCCTCATAGTCCTTACGTTCAACCGGCTCCGCGCGACGCAGTGAGCCGGCAGGAGCATAGGCCAGCGCGGTGCCGGTCAGGTTCTCCTGATGTGGTTTTTCCCAGGACTTATGCGGCAGCGGTTTATCTGTCGGAGGCTCGTCCCAAGTGCGATGCAACCAACCATGCCATTCAGGATCAACCCGGCTGGCTTCGGCCTCGCCATTGAAGATAACCCAACGCTTGCTGTCGTCGGCATTGCGATAGAACACGTTGCCTTCATTGTCTTCGCCCACTTTCACGCCCTTGCGTGCAGTGTAGATCTGAGTGTTCAAAGTCGACCCATTCCACCAGGTCACGGCTCGCAAAAGACTGTTCAGGATTCCCATCGGGTGCCTCCGGCATTTCGTCGAAGAAAGGTATGGACCAAAGGCCCGCCAAGGTCCAGTGCCCCTGATACCACCTGCGTCACTCCGGCAGAAAGGCGGTAACTTCGATCTCGATCCTGTATTTCGGATCAATCAAACCGCATTCGATCATTGTCGCTGCCGGAGGATTGGTGCCAAAAGTTTCGGCCAGGATCGGCCAGCACGGCTCAAACTCACTGCGATCGGGCAGCATGTAGGTGACCCGAACCACATCGTCAAAGCCTGCGCCTGCCTCAGCCAGCGCCTTGCCGATGATGTCCAGCGCAGACCGGCATTGCGCCACCACGTCCTCGCCCTGCCCGACAGTACCGGCGACGTGAACCCAGCCGCCCGCAACCACCGCACGGCAGTACCCGACCTTGGCTTCGAACTCACCGCCCGAAGAAATTCGCTTCACTGCCATAATCCGTCACCTTTGTTGTTCGAAAACTTGCTTAAGCTTCCGCCGCCTGACTGCACCGACACTCATGTGCGAGCGGCGGATCCGCAGCTTCATCTGGCTAAAAATATCCCGGGGGATGCCCGAAGGGCAGCGGGGGCAGGGCCCCCTGAACCGGTTCAAGTGAAGTCCCACCGTCGCGGCAAACAGCCCGGCCTCAGCCCGCCGATGCCGATTCCGGTGCCGCGTCGGCATAGATGAATAGCGGCTGCGCGTCGGACATCACCGCCTCTTCGTTCACCACAACTTCGCTGACATTTTTCATGCCCGGCAGTTCGAACATGGTGTCCAGCAGAATATCCTCGAGAATAGACCGCAGGCCGCGCGCACCGGTTTTGCGCTCGATGGCTTTCTTGGCAATCGCTTTCAGCGCGTCATCGGTGAATCCCAGCTCAACATCTTCCAGTTCGAACAGACGCTGGTATTGCTTGACCAATGCGTTCTTGGGTTTGGTCAGGATGGTCACCAGCGCATCTTCATCCAAATCCTCAAGCGTCGCCAGAACCGGCAGACGACCGACGAATTCCGGGATCAGTCCGAATTTCAGCAGATCCTCGGGTTCCAGATCCTTGAATATCTCACCCACACCGCGGTCGTCATTGTCGCGCACATCGGCACCAAAGCCCATGGCCGAGCCTTTGCCACGTTGCGCGATGATCTTGTCCAGACCCGCGAATGCACCGCCACAGATGAACAGAATGTTCGTCGTGTCCACTTGCAGGAATTCCTGCTGGGGATGCTTGCGGCCACCCTGTGGGGGGACGCTGGCCACTGTCCCCTCCATCAGTTTCAGCAACGCCTGCTGCACGCCCTCACCCGACACGTCACGCGTGATCGAAGGGTTTTCGGATTTGCGGGTAATCTTGTCGACCTCATCGATATAGACGATGCCGCGCTGCGCGCGTTCGACGTTGTACTCACTCGCCTGCAACAGCTTGAGGATGATGTTTTCGACATCCTCACCCACATAGCCGGCTTCGGTCAGGGTCGTCGCGTCGGCCATGGTAAACGGCACATCCAGAATACGCGCCAGCGTTTGCGCCAGCAGCGTCTTACCGCAACCGGTCGGACCGATCAGCAGGATATTCGACTTTGCCAGCTCGATATCGCTGCCCGCTTTCTGAGCGTGGTTCAAACGCTTGTAATGGTTGTGAACGGCCACCGACAGAACCCGCTTTGCCGTGGCCTGACCGATTACATAATCGTCCAGTACTTCGCAGATATCCTTGGGCGTCGGAACACCGTCAGATGACTTCAGCCCGCTGGCCTTGGTCTCTTCGCGGATGATGTCCATGCACAGCTCAACACATTCATCACAGATGAAAACTGTGGGGCCTGCGATCAGCTTACGGACTTCATGCTGGCTTTTGCCACAGAAGCTGCAGTAGAGCGTGTTTTTACCATCGCCGCCTGAATTCGTCGCCATGATCTACCTTTCGGGCTTCGTCCCTGCGCCCCTTTTCGGGGGCGCTTACACCTGTGTGTGCAGCTTAGGCCAGCACTCTGGCGGCTACAATCTCAAAATGACCCCCGCGCCGGTGACGCGGGGTATCGGCCTCAGGCCTCTTCCGTGTCCATTTTCGCTCGGTTTTCGACAATCTCGTCGATGTGACCCCATTCCTTGGCCTCTTCCGGGCTCATGAAATTGTCACGATCCAGCGCTTTTTCGACCGCCTTTTTCGTCTGCCCCGTATGACGTACGTAGATGTCATACAGGCGATCCTTCAGCTTTTGCGTCTCGGCCGCGTGAATCATGATGTCGCTGGCCTGGCCCTGGTATCCGCCACTGGGCTGGTGCACCATGATGCGGCTGTTGGGCAGTGAAAAGCGCATTCCCTTCTCGCCCCCGGCCAAAAGGACCGAGCCCATCGAAGCCGCCTGACCGATCACCAATGTGGAACATTTCGGCTTGATGTATTGCATTGTGTCGTAAATCGACAAACCGCTGGTCACCACCCCGCCGGGCGAGTTGATGTAGATCGAGATTTCCTTGTTGGGGTTTTCCGCCTCGAGGTGCAGCAATTGCGCCACAACAAGATGGCTCATCCCATCATGAATCGGTCCGTTGATGAATATGATCCGCTCTTTCAACAGGCGGGAGAAAATATCATAGGCGCGCTCGCCCCGGCTGGTCTGCTCAACGACCATGGGAACAAGTGTATTCATGTAGGTTTCTACGGGATCGAACATTCGTAACCTGCCTGTTTAGCTATGGATCGGGACAATATCCCAACAAGTGTTACCTGAGTCTTAGTGTCGGCTAAGGGGGGCTGCAAGGGGGGCAAGTGAGAACGCTGACCGAATGTCGATCATCATCAATCGTCAAGGCGAACCATCTGTTGTTTCCGGCAACGATCCGCAGATCGCCTTAAAGTGAATCATCTGCCCCCTCGCGTTGCGGGAACGTTCAATCCGATTTCCCCTTTCATACATCACGCTATTTTGATTCATACATATAGAAATGAATGTACGAAACATGTAGTGAGGGGTCTCACACTCACGTCTCTTTACGTAACGGAAACAACACCCGGCCAACGGGTTTGCAAGGAACTCAATCGATGGCACTTCCTGAGCTGTCCAATGACATGTCAAAAGAAGATTTTGACCGCATGGTCACCAACGCGACACGCGCTTCCAATTTTCTCAAGGCAATAAGCCACGAAGGCAGATTGATGATCCTCTGCCATCTGGTGTCCGGTGAAAAATCCGTCACCGAACTGGAAGAATTGCTGTCCGCCAGACAAGCCGCTGTATCACAGCAACTTTCCCGTCTGCGACTTGAAGGGTTGGTGATACCTCGCAGGGAAGGCAAAGCCATCTATTATCGTCTGGCGGATGATCGTCCCCGCCGCATGCTCGAAGTCGTTTACGAGCTCTTCTGCAGCGACGACCGGACCTAGGAACTGGCTCCGGCTGAAAAAAGGTGTTACCGAAAAATATTCGAGCACCAAGGAGACGAACATGATCCGCGTAATTCTGATGGGCCTGAGCCTGTTTGCACTGACTGCCTGCGAAACCGCCAAAGGCGCCGGCAAGGATATCGAAAAAGCCGGAGATGCCATCCAAGGCGCAGCAACCGACGTGCAGGAAAGCCTGTAATAAACTTCATTTTGCGCCGCGCGCGGGCTTTCTCTCAATATATAGTTGAAAGACTTGGCATGCCGCGGTAGCTTTCCCTTACAGGTGCATAGACGCGGCATTGCATCATCTGACGCTAAATCGGGGCTCTTTCGCACACGCAGAAGAGCCCCGGTCCCTTTCGGCAGGGGTGAGTGGTAGCCTGTATGAAACCGAAATCCGGCAAAGGAAAAGGCGCCAGGTGCGCAGACGCGGTCTTTGCATGCATCCTTTCGGACACTCCTGACGCCTTACCGGGTCGATGCGCTCCGAAGAGCACCCGATCCAGTTGCTACACCCCCTGAGAGACTGCAGCGGCTGCATTGTCCCCGAAGAGACATCACAGCGTGCATCGGCCTTCTGAGAAGATAGCCATCCGACTTGGGCACGAAACCCTCACTCGGCTGATCACCCACCGGTAAGCCATTGCAGTTCAACGCAAATCCTAAGATCCAGTCTCTCTGCCAAGACCCCCGGGCCTTTGCGTCCCACCTTCGGTTCCGAAGAACCCGTGTGGTGTTCAGACTGTTGCAGCACGCCTTGTATCTGACAAGAAAATAGCACTGCAGCATGAAAATTAGACGGGGATAAATTGTTGGTATCTGCCGGGAAATCTTTGTGGATAATCCGAGAAGTTTCGACTCCACGCATGTTTGTCCCGGGACATTTTCAGGCCTGAACCTGAGCCCGGTTTTTGGCCCTATGCTGCGGGCGCAAAGGCCACCGCACGCGCCATTAGTTGAGAATTGCAGGATTTGTACAACTCTCGGGCCACCAATCTTTCGAATCGTACATACGGAGATTCGCCGATGCGTTGCACCATTTCCCATGCGCGCGCCCATTTGGGCGCTCTGGTCACCCGCGCACAGGACCCGCGCGAAGTGATCATACTGACCCGGCACGGCAAACCGCTGGCCGCTCTGGTCTCGGTCGCCGAAGCGAAGCGGATCTGGCATTTGCAGGATGATGACGAAATCGGGTGGAAACACCCGCTGTCGGGCATTCGCGGGATGTGGTCGCGGGGGCGCAACATCCCCGGAATGGAACCGGGACCGGACGGCAGCTATGTCACCGCGCGCGAAGCCGCGCTGAAGGTTCGCGAAATCCAGATGACCCGTGCCGAGGAACGCCGCATTCTTGCGCGGGGTGGTCTGGATCCTGTCGCAGGCGGTGAACTGGCCGCCCGGCCCGTCTCCTCGCTTTGGAGACGATGGTTCCGTTTTTGAGAAGCGGTCCGACCCGCGCGTGGCAACCTACTAACCTCCGCCGCAGTCAAAATTGCAGCAGCGATACTTACCCCCTACAATCGCCCGGGCCGGACACGCTTCAGTTCACCTGACGTTCCAGAACGGTGCTGTAGGTCGTTCCGTTCCGCAGGCTACGGAAATCGGCAAAGATCTTGCCATCTTCGTACCGCGCATCGATCAACGCATTCGCGCCGATCAGCAGAGGTGAGGTTTCGACGATGCCGATGCTGCCCGTCCCATCGAGGCTGATGGTGCCGGTGGCCTCGTATTCATTCCAGTCGGTATCGCCATCGCGACGCCATTTGCTGTGCCCCCAGAAAACGTTGCCGTCCTGAAGCTGCACATCCAGCATCCATTCGGCCTGATTGAACCGGGGCTGATCGCCTTTGTAGTAATGGCTGGGCTGGACTGTCGTGTAAGACCCCAGCCAGGTGCCGCGCAGGTCGGGCGTGGTATCGGCCAGCGCGGCCGTTCCAAGGGCGAGGGTCGTGGCCAAAGCGGCTGCTCCGGCAGTCATATATCTGGTCATGGGCTCTCTCCTTCTGTCTGGTAAACAGATTGGGAGCGCCCGGGCGGGTTACAACTTACTTAAGGGAAACTTCATGATTGGTTCAGCGGCGGCTTAGCATGGGGCTTCAGGCCCAGGCCAGAGCTGTCCCGACAATGACCAGCGCAATGCCAATCCCCTCGCGATAGGAAAAGTTCTCGCCAAACAGGAAATACGAGGCGATGGCGATCAGCACGACCTCGGCCCCCAGAATGCCGGTATAGATGATGCCCAATCGTTCGTTGCGTAGCGCGGCAAGTTCCAGCGTCGCGGCGGCCAGCAGCGTGGCAACAATCAGAAGGGTCAGGCCAACACCGGGGATCTTCCACCAGAACTTCATCGAGATCATGGCAACGGAATAGAGACCCGCCGACCCGAGGGCGATGAGAGGGATGAGCGATGTGGACATAGGGGCCTCCTGCCGAGGTTGCCGTTGCGTCAACATTAGCAGGTGGGCGAAGTTGAGGCTGTGAGGTTGATCACAGTCTCCGGTCAGAACACGATTGCGATGAGTTCGGACAGCCCAATCAGACCCAGCAACACATTCGACGTCAGGATCAGCCCTTTCAGGTTACGCGCCTTCAATCCTTGGGCAAAGCTGGTCTGCGCAAACTCCTCGGTCATGTCGCCACGCAGGTTTTCAACATCTTCCAGCGCGGTCTTGCCTGCCAGAACGCCATAGGTGGTGATCACAAGCACCAGCACGATCAGCGGCAGAGCAACCCCTTCAGCCCCAAACCCAATGACCGCGGCGATGGCGACATAGGCAAAGATCGAGGTGCGCATGATGTCGTAATAATGGTCAAGACGGCGCATCGAAATCTCGGAACGCAATTGCGGGTCCATAACACTTCCCCCTTTGAAAAAATCTGTTTGGAATGCGGGGAGTCTAGCACTTTTGGCTGGATTTCAGAAATTGTGCGATTGCCAAGCCGGAGGGAAGCGCCGGCCCGAGGGGAGGCGTAAACGCGCCGCCCCATGGGGGCGGGTTGGCGCGGTCCGACGGTGCCGCCGAGCGGTTGAGACGTGACAGCCATTCAAATTTGCTTGGAGAGAGCGTCCTCTCAAACAGGAAAAGTAATCCACAAATACTTGCGTGTGCCAGCGGACTCGATACAATCTGTGGTGGCTTTTAGAATTTGATAGGAACGCAATGATTAAGATTGAATTAAAGCACGGCTCATCCGAATTGAAGGCAGAAGGTAACTTTGCGGAAGTTAAAGCCTTGTTGGAGACCTTCTGGAAACCAGAGTATATTGAAGCGGCTCTCGCGGTCGATGGCCAAGCAAGTTCCGGCGAGGAGCCAACTGTAACAGGCAACACCAAACCTAAAACTAAGAGTACCTCAAAGAAATCTCGTAGCAGTAGCAGCAAAACACCCACGGACCCAGTGGACACGGAAGCCGAGAGCAAACTAGCAAACAAAATAAAGAGCCATGCATCTTATGCAGAAATTTCGAAGAAATTCATAACTGGAAAAGCAAGTACACTGGAAAAATGCAAACTCGTCCTCTATTTCGCTGACGATTACATCACGTCCGGCACTGCGTACCGTGTTCTCAATCAACTGGGAGTGAAGATGAACGGCACCCAGTCTTCAAAAGCCCTTTCAAACAACAAAGCGCAATTCCTGACGCAGCTAACAAACCCGATACGCTACAAAATGACTGCGTCGACAGAACAAGAATTCAAGGATGTACTAACAAGCAATGAAGAGTGAATTTGAGCAATTTGTTCATTGTTTGGATGACAGCAATCTTACCGAAGTGGAGCTTTCTGCTCGAATTGCTTGGTTTTTGCATGAAGCATTTGAAAGCAAGAAAACTACTATCTCTGATGTGGTCAAGTTTCTGAAAGACACTGGACTACGCAGCAATGTTAATATGACGAGACTTCGAAAGAACCTACGCGGTCAGCGAGGAATCTCAATATCTTCCGATGGGGTGATTTCGCTATCTCTCGCATTATCCAGAGATTTTGACGGAAAGTACTCCGATTTTCTAACAGCAAAGCCAGCAGAAATCGATGATGTCTTACTGATTGCATCTGATTTCCAAAGCCGCCGCAAGTATGTCAAAGAGCTTGTTAGACAAATCAACGGCAGCTATCAGTTTGCTTTTTTTGACGCGTGCGCAACAATGATGCGGCGGTTAGTGGAAGTGCTAATTATTGACGGCTATATCGAAAAACAGTCGGATCACCTGATACGCGATACATCGAACAATCTACTCATGATGAATGGCCTTATTGGAGCTCTCAAATCAGGTCAAACATTCAAATTGAGCCGCAATGCTCCTGGTTGGTTGGAAAAAGTAAAAACACTTGGCGATACGGCGGCGCACAGTAGAACATATTTGACTAAGCAAAAGGATATTGACGAGTTTTCTCACGAGTACAGAATGCTCGTAGAAGAAATATCTTCTTTTTCTCACTAGCCGAAGCTTGCAGTGCGCTTAATAGTGGACAGCCTTAACTGTCCATCTTCAACGCTGAGATGAATGCCTCCTGCGGGATATCCACCTTCCCGAACTGACGCATCTTCTTCTTCCCCGCCTTCTGCTTGTCCAGCAGTTTGCGTTTCCGCGTGGCGTCGCCGCCGTAGCATTTGGCGGTCACGTCCTTGCGCAGGGCGGACAGGGTCTCGCGGGCGATGACCTTGCCTCCGATGGCGGCCTGGATCGGGATTTTGAACATGTGGCGCGGGATCAGATCCTTGAGCTTCTCGCACATCGCCCGGCCCCGCATCTCGGCCCGGTCGCGGTGAACCATGGTCGACAGCGCATCAACCGGTTCATCATTCACCAGCACCGACATCTTGACCAGATTGTCCTCGGTATAGCCGGTCATCTGGTAGTCGAACGAAGCATAGCCCTTGGTCACCGATTTCAGGCGGTCGTAGAAATCAAAAACAACCTCGTTCAGCGGCAGGTCATAGACAACCATGGCGCGGCTGCCTGCATAGGTCAGGTCCAGCTGGATGCCGCGGCGGTCCTGGCAGAGTTTCAGCACGTCGCCGAGGTATTCGTCTGGCACCAGAATGGTCGCCTTGATGCGCGGCTCCTCGATATGGTCGACCTTCGAGGGGTCGGGCATGTCGGCGGGGTTGTGCAGCTCGATCATCTCGCCGTCTTTCATGTAGACGTGATAGATCACCGACGGCGCGGTGGTGATGAGCTCGATATCGTATTCGCGTTCGATGCGGTCGCGGATGACCTCAAGGTGCAAGAGGCCAAGGAAGCCGCAGCGGAAGCCAAAGCCAAGTGCGGCCGAAGTTTCCATTTCAAAGCTAAAGCTGGCGTCGTTCAGGGCCAGTTTGTCGATCGCATCGCGCAGGTCTTCGAATTCGGAACTGTCGACGGGGAACAGGCCACAAAACACCACCGGCTGCGCGGGTTTGAAGCCCGGCAGGGCCTCTTCGGTGCCGTTGCGGTCATTGGTGATGGTGTCGCCGACGCGGGTGTCGCGGACCTGTTTGATGGATGCGGTGAGGAAGCCGATCTCACCGGGGCCAAGGCTGTCAACCATCTCCATCTCAGGCCGGAAGACGCCGACGCGATCGACATGGTGCAGGGTACCGTTCGACATGAACTTGACCCGCATGCCCTTTTTCAGCGTTCCGTCCATGATGCGGACCAGAACGATCACGCCCAGATAGGCGTCGTACCACGAATCCACCAGCATCGCCTTGAGAGGCGCGTCCAGATTGCCCTTCGGTGCGGGCAGGTGCTGCACGATTGCTTCCAGAGTTTCGTGGATGCCCTGCCCCGTCTTGGCGGAAACCTGAATGGCATCGGTCGCGTCGATGCCGATCACATCTTCGATCTGTTCTGCCACGCGGTCACAGTCGGACGCGGGCAGGTCGATCTTGTTCAGCACCGGCACGATCTCATGATCGGCGTCGATGGCCTGATACACGTTCGCCAGCGTCTGCGCCTCGACCCCTTGGGTCGAGTCCACGACCAGCAGAGAGCCCTCGACCGCGCGCATCGACCGCGAGACTTCATAGGCGAAGTCCACGTGGCCGGGGGTGTCGATCAGGTTCAGCACGTACTGTTCGCCATTGTCGGCGGTATAGTCGATGCGAACCGTGTTGGCCTTGATGGTGATGCCGCGCTCGCGCTCGATATCCATGCTGTCGAGCAGCTGTTCCTTCATGTCGCGATCCTTGACCGTGCCGGTCTCTTGGATGAGCCGGTCAGCAAGGGTGGATTTGCCATGGTCGATATGCGCGACGATGGAGAAATTGCGGATATGAGCGAGGTCTGTCATGGAGTGGGATATGTCGGGAGTTTTGCCCCTCGTCAAGCGTTGAAGCGTTGCAAAAAAGGTCCCACCCGCGCCTTTCTGTTCAGCGGCATTTACCCGAAATCAGTGAATAGTTAAGATGATCGCATCATCTGGCCGTTTCAAAAACAGAAAGCAGGGAAGACTTGGCCGATTATTCGATCTTTGTGTTGGGTGAAGGTCAATTGTCCGTCTCTGTGGCGCAGGGTCTGGACGGGATCAATCAGGGCACGGGGATACATCTTATTGGCGAGACGATTACCATCAATTCGCGCACTGCGACCGAAGTTTTCATCACGGATGCCGGATCAGACACCAACTTTTCCGACAATGATGGCAATCAGCGGTTAAACGGCGATCAGACAATCGATGGTACGCTTTTCGCCAGCGGCACGCGTGTTGAAGCCGAATATGGTATTACGCTGACAGATGGGACAACCACGTGGCAGGCGGTTGCGTTCAACGTGAACAACTCATCACCGGCATATGGAACCGTCGAGGGCATCGCATTCATCGGCGGACCCGGACAGTTTCCACCAGCCGGAGTGCCTCTGACGGTCGTCAGTACGCAAGAAGGCCCAAGCTTCGCATCAAACGCATATGTCAGCCCCATTTGCTACTGCCGTGGGACACTGATCGAAACCAAATCCGGATACCGCCCCATCGAAATGCTGAAGCCGGGTGATGAGATTTGGACCCGTGACAATGGCTATCTACCTGTCATCTGGACGGGCGAACAGGCTGTCATCACAGCCGGACGTTTCAGAATGGTCGAAATTCCCGAGGGAACGCTTTCGAATTTCGCGCCTTTGAAAGTGTCACAGCAACACAGAATGCTGGTCACGCACCCTTTGGCTGAAATCCTTTGTGCAGAGAACGAAGTGTTTGTTCCAGCCATCAGCCTTGTTGATGCGGGCGTTGCTACATTGTGCAGAAAAAACAGTGCAATTTACCATCATCTGCTGCTTGAAACACATAATGTCATTAACGCCAACGGAGCAATTTCCGAAAGCCTGCTGCTGGCACCATCCACCAGTGGCCAGAACCCGGATGATCTGTTCTTTCGCAGCCTGGTCGATCAGGATTCATATGCCGTTGAAACCGCGAGGCTGACGCTGAAGAGAAAAGAGGCAACATTCCTGATCAACAGCATCTTGTCCGTTGATCCAAACTCCAGTTTGATTCATACTCCGCCGCAGACCGAGAGGGGCGCAAGATCCCTCCGGGCAGGCAAAAACGAGGCATGAGCATGAAACAGTTCCTCTTAATCGCATTTTGTGCGGCATCGCTGACGGCGGTGGCTCCGGTTGCGGATGCGGCGCAGATCAAGCGGGCATGTCTGGCGTCGGACCGGTCAGCAGCGACGCGGGATCGGTGCAGTTGCATCCAGCGCGTAGCAGATCAGGCGCTTACCCGCAGCGATCAGAAAACCGTGGCCAAATGGTTCACCGACCCCCATCAGGCGCAGGAGTTGAAGATGTCGCAGACCGCGCGCGACGATGCGCTGTGGGACCGGTATCAGAACTTTGGCCAGATGGCGCAGGCGATCTGTAGCTGAGCCCTTCTGAAACCTTGACCTGATCCGCGCTGCGCCCCAGAAAGGCGCAGCGAAAGGTGTATCTTATGGTGATGAAAGGGCTGACCCTGCGGGGCCTTGAGGTGTTCGAGGCTTTGGCGCGGACGGGATCGGTGGCACAGGCCGCCGAGATCACGGGGCTCAGCCAGCCATCCGTTTCCCAACAGTTGCGCAATCTGGAAAAGGCTCTGGGCACCGAACTGGTCGATCACGGGCGCCGACCGATGCGCCTGACACAGGCCGGGCGCAGCTTTCTGGTCCGCGCCGAGGCGGTTCTGGCCGAGCTGCAAATGGCGCAAAGCGAATTGTCGGTCATGGATTTGGGGCATCTGACCACGTTGTCCATCGGGCTGATCGACGACTTCGACAATGATCTGACCCCGCGGCTGGCCACGTTGCTGGCAGACAGTCTGACCCGATCGAATTTCAAACTGATCACCTTGTCGAGCCTCGATCTGTTCGAGGCCTTGGCCGAACAACGCCTGCATATGGCCGTCACCGCCCATAGCGGAGAAGTGCTGGAGGGGGTGGTCGAGTACCCTCTGGTCCGGGATCCGTTCATTCTGGTTGCGCCTAAGGGGGCGGGCGGAGTGGAGGCGGCACAGAACAGCCTGCCGTATCTGCGCTATGCCCGCGAGCAGTTGATCAGCCGGCAGATCGAGGCGCATATGGCGCGCGGCACGCAGGAGTTCGAGGAACGGTTCGAGATCGGCTCGCACATGGCGCTGATGGCCATGGTTGCACGGGGTCTGGGTTGGGCGATCACGACGCCGCTGGGTTTCATGCGCGCCGCGCGGTTCCATGAAGGGCTGGAGGCCCAGCCTGCCCCGTTTGGGGATTTCTCGCGCAGCATATCCTTGCTGGCGCGAACGGGCTGGTCCGATCAGGTGCCGCAGGAGGTGGCGGGCATGACACGGCGTCTGATGCAGAACCAGATCGTTGACCCGGCTTTGGCCAAACTGCCCTGGCTGAGCGGATCGCTGCGGGTGATCGGCGGCTAACTGTCCAGATGGGCGGCAAGCCCCTCGACCGCCGCCTCGATCAGATCCAGAGCGCCATCGAAATCCCGCGTGTAATATGGGTCAGGCACATGATCAGCGCCGGCTTCAGGGGCGAAATCGGTCAGCAGGCGCACCGGGGTGTCACTGCCGGCGGGGCGCAGATCCTCGATATCCGCGATGTTGTTGGCGTCCATGCCCAGGATCAGGTCGAAGCGGTCGAAATCGGCAGCGGTGAACTGACGGGCGCGCAGGTCGCCCAGATCGATTCCCCTGACCTTCGCAGCTGCCTGCATCGGGCCATAGGGCGGTTTTCCCGCATGCCAGCCCATGGTTCCGGCACTATCGGTTACGTGATGCGGCGCGCGGGCGCGAAAAACGCCCTCTGCCGCAGGCGAGCGGCAGATATTGCCCAGGCAGACAAAGAGGATACGGTGTGACATGTACCATGCTGTACCGCGCGGAGGAGAAATGGAAAAGATCGTGATTCTGACCGGGGCCGGAATATCCGCCGAAAGCGGGTTGAGCACCTTTCGCGATGAGGGTGGATTATGGGTCCAGCACCGCATCGAGGATGTAGCCACGCCGGAAGGATTCGCCCGCGATCCCGCACTGGTTCAAGGGTTTTACAATGCGCGGCGGGTTCAGGCCGCCAGGGTTCAACCCAATGCCGCTCATGAAGCACTGGCCCGGCTGCAACGGGACTGGCCCGGGGACGTCGTGATCGTGACCCAGAACGTGGACAGCCTGCACGAGGCGGGCGGCGCAAAGGATGTCATCCACATGCACGGAACTTTGGCGGGCGCGCTGTGTTCAGCCTGTGGCCATCGCTGGACCGCCCCGCCCGAAATGGCGGTTGGGGAATCCTGCCCCGCCTGTGCGCGGCCCACGGCCCGACCCGATGTGGTTTGGTTTGGTGAGATGCCCTATTTCATGGACGAGATTTATGACCACCTGTCCAGCGCGTCGCTTTTTGCCGCCATTGGCACCTCGGGTCAGGTTTATCCGGCGGCAGCGTTCGTGCACGAGGCACAAGCGGCGGGCGCTCGGACGATCGAGATCAATCTGGAACCGTCACCGGGCGCATCCGGGTTTGATGAAAGACTTGTCGGCAAAGCGACCCAGACAGTTCCGCGATGGGTCGGGCACCTGCTTGCGCCGCACAGTTAAAGTACAGACAACACTCGCTTAATTCGGTTAGACTGTCCCCGAAACGACTGGAGGACAAGACATGACGGATCAGGACCCCCGGACTGGTGAAATTCTGGATGAAGGCAGCATGGCCGGGCGCGACATGCTTGGAGAGCAGCTTTCCAGCCTGTGGTGGACCTTTCTGTTGCGCGGAGTATTGGCCGGGCTTGTCGGTATTGCAGCACTGTTCTGGCCGTCTGGCAGCATCGCGTTGCTGCTGCGGCTGGTTGGTGTGCTGCTGATCCTCGATGGTGGCCTGACGCTTTTGGGCGTTGGGCGTCGTGGGGTAATGGGCGGCGCTGCAATCGGCGCGCTTCTGATCGGGCTTGTCCTGCTGATCTGGCCGGAAGGGACGGTCAAACTGGCCTTTTTCCTGATGGGCGCATGGGCGCTGATCATCGGGATCGGCTCGCTGGCGGCATCCGGGCAAATGCACGAGAGAGACCCTCAACGCGGCTCCATGCGCGTTTCGGGTTTTGTCGCGCTTGTGGTCGGGCTTGTTTTGATGATCTGGCCAGCGGTCGCGCTTGTTGCGCTGGGATGGGGCATCGCCTTTTCGGCGCTGGCCATTGCCGCGGTCATGTTCTGGCTGGCATCCCGATTCCGCCAGGCCAGTGACCGTGTTGGTATGAAAACCATCAACAAATAGCACCAGTGGCGGCCGCAGAAACAACAGGCCGGGCAATGCCCGGCCTGACGCATGGATGACGGCCGCAGCGCGGCCCGAAGACAGGCGTTGCCCTAGTTCGAATGAGATCCGTGCCCGCCCATGTCCTGACGCTCCAGATCGACCGGGATTTCGATCTCAACCTCGCCAGCCTTTTCAAAGATCAGCGTCACCGGAACCATGGCGTCCTGCTCGAACGGTTCGGTCAGCCCCATGAACATCACGTGGTCGCCGCCACGTTTCAGCATGTGGGTTTCACCTGCCGGAATGGCAAAGCCTTCCTCGACATGCACCATCTTGGCCACGCCATTGTCGTCGACTTTGTGGGTGTGCAGTTCAACCCGGGCAGCGGCATCCGACGTCACGCCGACCAGACGGTCGTCCGCATCGCCCAGATTCTGGATCATCATGAACGCGGCGCCTGCCTTGGCGGTCTTTCCCGACGACCGGGCATAGGCGTCATCAACTTTGATAGTGCCTTCAGCAAAAGCGGGCATGGCCAGGGTAAAGGCGGCCAGGGTTGCAAACAGAGTAGTTTTGAGGGACATCGTGCCTCTCCTGTATTGTAGGTTTGAAAAAGTAGTGTCTTCAAACACGTACAGGCGGCGCGCGCGCCGGGGTGCCGGGGACCGGCAAGGCGATTTGATTGACCAGATGTCGCAGCGGCGCTATCTGCGCCCGCTCTGGCGCCATAGGCATGGGCGGCTGGGCAACGGCGACCGCGCCCATCAGGGACAGTGCGAAATCCGGGCAGTAATGCGGTGGCGCGGTGGGCTGTCCGTCTTCGTCCATGTAGACAACGACCGGACCGGTGCCTGTGCACAACACCATCTGACCCACGGCCTTGTCCATGCCGCGGGACACGGCAAGGCCCTGCCCGGTCAGAACCAAAAGCAGGGACAGAACATAAGGCAGGAATCGTGATATGGCTGGTCTCATCCTGACCCGGGTATAGGTCAGTCAGCAGAGTAGCTTCAAGCGCCAAAGGGTCGCGCTTGAAGCTGGTTTCAGTAATCAATTCCCGGTCGTTTCACCTTGCTTGTATTGAAGCTGGTGTGGGAACGATTCACCCTGCGCTGCATCCGCGTACAAGCCGAAATTGCTTTGCGAAAAACCGCGGCCAGAAACAGGAAAAGGTAGAAACTTTTTAACGTCATAGTGAGGCCCCCGCCTGATGAATGGCAGTGACGATAGGTCAGATTCGGCTTTCCGTATGTGAAGCAATTCACCAATGGCGAAAAATAATTTCGAAATTGAAAACAATGCAAGGCGGCGGCGGGCGGCTCAAAACGAAAAAGCCCTGCACCTCAGAGGTGCAGGGCCTGAAAATCAACAAGCGATAAGGCTTAGGCCGTGGCTTGCGCCTTGGCGATTTCCTTCTTCACTTTCAGTGCGTTCGCCGACAGTTCTTCATCCTTGGCTTTGGCCAAGAATGCGTCCAGACCACCGCGGTGGTCAACCGAACGCAGAGCGGCTGCCGAGATGCGCAGCTTCACGCCGCGGCCCAGGGTCTCGGACTGCAAGGTAACGTCATTCAGGTTCGGCAGGAAACGACGACGAGTTCTGTTTTTGGCATGGCTGACATTGTTGCCAGTCATCGGGCCTTTTCCGGTCAGTTCGCAACGGCGCGACATGGTTTCTTCCTTTGTTTCTGGAGGCCGGGCACAAAGCCCTCGGCCAAATCACAAGGGGCACAACCCGAAGTCGCGCCCGAAAACTGGTTGGATGCGTTTAGTGGGAATCGCAGGAAGGGTCAAGACGGACCGGACGAATTCTTTCATTTTGCGCCCGCCTTTGAAACCTTGCCCCCTTTCACCCCGTCAGCTCAGCGTGCCAAGCAGTTTTTCGGCCGCGCGGGCCGGGTTCAGCCGCCCGGCCGAGACTTCGGCGTTCAGGCGTTCCATCTCGGCCTTGGCCTGCGGCGTGTCGAGCCGGGCCAGAAGTGCATGGCGGACTTCCTGATCGAACCAGTATCGCGCCTGGGCGGCCCGGTTGGCTTCCCAGATACCGTTGTCGCGGCGCCACCGGGTCAGGGATTGCATCTCGTCCCAGGCTTGCTCCAGCCCCTGTTCTTCGACCGCTGAAACGGTCATTGCCTTGGGGAAACCTTCGGGATCCTGCGGGCGCTTGCGCAGCAATCGCAACGCGCCGGCATAGTCTGCGCATGTCCGGGTCGCCGTGGCCTTCAGATCACCATCCGCCTTGTTGATCAGAATGATATCGGCCATCTCCATGATGCCACGTTTGACACCCTGCAATTCGTCCCCACCCGCCGGGGCCAACAGCAACAGGAACAGGTCCGACAATTCGGACACCACCGTTTCGGACTGCCCGACGCCCACGGTTTCAATCAGCACCACGTCATAGCCTGCGGCCTCGCACAGGGCGATGGCCTCACGCGTCCGTCGGGCAACGCCGCCGAGATGGCTCTGGCTGGGGGAGGGGCGGATAAAAGCGTTCTTCTCGCGGCTCAGGCGTTCCATCCGGGTTTTGTCCCCCAGAATCGAGCCCCCCGAACGGGCAGAGCTGGGATCGACTGCCAAAACCGCGACACGCAGCCCCTGCCCTGTCAGCATCATGCCAAAGCTTTCGATGAAGGTGGACTTGCCCACCCCGGGCGTACCCGACAAACCGATCCGGAGCGCCTGACGCCCTGACCCTGCGAGCCGGGCCAACAAATCGCTGGCCTGTGCACGATGATCGGCGCGGTTGCTTTCCGCCAGAGTGATCGCGCGGGCCAGCGCCCGGCGCTCGCCCTTCAAAATCCTGTCGCTGAGGCTATCTGTCTGCATTCTTGTCCCGATCCTAGAGGCAGGAATAGTTGCCGCGCTCGGGGGGCGTTTGTCCAGACCGCAGGTCGCCGGAAATGCGATCAAAGCGAAAGCTGCGTCAATTCGTGCGTTGCTTGGCCATTCAGGGTTGGGCCCGCCGCCACGGTGTCACCAAAGCGCGCGCGGCGCGAGAACTGGACGACACCTGCATGATCGCGGATAAGAGCCGGATGACGATACGCCTGCCCATCGACGACGCCATTCCCGAACTGCTGGACAGATTGCGCGCGCAGGGCCGCGCGGTATTGCAGGCCCCACCGGGGGCGGGCAAGACCACGCGGGTTCCCCTGGCAATGCTCGAGGCGGGTTTGTGCGATGGCAGGATCGTGATGCTGGAACCCCGGCGGCTGGCGGCCCGGGCCGCGGCCGAGCGGATGGCCGAGACGTTGGGAGAGCGCGCGGGACAGACCGTGGGCTACCGTGTACGTGGCGAGGCGAAAGTGTCGAAAGACACCCGGATCGAGGTGGTGACCGAGGGCATCCTGACCCGGATGCTGCAATCCAACCCGGATCTGCCGGGAATTGGCGCGGTGATTTTCGATGAATTCCACGAACGATCTCTGAATGCCGATCTGGGGCTGGCCTTGTGCCTCGAGGTGACCGACGCATTGCGGGACGATCTGATCCTGCTGGCCATGTCAGCCACGCTGGATGCGGATCCGGTCGGCGCGTTGATGGCGGCCCCTCTGGTCACATCGGACGGGCGCAGCTTCCCGGTTGAGACGCGCTGGCTGGAACGGCCAATGGGGCCGCAAGCGCGACGGTTGGATGCGTTGATCGATCTGGTGGTGCAGGCCGAGCGTGAGACGCGGAAGTCCGGCGGCGGAATTCTGGTTTTCCTGCCAGGAGAGGGCGAAATCCGGCGCGCTGAAAGCCTTTTGTACGGTCGGTTGCCCGACAGTTGCGTGGTGCGCCCATTGTTCGGAGCCATGCCCTTTGCGGCCCAGCGTGCGGCGATTGCCCCGGTGGAACAAGGGCGCAAAGTCGTGCTGGCGACGTCGATTGCCGAAACCTCGCTGACGATCCCCGACATCAAGGTCGTGGTGGATATGGGACAGGCCCGGCGGGCTCGGTTCGATCCAGGATCGGGCATGTCCCGGCTGGTGACCGAACGGGTGACCCGGGCCGAGGCCACACAGCGCGCGGGCCGAGCCGGACGGGTGGCCGAAGGGGTGTGTTACCGGCTCTGGTCGAAGGGGGAAGACGGTGCCTTGGCCGCCTACCCGCCTGCCGAGATCGAAGCGGCGGACCTGACCGGGCTGGCGCTGGAGCTGTCCCTGTGGGGCGCTGACGCGGCCGATCTTGCCTTTCTGACACCACCTCCCGAGGGGACGATGGCCGAGGCGCGGGCTTTGCTGACGATGCTGGGCGCACTCGATACCAATGGGCGGATCACCGATCATGGGCGCGCCCTGGCGGCACTGCCCTTGCATCCCCGGTTGGGGCACATGCTTGTGCGGGCCGGTCCGAAGGCCGCCCCGTTGGCGGCGTTGATGGCCGAGCGTGACCCCCTTCGCGGCGCGCCGGTGGATATCACCCTGCGGCAAGAGGCGCTGCGCGATCCCCGGGCCTTTCAGCGCAACAGGGTCTGGCAGGTCAACATGGGCGCAGTGGATCGGATCAATGCCGAGACCAGGCGTCTGCGGAAACAGGTCAAGGGCGACTCGGCCGATCTGAGCCCCGCCGCCATGGCTGCGCTGGCCTATCCTGACCGCATCGGGCAGCGGCGCAAGGGTGACGCGCCGCGCTATGTGCTGTCAGGGGGGAAAGGCGTTGTTCTGGACAGTGCGGATTCACTGGCCAGCGCTCCGTTTCTGGTCGTCATCGACACGGATGGCAACCCGCGCGAGGCGAAGGTCCGGATGGCCACCCAGATTTCGGAACGCGACATCCGCGATCTGTTCGCGGATCAGATCGGCTGGGTCGAGACGTGCGCCTGGTCCAAACGCGAGCGGCGCGTCGTGTCGCGGCGGCAAGAGCGGTTCGGCGCGATCATATTGGACGACCGCATCTGGAAGGACGTCCCGGACGACGCCGTGGCCCGCGCGATGCTGGATGGGATACGCGATCTGGGCCTGCGGCCGGAGGGTGCCGCCGCGCGCCTGGCCGCCCGTGTCGAGCTGGTGCGCGCCGATGGCGTCGATCTGCCCGATTTTTCGGTCGCAGGCCTGATGGCCGACATGGAGGACTGGTTGCTGCCCATGCTGTCAGGGGTCAAAAGCGCCGAAGACTGGAAGAAATTCGACCTTTTGCCCGCCCTGCGCGCGCGGCTGGACTGGGCGCAGACGCAGGAGCTGGACCGGCGCGCTCCGGGGTCATTTGAAACGCCGCTGGGGCGCAAGGTGCCAATTGATTACAGCGCGGCCGTGCCGGAAATCTCGGTCCGTTTGCAGGAAGTGTTTGGCGTGACCCGACACCCGGCGATCGGTGGCCAGCCTTTGAAGATCACTCTGCTGTCACCGGCGCAGCGCCCGATCCAGATAACGCGTGACCTGCCCGGTTTCTGGGCGGGCTCTTACGCGGATGTACGCAAAGACATGAGGGCGCAATACCCCAAACACCCCTGGCCCGAAGACCCGACCCAGGCTGATCCCACGCTGAGGGCAAAACGCAGACGTGACTAGAGCCATCAGCAAAGCCCGAGCCTTGCCCATAATCCACAAAACAACCCAGAAAACCCTCAAAAATCGGCCAAACCCGGCCAAACTGGAAGGTTTAATTGAAACTCACTATTTCCGTTGTTAAGTCGAATCAACTTTGAAGGCATAGAGTAGACCGACAAAAAAACTGATGAATGCATGGCTGCAAAATATCTGGGAAGAGGTAGGACGACCGCTGTTCCTGCGCCCCCGACGGGTGCAGTTTGCGGCGTTGTGCACCCGCACTTATGACGGGCAGGACCAGGTCTTGCTGATCACCAGCCGTGACACCAAACGCTGGATCATCCCGAAAGGCTGGCCCATCGATGGTTTGAGTGGCGCGGAAACAGCCCTTCAGGAGGCCTGGGAAGAAGCCGGGGTGCGCGCGGATGCAGTTCACGATGAACCCATCGGCCAATTCACCTACGACAAGATCCTCAAAGACGGATCGGCGCAACCGGTATTGACCAATGTCTACAGGATTTCGGTGTGCGCGCTGGCCGATGACTTTCCCGAGGCCGACCAGCGCGAGCGCAGCTGGTTTTCGCCGGCTGAAGCGGCCACCCTGGTGCAAGAGCCCGAGCTTCAGGACTTGTTGCGCAAACTGTAAGGAATTCGCAACATTTCGATGGCACCCAGCTTGCCTGAGCAGCCCGATACCGTTAGTGGCGCACGATCCTTCAATATCTGACCAAGTTCATGTCTGACACGAATCCGAAACCACGCTGGCAAACGTTGGACAGCGACCTGCACCGAATTTCGCGGGTCGAAACCGCCAACATCCATGTCGCGCGCCACCTGCTGGCACCGGGGGTCGCGCTGGCCTTCATGGCGCTTGCCGGGCTGACGGCGGCGGTCTTGTTCGGTCGGGCGGATGGCAGCCATGTCGTGGTCGCGGCGGCCGCGTTCGGGGCCTATATGGCGATCAATGTCGGTGCCAATGACGTGGCCAACAACATGGGCCCAGCGGTCGGCGCGAATGTGCTGACCATGGGCGGCGCTATCGTGATTGCCGCCATTGCCGAAAGCGCTGGTGCGTTGCTTGCGGGGGGTGACGTGGTCTCGACCATCTCCAAGGGGATTGTCGACCCCGCCTCGGTGCAAAACAGCGAGGTGTTCATCTGGGCCATGATGGCGGCGCTGATATCTTCGGCCATGTGGGTCAACCTGGCGACCTGGATCGGCGCCCCTGTGTCCACAACGCATTCAGTCGTGGGCGGGGTGATGGGTGCAGGCATTGCAGCAGCGGGCCTGAGCGCGGTGAGCTGGGGCACGATGAGTGCAATTGCAGCCAGCTGGGTGATTTCGCCGATACTCGGCGGTGCGGTTGCCGCGGCTTTTCTGGCGCTGATCAAGTCGAAAATCCAGAATCAGGACGACAAGATTGCCGCCGCGCGCAAGTGGGTACCTTTCCTTTTGGCGGTGATGGCGGGGGCATTTGCCACCTATCTGTCCGTTAAAGGCCTGCAATGGATCGTGCATATCGATCCCAAGATGGCCCTGTTGATCGGGTTGGGCGTGGGGCTGCTGACCTGGTCCGTGACCGTCCCGTGGGTCAAACGCAGATCCGAAGGGATGGAGAACCGGACCCGGTCGCTGAAGACGCTGTTTGGCCTGCCGCTTGTGATCTCGGCCACGTTCCTGAGCTTTGCCCACGGCGCAAATGACGTGGCCAATGCGGTCGGCCCGCTGGCTGCGATTGTTCACGCAGCCGAGTTCGGAGAGTTCGCCGCGAAAGTTCCAATCCCGCTTTGGGTGATGATCATCGGAGCGTTCGGGATTTCCTTCGGTCTGTTCCTGTTCGGCCCCAGGCTCATTCGGATGGTGGGCCGCCAGATCACAAAGCTGAACCCGATACGCGCCTTTTGCGTTGCCCTGTCGGCGGCGATCACCGTGATTCTGGCCAGCTGGCTTGGCCTGCCGGTCAGTTCGACCCATATCGCCGTTGGTGCCGTCTTTGGCGTCGGCTTCTACCGCGAGTGGGATTCCGAGCGCCGGCGCAAGCGGGGAAAGCTTCAACGCACAGCACAACACCTTGCCCCGGAAGAATACCGCCGTCGCAAGCTGGTACGGCGGTCGCATTTCATGACCATCGTGGCCGCGTGGATTGTCACCGTGCCCGCCGCCGCAACCATGTCGGCCGTCATTTACTGGGTGCTGACCGCGTTCGCCTGAGGGTTGACGTCAGAGCCTGATCTGTTCCGGCGACAACGGGTGATCGGGTGCATGTTTGATCAGGTCGGACACCTGCGTGCAGATGGGTGTCGGCACTCCGGTTTCGTGACCCATCCGGATGATGTGACCTTGCAGGCTGTCAATTTCCGTTTGCCGCTCAGCCATGAGGTCATAGGCCATGGACGTTCGCGCATGCGGGTCGATTGTCAGCATCCGGGCCGCGATCCTGGTGAACAGCGGTGTCGGCAGCCGCAGAATATGCGGGGTCATCCATGCCGGAAGCGATGTGGTCGAGGCCACGGGATGACCCGCCGCCTTGAGGACGGTCAGCGCCTCGGACATCTGATCCGCCATGAGATTGCGCCAGTCGCGGTTCATCAGCTGATCCACCAGCGTGAGGCCCGACAAGGCATTGAGCGCATTGTTCAGGTTGATCACCAGCTTGCCCCATTGCACGGCTTCGATCTGGTCGCTGGACGTGACGGGAAGGTCTGCGCTGCTCAGCTGCGCGGCCAGATCACCGGTGCCGCTTTGGATGACGATATCTCCGGACGTGGCCCTATGATAGGTGGCGGGGGCAGTCGGCACCACGTTGAACGGAACCATTCCGGCGCGTATGTCGCGCCCGGGTAGGGCGTTGCGCAACGTCTCTGCGGCCTCGATCCCGTTCTGCCAGGACAGGACAGGCGCATCCCGGGGCGCAAAGGCGCCTATCTGCTCGGCCATATCCGATGTTGCGCCCGATTTGACCGTTACAATGACAAGTTCGGCCCGGCCCAGGCAGGCCGGATCTTCGCTGAGCACCAGAGATTCAGGCGGGACCGTGTAATCAAGGCCGTCGAAATCCGTAACCGTCAGCCGGCGCTCACGGATCGGGTCCAGCACATGCGCGCGCCCCAGCAGGGTCACGGAATGCCCCGACCGGGCCAGCAAAGCACCACAGTAACAGCCGATGCTGCCCGCGCCTGCAAGGACAAGTTTCATGATACCCCCTCCGGTACACCCGAAAAGGATCACCGCAAACGTCCTGTGACACAAGCCCGCTTGCCCCCGACGTCACGCGCTAGCGGGCCAGCCGGGGTTTGGTGCGCTCAAGCTCTTTGGAAATAGGGATAAATTCCTGATCGTCACCCGGAGGCAGTTGAAATGCACCATTGGCCCAATCGGCGCTTTTCCACTCACGGGTTGCGGTTTCGATCTTTTCCTTCGAAGACGAAACGAAATTCCACCAGATGTAGCGATCTTCATTCAGGGTCGCTCCGCCCAGCAGCATCAGCCGCGCGCCCAGCGCACCGGCCTTGACAGACAGCTTGTCCCCGGGCCGGAACACCATCATGCGGCCCTCGTCAAACCTGTCACCCGCGATTTCGACCGAACCTTGCGTGACATAGACACCTCGATCTTCGTGGTCGTCAGGCAGAGGGAAAGACGCGCCGGGTTCCAATTGCACGTCGAGATAGAAGGTTTCGGACAGCATCGTGACCGGGCTGGTCTCACCATAGGCTGAACCCAGGATCAATCGGGCGCTGACGCCTGCATCCTGAATATGCGGCAGCGCGGCCTGTTTGTGATGTTCGAAATCCGGAGCCATATCCTCATGCGCTTCGGGCAAAGCAATCCAGGTCTGAATGCCGAACAGGCTGTGTTTTTTGCCGCGTGTTTCGTCACTGGTGCGCTCGGAATGGGTGACACCACGCCCTGCGACCATCCAATTGACCTCGCCGGGATAGATCATCTGATGTGTGCCAAGGCTGTCACGGTGCTCGAATTCGCCCTTGTACAGATAAGTGACCGTGCCCAGTCCGATATGGGGGTGGGGCCGCACGTCGATGCCTCCTTCGGTGATGAATTCAGCGGGCCCCATTTGATCGAAAAATATGAAAGGGCCCACCAACTGTCGTTTTACCGAAGGCAACGCGCGGCGCACTTCGAACCCACCCAGGTCACGGGCACGCGGGATGATTAATGTGTCCAGTGCCGGATTCTCCGAGATGCAGTCCGGATTGTGTGTCGGGTTCCAACTCATTTCAGCTCTCCCTTCGTTGCAGATGGTCAGGCCACCTGCGTTCACTCAGGTAAGAAATAGCCACGCAAAGCAGCCCATAAAGTGCACAATCGCACAGATTGAGTGCGGCGCCGTTCCAATCAACGCGGCCAGAGTTGCGGAAAAAACGGCCCGTCAATCCGATCCCCCTCGCCATAGCCTGCCGCCTCGAACTGCGCGCGCTCGTCCTTGGCCCAGTCGCCGCGATACCGGATGACACCATCAGGTGCCGTCATGCGAAGGGTGAAGCGCCGCACCGTTTCCGACGGCGTGGTCGAGGACAGCCCGCCATGCAGCGTTCGCATGTCGAAAAAGATACAATCCCCAAGCTCCAGATTCCATTGCAGCAACTCATACGCGCCGGGGTCGGCATTGACATCGGGTGGCGGGTGATAGGTCAGCCCGGCGACTTCGGTGGGCTCATAGCTGGGATGCCCATCGGCAAACCGCACCCGCATGAACAGCTTTTCCCATAGGTGTGAGCCCTTCACGAATGCGATGCCGTTTTCCTTGGTCACGGGTTCCAGCGGCAGCCAAAGGACACACATCGTGCCTTCGAAGTCGAAGTAAGACAGGTCCTGATGGAAGGGCGGGCGCGAGGTCGAGCCGGCCTCGCGCAGGAACCAGTTGTCCATGACAAGGTTGATGGATGGCGCCCCCAGCAACCCGGCGGCAAGCGGTGCGCAGGGGGACTTATGAACGAATTCGTTGAATTGCGAGATTTTGTTCCAGGCCCAGTAGTCTTCGTAATAGCCCGGGGCGTTCGGATCCTTGGTATGAAGGGTGAAATTATCGGTCGGATTGTCAAGATCGGCGTCGATACCTGCACGCAGCAATGACAACCAGTCGGATGAGAATTTCGACCGCAGAACAACAGCGCCATCGCGTTGGAAGGCGGCAATGTCTTCCTGTGTAACCAGATCTGCTGTCGTCATGGAAGGATCATCCCGATGTGGTTCGGTGGCCCCGAGCATCGCACCACGCACCGCCAGAGGTCAAAAAGATTCGTTTCGACGACCCGGAATCACTCACAGAACCGTGAGGGCGCGGGAATCCAACCGCGCACGGCCTCGGATTTTGAAAGAAACATGCTATGTTTCAGATGGAAGCCGCAGACTGACAAGATTGGATCGCGTATTGGAGGTTTCTCGATGACAGATGCGTTGCTGTCCCGTCGTTCCCTGATCACCCAAGGTGTTGCCGTTTTGACAACCGGCGCCACAGGGCTTTTGGTGCCTGCCCGCGCAGCCGGGATTGCGCCGACGCCTTCAATGCGGGGCGGATCAAACAACTATCGCCCCGGCGCGCCGATCGTGGACCGGATCGGTGGCGGCGGGTTCTGGATGACAGGCACCGTACGAAGGGCAGGCGATGGCGCACCCCTGCCCGGCCAGCGCATTCAGATCTGGGCCCATACCACAGAAGGGCACGAGCGTGACCCGCAAAGCCATGGAGCGACCTTGACGGATGAAAAGGGTGAATTCCGCCTGGAAATGCCGCAGATCGTTCCTGCATTCGGTCAACCGCACGGGCATCTGGCCTATGACAGCGGCGCGTTCGAAACCGTGTTCCTGCGGCCTGTGATGTCCAGTTCCAAAGACAAGACACTGGCTGCGCATTTCGTGTTGCAACCGCTCTGATCCCGGTGATCCGAACCGGTGTCATTTGGGCGACCCTGATCGCCGCCCTTGCCGTTCCTTTAATCGCTGCGGCAGGCAGCCCGTATCTTGCGTGGCGCGATCCAACCTATATCCTCGCCGGGTTTGCCGGAATTCTGAGCTTGGGCCTGCTGTTGCTGCAGCCGCTTCTGGCCGGAAGATACCTTCCGGGCTTGTCCGCAGTGATAAGCCGCCACATTCACCGCTGGATCGGTCTGACCCTGGTGCTGGCGATTGTGGTCCATGTCGCGGGGTTGTGGCTTACCAGCCCGCCGGATGTGGTGGATGCGTTGTTGTTCGTATCGCCAACGCCGTTCTCGGCCTGGGGTGTCATTGCCATGTGGGCCGCTTTCGGGGCGGCCCTGTTAGGGGTCTTCCGCAAACGTCTGCGCCAGCGCTTTCGTCTTTGGCGGCTGAGCCACACCGCACTGGCCGGGGTGACGATTGTCGGCAGCCTTGTTCACGCCATGCTGATCGAAGGCACGATGGAGATCGTGACCAAAACAGCGCTTTGCGCGCTGGTCCTCTTGGCGAGCGCAAGTACGCTCGCCAAATTGAAAGTTTGGGATATCCGTCGACGCCCTTAGACGCCTAGGCACCAGCGCATCACCGCCTTTTGTGCATGCAGACGGTTTTCGGCTTCATCAAAAATGACCGAGTTCGGTCCATCCATGACCTCGGAGGTCGCTTCTTCCTCGCGGTGGGCCGGCAGGCAATGCATGAACAGCGCATCTGGTTTGGCATGCGACATGAGTTCAGCATTGACCTGATATGGGCGCAGCATGTTGTGGCGGCGCTCTTTGGCCGACTGGGAATCATGCATCGAAACCCAGGTATCCGCGACGACGAGGTCCGCACCTTCCACCGCTTTGTGCGGATCCCTTTCGATCACGATTTTCGAACCTTTTTGACGGGCAAACCCCATGAACTCCTCTTCCGGGTCAAGCTGAGCCGGTCCGGTGAAGGTTAGATCGAATCCGAATTGACCGGCGGCGTGCAGGAAGGAAGCGCAGACATTGTTGCCATCACCGGTCCAGACCACCTTTTTGCCAGCGATGGGGCCGCGATGTTCCTCGAATGTCAGAACGTCGGCCATGATCTGGCAGGGATGGGTGCGGTCGGTCAGGCCGTTGATCACCGGCACGTCCGAGTATTCGGCCATTTCGGTCAGGATGGTTTCATCAAAGGTGCGGATCATGATCATGTCGACATAGCGCGACAGCACGCGGGCGGTGTCGGCGATGGTTTCGCCGTGACCCAGCTGCATGTCCTTGCCGGAGAGCACCATGGTCTGCCCGCCCATCTGGCGCACGCCCACATCGAAAGACACGCGCGTCCGCGTCGAAGGCTTTTCGAAGATCAGCGCCACCATGCGATCTTTCAGCGGTTGTTCGTCGTCGGGGGCGGCCTTGGGGCGGCCCAAACGCGCCTGCTTCATCACGCCCGCCTGATCGATCATGGCCCGCAGATCGGTGGAATCGGTTTTGTGGATATCAAGAAAATGGTTCATGTCGGTTCGTTTCCTGGCTGTCGGTCGCCGGGGGCGCTGCCCCCGGACCCCTGGAGTATTTGAGAAAAGATGAAAATCAGGCGGTTTGGAGCTGGGTCTCGATCTGCCGGGCGGCCTTGTCGAGGCGGATCATGGCCTGAGCGATATCGTCCTCGGTCAGGGTGAGAGGCGGCAACAGGCGGATCACGTTGTCGGCGGCGGGAACGGTGATGACGAGGTTGTCATAACCTGCATTGACCACGTCGATATTGGCAGGCTTGCACTTGAGGCCGAGCATCAGGCCCGATCCGCGCACCTCTTCGAACACGTCGGGGTGATCTGCGATCAGGGCTTCGAGCTTTTGGCGCAGCAGGCCCGCCTTGCGGTTGACGCTTTCCAAAAAGGCGGGTGTTGCCACATGATCGATCACCGCGCAGCCCACCGCGCAGCCCAGCGGGTTGCCGCCATAGGTCGAACCGTGGGTGCCTGCGGTCATGCCGGATGCCGCGTCCTCGGTCGCCAGTACCGCGCCCAGCGGGAAGCCGCCGCCGATGCCTTTGGCGACCATCATGATATCAGGGGTGATCCCGGCCCATTCATGGGCAAAGAGTTTGCCTGTCCGGCCGACGCCGCACTGGACTTCATCAAGGATCAGCAGCAGCCCGTTGTCGTCGCAGATCTGACGCAGTGCCTTGAGTTCGGCGTCGGGGACGGGGCGAATACCGCCCTCGCCTTGGATGGGCTCGATCAGGATCGCGGCGGTCTTGTCGGTGATGGCGTCGGTCACGCCGTCGAGGTCTCCGAAGGCCACATGCACGAAACCCGGCAGCAGAGGGCCGAAGCCCTTGGTCATTTTCTCGGACCCGGCAGCGGCGATGCCGGCTGACGACCGGCCGTGGAAGGAACCGTCGAAAGTGATGATCTCGACCCGCTCGGGCTGACCTTTGTCATGGAAATACTTGCGGGCCATTTTCACGGCCAGTTCGCAGGATTCCGTGCCGGAGTTCGTAAAGAAAACCGTATCGGCAAAACTGTGTTCCACCAGCTTGTCAGCCAACGCCTGTTGCTGAGGAATGTCGTACAGGTTCGAGACATGCCACAGCGCATGGGCCTGGTCAGTCAGCGCGGCGACCAATGCCGGATGGGCATGGCCCAGTGCGTTCACGGCGATCCCTGCGCCGAGGTCCAGGAAACGTCGGCCATCCGCCTCGGTCAGCCAGGCGCCTTCGCCCTTTACGAAGGTCAGGGGCGCACGGTTATAGGTCGGCAGAACGGACGGGATCATGGGATCATCCTTTTCAGGTAGTATGAGCCTCGTGAGTGATACACGAAGGCCCTGTTCGTCAACAATTTTGGTGAGGTCTGTGCCGATTTGCCGGGCACATGAGATCAAACAGGCCGGTTACGCAAAGATGCGTCGGCGTCGGAGCAGTTGGATATGCACATGTTTGATCATGGCCGACCGTATAGCGATGCTTGCGCAGGTTGGAAAGCCAGTATTTTGCAGGGATCGAATTTTGCCCTTGCCAAAGCCTGTGCAACCGCGCACCGCTTGGCCATGTTCGAACCCAAGCACCATAATCCTCCGCTTGCCGCTGCGCTGATTTTTGTCGCCACCGCCTTTATCGCCGCGACGACGCTGCTGGCCAAGGCGCTGGGGACGGATGCGTTGGGGCCGCCCTTGCATGCCATGCAGATCAGTCACGGGAGGTTTCTGTTTGCCCTGCTGGCGATTGTGCTGGCGGTTGCAACTCTGCGGCCCCGGTTGGTGCGGCCCCATTGGGGGCTTCACGTCGGGCGGACCAGTTTTGGCTGGGCGGGGGTGACATTGATGTTCGCATCGGTTGCCTTCATTCCGATGGCGGATGCGACGGCCATATCTTTTCTGAACCCTGTCTTTGGTATGGTGCTGGCCATTCCGCTGCTGCAAGAGCGGGTTGGTCCTTGGCGCTGGCTGGCGGCGGCTGTCGCCTTGACGGGCGCGATGATCCTGCTTCGCCCGACCCCCGCCAGCTTTCAGCCCGCAGCCCTTCTGGCGCTGGCGGCGGCTGCGCTGATCGGGATGGAGCTGATTTTCATCAAAAAGCTGTCCGGGCGCGAGCCACCGATGCAGATCCTGCTGATCAACAACGCGATGGGGGTGCTGATCGCCACTTTAGCTGTCAGCTTCGTCTTTCAGATGCCAACCCCGCAGCAGTGGGCGGCATTGGTGGGGATCGGCGTTCTGATGGCCTGCGCCCAGGCCTGTTTCGTCAACGGCATGGCGCGGGCGGATGCATCCTTCGTGGCCCCTATCAGCTATGCCACGCTGATCTTTGCCGCCCTTTACGACTTTGCGGTCTTTGATGTGATCCCCGACTGGATCAGTCTGGTCGGATCTGCGACCATCCTGGGCGGCGGGCTGATCCTGGTCTGGCGAGAAGCGGTGCGACGCCGCGCCTGAGAGCCTGCCCCGAACGGCGGGAACGGGTGCGTCCGCATCCCGGCCCGTGCAACCAACCGCGACGGCCGGGCCGCCCTAAGCCTTGAGGCGATATCCGGTGCGCAGCATCAGCCAGGTGATGGCTCCGATCACGAGTGTCGCAAACGTACAGACCGCCATCCCCAGCCACGGAGAGCTGTCGGACACTCCGATCATTCCATAGCGCAAACCATCGATCAGATAGAACACCGGGTTCAGGTGGGTCAGGCGGTTCAGCACGGGCGGCAGCGCCTCGACCGAGTAGAACGTGCCCGACAGGAAGGCCAGCGGCGTGACGATAAAGTTGGTGATCGCGGCCATCTGATCAAACTTGTTGGCGAAGATACCGGCAAACAGGCCCAACGCGCCCATGAATGCCCCACCCAGAACAACAAAGGTCAGCGCGATCAGGGGGTGCTGAGGCGCAATGGAGAGCAAGACCAAGAACGCAATCGAGATCACCAGGGCAATCATCACGCCTCGGGCAATGCCTCCCGCGAGGTAACCCAGCAGAATCTCGAGCGGTGACAGCGGTGGCATCAAAGTATCGACGATATTGCCCTGCACCTTGGCGATCACCATCGAGGACGAGGTATTGGCAAAGGCATTCTGGATCACCGTCATCATCATGATCCCTGGCGCCAGAAACATCAAAAACGGCACACCCATGACATCGGGCCGGCTGGGTCCGATGGCGATGGTGAAGATCAACAGGAACAGCCCCGCCGTAACCAGAGGTGCCAGAACCGTCTGCGTCCAGACGGCCAGAAAACGCAGGGTTTCGCGCTGCGCCAGCGTGTACAGGCCCATCCAGTTGACTGCTCCGAAGCGACGCGCGGTCTGATCTGCGGGATTTTGCATGATTTGCCCTCGAGCTGATTCGAAGACAGCTTGTAACTCGGGCAGCAGTGTTTAGAATAGGGGGCTGAGACGAATTCCCAAGGCGGCCCGAATCCGGGGCCGCTTTCCGCTTTTGAAAGGCTAACGATGTCCTGGACAGACGAGCGTGTTGAACTGCTGAAGAAGATGTGGGGCGAAGGCCAGTCGGCCAGCCAGATTGCCAAGGAACTGGGCGGCGTGACCCGCAATGCGGTGATCGGCAAGGTGCACCGCCTGGGCCTGTCAAACCGGACGGCGGGCGCATCCCCGGCCAAGGCGGAACCGAAAGAAAAACCGGCGCCCGCCCCAAAGGCCGAGGCCAAGCCCAAACCTGCACCCAAGACCGAACCGGCGCGTCCGGCCCCGGCCCCGACCGCCGAAGCGAAACCGGTCGTTCCGGCCCGCCGTCAGATTATCCCCGCCGGTCAGCCACTGCCACCGCAGCCATCGGCCAACGAGATCAGCCCCGAGGCGCTGGCCAAGGTCAACGAGGTTGAAAAGAAAGCCAAGAAGCTGACTTTGATGGAATTGACAGAGAAAACCTGCAAGTGGCCCGTGGGCGACCCCGCGACCGAGGATTTCTGGTTCTGCGGCCTTCCGGTTGAGGCGGGCAAACCCTATTGCGAGGCACATGTGGGCGTGGCCTTCCAGCCGATGAGCTCGCGCAGGGATCGTCGGCGGTAATTGCGAACACAAGAACCTAAATCATGTCTATGGAACGTGAAAAGGGCGCAGGCATTTCGCAACGCCTCTTACCGGAGGCGTTGCATAGTCAAGAGCGACGCAAGGCGTAACGGGTTCTTACAAAGAAAACACCCTCGCTGAATGCTGCGAGGTTGTTTTAGTTCGGAGCGTCAGCTTTGCGGACAAAGCGGACAGATTCTTGCGCCGAATCTTGTCATCCGTATGCTCATTTTGATGACAGAACAATCGGAGCATGCGCCTACATGAAGTTTTTCTCCCGCAGATCTTTCTGGTCGTTCTCAATGGTTTTGGTTTCGTTGGCGACCGTACCAAACCTTTCATTCGCACAAGTTTCGGAGAGTGTTACATCTCAAGTCATCTATGTTCCCTCTTATTCGCGAGTTTTCACGCAGGAGGGGCGCAGCGAACCGCTCGCGTCTACGCTAGTTGTGCACAACATTAGTCTTCAATCAGAAATCAAAGTTGAGCGTGTGGAATATTACGACAGAGCGGGGCAACTTCTGGAAACTCTCATAAATGAGCCCGTTCAACTGATGCCATTTGGGTCGATGAATGCGCTTGTACCTATTGGCAGCGTCGGAGACGGGATTGGCGCGAATTTCATAGTCACCTGGTCGGCAGAAGTTCCGGTACTACCCCCTATCGTAGAAGCGATCATGGTTGGAGGAAGCGGCACTCAAGGAATCTCGTTTACAAGCCGAGGTCAGGTGTTGACTCAAAAACCGTAACATCGACCACTACTTTGCTTCTATGTATCCAGTTCAATAACGAAGCTATCACTTAGGCATTACTGATTTGTTCTTTGCCATGGCGACTGGAGCCAACTTTGGGTTGAAAGTAGACATTAGAGCACTTGCTCAGATGGCTATTCAGGGCGGAAAGCAGACAAAGCAGACTTAGGCAAAAATATTAAATTGATCTGTTCCTTCATCGCCTTACGCTGGGGGCACGGAGGTCAAGATCATGTACCGCACATTCGTTTCTTCAATTCTTGTGGCTATTGCCACGACCTGCTCAGCGCAGGACTACGATATAGTCATAACGAACGGGCGGGTCATCGATCCGGAGACAGGTTTGGACGCCATCCGAAATCTCGGGATCAACGGCGGCGAGATATCCGCGATCTCCGAGTTCGCAATGGACGGTTCGGTGGAAATCGATGCAACTGATCTTGTTGTAGCGCCGGGGTTCATCGATTTGCATGCACACGGCATGAACTTGGGCGACATGCGCATGCAGGCGATGCAGGGCGTAACAACTGTTCTGGATTTGGAGTCCGGTATCCTCCCTATTGCAGATTGGTATGCTGAAATGGAACGGCAGCAGACGCCACTGAACTATGGGGCGTCTGCGGCTTGGACGTTTGGCCGAATAGCTGCGTTCACAGGAGAAGGGCCTATTGCCGAACTATCCTATTTTCAAGATGCGCAGAGGTTCGACGATTGGAAAACAGAAATCGCCGATCCCCTTCGCATGGTGGAGTTGTTAGACTTAGTCGAGCAAGGATTGAAAGAGGGGGCATTGGGGATAGGCGTTAACGCAGGATACGCGCCTGGTTACGGTCAAAAAGAGTACTTTGCTTTGGCAAATATGGCCGCCGACTATGGTGTGGCCACGTATACGCACGTGCGGTACGCTTCGAATTTGGAACCTCAGGGGTCTTTTGAAGCAATAAAAGAATTGATTGCGAACGCCGCGCTCACAGGCGCACACATGCATATCTGTCATATCAACAGTTCTTCATTGGAGGACATCCACGCCACCCTTGATTTGGTGGAACGAGCACAGGCTCAAGGCATAAACGTTACAGTAGAGGCCTATCCTTATGGCGCCGCAAACACCGTTGTAGGAGCCGCGATGTTCTCAGGCGACGGATGGCGAGAACGCATGAGCTCTACGGCACAGAACTTTCAACTGGGCTCAGATCGCATGACGGAACAGGAGCTCGCCGATTACCAGGACAACGAGCCTGGCACCTTTGTCACGTGGCATTTTCTGGACGAGAAAGATCCGGAAGCGCTCGCGCTATTAGATGCATCCGTTACCCACCCTGCGGTCATGATCGCCTCGGATGCGGTATTCTGGTCCTACTTCGACGAAAGCGGGGCTGTTTTGAACTATGAAGGTAGTGATTGGCCACTTCCCGACAATGTATTTAGTCACCCGCGGTCGGCTGGAGCGTTCGCTAAAATCCTTCGATCTTATGTGCGCGAACGAGGCTTATTGTCACTGGAAGAAGCCATTCGCAAGATGTCCTTGATGCCAGCTCAAACGCTCGAGGAATTCGTTCCACAAATGAGAAAGAAGGGGCGGCTGCAAGTAGGAATGGATGCCGACATTGTCGTCTTTGACCCCACGACCGTATCAGACCTAGCCACGTACGATAACGCGAACCAACCTGCCAAAGGTGTCCATACCGTTCTCGTAAACGGCACGTTAGTTGTTGGCGATGGTGAACTCAAAATAGACGCTGACTCAGGTCAACCAATCCGCCGCAAGCTCGAAAGATAAGGTGACCGCTTTGGACTCACACCGGTCATCCGACGTTTTATGCGGGGCTTGCTAACTGGACCAATGGCGGCTCCGCGTACCGAACGGGTTTTCCCTAAAATCAAGAGCTGACGGATCGTTTGAGCAGCTATTCTATCCAAGATAAGTAAACCTAAGCTGATACTAACTCTGAATGCCATGCTCTTTCTGCACTGCGTAGAACGCGGATCCTATTGATTCAGATCAATGCCATAACCCTCATTCATATCAGAATGCTGGAATGCAAGTTCAAGCCTTCGCTATCGAATGTTCTTGCAGTCGGTGTTTGTTTGGAGGGTATAATGCAAAGGCTTCCCACATGGAGAACGGCGTTCTTAAGCTTAGCGTTTTTGGCGGCACCTATGGCAGCACATTCCAGCGACTGGAGTTTCGAAGCCACTATTTACCTCTTCATGCCAGAGACCGAAACGTCGCTGGACACTCCACGAGGCAACATCGATGCCACGCTCAGTTTTTCGGACGCGCTAAGCAACTTGGACCTTGCGTTTATGGGTACAATTGCTGCCAGCAATGGACGGTGGAGCTTATTGGCTGACTACAACTACACCGACCTTTCTTTCGGAGATGACACACCTGGCACCGCATTTTCCGGGCTGGACACGTCGCTAAAGACGCAGTTTCTGAGCGGCTATGTTGGTTACCGGGTCTACGAAGATCCAACTGTACAGGTAGACGTTGCAGGAGGTTTCAGGTGGTTTAGTACAGAAACTCAGTTCACGCTGTCACCTGGAGCGTTGCCAGGGCGTACAACCACTGTGGACGCAGACTGGACTGACCCCGTTATCGGAGCCCTTGCTCGGTTTAAGTTCTCAGACAGGTGGACCGGCACGGCGTTTTTAGATTATGGCGGATTCACCAGCGACAGCGAGACTTGGCAAGTGTTGTTGACCGCGGATTACTCAATAAACGAAAGATGGATGATTAGAGGCGGATATCGCTACATCAAGTTCGATCACGAGATCAACGGCAACGACTTTACCTTCAGTCAGTCGGGGCCGGTTATCGGTGCGACATACCGCTTTTGAGTAGCACCCGAAAATCTATGTGCATTTATGCGTGCGTAACACGGATTCGAATGCGCTACACGAAGCAATGGATTTGCAAAGATTGCTGTTTCCGCGGAAGCTTGAGACAGACAGTTCTTGTTTGGGCCAGTAGCAACTATTCCCTCGATTACGCTGGATGTCCACTTTGTAGACGATACTATCATTTGTGCGGCAGGGCCCATAGTTTACTATGCAATCCTAAACTCGAGTACTTCTAAAGGGTGACATTCAAACAAATGATGGCCTCTTGGCGACGCCACTCACTCCACGTCACCAAGAGGCGAACCAGACAAATCTGGCGAATGCGTGAGCAAGAGAGGTAATACAAATTTGCCACGCCTTCGAATACTTGAATCCAAGATACAACAATTCAAGGATTTTTACGCGCGGGAAGAAAATTTTTATCGCGCGAACTATGATTGCGTGAGTATTAGATCTCGCAGTCCTGCTTTTGAAGGTAAGGGCGAACTATGCAGGTAGTTGGTTACCAATTGGGACAACACTGTTGTTCAGCAGTGGCCACACCAATCTGGTTAACTTCGCTTTCCCAAATACGCGTTCCAGATAGTCTGGGCAGTCCCATGACCAGACTATGGCCCCCGCTGTCTGTCATCCCAGATCATGACGGCGCGGGTATTTGGATCACCACCACGTTTTGCCCTGCCTTTAGCGCGCGAACACTTGAACACCAAGTGGCTGCAAAGCAGAATTCAGTGGTTTCTAAGTCGCGCACAGCAGCCACCTAAAAACCAGCTTAAATGCCCTCTTAATCAGACGGCTCGATTGCAGGAAAGGACCAATTTCCGTTCAAGATCTCTTCACGAGGTTCATATAGCCGAACAGTGTAGTTCCAGCCTGGCGTGATCGGTATGCAATTCACGCGCCCATCTTCGCACGCGCCAAAATTTATGGTGATGCTGCCGTTGGCATTGGCTTTTGCTGTAACGTTGTTGAGACTGTTTCGACCGAGATCGTTTGCTTCCAGATATCCGTCGGCGTTGTAGACCGTAATCGACCAGAACGCGTCAACCGGGACTTCATTCACGGTCACCGAATGTGGTGTTTCGCCATTATTTGCATCGACGCTGTCGATTTCATAGAGCGCAGCCGTTCGCGGCAGTCCCCCCCAGCCGGCAGCGGTTCCAACCAAATGATCGATGGGCCTGGTCTCTTCCTCAGTGCCAAACGAGTAGAAGCTGCTGAATCCCAGCTGGGCAAGGTTGCTTAAGGCCATGCGTGCCTGTGCCAGATCATCCAGATCCCAATCTGGCGCTTCGAACGGACCTGCCCCGCCTCCAGTCACGATAAGACTGTCCTGAGCGGCATGTGCCGCTATCACGTCGTCAGGATCGTTGGCGTCCATGAATATCCGTACGGTCACATAGGCAAAACGAGAACCAACGTTTTCCTCGGTCAGGTTGTAGGTCCCAGGCGCGGTTTCGACGAACATGTAGTGATCCTGATTGATCACATGCATCGAGATGTATCGCTCGCCCAGATCAGGCAGAGTGAATTCAACCGGATCGGACAGGTCCAAGACGATCCCGGAGTAGAGTGTGTCCTGGTTCATCCGGATAACCGGTTGATTGTCAGGGGTTGTCGGTTTGCGAACGTGGATCAATTCCCCAACACCCGCGTCAAAAGCGGCCATGTTGGCACGGAACATATGATCCGTCTCCGCCCGGACAAAGGTGCCCAGCGTCACTGGTTCGGCAACAGCCAGAGATGGGGCCAGCAGTGCAATCGGAAACAATTTCTTCAACATCGTTAGCGTCCTTCTCAGTTCACAGATTGCGCGGTGGGAAAGGTCCAGCCCCCATCTAGGACCTCCTGACCGGGGCGATACAGGCGCACCACGTAGTTCCAGCCTTCGGTGATGGGCAAGCAATTCACCCGCCCGTCGTCGCAGGCCCCAAGATGGATGGTCATGCTTCCGTCAGCATTCTGCGCGCCGGTGACGGAGTTGATGCTATAGGCGTTCAGAGCGTTCGGTTCATAGAAGCCGTCGGCATTGTACATGCTCACCGACCAGAAAGCGTCCACCGGCACGTTCTTCGGCACCTCGATCTTGTACGCGCCGACGGGCAGACCTGGAAAAAATGCTGGGTAGAACGCTTCCTCTTCCGGCAGCCCGCCCCAACCGGCAATCGTGCCGAGCATGTGACGTATGGGGTGAACGTCCTCCTTTGTGCCGAACATGCGGGAACTGTCTGGTACAAACCCGAGGGCACCGAGCGGCAGTAGCTGTTCGACTACCGCCTCAAAAGCTCCGTCATCGTAGTTCGGGGCCACGAACGGGTTCGATGCATTGGCCTCAATTGTCATTGCGTCCTGGATCACATTGACGGCCGCCACGTCCTCGGGATCTGCGGCATCGACCAGCACGCGGAGATACACAATCACGTACGGGGTGTCGAACGTTTCCATGTCGAGCGTATAGGTGCCGCCACCGAAGAACACCTCGTTTATGAAGTGGTCCTGATTGACTACCATTGCCGTCATGTACCGGTCCGCGACTTCGGGAAGGATCAGCGTCGCGCCCTCGCTGATGTCGACAACCGCTGTGCTATAAAGTGTGTCGCGGTTCATCCGGATCGTCGGTTGGTTTTCGACGGGGGTCGGTTCCCGGAAGTGGTAGAACCGATTGATGCCACCCGCGAGCGAGACGTACTTTTGAAACTCAAGGTCTGTGGCCGCACGGATGAAATTGTCCGCGGTGATCGATACCTCTGCGCTTTCGATCAGGCCCTCGACGGTGTTGGTTGTAGTTTGCGCTTGCCCTGTTGTTCCGACCGTTACTGCCAAAGCCAAGGCAACTAGAATTACTAGCATCGCGGTTATCCCCCAACCTCCCAATAGCAAGGAAATATATGCGATTGACCTCAGATATCTTTGACCTGCGTCAAACTTAGCGCCCCAAGAACACGTCGTTGGTTCCGGGCTTAAAGTTCTTCGGACTAATTAGCGAAGCCGAAGTGAGAAAGGACGTTTCCTGCTTTTTGACGAATATCGGCCGAGGGTTTCTAGGCTGAATCCGAACTGGCCTCATTCAGATCATTGGCTGGATTTTGTCCAAACGATCACCTCTCGAGGACAGACTGGACGAACATCCAAAATCATTTATCAGCCTCCCGGCGCATACCAAATCGGAGAGGTATAAGCTCGCTCTTGGTGGACCATCACAGCGTCATCAGGCAGGTCGAGGTTGCCATAGAAAGCTTCGTCATAAGCTAGCCATGTCGGTGTCGGGATTTCTAAAACTCGGACGTAGTAGTAGGCACGTTGAGATGGGTCAAACTCAGGATCCATCCAATGAGCACCAAGAGCAGCGGAACCAATGGTGTTTGTATAGTCCGCGCCAGTAACAGTGTTCCCTACGGGTGGTAGAATGCCGTCGGCGTTGGGCACCCGGTCTCCAGCCCAAGCGGCGTCGAAGACTTTCGTCTGGGGTTCACCACTCGCATCGACCCAACCCTTAACGATCTGAATGCGGTCCAGGTTCGCACCGTCGGGATCGCGGAGAGCACGTACCATAAAGTTGGGTGCTGAACCTTCGGGTCCTTCAAAAAGATCAGCGCCCATAGGGACGCCACGAGCATATCCTTCGGCTGCGAAGTCGTGCCGATGAACCTCCTCTGGTTCAAAGTCCCATCCGGCAAAAACACGCACGGTCATTCGTGGACCGGTTGTGGCATAGACTTCCTTACGCTTAAACGCATCCCAGATAGCTTCTCGAGTATTCTCTCTCGCCCAAGCAGCAGCGAGACCTGAGGCGATGGTCTCGTAGTGTTTGACCGTGATTTCGTCGCCAAGGAAATCTGGCTGGATAAGGTTCTCAGAAATGCGGTCTTCGATTGCACTCGGTTCCGCCATCGAAGCCTTGCCGAAGTAGTTGTCTTCCCGCGCCGTCGCGAGCGAAGTGTGACTGTCGGTCGAGCCAATCATGCCGAACTTGAACGGGTTAACTCCGATCTCTTCCTCGTACTTTAATCCCCGCGCCAAAGCGTCCCGGGCATATTCGCGCGGCAGCATCTCCAGTGTCTTGAGTTCGGTCCCAAAGTTTCCACGATCCCAAGTGCCGTAGTCGGCAAATTCATCATTGGGCGATAGCATCGGATGCGCCTCACCATCACCCTTGATCTGAGTGACCTCGTACAGCGGTTCCCACCGCATTCGCCTTTCAGCGTAGGCAGCATCCAAGGGTTCTCCATTTGCACGTGTGTCGTCGAACATCAGGCCGTTAGAGAGGTTCCCGTTGTGTGGAAAGGCCATGACCTTCCCACCCGTCCGCGCCTCGTACGCCTCCATCCAGTCCCACAGGTCCTCGGGATCCGAGCTGTCATAGTTGGAGAATGGGACGATGTCTGCGACCTTGTCGGCACCGTCTCGGAACATGACAACCCGGTGAAGGTTGTTTGCATTGGTAACTGACGTCCACTCGAAGCCATTCAAGGCAGTGAACACACCGGGCTCGTTGTAGCGTTCGGCGGTGTCGACAATACGGTTGTAAAATGTCCGCGTCAGGTCGTCGTCATCCAAAGGATCCGTGTTCACCATCATAGACTCGCCCCAAAGCACGTAGGCTGCCAATGGATCGCCCGCCTTCACCAGATCATGGACCTGACGACCCCAGGAGTTGGCTAAAAGCTGTGGATTCGACTCCGAAATCATGGGAGCCAGACCAAGATTTTCGGCGTGGTCAGCTACAACTAGAAAGTCGAGTGGTCGCACGAGTTGAGCGTAATCGCCAAGCGAAGCTCGAACCTTCTCGCCACGAGCGAAGCGGAACGCTTCATCTGGCCCAAGCGCATTGCCGACCATTCCTGCATCCGTTGAATAGGACGTGTGTAGATGAGTATCGCCCCAGAAGACCCGGTTGGGAAAAGACTGGTCGACAAATGGCGAATAATGTTGCGTACCAATCCTTGCGTCCTCTGGATCAATCGCCAAATCGCCTAAGTAAGACTGCGCCAACCCTGCGCCAGCCATAAGGGCAGTCAAACTCGCTCCAACAAGAATTTGCTTCATCAAACTCTCCACTACACCGCGAAATCTTTGTAAGCATAACACACATTCAGATTACTGGTTTGACTTGGATCACAACCAGATTGCCCTGGTGAGATCGAATGATCGCTATGGGCTCAGAGCGGTCGTTCGCCGCAGAGCGGCGCAGTACTGTCAAATTAGGGTCCGCTTTGGGCTCGAACCTGACATTGAAGTGCCGGTGATCTTGGAGTCACTGGCACATGGTAGCCTTTCACTGCGCGGGATGTGTCGGCAGGTTCGGCATCGCCACCCAGCCCGGTAATTTATCCGGCGAAACTGAAACATGCAGGCGCTCTGAAGGGTCCTGCCCGACCTTGCGGTGCTTTCGCAGCAGGAAAATCTTGCCCCAGCCGCGCCATGTGCCAACCGACGGAGCATGGGGATCAATGGGAAACCGATCGCGCCAGCCGTCGGGCAAAGGCAGACCGTGCAATTCCGCCTTGTCCAGCATCCAGATCAGGGAAATGTTGCTCAGCGGCCGCGCCTCTTCGTAGCCGTTCAATTGGCCACCTATGTCGCCGTGGGTTCCACGGAACCAGACCTGCTCCACATGGCCCTTGAACTCGGGCGTGCAGGTCCACAGAACCGGTTCGAACACTTCGCGCGTCTCATCCAGCGCCATGGCGTGATACCCGTGGCGGGTGACTGGGCCCAACTGATGATTGTGAAAGGCGTGCTTCTCTTCGGCCCTGCGCCACAGCAGCGGCAGACGCAAACCCAGCGCCTTGACCGTGTCCCAGACGCCGATCATCTCGATCTCGACCCCGTCGTGGCAGAAACGTCGGCGGAACTCGCTGGCGGCGATGCCGTCTGGATTGCATTCATAGTGGCGATAAGCTTGCAATATGTTTCGCTCGGTGGCGTGTTCCGCCTTGAGCAGGCCGATCATGTCGATCACGCCGGCCAGACTGCGCGCGCCATAGGCACCGCGCGAATAGCCGATAAAAAAGATCTTGTCGCCCGGCTTGTAGCGGGACGCCAAATACCCATAGGCGCGACGGATCTGGCGGTTGATGCCCCGGCCCATCATCACGTCCAGCGAGGACTTCCAGCTTTCCCACTGCACGCCTGCCTCGTAGAACACCGAAACCTTGCTGCCCATCTCGCAGCACAGGCGAAATGTCTGACCGGCGTGGGTTTCAAACCCCGGTTCCAGAGTGGACATGGTGCCATCAAGAATGATGACATGGCTGATCGGTTCGCGGTGCCGCGTCTCGGCGGAATGCTCGGACCGCAAAGGGCGCCCGAGCCATCCCAGAACCTTTCTACTCAGCCGCGACAGATTCATGCGTCAGCAATTCCCATACTTTGTGAGGTGTGAAAGGCATGTCCGCCTGCCGCACCCCGTGGTCCCAGAGCGCATCCTGAACCGCGTTTGCCACAGCGGCCAGCGCGCCCACGGTGCCAGCCTCGCCACACCCTTTCATCCCCATCGGGTTCGAGGTTGACGGAACCGGCGCCGAGGTAAACTTAATCATGGGTATGTCGGTTGCACGGGGCAAGGCGTAATCCATAAACGAAGCCGTGAGCAGTTGCCCATGTGCATCGTGCACGACATGTTCTGTCAGGGCCTGGCCGATACCCTGCACCACCCCGCCATGCACCTGCCCTTCGGCCAGCATCGGATTGATAAGATTGCCAAAATCGTCAACCACCGTGTAGCGGTCCACCCAGGTTTCGCCGGTGCAAGAATCGATCACGACTTCGGCAACATGCGCGCCGTTCGGGTAGCTGCGCGCATCCAGGTTGGCGCGGGCCTCATGTTGCAGCAGATCCGTTCGACCATCGGCACGCGCCATCTCGGCGGCTTCGGTCAGGGTCGGCGTCAGGTTGGAGCCCGGCGCTCGGAATGTCTCGTGGTCAAAACTCACATCATTTTCCTCGACCCCCATCTTATCGGCAAGATAAGGCGTGAATGCGGCGATCATCTTGTCAATCGTGGCCAGGGTGGCCGTGCTTTGCACCGTGACCGAGCGGGACCCGCCAGTGCCGCCGCCATGGGCAAGCCGGTCGGTATCGCCCTGAATGACGGTGATCTTGTCCATGGGGATACCCGTCTGATCTGACAGGAACTGGGCGTAGACCGTCTCATGCCCCTGCCCGTTCGATTGTGTGCCGACGTACAGATTCACCGTTCCATCCTCGCAAAACGCGACCTTCGCGTTTTCGGAAGGGTCCCCCAAAATGCTTTCGATATAGTAACAGAGACCCTGCCCCCGGATCAGACCGCGTTCGGCATCCGCAGCTTTACGGGCCTCGAACCCTGTGGTCTGGTCGGCCGTGCGGGTGAGAACCATGTCGAAATCGCCGACATCATAAGTTTCGCCGGTGGAAGTGGTGTAGGGGAAATCGCCGGGGCGGATGAAATTCCTGCGCCGCAGTTCCCACGGGTCAATGCCCAGTTCGCGCGCGGCGCGGTCCATCGCGCGTTCAAGCACGTAAATCGCCTCGGGGCGGCCCGCACCGCGATACGCATCCACCTGCGTCGTGTTCGTAAAAAAGCCTTCGACCCGCAAACAGGTGGTCTGAACGTCATAGACACCCATCAGCACTTTGCTGAACAGGCTGGTCTGGATCGCCTGACCAAAGTGGCTGTTGTATGCGCCAAGGTTCACCTTGCTGTGGACCCGATAGGCGGTGATCTTGTGATCGGCGTCGAAGGCCAGCTCGGCCAGCGAGGTCAGATCGCGGCCATGATGATCAGACAGCATCGCCTCGGACCGGTCGGACATCCAGTGCACCGGCTGACCCAGTTTCATCGCCGCCACGGAGACGCAGAAATATTCAGGGTACGGCATGACTTTCATACCGAAACCACCACCCACATCCGGGGTCGTGACGCGTATGTCGTCCGCATCCAGTTTCAGTTTTTGCGCCAGTTGGGCCTTCATCGCCCATACGCCCTGACCTCCGTAAGAGAAATGCAGGCGCCCCTCGGACCAGTTCGCCTGACATCCGCGCGGCTCCAGCGAATTGATGATGACCCTGTTGTCGGCGACGTTCAGCGACACGGTATGCGCGGCCGCCTGAAAGGCTGCCTGGGTCGCGGTTTCGTCGCCCAGCCCCCAATCGAAAGCACGGTTCTCGGGCGCTTCCACGTGCAGGATCTCGCCCCCGGCCTCGACGTCCAACTTGGCCGGGCGCTCTTGCGTATCCATCCAGATCAATTCAACCGCGTCCTGCGCCTGCGTCAGGGTATCCGCAATGACAACTGCCACCGGCTCGCCCACGAAACGCACGCGATCCCTGGCCAGCATGTGCCGATCGGGCGCAGCGGCCCTGGACCCATCCCGGTTCTGCAAGACCGCCGCATTCAGCACCGTGTCGATGCCTGACGCGGCCAGATCGTCCAGAGTCATGACCAGCCGAACACCGTCGGCAACCCGCGCGGCCTCGACATCCAGAGAGGTGATATTACCATGCGCCACCGGGCTGCGGAAGAATGCGGCAAACAAAGCGTTCCCGGGCACCGCATCGTCCATGTAACGCCCCTGCCCGGTCAGGAACCGTTGATCCTCGGTCCGTTTCACCGGCTGGCTTCTGCCGAACTTTTCCATGGGTGGCCCTCCTGCGCGATATCAGGGGCGAGCCTAGCCCGCGACCCGGCGATGTCCAGCAGGGTTCACCGAAATTCGTTTGCGCGCAAAGGATGTTCGGCTAGCCTTGGGCCATGAGCTGGACGCATGATACCGTTTTTCCCTTCTCTGCCCCGATGACCAGCGGGCAGTCGACCACACATGACGTTTATGTCGGCGGCGAAGGCCCACCGATCCTGATCCTTCAGGAACTGCCAGGGATCGGGCCCGAAACGCTGGCGTTGTCCGCCAAGCTCAACGCATCCGGCTTTCGCGTCTACCTGCCTCATTTGTTTGGAACCTATGGCAAGGTTGAAATGGCCAAGAACATGGCCCGGTTGTTCTGCGTGCGGCGCGAGTTCAACATTTTCGCCCGCGGCAGGCAGAGCCCCATTGCAGGATGGATGCGCGCCCTGACCCGTGAGATCAAGCAACGCGAAAACAGCGCCGGTGTGGGCGTCATCGGCATGTGCCTGACCGGCAGTTTCGCCCTTACCCTCATGGCCGAAGACGCCGTTCTGGGCGGGGTAGCCAGCCAACCTGCGCTGCCGATCCTCGGGGGCCGCCATCTGCATATGAGCGCTGAAGATATCGGCGCGGCCTCTGCGGGTATGGCCGCGAAAGGCCCCGGTCTGGCGATGCGGTATTCCGAAGACAAGCTTGCACCCAAGAAACTGATGCGGGCGCTTGAACAGGCATTTGGCAATCTGCTGGAAACCGTCGAATATCCCGGCAAGGATCATTCGCTGCTGACGCTGGATTTTCACGAACCCGCCTATCAACGCGTTGACGCCTATTTCAAAGCACGCTTTGGCATGGCGTAGGCGCACTAGGCCTTCCCCTTGCCGCGCGCATTCGCTATTGCAGGCGCTGACCCGAATTTGTTGACGCAGGACGCATCCCATGGCGATGGAAAAGACATTCAACGCGGCCGAGGCCGAGGCCCGGATCTACAAGGCCTGGGAACAGGCCGAAGCCTTCAAGGCAGGCGCGAACAAATCGCGCGACCAGAGCTTTTGCATCATGATCCCGCCGCCGAACGTGACCGGTGCTCTGCATGTGGGCCATGCGTTCAACAACACCCTACAGGACATCCTGATCCGCTGGCACCGCATGCGTGGCTTTGACACGTTGTGGCAGCCCGGCCAGGACCACGCCGGCATCGCAACCCAGATGCAGGTCGAAAAGATGCTGGCCGCCACCCAACAACCCAGCCGCAACGAATTGGGCCGCGAAAAATTTCTGGAGAAAGTCTGGGAATGGAAGGGTGAATACGGCGGCACCATCATCGAGCAGCTGAAACGCCTCGGCTCTTCATGCGACTGGTCGCGCAACGCCTTCACCATGGCCGGCGCGGCGGGCGACCCGCGCACGGGCCATGAAAACAGCCCCAACTTCCACGACGCGGTCATCAAGGTTTTTGTCGACATGTACGACAAGGGCCTGATCTACCGCGGCAAGCGGCTAGTCAACTGGGATCCGCATTTCGAAACCGCGATTTCGGACCTCGAGGTCGAGAATATCGAGGTCGCCGGCCATATGTGGCACTTCAAGTACCCTTTGGCGGGCGGTGAGACATATGAGTATTTGGAAAAAGATGAAGATGGGAATGTGATCTTCCGCGAAGAGCGGGATTATATTTCGATCGCCACGACCCGCCCCGAGACCATGCTGGGCGACGGCGCGGTTGCGGTGCACCCCTCGGACGAACGCTATGCGCCGATCGTCGGCAAGCTGTGCGAAATCCCAGTTGGTCCGAAAGAGCATCGCCGCCAGATCCCCATCATCACCGATGACTACCCTGACCCGAATTTCGGCTCGGGCGCGGTGAAGATCACCGGCGCACATGACTTCAACGACAACATGGTCGCCAAGCGCGGCGGTATTCCGATGTACCGCCTGATGGACACCAAGGGCGCGATGCGGGCCGATGGGGCCCCTTATGCCGAAGAGGCAGGGAAGGCGCAGGACTATGCGCGTGGGCGCGCGTTCACCGAGAACGAAATCGACGCGATCAATCTGGTGCCGGATCATCTGCGTGGCCTCGACCGGTTCGAAGCGCGGGCCAAGGTGGTGGAAGAGATCACCGCTGATGGTCTGGCCGTGATGACCCGCGCGGATGATCCGCGCCTGGGATCAACCGCTTTGAAGCCGGATCAGGAAGGCGCCGACACGCTGGTGCCGCTGGTCGAAAGCAAACCGATCATGCAGCCCTTCGGCGACCGGTCGAAGGTGGTGATCGAGCCGATGTTCACCGATCAGTGGTTCGTCGATGCCGCCAAGGTCGTCGGCCCCGCGCTGGACGCGGTCAAGGACGGCACGGTCAAGATCATCCCCGAGTCGGGCGAGAAGACCTATTACCACTGGCTGGAAAATATCGAGCCCTGGTGTATCAGCCGCCAACTGTGGTGGGGGCATCAGATTCCGGTTTGGTATGGTCTCGACCTGTCGGCAGAAGACTTCATTGACGACGAGAATGATGGCGACCTTGATCTGGTTGAATTGGGTCGTTTGCTGAACGAAGGCGGCATGCTGCACCGTGGCAATGTCATGGAATGTGCCGCGAGCTTTGAGGCCGTTACCGAAAAGTTCCTGGACGACAATGCGGACATTCCCAGCCCTCTGAGCCACGCGACCGTGATCGAAGTCGCCGACAAGCAGGAGGCGATCCATCGGTTCGCCGAAAGCCTTGCGCAGTACGCCGTTGATCAGGATCCGACCAAGCTGGTCTATCCGGTTTGGCGCGACCCGGATGTGCTGGATACCTGGTTCTCCTCCGGCCTGTGGCCAATCGGCACGCTGGGCTGGCCCGAACAGACCGAGGAGTTGCAGCGCTACTTCCCCACCGATGTTCTGATCACCGGTTTCGATATCCTGTTCTTCTGGGTCGCCCGGATGATGATGATGCAGCTGGCCGTGGTCGATCAAATCCCGTTCCACACCGTCTATCTGCACCAGCTCGTCCGCGACGAGAAGGGCAAGAAGATGTCCAAGACCACCGGCAACGTCATCGACCCGCTGGAGATCGTGGACGAGTTCGGCGCCGACGCGCTGCGCTTTACCAACGCGTCGATGGCGGCGATTGGCGGCGTGCTGAAACTGTCCCGCGAACGCATCACCGGTTATCGCAACTTTGGCACCAAACTGTGGAACGCTGTCCGCTTTGCCGAAATGAACGAGGTTTTCACTGATGCCGTCCCGCAACTGGACGTAGCCGACCTGAAACCCAAGGCCGCCGCGAACCGCTGGATCATCGGCGAAACCGCCCGGGTGCGGGAAGAGGTCGACGCGGCGCTGGACAGCTACCGCTTCAACGACGCGGCGAACGGGCTTTATGCCTTTGTCTGGGGCAAGGTCTGTGACTGGTATGTGGAACTGTCCAAACCTTTGCTGCAAGGCGATGACGCCGAGGCCCAGGCTGAAACCCGCGCCACAATGCGCTGGGTTCTGGATCAGTGTCTGGTCCTGCTGCACCCGATCATGCCCTTCATCACCGAGGAACTGTGGGGCCTGACCGGCGCGCGGCCCAAGATGCTGGTGCATGCCGACTGGCCGACTTATGCCGCCGCCGATCTGGTCGATGCCGACGCGGACCGCGAAATGAACTGGGTGATCTCGGTGATCGAGAACACCCGCTCGGCCCGCGCCCAGATGCGCGTTCCGGCGGGTCTGTACGTGCCGATGCTGGTGACCGAGATCGACGCCCACGGCCAGGCCGCCTGGGACCGGAACGAGGCGCTGATCAAGCGACTGGCCCGGATCGACAGCCTGACCAAGGCCGATACGCTGCCCAAGGGCACTATCTCGATCGCGGCGCCCGGCGCGTCCTTTGGCCTGCCACTGGCCGACATCATCGACATTGGCGCGGAAAAGGAACGGCTGGAAAAGGCCAAGGGCAAGCTGGCCAAGGAACTTGGTGGCCTGCGTGGCCGTCTGAACAACCCGAAATTCGTGGCCTCGGCCCCCGCAGAGGTCGTGGAAGAGGCCAAAGCCAACCTCGCCGCCCGCGAAGAGGAAGAGGCGAAACTGAACGAGGCGCTGGCCCGACTGACCGAAATCGCCTGATCTTCATCTTTTCACAAATACTCAAATCCGGAACCCCGCCGCGGCCACAACGGCGGGGTTTTCTTTTGCACGCTCGGGCCTTGCCGGACCCTGCCCCTGCTTGTTAGCAATCAGCGAACACATTTCTCCGAGGCCGTCATGACGCACAAAGCCCCACCGTTCCAGACAGTCTCGACCGGGCTGGTTGTGGCAATCGTCGGTTTTTTCAGCTCTTTCCCGATCGTCTTGCAGGGGTTGGCGGCGATGGGCGCGTCCCCGGCGCAGGCGGCGTCCGGATTGATGATGGCGGCGATCGCCATGGGCCTGACCGCCATCGTGCTGAGCCTGTGGTACCGACAGCCGATCAGCGTGGCCTGGTCCACGCCGGGTGCGGCCCTGCTGGCGGTTTCCGCCACACCTGCACTGGGGTTCGCCGAAGCGACAGGCGCGTTCCTTTGTGCAGGGGCTTTGACCGTGTTGGCCGGGCTGTGGCGACCATTGGGGCGCATGGCTGCGGCGATACCGACGACCCTGGCGCAGGCCATGTTGGGGGGCGTGTTGCTGCCGCTTTGCATATTGCCCTTTCAGGCGGCAGTTGACCTGCCGTGGCAAGCGCTGCCGGTAATTCTGACATGGTTCATCGCCGGCCGGATCAACCGCCTGTTTGCCGTTCCGGCCGCGGTCGTGGCAGCGGCAGCCGTCGTGGTCCTGAACGCCGGGGACGCGTCGCTGACGCCGACGCAATGGATCGCGGCTCCGGTCTGGACCACGCCCAGCTTCTCTGTGGCTTCGGTCGTCGGGATTGCCGTGCCGCTGTCCATCGTCACGATGGCGACCCAGAACATCCCCGGCATCGCTGTGATCCGCAGCTTTGGCTATGCGCCGCAAACCGGCAAACTGTTCTCGTCCGTGGGCATTTCCAGCATCTTGTCCTCTCCGTTCGGTGCCCCCGCCACCTGCCTTGCGGCGATCACCGCTGCGATGTGCGCGAACGAGGACAGCCACCCCGACCCCGCGCAACGCTATTGGTCTGCCGTGATGGGTGGATTGTTCTATTGCCTGTTCGGGGTGTTCGCCGTGGCGATTACCGGGTTCGCCATTCATGCCGATCCACTGTTGATGGGCACGCTGACCGGTGTAGCGCTGATCGGGGTGATGGCCAATGCCACATCCGCCGCGCTGGAAGTTCCGGCCGAGCGCGAAGCGGCCATCCTGACCTTTGCCATCACTGCATCAGGGATCACCGCGTTCGGGCTTGGTGCGGCGGTCTGGGGCTTGCTGGCAGGCGGGATGGCCTATCTTGTGAAACAACGCTTTCGGTGAACGGGTTCAAACCGCACTTCAAAGCAAGTATGAAGAGGCCATGTTTGGAGCGTTGGGAAAACTGGTCGAGCGCCAGATCAAGAAAGCCCAGTCCGAGGGTCAGTTGCAGGGCCTCGAGGGCGAAGGCCAACCACTGCCTGACCGGTCATCCGAGGCATTGAGCGATCCGGCCACCGCCGCCGGCCATCGGATCATGGCGCAGGCAGGCGTGTTGCCGGAAGAATTCGACATCAAAAAGCAGCTCGACACAGCGCGGCAGGACTATGCGACCCTGACGGACCCGGCAAAGCGCAAAGCCGCGATGGCTCGTATCGCCGATCTGGAAATGCGCTACAACATGGCCCGCGACGCACGGCGGGCCTTCATGCGGTGATCATTTGAACTCGGGCTTGCGGCCCTGCATCTGCGCCATGACAACTTCCATCTGGTCGGGTTTGCCTATCAGTTCCACCTGCTCAGCGGATTCCGCCATCAGAACGTCTGCGCGGGACTGAGTTTCAGCGACCTCGATCAGACGCTTGGCGGCACGGATGGCCGAAGGGCTTTGACCCGCGATGTTTTCGGCAATGGCCAACGCTTCGGTCAGCGGATCGTCGGACAATTGCGTCACAAGGCCCCACTCCGCCGCCTGCGGCGCACGGATCGGGCGGGCCGTATAGGTCAGCAGCCGCAGCACGTCCGACCGGACCAGCCGAGGCAGCAGAACCATGCCGCCCATGTCGGGAATGATGCCCCATTTCATCTCCATCACGGCCAGTTTCGCCTCGGGATGCGCGATACGGATATCCGCGCCCAGCGCGATTTGCAGGCCACCGCCATAAGCCACGCCCTGAATTGCGCAGATCACCGGAACCGGTACGCGACGCCAGATCAACGCCAGTTCCTGCATCTCGTTGGCGTCTTCATGGCTGCGGGTCATCAGCCATTCCGTGGGGTCCATGTGGGCCATCTTGGCAAAGCTTGCCATGTCGAGCCCGGCGCAAAAGCTTTTGCCTTCGCCGGACAGGACCACGGCACGGGCATCCGACGCGGCGACCTCTTGCCCGGCGGACAAAAGTGCCTTGATCATTGCATCATCCAGCGCATTCATCTTGTCGCCTCGGGTCAGTGTGACATGGGCAACGTGGTCTTGATAGGCAACGGATACGCGTGACATGGAGGACCTCCGGTAATTCAATCGTGACAAACATGCCCGGACAGACTGAGGAATACCACTGCGACGTCAGGGCATGTCGGTGACAGGCATTCGCCCGAACCACGGGGAATCGAGGGTCATGACATAGAACTGATCCCCCGCAATCTTGCCCCCGGTCGTGATGCCCAGGCGGCCTTGCGGGTCCTGTAGCGTGCGCAGGATCGTACCGTCGCCATCGAACTGCACCATCATGCCACGATGGATCGGCGCGGGGCGTACTGCCGGACCCAATCGCCAGATCACCTTGCGCAGGAACGGGTACGGCATCAGCGCCTCGGACGGGACACGCGGGCTGGCGAAGGCCATCCAATAGGTGCCGTCGCCCTGAGCCTCGAGGTTGTCGGGATAGCCGGGCAGGTTTTCCAGCAGGATCTCCTGCCGCCCTGCATTTGGTCCGGTCAGCCACAGCTTGTGCACGCGCGCGCGACCTGTTTCCGCGATCAGCAGAAAATCCTCGTCAGGTGAAAGCGCGACACCGTTGGTATAGACAAAGCCCTCGGTGATTTTCTCGGTGCGGCCGTCGGGTGTGCGACGCGCGACGTAACCCGTATCGGACTGTTCCCAGATGGTGAGGACAGAGGTCGGTTTGGTCCCGCCCATGGTTTCAGGATCGAAGCGGTCAGATGAATTCGAGAAGTAGATCGTGCCATCCTGCGCCACGTCCAACTGGTTGGCGTAGATCACCGGCGCGCCGTTGATGTCACTCACCACCCTTTCCAACGTGCCCGGACCGGTCCAGCGCATCACGCCCCGATAGCTGTCGGCGATGTAAAGCGCGCCATCCGGTCCGGCCTTGAGGCCCAGCGGACGCCCGCCAAGCTGGTCAACCTCGACCGGTTCCGCCCCGTCGATGCGGTAAAGGGTACCTGACAGGCTGGTTGTGTAGATCGCCCCATCTGGCATGACGGCGATGTCTTCGGGCCCGATCTCTTGACCCGGCAGGGGGATCAGCTGCACCGCATCCAGTGCCGTGTTTTCAACGAAATCCCCGACAAACCCGGCATCTTCCGGCATTTCGACGGCGACGGGTTTTACCGGGACCGGCCAGAGCAGAAGATAGGCGAGCCCCAGAAGAATAACGATCGAGAGAATGCGCATCTGCGCTCCTTTATTCATACTTCTTTTCCAGCGCGCCCAACGCCTGTGCGCGCTTGCTCATTGATCGGGCTTGGGGTTATCTGCGGACATGACCGGACCTCGATACACCCCGCTTGCCCAATCCCTGCCCGCCACCGTGCCCTTTGTCGGCCCGGAAACGCAAGAGCGCCAGCGCGGCGCGTCCTTTGTGGCCCGACTGGGTGCCAATGAGAGCATTTTCGGCCCCTCGCCCCGCGCGACCCAGGCCATGGCGCAAGCCGCGTCAGAGATCTGGATGTACGGCGACCCCGAAAACCATGACCTGCGCCATGCTTTGGCCGACCATCACGGCGTATCGCCGGAGAATATCGTCGTGGGCGAAGGTATTGACGGGCTACTGGGCTATCTGGTGCGGCTGATCGTCGGGCCCGGGGATGCGGTTGTCACCTCGGACGGGGCCTATCCGACCTTCAACTATCATGTGGCCGGGTTCGGCGGCATTCTTCACAAAGTGCCGTATTCAGGTGATCACGAGGACCCCTCGGCCCTGTTTGCCAAGGCGGCGGAGGTTGGTGCCAAGCTGGTCTATCTGGCCAATCCGGACAATCCGATGGGCAGCTGGCATTCCGGCGCTGACATCGTGGCCGCCATGGATGCCTTGCCTGATGGCTGCCTGCTGGTTCTGGATGAGGCCTATGTGGAATGTGCGCCCGAGGGGACGGCGGCACCTGTCAGTATAGATGATCCGCGCGTAATCCGGATGCGGACCTTCTCGAAGGTCTATGGCATGGCGGGTGCGCGGGTTGGCTATGCCATGGGCACGCCGGATCTGATCGCAGCCTTCAACAAGGTGCGCAACCATTTCGGCATGAACCGCGCCGCGCAGGCCGGTGCTTTGGCGGCTTTGCAGGATGGCGCGTGGCTGGAGCATGTTCAGGCGCAGATCGCAGAAGCACGTGAGCGGATCGATACGATTGCCCGGGAAAACGGATTGGCGGCCCTGCCTTCGGCCACCAATTTCGTGGCGATTGACTGCGGGCGCGACGGGGATTTTGCCAAGGCCGTGCTGGACGCCCTGGTGGCGCAGGGGATTTTTGTCCGAATGCCGTTCGCGGCACCGCAGAACAGTTGCATTCGGGTAAGCTGTGGCCCGGCGTCTGATCTGGATGCGTTTGCCGCCGCTTTGCCCAAGGCGCTCGCAGTCGCGCGGGTGCGCTGATTGATCCCTTTGCGCCCGGTCGGACAGCAAAGGGGGGGCTGTCTGCCCCCCATCGCGCCAGGGCGCGATTCCGCCCGAGGATATTTTTGGCCAGATGAAGAGGCGGATCGGGCGGAGACACCCTTAGAGTGTCAGGCCGCCAGCACGGCGGCGGCGGCTTCGAGGGCCCCTTTGCCACGCGATATGTCAAGTGAAGCCATACCCGTTTCCACACCGCCCAGAATCGCCATGACCATCTGCCCGTTGATATGCCCCATATGACCGAGACGGAAACAGCTGTCATAATCCTCCATCCCAAGGCCGATGCCCAGTGTCAGGCCCAACCGGGTTTCGGTGAACGTACGCAGGGCCGTGCCGCGACCTTCCGTCAATCGCAAGGCAGTGACGGCGTGGCTGCGATAGGCACGGTCGGCGACGTTCAGGTGCAACATGCCGCCTGCGGCCCAGGTCTCACAGGCCGCCCAGATGGCATTGGCCAGGCGCTCATGGCGGGCCCAGACCTGCTCGATCCCCTCTGCATGGATCAGATCAAGCGCGGCGCGCAGGCCATAGAGGTGGTGCGTGGGCGCGGTGCCGTTGAAATACTGATAGAACAGATCTGGATTAACGCGCGGCTGCCAATCCCAATATTGCGAAACGCGCAGGATGGTGGCCCGTTTGGCTTGTGCTTTCTCGTTGAAGAAAACAAAGCCGATGCCCGCCGGGGTCATCAAGCCTTTTTGGCAAGCGGCAACTGTGACATCGACGCCCCAGCCATCCATCTCGAACCTGTCACAGCCCAACGAGGCAATACAGTCTGCCATCAGCAGCGCCGGGTGTTGCAGGTCGTCCAGAAGCCTGCGCAGCGCCGGGATGTCGTTCCGGATCGAACTGGATGTATCCACGTGGACCGCCAGAACCGCCTTGATCTGGTGGTTTCGATCCGCACGCAGCGCATCTGCGATCCGGTCGAAATCCCAGGCTGACGAGGTGCCGAAATCGATCAATTGGACTTTTGCCCCGATCCCTTCGGCCATTTCGGCCCAGCCATGGGTGAACCTGCCCGAGGCAGGAGCCAGAACGGTTTCGCCGGGGGCGATCACGTTGGACAGTGCCGCCTCCCAGGTGCCGTGGCCATTGGCGATATAGATGGCGACGTTGTGCTTGGTGCGGGCAACCCGGCACAGATCGCGCGTCAGGCCGGGCATCATATCAATGAGTTCGCCATCATAGATGTTGGGCGACGGACGGTGCATGGCTTGCAAAACCGCGTCCGGCATGACCGAAGGGCCCGGAATGGCCAAATATGTCCGCCCCTGGGAAAGGGAAACTGTCTGTGTCATGGGCTCAACCTGTATGAATTGACGCCCACATTACCGAGGGGCCGCGCGGCGTCAATCCGCCAGCTTCGACGCCTCGCGCGCAAGTGTCTCGATCCCCGCCCAGTCGCCGTTTTCGACCAGTTGCTTTGGTGCAACCCAGCTTCCGCCAGCGCAGATCACGTTGGGCAATGACAGGTAGTCGCTGGCGTTGGAAGGCGACACGCCACCCGTCGGACAGAAGCTGATCTGGGGCAGCGGCGCGCCGATTGCCTTGAGCGCAGGCGCGCCGCCCGACGCCTCGGCCGGGAAGAATTTCAGCATGTCATAGCCCTTTTCCAGCAACGCCATAGCCTCGCTTGCCGTCGCGGCACCGGGCAGCAGCGGCAGGTCTTCGGCCTCGCAGGCCGCGATCAGGGCATCCGTGGCACCGGGGGAAACGCCGAAAAGCGCACCCGCTTGTTTGGCAGCGCGGACGTCTTCGGGCGTGACCAGCGTGCCTGCACCGACCACGCCGCCGGGCACCTCGGACATGACCTTGATCGCATCCAGTGCCGCCGGGGTGCGCAAGGTCACCTCGAGCGCGGGCAAGCCGCCGGCGACCAGCGCCTCGGCCAGCGGGCGGGCCTGTGCGGCGTCATCGACAACCAGCACCGGAACAATGGGCGCCAGAGCGCAGATTTCGCGGGTGCGTTGAGTTTTGGACATCTATTACGCTCCGAATATGCTGGCGCCAGTGTCGGCGGACCCGACATTCTGCCGAAACGCAGCGAAGAGATCGCGCCCGACACCGTGTTGATTGGCGGAAAGGTCGGCGGTGGCGGGGGACCGGTCCAAAACCCCTTTGGTCAGGATTTCCAGGTCGCCGTTGACCGCGTCGACACGCAGGATGTCACCGTCTTGCAGGTAGGCGATGGGTCCTCCGTCCAGCGCCTCGGGGCAGACATGGATGGCGGCGGGCACTTTGCCGGATGCACCCGACATGCGGCCATCTGTGACCAGTGCCACCTTTTGCCCCCTGCCTTGCAGGATCGACAGAATCGGGGTCAGCGAATGCAGTTCAGGCATCCCATTGGCCTTTGGCCCCTGAAAGCGGACCACGACGATGACGTCATCCGTGAATTCTCCGGCCTTGAAGGCGGCTTTCACCTCATCCTGATCGTGGAACACCCGCACGGGTGCTTCGACGACCTGATGTTCCGGCGAGACGGCTGATACTTTCATGACCCCGGTGCCCAGATTACCGGTCAGGCGCGACAGGCCCCCGGTGGGCTGGAACGGGTCATTGGCCGGGCGCAGGATCTTTTCGTTCAGGCTGTGTCCCGAACCATCCTGCCAGATCAACTCACCATCGATCAGTTTGGGTTCCTTGGTATAGTTGTGCAGCCCCTGCCCTGCGACGGTCAGCGTGTCGGGGTGCAGTAAGCCTTGTTCAAGCAATGTACCGATCGTGTACCCAAGTCCGCCGGCCGCGTGGTAATGGTTCACATCCGCCAGGCCGTTGGGATAAACCCGCGCAACCAGCGGAACCACAGCGGAAATATCGGAAAAATCCTGCCAGTCCAACACGATACCACCAGCGCACGCCATGGCGATCAGGTGAATCAGCAGATTGGTTGAACCACCGGTCGCCATCAAACCGACGATGCCATTGACGAATGCGCGTTCATCCAGAACCTGACAGACCGGTGTATAGCTGTTGCCCAACGCGCTGAGCGACAGGGCTCGGCGCGCGCCTTCCTCGGTCAGGGCGTCACGCAGCGGGGTATTCGGATTGACGAAGCTGGAACCCGGCAGGTGCAGGCCCATAAACTCCATCAGCATCTGGTTGGTATTGGCGGTGCCATAAAAGGTACAGGTGCCGGGGCCGTGATAGGCCGCCATTTCAGCCTTCATCAGCTCTTCGCGGCCCACTTCCCCGGCGGCGAATTTCTGTCGGACCTTGGCTTTTTCGTCGTTCGGCAAGCCGCTGGTCATCGGGCCTGCGGGCAGGAATACGGCGGGCAGATGGCCAAAGGCCTGCGCGCCGATAATCAAGCCGGGCACAATCTTGTCACACACCCCAAGAAAAACAGCCGCGTCATAGGTGTTGTGGCTAAGGGCCACACCGGTTGCCAACGCGATGACGTCGCGCGAGAACAGCGACAGCTCCATCCCCGCTTCGCCCTGGGTGACACCGTCGCACATGGCTGGAACACCGCCTGCCACCTGTGCCGTTCCGCCGGCGGCGCGGATCGCGTCGCGGATCAGGGCGGGATAACGTTCGAACGGCTGATGGGCCGAAAGCATGTCATTATAAGCGGTGACAATGCCCAGATTGCCGGCGGTGCCGGTGGCCATCGATTGCTGATCTTCGCCTGCGCCCGCATAGGCATGGGCCTGACCGCTACAGGACAGATGCGCACGGGCAGGACCCTTGGATCTGGCCTGCTCCATCCGTTCAAGATGTGGGCCGCGCAGATCGGCGCTGCGGTCGATGATCCGTTTGGTGACATCGGAAATGACTGAGTGAACCATGATTACCCTCCGATCTGACGCCAGCGGCGCCCATCGCGATGCATCAGCATCAATGCTTCTTCGGGGCCTGAACTGCCCTGATCGTATCGGGATGGGCGGTCTCCGCGCTGCTCCCAGCCCTGAATGATGGGATCGACCCAGGCCCAGGCGGCCTCGGCCTCGTCCCCACGCATGAACAGTGTCTGATCGCCACGGATGACATCCATGATCAGCCGCTCATAAGCGTCGGGGGCTTGCGCTTCGGCCCCAAGCGCATCGGCAAAACTCATGTCCAACGCAACATCCGACAGCCGGAAGCCCCCCGGCCCAGGATCCTTAATCGTGGTGCGCAGGGTGATGCCTTCATCAGGCTGCAACCGGATCACCAGAACGTTTCCGTGCAGAGGGCCGACATTGGGGAAAATCGTGTGCGGCGGATCGCGGAAGAACACCGCAATTTCGGATTCCCGCGCGCGCAGACGCTTGCCAGTGCGCAGATAGAACGGCACACCTGCCCAACGCCAGTTGCCGATATGAACCTTGAGGGCGATGAAGCTTTCGGTTCGGCTGGCAGGGTTGCCGACATGATCGACATAACCGCCCTCGCCCTTTTCGGCCCGGTACTGACCGCGCGCGATGTCAGACTGGGCCACGGGCTCGAGCGCTTCGATCACCTTGACCTTTTCATCGCGCACCGCGTTGGGTGAGAATTTCGACGGCGGTTCCATTGCGGTCAGACACAGCAACTGAACCAGATGGTTCTGGACCATGTCCCGCATTGCGCCGGACTGATCGTAATAGGCCCCGCGCCCTTCGACGCTTACGGTCTCGGCCACCGTGATCTGCACGTGGTCGATATGGGTCGAATTCCAGAGGGGTTCGAACAGCGAGTTGGCAAAGCGCAGCGCCATCAGGTTCTGCACGGTCTCTTTGCCCAGATAATGGTCGATCCGGTAAATCTGATGTTCTTCGAAACAGGCGCGCAAGCCTTCGTTCAGCGCCTTCGCCGAGGCAAGATCGTGCCCAAATGGTTTTTCGACGACAATGCGGCTGTCCGGTGTCGCAAGACCGGCGTCATGCAGCCGCTGCGCTATACCCGAAAAAAGGCTTGGACCAACGGACAAATAAAAGGCCCGCACGACGTCTTCGCGCATCCGTTCTTTCAGATCGGACCACCCGGCCTCGCCCAGCGCATCCACGGGCACATATTCGACATGGTCAAGGAACCGATCCATTGTTTCCCGGGAAAAACCGGGCGCGAACTGTTCCATCGATTTGCGGACCTGATCGCGAAACCCGTCATTGTCGATATCAGAGCGTGCCGTACCGATGATCCGCGCGCCGTCGGGCATTTGGCCGACCTCGAAGCGATGGTACAGGCCCGGCAGGATTTTACGCTGCGCCAGATCGCCGGTCGCACCGAAAAGCACCAGATCAAATGGCTCTACCGGAATTACGCGTGAAACCATCACAGGCTCCTTCTGAATTTGCCGATATCAGCTTAGCACGGCGTGATACCCCGCAAAACCTGACATGTTATCGCTAACACTGCCTGTCTATTAGAAAGCCGCCCATGAAAAATCAAGCACAGTTTGAAGAAACCGTGCCGTTTCGCGCATCAAGTCTGATGGCGCAGCCAGTCCATGACCGCGGGACGCACCGATTGCTCTCCGCGGTGGCGCGCGTCAGCGATGATCTTGCGAACCTCCGTCAGATTGGACCGCAACAGCAGGCTTTTGACCGGGCCGATCGAGGCAGGCCGCATCGACAGCGTCCGTATCCCCATCGCCGCAAGGCACAAGGCCTCGACCGGGCGGCCTGCATCTTCACCACAGAAGCTGAGCGGCGTGTCCGAGATATCGCAGCGTTCGACGATGCGTTCCATCAGGCTCAGGAAGCTGACATTCAGCGTGTCATAGCGGCGCCGGACCAGTTCGTTCTCACGGTCAGCAGCAAAGAAGAACTGCTTTAGATCGTTCCCGCCTATCGAAATGAAGTCCACTTCGTCAAAGAACTTCTGCGGCGCAAAGGCCAGCGACGGCGTTTCCAGCATCGCGCCAACTTCAAGCATCTCGGGCAGCACATGACCCAATCGCTTTTCCCGCTCGATCGTTTTGTTCACTTCCCAACGGGCTTCGCGATATTCCTCGGCCTGTGCGACAAAAGGGAACATGATGGTCAGCGGTCGACCATTGGCGGCGCGCAGCAGGGCCTGCAATTGCATCCGCATAACACCGCGCTTGTCCAGACCGACCCGAATGGCACGCCAACCCAGCGCCGGGTTTGGTTCCGCCACGTGCTTCATATAGGGCAGAACCTTGTCCGACCCGATATCGAGTGTGCGGAATACCACCCTCTTGTCCCCCGCCGCGTCCAGAACGCGCTGATATTGGCTGACCAGTTCCGACCGTTTCGGCATCTGGTTGCGGATCAGGAATTGAAGTTCAGTGCGGAACAGGCCAACGCCCTCGGCGCCCGAGGTGCCAAGCGATGGCAGGTCGGCCATCAGGCCTGCATTCATCACCAGGTTAATCCGCGAGCCATCGCGCGTGACGCAGGGTGTTTCGCGGATCGACGCATAACGTTCCTGCGCCTTTGCCTGCATCGCGATCTTGTCGCGGAAGGCACTGACCACGCTGTCTTCCGGGCGCAGATGCACAACGCCCTGATCACCATCCACCAGAATGTGATCTCCGTTCAGGGCCTCGGTGGTGATCCGGCCCACATGCACGACCAAAGGAATCGCAAGCGCCCTGGCCACGATCGTGGCATGACTGCCGACAGAGCCTTCTTCAAGCACGATCCCCTTCAGCGCCCGTCCGTATTCCAGCAAGTCGCCGGGGCCGATATTGCGCGCGATCAGGATCGGATCGGGTGGCAAATCAGCACTGTCCGTCTTGCCTTGCCCGGTCAGGATGCGCAGCAGGCGATTGCTGAGATCGTCCAGATCCGCAAGACGTTCACGCAAGTAGGGATCGGTGACCTGCCCCATGCGCGCGCGGGCCTGGGATTGTTCTTTCTCCACCGCAGCTTCGGCGCTGAGACCCAGGGCTATGTCTTCCTCCATCCGCCGCATCCAGCCTTTGGAATTGGCAAACATGCGGTAAGCTTCCAGAACTTTCAGCTGTTCCTTGTCGCCGCCCTGCGAAATTTCGAGCATCTTGTCGACACCGACGCGCAGTTCCTCCACCGCTTCGACCAAACGTTCGCGTTCCCGTTGAGGGTCTTCGGCAATTGGATTGGTAACCACAACGCGGGGTTCGTGCAGCCAGACATGCCCTTCGGCAGACCCTTCCTGCGCCGGGCCGCCGCGCAGCAGAACCGATTGCTGGTGCAGGGGTGACAGGGCCGCGCCTTCGCCGACAAAAGCGCCAAGCTCGGCCATTTCGGCCAGCACCATAGCCACCACTTCCAGCGCATAGACCTCATCGGCGGAAAACTCGCGCGCCTCGCGGGACTGGACGACCAGAACGCCCAGCTTTTCCCCAAGGCGTTGAACCGGCACACCAAGGAACGAGGAATACCGTTCCTCGCCGGTTTCCGGCATGTAACGAAAGCCCTTGGCCGACGGCGCGTCGGCGGTGTTGACGACCTTGCCGAACTTGGCGACCCGCCCCACAAGACCTTCGCCCATGCGCATCCGGGTTTTATGGACCGCTTCCGGAGACAGCCCCTCGGTCGCGCAAAGTTCCAGCGTATCTTCATCGCGAAACAGGTAGATGGAACACACTTCGGCCCTGATACTGTCGGCAATCAGGTGCGTGATCCGGTCAAGACGTTCCTGACCGGCGGCTTCGCTCGCCATTTCTTCGCGCAACCGCCGCAGCAGCTTGCGGGATTCTGTTTCCGTGCCGTCCGCCATGGCCCAACCGATTTAGTGTGTCAGGCGATACCTTTGGCCGATAAGCTCAGGCCGCCTTGTCCAGTTCAAAGGCATCATGCAGTGCCTGAACAGCAAGTTCCATGTATTTCCTGTCGACAAGGACGGAAATTTTGATCTCGGAGGTTGTAATGACCTTGATGTTGATCCCCTCATCCGAGAGAACCTTGAACATCTTGGCCGCCACGCCCGATTGCGAGCGCATCCCGATACCCACAACCGAAACCTTGCAGACATCGGTATCTGCAACCAGTTCGGCATAGTTCAGCTCGCCCTTTTCCTTGATCGCCAGCAGCGCTTTTTCGGCGCGGGCCACCTGATCGGTGGGACAGGAAAAGGTCATGTCCGTACGCCCCTCGTCCGAGATGTTCTGGACGATCATGTCGACATTCACGCCCTCTTCGCTGAGCGCCGAGAAGATGGTCGTGGCGATACCCGGTCGGTCGGCCACGGAAACAACGGTCATCTTGGCTTCGTCGCGGGAATAGGCCACACCGGCCACAACATTGGATTCCATAATATCCTCCTCGTCGCAGACCAGCGTGCCGGCCTCATCGGATTGTTCTTCAAAGCTTGAGAGAACGCGCAGTTTCACTTTGTATCGCATCGCAAGTTCGACCGAGCGGGTTTGCAGAACCTTGGCACCAAGCGACGCCAGTTCCAGCATTTCTTCGAACGAGATGCGGTCCAGCTTGCGGGCCTTTTCGCAGATGCGCGGATCGGTGGTGTAGACACCATCAACGTCCGTATAGATGTCGCAGCGTTCGGCGTCGAAGGCTGCCGCAAAGGCAACGGCCGTTGTATCTGACCCACCCCGGCCCAGTGTCGTGATCCGGCCTTCCGGGCTGATGCCCTGGAACCCGGCAACCACGGCAACACGCATACCTTCGCTGAATTTCTGGTTCAGGTTCTCGGTCGGAATTTCCTCGATCCGCGCCTGACTGTGCGCGCTGGTGGTCAGCAGCGGCACCTGCCAGCCCTGCCAGCTGCGCGCGGGGATGTCCATTTCCTGCAAGGTCAGGGCCATCAGGCCAGCGGTCACGTTCTCGCCCGAGGACACGACGGCATCGTATTCCCTGGCGTCGAACAGGGGCGACGTTTCGTTCACCCAGCCTACAAGCTCGTTGGTCTTGCCCGACATGGCCGAGACGATGACGATCACGTCATAGCCTTTGGCAACTTCAACGCCGATACGTTTGGCGGCGCGGCGGATGCGGTCCAGATTGGCGACCGATGTGCCGCCGAATTTCATTACGAGTACGGGCATGGGGGCAAAAGTCTCCGCGCCTTGGATTAGAAGTTCCGTGCCTCATAAGCGAGGGGCACCGCAAGGGCAAGGGCGCAAAGCGGTCGCCCCTGCGGCGCAGGGCCGCTTTACATTGCACTGGCGCAATGTCAGCCTAAGGACACCAACCAGATCAAGAGGTTCTTTATGTTTCGCCTAGCCCTCGCCTTTGCCCTATTGTCATCGCCTGCACTGGCCCAGGTCGCGAGTGTCGCCGGGACGGACGGCAAGAACGCGTTGGGCACAATTCCCTGCGCTGCAAATGCCGGTGATCCCGTACAAAGCTGCCACGCGGAACTGCGCCGCCATGACGACGGAAACATTACGGTCGCGGTGGCCCTGGGTGGCGGGCAAGTGCGCAATATCTATTTCAAGGATGGCGTGCCGGACTCCAGCAACTCGACCTCGAAAATCTCACATGAAACACGAGGCGATATGATGGTGGTCTACATTGAACCTGGTGAGGTCTTCGAAATCCCCAAAGCCGCATTGACCTCTCAATAGGCGTGCGATTGCCCGTCATAGGTTTCAAAACAGCCCGTTGTGCATAGAGACAAGGCATCAAATCGTTCAATCAGACCGGATACGGCCTGATCCACATCGATATCCGCCGCTGCACCGCCCATATCCGTCTGAACCCAGCCCGGATGATAGATGCCGACGGCAATCCCGTCATCTTTGAGATCCATCGCCAGATTCCGCCCAAGGTTCAGAGCCGCCGCCTTGGATGCGCGGTAGATATAACTGCCACCCGGCGCAAGTGTGTGCGACGCCATTTTCGACGAAAGGATCGCAACTTTACCGCCCGCGGCGCGCAGGTTGGGCAACAGGGTCTGTATGGTCAGAAAGACCCCCGTGACATTTACCGCAAAGCTTTGCGCCCACATGTCGGCCGGGTAGCCATCGATCGAATGCCCCTTGTCCAGATACACGCCGGCATTGCAGACCAGCAGATCGACAGGCTGGTCTTTCATCTGTTCTGCCATGGCAGATTGCTGCACGGGATCGGACACATCCAGACGCACCTGCATGCTGCCGTCACGCGCCGTCCCAGTGACCTTGTCCCCCCGGTTCACGTAACGCTTTGCCAGGGCTTGCCCGATGCCGCGATTGGCGCCGGTGATCATGATGTGCATGATCAATTGGTCTTTCTGCTGGGGACAAACGGCAGCGGAGCCACCGGCACGCCATCTTCGATCAGGGATTTCGCCTCATCCAGCTTGGCCTCTCCGTAAATCGCACGCTCAGGCGCCTCGCCCAGATGAATCTTGCGCGCCTCACTGGCGAAATCTTTCCCGACATAATCCGAGTTTTCTTCGACATGGCGGCGCATCTCGGCCAAAACCTTCTCAATTTCGGGCGATGGGGTTGCAACGTCGATCTTTTGTTCCGGGGCGGAACGGATTTCACTTTCCTTCCGGGCATTCCGCGCCGGGCGGACGCGTGGCGTCATGACCGCTTTCTCGACCTGCGTGCACCCGCAAACCGCGCAGGTGACCATACCCACAGAGGCCAGCTTGTCATAGGCTTCTGCGGATTGGAACCAACTGTCGAAACTGTGGCCTTCGCTGCATTTCAACGCGTATTGAATCATGTTCAGTCCAAAAAAACGATTGGCGAATAGATACCGATCAAGGTGACAATATCAAGCCTATCAGATGCTACTTTAATGTGAGTACGGCTTAAAGTCGCGCAACAATTCAGCAAGCTCATGAGAATCGACCTTTAGCGCTGCTTTTTTCGGCGAAAACCATTTGCGCCGACGCTCGGTCTTTTCCGGGTATTCCTGCGACACAGTGCTTACATGCACTGGAAAAACATCCACCAGACACAAGGATGGGGGCCGGTTAGAATGATGTTTGTGGTGCAGGAACTGCCCCAGTCGCGCCCCGTTGATCCGGCCAGATACACCCGCCTCTTCCCAAGCCTCTTGCAATGCGGTTTCCTGCGGGCCCAGACCGGGGATGAGCCATCCTTTGGGAATGATCCATCGCCGCGACTTGCGTGTCGTGATCAAGAGAATCTTGGGACGGCCGCGCTTGATCCGGAAACACAAAGCCGAGGATTGCCGCAAAACTGGCTGCCTTGCAGCTTTTGGAAGGTCATGAAGCAACAATCGTGCTTTCATCGAGCGACGCTCCCTTTCGGTCGAACGTCAGCCATCCAAATTGGTACGCTCACCTAATCTAGCGGCTGGCACCTGCAATCATACCACATGATGTAACACACGCCAAGTCACTCGCGTCGCCCAAGATATCGCCTACATTCGGGCAGAAAGCCGCCGTGCCAGATCCTCATGGGGGATGTCAGCGTCAATTGCCAGCCGGCGCAAACCGAAATGCACGCGCGCTATTTGCTGATAATAGCGCGTGTAGACATAGTTCGTGCCACCGCCGGCCAATGCCCCCAGCACAGGAACGGACTGGGCTGCAAGCTTTTGCCCCAGTACTATCGAAAAACGCGGCGCAACGGCGGCAATCAGGCGTTGCATGGCCGGTCCGGTCAGGGTCAGCCGGACCGAGAAAAAACCCAGGTCCGCCCCATCGTCATGCGACAATGGTCCCGCTGCCGACAAGACGCGGACGCAATCGAACTTTACGTTTTCGGCAGAGGGATCAAACCCCTCGCGCGCCGCAGCCCCCTGAATGGCACGTAGCAGCATCGCGGTTGTCGCGGGCAGCTCCATCAGGGCTGTCGAAACACCGCCCAGCCCCCCGGCCGCACCCATGGCAGTCGTCACTGCGGTATTGACCCAGGGCTGCTGATCAGGAACCGCGCGCCGCGAACCCTCGGCCGCATGCATCGCCAGCCATAACGCCTGCTCGGTTGCGCCTGTCAGGCCATTCCGAACGGGTTCTGGCAATTGCTCCAGCAATGACTCGGCTGATCCTCCAAGCTTGTTGAGAAGTTTCACGCCAGCCCCTCCGGCGGATCGGTAGTGATCCGCCAAACGATCCAGTTCGGCCTCGGTATCCACGTTTTCAACAAGAACAACGTTCTGCATTCACGCCCTCCTGCCTTTCAACATCGGCGTTGCGCAGCATGGTTTCAATAGGTCAGCGGCTCCAACGTGTCACCGCGCCCTGAACCCCGGACCAGGCACCGGGCACCAGTTCCAGCCCCAAAACCCGGTCAGGGTTGGTGGGCGGAGGCATCTCGACCGCGTGCAATCGCGTGAAACCGAACCGGCTGTAATAGGGCTCATCCCCGACCAGCATGACCCTTTGCCAACCGCGAGTGTGCCCCGCTTCGACTCCGGCATGTATCAGATATCCGCCAAGGCCTTCACCTTGGTGGGTGGGGTGCACGGCAATCGGCCCCAGCAGCAGAGCATCATGATCACCGACATGAACCGGCCAGAACCGGATCGCACCGGCCAGAATCCCCTGACCGTCGCGCGCGACCAAAGACAAACCCGCAACCGGCGGCACATCATCACGCAAGCGGTAGGACGACAAAGCCTCGCGACCCGGCGCAAAACACAGGTCATACAGGGCTTCGACCTCCCACCAGTCGTCCGGCTCTTCCGGCCTGATCCCGAATTGCTGCACCCTGCCCTCATTTACTTGCTGGCAATCGCCCTAGCACTTCGCTACGCCTTGGGCAAACGCTTGGAGATCAGATGTTCTACCGCCCCGAAGACGGCCACGGATTGCCGCACAACCCGTTCAACGCCATCATCACGCCGCGCCCGATTGGCTGGATTTCGACTCGGGACGCGGATGGGATCAACAATCTGGCGCCTTATTCCTTCTTCAACGGCGTCGCCTATACGCCACCGCAGGTCATGTTTGCCTCGACCGGCACCAAACAGGATCAGAACGCCGGCAAGGACAGCATCGCCAATATCGAGGCCACGGGCGTGTTTTGCGTAAATGTCGTGGCCCATGCGCATCGGGACGCAATGAATGCAAGTTCGGCCGGCTTGCCGAAAGAAGTTGACGAGTTTTCGCATGCCGGGCTTTCACCCATAGAATGCGAAACCATACCCTGCGCACGGATCGAAGGGGTCCCAGCTGCGTTGGAATGCAAGCTGACCCAGATCGTCACGCTGCCTGGTGAAGCCAATCGGGTGGTGTTCGGCGAGGTGACAGGTGTGCACCTGCACGACGATCACATTCGGGACGGCAAGTTTGACGTGACCTCGTTCCAACCTTTGGCGCGGCTCGGGTATCGCGATTACTCCGTCGTTTCCGAGTTGTTCAGCCTTTCGAGACCGGATGACTGATGCCCCTGCCTGACTCAGCGCGCCGATATCCTGTCACTTTGCCTGATGGTACGGAACACAAGGGAACAGCCTTTCTGTCACAGGTGATCGACCACCCCAGAATTCAGGTGGGCGATTACACCTATGCGTCGGATTTTGACGCGCCCGAGGATTGGGCCAATCGTTTGGCGCCTTACCTGTTCGAGTTCTCGCGTGAAAAGCTGGTTTTGGGAAAGTTTTGCCAAATTGCCCATGGCGTCCGCTTTGTGACAGCTTCGGCAAATCACGCAACGGATGGGATAACCTGTTTTCCCTTTCCGGTTTTCGATCCGGAACGGATGCTGGAATATCAGCCAGACGTCCGGGACACCCTAGTCGGCAACGATGTCTGGATCGGCTATGGCGCGCTGATCATGCCAGGAGCCAGTATCGGTGACGGAGCGATAATTGGTGCGGGTTCAGTTGTTCGCGGGACAATCCCGCCTTATTCGGTTGTCACCGGCAATCCTGCCGAGATAAGGCGGTATCGTTTTGACGCCGACAAGATCGAGCGGTTGCTTGCTTTGAAGTGGTGGGATTGGCCAGCCGAATTGATCATCGAAGCCGAAAGCGTCCTGTTGAGGGGAGATATCGAAAACCTGGAGCGTCTGGCCCTTTGAAAAAGGCGGCTTGTTCAGCCGCCTTTCAAAGTCAGTGCCCGCCCAGAATGCCGGTGCGGACAGAGTAGTCCACCGCCAGTTCGTAATCCGGATCATCATCGCTGTCGACCATGAGGTGTCCCGCTTTTTTCAGCAGTTTGTGACAGTCGCGGCTCAGGTGACGCAGCATGACCCGTTTGCCTGCCGCCTCGTATTTTGCGGCGATGTTTTCGATGGCTTGCAGGGCGGACTGATCCACCACGCGGCTTTCGGCGAAGTCGATGATAACGGTTTCGGGGTCGTTCGGGACGTCGAACAGTTCGATAAAGCCGTCAGAAGACCCAAAGAACAGCGGCCCCTGAATTTCATAGACTTTCGCGCCTTTCTCGGTCTCGGAGTCACGCGTGACCGCGTGAATGCGCTTGGCATTGTTCCAGGCATAGGCCAGCGCCGAGACGATGACGCCGACCACAACGGCAACGGCCAAGTCCTCCATCACCGTTACGACGGTGACCAGAACGATGACGAAGGCATCGGTCATTGGCACTTTGCGCAGAATTTTGAATGAGTTCCACGCAAAGGTGCCGATCACAACCATGAACATCACGCCAACCAGCGCGGCCAGCGGGATTTGTTCGATCAGGGGTGATGCGAACAGGATGAAGACCAGCAGGAAAAGCGCTGCTGCAATTCCGGCAATACGAGTACGCCCGCCGGATTTCACGTTGATCATCGACTGCCCGATCATCGCGCAACCGCCCATGCCGCCGAAAAATCCGGTCACGATATTCGACGCGCCCTGCGCGATGCATTCCTGAGACGCCCCACCACGCTTGCCTGTGATCTCACCCACGAGGTTCAAGGTCAGCAGGGATTCGATCAGGCCGATGGCGGCCAGAATGACTGCATATGGCAGGATGATCTCAAAGGTTTCCCAGTTCAGAGGTACCATTGGAATATGGAACGAAGGCAGGCCGCCTTCAATCGATGCCAGATCGCCGACGCGCGGCACATCGAGGCCAAAACCGATCACGATTGCCGCGACAACCAGAATACCGGCCAGCGGCGCAGGAATGATGCGTGTAATCCGGGGCATGACCCAGATCACTGCCATTGTCAGCCCGACAAGTCCCAGCATGGTGTAAAGCTGCATCCCGGACAGCCATTCGCCGCCGCCCATGCCATGACCGGTATTTTCCATGGTTCCGGGCACTTTGAACTGTCCCATCTGGGCAAGAAAGATCACGATGGCCAGACCGTTCACAAAGCCCAGCATGACAGGATGCGGCACCAAACGGATGAAGCGCCCCCAATGCATCGCCCCGGCGATGACCTGAAGGATTCCCATAAGAACGACGGTCGCGAACAGGTATTCAACCCCATGTTCGGCCACCAGTGCCACCATGACCACCGCAAGCGCGCCGGTCGCGCCCGAGATCATGCCCGGTCGTCCACCGATCAGTGCGGTGATCAAACCGACCAAAAACGCCGCATAAAGACCGACCAGCGGGTGCACGCCCGCCACAAAGGCAAAGGCCACCGCCTCGGGCACCAGTGCAAGTGCAACCGTCAGGCCGGACAGCAGCTCGATCCGCAGGCGTGAGAAGGTCAGCCCTTCATCTGGAACCCAGCGCAGATCGGGAATGGCGAGGCGATTGGCAAAGCTTGCCAGCAAGGCTCGGGGCATCAGACAGTCCTATAGGATTATATGTTCGCGCGAAGGCGTCGTTGTAGCTGGCGCGCCGGCATTGAGCTACTGCATAAAACGGGATGCAGCCATGCGTGTGACGCATACGTGGCGCTCGCGGCAAGTTGATTTGCGGAACCATGATGAAGCCACAACATGTGAGGCCATGCGTTGGATCCTCTTCTTACTGTTCCCGGCCCTTCCCGTCCTTGCACAGGATTTGGATGGCAATGACACGGCCGGCAACTGGCGGGTAACGCATCACGAGATTTTCGGCATCTGGAATTCGATTTGTGACGAGCGCGAAGAAGACGGTGCCCTGCGGCAGCGGTGCTACATCCGACGGGCAGAGGTGTTTTCCTTTCGGCCAAAATTTGCGGCACAGTTCGTTTTCATTACGCCCGAACCTGAAGGTTTCAAAGTTGAATTCGGGATCGAGCCGGGCACTTTCTTCAACCCATCCGGATTTCGCATCGACAACGGCGAAGAAGCCATATGGCGCACGCGGCGCCCCGGATGCCTGACCGGGCTTGGCTGTACCTTCGAAGACCAACGCGCCAAGGCGCTTTTGGATGCCATGCTAACCGGCGATGCGTTCCGCTTCGTGTTCCGAGACCGGCACGGACAATCACAGGATCTGACCTGGTCTCTGGGCATGTTTGGCGCGGCCTGGGATGATTTCACCGTGCAATCGCAGCAGCGCAACCTGTTGACGATACGGGAATAGGCCTCTTGTCAAATCCGGGCTGAACCCGCACAAATTCAACATCAGTTATTCAGGCGGAGCAGGACAGTGACCCAAACCAGGATAGCCGTCATCGGCGGATCGGGCATCTATGACATCGATGGGCTGGAAAACCCGGAATGGGTAGAGGTTGAGACCCCTTGGGGAACGCCGTCAGACCAGATCCTGACCGGGTCGCTGGGCGGTGTCGATATGGCCTTTCTACCACGTCATGGGCGCGGTCATGTGCATTCGCCCACCGATGTACCTTATCGCGCCAATATCGATGCGCTGAAACGGTTGGGCGTGACGGACGTGATCTCAGTTTCCGCATGCGGGTCGTTCCGCGAACATATGGCACCGGGTGACTTCGTGATCGTCGATCAGTTCATCGATCGCACTTTTGCACGGGACAAGAGCTTTTTCGGAACCGGCTGCGTTGCCCATGTCAGTGTTGCTCATCCCACCTGCCCACTCCTGTCGGACGCATGCGAGACGGCAGGTAAGGCCGCCGGCATCACCATCCACCGGGGCGGCACCTATCTGGCGATGGAGGGCCCTCAGTTTTCCAGCCTTGCGGAATCCAGGATGTATCGCGAGCAATGGGGCTGTGACGTGATCGGCATGACCAACATGCCCGAGGCGAAACTCGCCCGCGAGGCCGAGCTGTGTTACGCGTCGATCGCGATGGTCACCGACTATGACAGCTGGCACCCGGACCATGGCGAGGTGGACGTGACCACGATCATCGCCACCCTGACCGGCAATGCCGAAAAAGGCCGCGCACTTGTCAAGGGCCTGCCATCCCTTCTAGGGGCCGAACGAGCACCCTGCCCGCATGGCTGCGACCGGGCGCTGGAATACGCGATCCTGACCGCACCGGAAAACCGCGATCCAGCGCTTTTGGCCAAGTTGGATGCGGTGGCCGGGCGTATTCTATAAGACCGACTCGAGAAAATCGGCTAGGGCCTCAATGACCTCAATGGATGCGAACGATGCCCCAGTCGCCCTTTGAGCGAGCTAGCCAACCAACATTTAGCACGGATTGAAGCGAGACAGGTTGTGGACATGCATCTTCGCAGCCATCAAATACCACCGAAGTCTGAGACATTTGAACCATTACCTGTTTTTCGTCGGAAACCGGATCGAAGAAGATGGTTTCTACAAGAAAAACAGAGTAGTTGGGGTTCGCAGCGGTTTCCTCAACAAGAGACCTGCACGTGCTTCTGAATGACATACCCTCGCGGGCACTCCAGAACCTTTTTTGGAATTCCCACTTGGCACTCTCATCCGAGAATTTCATGGAATTTACGATTTTCTCACCGACGTAGTCGGTTACGGCATCCATGGCACCGTTCCAGCCGATTGCCACAAGGCTAAGGCTGGTGAAGGAGACATCTTCCGGGCCAGATTCGTTCCCCCCAACAAACAAATTACATATCTTTGTGGGTCTAAATCTTCCGGTTGAATGATCCAAGGCATAAGCCGCACCAAGCACAGGCGCATGTAGTGAACCCTTCGGAACAATGAGCTTCTGGTATTGTAAATCCAGTTCATTCGCATTCAATACAAGCGTTTTACCAGCGCCCATAATTGCCAGCGCTCCAGCAACAATGACAGCATTGCGTAAACTGATAACAGACATCCCAAGCCCTCCGAACTAGTTCTGAGGTTTGGGGCAGCATAACGACCCGCCGCAGTTGAAGTAACCGTCTGGGCAGGCTGTGGCGGCAGTCGGCATCAGCAACACGCTCAACAAAAAAATAGAAACGGCAAGTTTCATGACGAACCTCCTTTTAAAATGAACTTAAAAAAACGGGGTAATCATAGCACAAATTGAATATTTTGTCCCCAAAACCCCCAGGACACGAACAAGCAATTGACTAAACTTGTGATTCACGGGAAATGAGAGCTGGCTTACGGGACATTCACGCGGCGCAAGCAGGTTGACCCCCGGTGCTGATTCTCTCAATCTCGGGCGATCTGATCAGGAATTTGACGATGCAACTCGATCTCTGGCTGGCCTTTGTTGCTGCATCCACCGCCCTGCTGCTGATCCCGGGCCCGACGGTGTTGCTCGTTCTCAGCTATGCCCTGTCCAAGGGGCGCAGTGTCGCCGTCGCGTCCGCCACAGGTGTTGCGGTGGGCGATCTTGTGGCCATGACCGCATCTTTGCTGGGGCTTGGCGCGCTTGTTCTTGCATCGGCAACCCTGTTTTCCGTGCTGAAATGGGTCGGCGCAGCCTATCTGGTCTGGCTTGGGGTCAAACTGTTGCGCAGCGCACCGGCCGGTGGATTGAGCAAGGTCGACACCGGGCGGGATGTCACCGCGCGCAGCGTATTCGGCCACGCAGCCGCCGTTACTGCCCTGAACCCGAAATCCATCGCCTTCTTCGTTGCCTTTGTGCCGCAGTTCATACGCCCTGCTGAACCACTTGGACCTCAGTTCGTCATCCTGATTGCCACATTCGTCGGGCTGGCCTGGCTGAATGCGTTGGCCTACGCCCTGTTGGCAGACAGGTTGCGGCGGCTTATCGGTCGCGCCAGCGTGATCACTGCGATGACACGGTTTGGCGGGTTGACCTTGATCGGAATGGGCATGGCCACGGCGGTCCTACGCCGACCGGCCTGACACCGCATCAGTCTTCGGCGTGCTCTTTCATGAATCCACGGATAAATCTGCGGATTTCGCGCGCAGCCGACGTGTCCAGCTCTTTGCAAAGCTCGACAAACGAGTCACGTTCATCCCTGTCGAGGCGCAAGACCAACTGACTGTTCTTCTTGGTCGATCCTTTGCCTTCATTCCTGGCCACGTGTATTTTCCCAACGAAGTTATGCTCTATCTGTCGATGCCGTGTAATTCATAGCATAGTTTTTGTCGTTATCGGGCACTTAACGGCAAGGACAGGAAATTGACAATGAACCTTGCCACCTTCGGGCCGTTCTTGAGCCGGTTCCCAGCAATTGAAGCCGACCGCGCCTGTGACCAAGGTACGTCGAACTGCAAACCAGACAGATTGCTCATTGCACGCCCGGAAATCCGTGCGCGGGGGTTGTTTGGCACAGGTGGCAGCAACCAAACAAATGGGTCGGGCACCTATCGCGGCCAGCGCACGGGTTGCCCCGGTTTTTGGCCTGCTCAACGCTGCAACCCAAATCCGGTGCTGATCCAGCCGTGGAATTGTTCCTTGCAAGGCCAACCCTCTTGGGTCAAACACAATACCTGTGTTTGGCGCTAAAAGGTTGATCCATGTCCAGAAACAAATCTGTCAAAGATTACATCCGAACCATCGTCGATTTCCCCCATGAAGGGATCATGTTTCGGGATGTGACAACCCTGTTTGCCGACCCCCGCGGGTTTCGGATGGCGATTGACCAGATGTTGCACCCCTATGCCGGTGAGCGGATCGACAAAGTGGTCGGGCTTGAAGCACGCGGGTTCATTCTGGGCGGTGCGATTGCACATCAGTTGAGCGTCGGTTTTGTCCCGATCCGCAAGAAGGGCAAACTGCCCGGCACGACTATCAGTCAGGACTACAAGTTGGAATACGGAGAGGCGATCGTCGAGATTCATGACGATGCCATCCAACCCGGTGAAAAAATTCTTGTGGTCGACGATCTGCTGGCCACGGGCGGAACTGCCGCGGCGGGTATTAAGCTGATCGAACGGCTTGGGGGCGAAATCGTCTCGTGCGCCTTCATCATTGACCTGCCCGAACTTGGCGGCCGAAAAGTGTTGGAAGAGATGGGCATGGACGTGCATGTCCTGTGCGAATTCGAAGGACTCTGACCAGGAGTTTTTCACAAAAACGTGACTGGAAACTGAAAACCGGGCGGGCTTAGCGCGGTTTTTGCGCCGATCAAGGCGAAAAACGGATCAACACAAGTGATCTTGTGGTCAGGTTGCCCCGTACCCTCGGTGATGCTGCTTGAAGCATTTCAACCTAGGGAGTTAAGCTCATGTTACGCAAATTCGCCGTCGCCGGTGTCGCCTCGATCCTGTTCAGCACTGCCGCATTCGCCGATGGTCACGGCAAAGACATTGTCGACACAGCCGTCGCCGCTGGCAGCTTTGAAACACTCGTCGCGGCAGTTCAGGCCGCCGAACTCGTGGACACACTCAAAGGCGATGGCCCGTTCACCGTGTTTGCCCCCACCGATGACGCATTCGCGGCTTTGCCCGATGGCACCGTCGAAAACCTGCTGAAGCCCGAAAACAAGGATCAGCTGGTTGCCATTCTGACTTACCATGTCGTGCCGGGCAAAGTGATGTCAGGTGACCTGAGCGATGACATGACGGCTGCAACCGTACAAGGCGGCGATATCACGATCGATCTGGATTCGGGTGTGATGGTGAATGACGCCAACGTGGTTCAGGCCGACATCGAAACCAAAAACGGCGTAATCCATGTGATCGACAAGGTGATCCTGCCTGCCTCGTAAGAAACAACCGGGCACGGTCCGACGTTCGGGCCGTGTTCACCCTTTCAGTACCGCGCCGGGATTCATGATGTCCTGCGGGTCCAATGCCAGTTTGATAGCCCGCATCGCGCCCAGCTTGGCTGGATCGGCATAGCGTTCCAAATCGTTGGTCTTGAGGCGCCCGACCCCATGTTCGGCACTGACCGAACCGTCGAAGGCGTAAACCAGATCATGGACGGCCTGCTTGATCGCGCCTCTTTGATCATCAAATTCCGATCGGTGCTGCCCTTTGGGCGGGAACACGTTGTAATGCAGATTGCCGTCACCAAGATGGCCAAAGCAATTGATCCGGAAGGGCCCCAGGCCCGCAATCAATTCTCTGCCTTCGCAAATGAAATCGGGAATTCTGGAAATCGGGATCGAGATATCATGGCTCGACACTGACCCGATCAAACGATTGGCTTCGGGAATGCGTTCGCGCACCGCCCACAAATCGGCCCGCTGCGCTTCACTTTGGGCGATTACTCCGTCCTGAACCTGACCAAGCTCTTCAGCGCGAACAAAGAGTCCCTCCAATGCGGCAAATGGTGATTGCCCGTCAGCCAGACCCAGCTCGATCAGCACGCTCCACTCCGGGGGCGAGGCGAACGGTTGACGGACATCCGGCAGAACCTCGGTCAGGAAATCAAGCCCCTGCCGGTGGATCAGTTCAAACGTACTGACGGCCTCACCCACCTTGTCCCGCGCCAAAGCCAGCAGGTCGATCGCCGCTTCGGGAGAAGCCACCTGAAACACCGCCGTCCCGACACCGGCAGGTCGCGGGAACAGCTTGAGCGATGCGGCAGTGATGATCCCCAGCGTCCCCTCAGCCCCGATCAGCAGGTTGCGCAGGTCATAGCCGGTGTTGTCCTTTCGCAGCCGGCTGAGGCCGTGCCAGATCTCACCACTGGGCAGCACCGCCTCAAGCCCCAGGCACAGGTCGCGCGCGTTGCCATACCGCAAAACGTTGACGCCCCCTGCGTTGGTCGACAGGTTGCCCCCGATCCGGCAGGATCCTTGTGCCGCCAATGACAAAGGAAACAAACGGTTTACCGCCCCGGCTGCGGCCTGAACATCTTGAAGAATGGCCCCGGCTTCGGCGACCAGAACGTTCTCGGTTGGAAAGACACACCGGATGGCGGTCATCCGTTCCAACGAAATCACCAACGGCGCAGGCCCCGCCGACATCACCTGCCCGCCGACCAGGCCAGTGCCGCCGCCATATGGAACAATCGGAACCTGTGCCTGCGCAGCCAATTTTACCAGCTGCGCCACCTCATCGGTGTTGCGCGGCAAGGCCAGCAGACCGACCCGTCCCGAAAAACGCCCGCGCGGTTCTTCCAAATACCGTTCCTCTACGGGGCGCAGGACACCGTCGCCCAGTTTCGAACGGAGCAGCGCGGCAAAACGGTCATCAGCGGGGTTCAAACTCATACGCCTTCAATGCCCAAGCGATGCGGTTGTCGCAAGCCTTATTCAAGATCAATCAGATAGCGCGGCTCAAGCACCACAACCGTGGGGCGGTCCGGTAGGTTCCGCAACGACACGGTGATCTCCGACACCCCGTCGCGCTCAACCGGAAATGTATCCCTGATATCCACCAGGAAGCGATCCAGCGAAAACTGCGAGAACCAGTGCATCGGAATGATGACAGAACTTTTCAGCCGTTTCAGAACCGCAATCATCTCGGGCAGAGGCATGGTGGTCCCGCCATCCACGGCGGCCATGACCACATCCAGCCGCCCGAGCGCGGCAAACTGCTCATCCGAAGGGACATGATGCAAATGTCCCAGATGACCTATGCACAACCCCTCAACCTCGAACACAAAAATCGAATTGCCGCGTTCTTCGACCCCACCATAAACAGATCGAATATCGGTCGAGACATTGCGCACCAGCATCTCACCCAGATCCAGATGATGCTCGACACCTTTCCCGAACTCTCCCCACCCCGGAAGAACATGCGGAATGGCCGGGTCGGGATGCGCCGTCCAATGCGTGCCGTGGGCATGGTTCATCGTCACCACGTCGGGGATCAGGTTTGCGCTGCCGATAAATCCGGTAAAATCCGTCACCGCATTCAGCCCGCCGCGGGTCTGGATCATGAAAGAGGCATGCGCGATATAGCTGATCCGCACCGAGAATTCCGGCACAGGATCCTGCCAGGCCGCCCTGTGCAGATACTCTATTCCGGGCGCCGCATCGGCAATGGCGACACAATGACTTGGCCGTCGCTCCTGCGCAGCGGCCCCGCCCGAAATCACCATCAATGCCGCAATCAACCAGCGCATACCCCGAGTGTAGCGCAGAACTACGACAAGTCATGCCCCTTGTTCATCTGGCCCCAAATATCCCGGGGGAGGCGCGGCTTGCCGCGACGGGGGCAGCGCCCCCTATCCTGCGTCGGTTTTTCCGCGCCGGTCAGACCGCAAGCTGGCATACAGAACATGCGTCCGCCACCGCCCGTTGATTTGCAAATACGACTGCGCCACGCCCTCGTACTTGAAGGCCGAGCTTTCCAGCAACCCGCGCGACGCCCGGTTTTCCGGCAAGCAGGCGGCTTCAATCCGGCTCAGGTCCAAACGGGTAAAGGCATGGTGAACCATCGCGCCGATGGCTTCACGCATATACCCTTGTCGGGCAAAGGCCTGACCGGTCCAGTACCCCAATGTGCCCGCCTGCGCGGGACCGCGCCGAATGTTGTCCAGCGTGATGGCCCCAACCAACACGTCATCCTCGCGGCGAAACAGAAAAAGCGGGATTGCCGTCCCGGCCGTTACAGAACGTTGTGCCCAATACACACGGTTGGTAAAGGATTTGCGGCTCAGGTGGTCCTTGGCCCAGATCGGTTCCCAAGGTGTCAGATAGTCTTTCGAGGCCCGCCGCAATGCGGCCCAATCGTTGAAGTCGGAATGTACTGGCGGGCGCAGGCTGAGCCGCGCAGTCTCGAGTTTCAGCTTGCGTCTGCCCAACAGCATCACGCCGCCCGCCTCTCCTGTAGTTCGGCCAATGTCGGCGCCCCCGAAACCGGCCCGTACAGCGCCAAAGCGGCAGGTGCGTTTACGGCCATCTGCTCGGCAAATACGCGCACATCTTCGGTGCTGACCGCATCAATTCGGGCCACCGTATCTTCCAGAGACGGGACCCGCCCCCAGATCTGAACCAGCCGTGCCAAGCGTTCGGCCCGGTTTGACGGGCTTTCCAGCCCCATCAACATCCCGGCTTTCATCTGCGCACGGGCACGGGCAACCTCTTCCGTGGTCATGTCCTCTGCCGCGCGCTTCATTTCGTCGATGGTGATGGTGGCAAGCTCTGCCACCTGATCTGCCGATGTACCGGCGTAGATCGTCGTCGTACCGGTATCGGCATAGGCACCGGTCTGGGCAAAGATCGTATAGCACAGCCCGCGCGACTCCCGCACCTCCTGGAACAACCGCGAAGACATGCCACCACCCAAAGCGGTGGAATAGATCTGCGCCGTATAGATCGCATCGTCGCGATAGCCCGGGCTTTCCAGCGCAAGTGCGAAATGCGCCTGCTCCAGCACTTTTTCCTGCCGCGCTTCACCACCGGTAAAACGCGCAGGCTCGGCGATCAGCCCGGTGCGTGGTTGCAGATGACCGAACATCTCTTCGGCCATTTTCATCAGTTGATCGTGATCCACGGCTCCGGCAGCGGACAGGATCATCTGATCGGGGCCATAATGCTCGGCCACGAACCCCGACAGATCCTCGCGCGAGAACGCACTGACCCGTTCGGAGGGTCCCAGAATGGTGCGGCCCAAAGGCTGGTCGTGATAGCTCTGCTCCTGCAACCAGTCAAAGATCACATCGTCCGGTGTGTCATAGGCCTGGCCGATCTCTTGCAGAATCACGCCGCGCTCAACCTCGATTTCACGCGGGTCGAAAACCGGGTTCAGAACGATGTCGCCGATCACGTCCATCGCCAGCGCCACGTCGTCCTTCAGGACGCGCGCGTAATAAGCCGTTACCTCGCGCGAGGTATAGGCGTTGATATACCCGCCCACATCCTCGATCGCCTCGGCGATTTGCAGCGCCGAACGTCGCTCGGTTCCCTTGAACGCCATATGCTCAAGGAAATGTGCGATGCCGTTCTGTTCGATCCGCTCATGCCGCCCACCGGCGGTTACCCAGATGCCGATGGCCGCAGATTGCAGCCCCGGCATATGTTCACTGACGATACGAAAGCCGTTCTTCAGTTGGTCTTGTCTGACAGTCACTCGGCGATGTGCCCTTTGATATGATCCTCGATGGCGCCCAGATCGTTGGCGATCCGGGTCACCCGTTCCGGACGTTCATACAGATCAGACATGCGGGATGGAAGAGGCGGATGCACGTCGCTCGCCTTCTCGACTGCGGCGGGGAACTTGGCGGGATGCGCAGTGGCCAAGGTGATCATCGGGGTATCGGTGGCACGGTGGTCTTCGCCGACCTTGATCCCGACCGCAGTGTGGGGGCAGACCAGTTCTGCGCTGTGGGCAAGCGTATGCCTGATCGTTGCCAGCGTTTCGTCTTCGGACACCCGGCCCGAGTCGAAAGTCTCGCGCAGCGCTTCCATCGCGCCCTGGCTGACGTTGAAGCCGCCGGACTTGAGCTCATCCATCAACTGCGCCACGGCACCGCCGTCCTCGCCATAGGCGTAATACAACGCCCGCTCGAAATTGGAGCTGACCTGAATGTCCATCGACGGGCTGATCGAGGGGATGGTGTCGCCTTTGAAATACCCCTCACCCGACAGGCAGCGGTGCAGGATGTCGTTCTGGTTGGTCGCAACGACCAGACGGTCGATGGGCAAGCCCATCCGCTTGGCCAGATAGCCCGCGAAGATGTCGCCGAAATTGCCGGTCGGCACGGTGAAGCTGACCTTGCGGTGCGGCGCGCCAAGGCTGACGGCGGCCGAGAAGTAATAGACGATCTGCGCAAGCACCCGCGCGAAGTTGATCGAGTTCACACCCGCCAGCTTGACCCCGTCGCGGAAGTCGAAATCGTTGAACATGTCCTTCAGCGCAGCCTGACAATCATCGAAATCGCCATCCACGGCCAGAGCATGAACATTGCTGTCCGCAGGCGTGGTCATCTGGCGACGCTGCACCTCGGACACGCGGCCATGCGGGAACAGGATGAATACATCCACGGCATCCAGCCCCCGGAAGGCCTCGATCGCGGCCGAGCCGGTGTCACCGCTGGTGGCGCCGACGATGGTCACGCGGTCATTGCGCCGCTTCAAGGCCACCTGGAACAGCTGGCCGATCAACTGCATGGCAAAGTCCTTGAAGGCCAGCGTGGGCCCATGGAACAGTTCCAGCAGAAAATGGTTCTCGTTCAACTGCTTCAATGGCGCGCGGGCGTCATGACCAAATCCTTCATAGGCGCGGGCGATGATCTGCTTGAACTCATCCTCGGCAAAGGACCCGCTGACATAGGGCCACATCACACGGAATGCGATGTCTTCATAGGGCAGACCAGCCAGCGCCGCGATCTCGTCATGGCTCATCACAGGGATCTCGGCGGGCAGATACAGACCCCCATCGCGGGCCAATCCGGTCAACATCGCCTCTTCAAAGGTCAGTTCTGGCGCTTGGCCACGGGTCGAGATGTATTTCATTGCTCTTCACTCTCAGAAGGGGCGCGATTGCGCCACAGGAAATAACCGGTCATCACAGCCCAGACCAGAGCCAAGCCAAACCAGGTGATTGCATATTGCAGGTGATCATTTGGAATCCCCGCCGTATCCACCGGCAAAGGCGTCACGTTCGGGTCGGTCTGAGACCGCGCGATCAGCAACACCGGCTCGGCCCCCAAAGCGGCGGCCAGATTGGGCACGTCCCGGGCAAACCAGATGTTGTCGTCAATATCGGGCTCGGGCGTATAGCTGTCGACCTCATCCGGCCAGTGCAGGTTGCCGGTGATCTCCATCGGACCGGTCAGACGCGGCGCCTGTTTCGCCGTTGTCGGCACAAACCCCCGATCGACCAGAATTGTGCGGTCCTCGGTGCTGAACGATTGGATGATGCGATACCCTGCCCCGACCTGTTTGACCGAAACAAGCACATGGATTTCGCCTGGTTCCATCTCGCCCGAAACCGTTACCGGAAGGTATTTGTCGGTGTCCTCTGAAACCTGCCGGGGCAAGGCGATGGGGTCGGCTGAAATGCGGCTTTCGATCTCTGCCAACAGCCCCTGTTTCCAGGCCAGACGCTGCGTCTGCCAGATCCCCAGCGACAGCAGAACGCCCAAACCGGCGAGGCCGAAGATCAGCAGGAACAGAATGCGGCGCATGGCAGGGTCGAACCTCGTTTCAGGAACCGGCGTCTTGTTAAGGGTCGTGTGGGCTAAATTGCAACCACGCAATTGTATGGGGCGCAATCTTGCGCCCGGAACAGAGAAAAAGCCGCCCCTCAAGGGCGGCTTTTGCAATTGGATCAGCTGATCGGGCTTACATCAGCGGGGCCTGTCCCCAGATGTAGACCGCGAAAAACAGGAACAGCCAGACAACGTCAACGAAGTGCCAGTACCAGGCCGCCGCTTCGAACCCGACATGCTTTTCCGGTGTGAAGTCGCCTTTGAGGGCCCGGATCAGGCAGACCGACAGGAAGATGGTGCCGATGATGACGTGGAAACCATGGAAACCGGTCGCCATGAAGAAGTTCGAATAGAACTGATCATCGCCAAACTTCCAGCCTTCATGGGCCAGCAGCTCGTAATACTCGAACGCCTGCAAACCGGTAAAGGCAATGCCCAGAACGATACCGATGGCCAGACCGTTGATCAGCGCTTTGCGGTCGTTGTCATGCACCAGCGCGTGGTGCGCCCAGGTAATAGCACAGCCCGACAGCAGCAGAACCAGAGTGTTGATCAGCGGCAGGTGGAACGGGTCAACCGCGTGGATGTCCGGCTGGATGTATTCGGTGCCGGCATAGTCGTACATCGGGTACATGCGATGTTTGAAGAACGACCAGAACCAGGCAAAGAAGAACATCACCTCGGACATGACGAACAGGATGAAACCGTAGCGCAGACCGATGCGAACGACAGGGGTGTGATCCCCCTGGCGGCTTTCGACAACAACTTCGGACCACCAAGCGAACATGGTGTAAAGAACTGCGACCAGACCGGCCCAGAACATCCACGGGGTCAATCCGTGCATCCAAAGGACGGCTCCGAACAACATCACAAAGCCGCCGACAGCTCCGATCAGAGGCCAGATCGACGGGGCCAGAATGTGATAATCATGGTTTTTAGCGTGTGCCATCAGCGTCCCTCACCTACAGGCGTTAGTTCGTGTTTGTTTCTGCCTGCGCTTCAAGGGCGGCATAGCCCTCTGGCAGGTCAATTTCGTAGAATGTATACGACAGCGTGATCGTATGAACATACTTTGCTTCAAGATCTTCGACCATTTCAGGATCGACGAAGAAGGTCACCGGCATCTCTACCCGCTCGCCAGGTTGCAGCACCTGCTCTTCAAAGCAGAAACAGGCAATTTTTTGAAAATACCCGCCTGCCGAATAGGGTGCCACATTGTACGAGGCCTGACCCGCTATTGGACGATCCGTTGGGTTGTAGGCCTCATAGAAAGCCAGTCCGGTCTCGCCGATGCGCACTTCCATCTCGCGAACGACCGGTTTGAATTCCCAGGCCATGTTTTTGGCCTTGGACGCATCAAACCGTACGGTGACCGTACGGTCCAGAATGTCTTCGGGGGCGGCTTCGGCCACACCGGTTGTACCGCCAAATCCGGTCACGCGGCAGAACCAGTCGTAGAATGGTACCGCCGCCCAGGCCAGGCTGCCCATCAGGACAACCACACCCACGGTTTGAGCGACCGTTTTCTGTGGACCAGACAAAGCCATCAGTTCTGGACCTCCTGTGTGGCCATATTGAAATCAGTGCCCGAGACCTTGACGATCGTCAGGCCAAAAATGATCACGATAAAGGCAACCAGTGTCAGTCCAACGCCCAGATTGCGGCTGAACCGTCGCTGATGCAGTTCATGGCTTTTGCGCAGGCTCATGACCATCCTCCCAAACCATAGGGTTTCAGCAAGGCTTCGGCCAGAATAGCGCCGAAATGCAGGAAGAGGTAGAGCAGCGAAAGCTTGAAAAAGCTGCGTTCGACCTTGAAGTTATCGGCCTCCGAGTCATCCTCGGTCCGACGCGAAATTTGCCAGGCGCCGCGCAGGAACAACGCGTTCAACACCAAAGCCACGGTCAGATAGATGGGACCACCGATGCTAGAGAACGCGGTTCCCACCGCCAGTATCGCCAGCAGGGCCGTATAGACGAGAATGTGCACACGCGTTGCTCGGCGACCATGTGTCACTGTCAGCATAGGCACGCCCGCATCGTCATAGTCCGAGCGCATGAACAGGGCCAGAGCCCAGAAATGCGGCGGTGTCCACATGAAGGTCAGGGCAAACATCAGCCACGGCTCAACCGCCATGGACCCGGTTGCAGCCACCCAGCCGATCACCGGAGGGAAAGCGCCCGCCGCACCACCGATCACGATGTTCTGCGGCGTCGAGCGCTTCAGCCACATCGTGTAGACAACGACATAGAAGAAGATTGTGAAGCCCAGAAACGCACCCGCGAACCAATTGGTCGCAAGGCCCAGCATGATCACCGACAGGCCCGACAGGGTCAGGCCGATGGCCATCGCCTCACCCTCTTCCACCTTGCCGGAGGGGATCGGGCGACCTTTGGTGCGTTTCATCACCTTGTCGATATCCGCATCCCACCACATGTTCAGCGCACCGGATGCGCCGCCACCGATGGCGATGAACAGAATGGCGCAGAACCCGACGAAGGGGTGGACCGGAACCGGGGCCGCCAGCAGACCGACCAGCGCCGTAAACACGACCAGAGACATCACGCGTGGCTTCAGCAAGGCGAAGTAATCGCCAAAGCTGGCCTCGTCCGCGTGGGCGGTCGCTGTGCTGGCATTGATGCTTGCGTCGGTCATCTCGGGTCCTTCTGGGGCGAAAGCTGCGCGGTCAGCCCGCACAGCCTGCATTTCGTGTCAGGCGGGCTTCAACCCGCCCTCAGTGTGCTCAGTTCGATGCAACCTGATAGCTTTGCGGCAAACCGGCATATTCTTCGATCGCGCCTTGCAGCCACTGGTCATACGCTTCCTGGCTGACGACTTTCACGGTGATTGGCATATAGGCGTGGTCTTTGCCGCAGAGTTCCGAACACTGACCGAAGTAGATGCCTTCCTTCTCGGCCTCGAACCACAGTTCCGCCAGACGCCCGGGCACGCCATCCTGCTTTACGCCGAAGGATGGGATGGTCCAGGAGTGAATCACATCAGATGCGGTAACCTGCATCACGACAACCTTGCCAACCGGAACAACAACGGCAGTGTCCGTGGCCAGCAGCCATTCGTCATCGCTGTAACCCGCATCTGCCAGCTTCGCGCGCATGGCATCGTCAAGCACAAACGGGGTCACGTCGGCGTCAGCCGGGCGCGCGCCCTCGTCCAGAGTGGCCGGATGGCCCAGCAGGTAGCTGTCGAAGGCAAAATCGTGATCAACATATTCATAGGTCCAATACCACTGGTTGCCCACGACTTTGATAGTGATGTCGCCTTCCGGGATCTCCTGCTGCTTGAACAGAACCGGCAGCGAAAACGCACCGATGAAGACCAGAATCAGGATTGGGCCAAGGGTCCATGCAATCTCAACCGGGGTGTAGTGCGAAAAACGTGCCGGTTTCGGGTTAACGCGTTCGTTGTAACGCACGATGCAATAAACCAGCAGGCCAGCAACCAGCAGGCAGATGACGGTGATGATCACCAGAATCATGCCGTCCAGACGCTGAATTCCTGTGGCAAGGCTGGTGGCTGCCGGCTGAAAGCCCATACCGCCGTCAACCGGTTTGCCAATAATCTCAAGCTCCTGAGCCATGGCTGGAAGGCTGGAGAGGGCTGTCATAAACCCTGAAAGCATCAAAGCATTCTTCATGTTCTGTCCTGGTCGTTTGATCTTTGCGTCCCTGGCGAAAAGGTGTGAATCGGTCGCACCTCTCCCGTTGTCTTTGGCCGCGTTAAAAACCATATTCCTTCGGGTAGATAAAGCAAAATGCTTGCGTCAAACAGACGCTATTTTTGATCTGGATCAAACCCGAAAGGTCCCAACCCATGTCCGACGCCCCGTTTCGCCCGTTTGAAAGCGCTTTACCGCACGATGAAGCGCTTGCCATTTTGCACTCGGCCACGGACGGGGCCGAGGACGGAGAGCTGTTTGTCGAGCGGCGAAAATCCGAGTCTCTCGTGTTCGATGACGGCCGTCTGCGCACCGCGTCTTACGATGCGTCGGAAGGGTTCGGGCTGCGTGCCGTACAAGGTGAAGTGGCTGGATATGCGCATTCCACAGACGTTTCGATTCCTGCCCTGAAACGGGCGGCGGAAACGGCAAGACTGGCTGTCGGGGATGGCGGCGGGGTCTTGGCGGATGCTCCGCGCTCCACCAATACGCGCCTCTACACGGACGAAGACCCGATTGATTCTGCCGCGTTCCCGGTCAAGATCGAGACATTGCGTGAGATCGACGCCTTCGCCCGCGATCTGGACCCGCGTGTGGTTCAGGTCAGCGCCACGATCGCGGCAGCCGTGCAAGAAATCGAGATTCTGCGCCCTGACGGTGTGATGGTTCGCGATGTGCGCCCCATGACCCGCGTGAACGTATCGGTCATTGTCGAACAGAACGGACGCCGCGAAAGCGGATCCGCCGGTGGTGGTGGCCGGGTTGGCCTGAGCGGGTTGATCGACCCCGCCGACTGGCAGGCCAAGGCCCGCGAAGCCCTGCGTATCGCACTGGTCAACCTGGACGCAGTTCCTGCGCCGGCCGGTGTCATGGAAGTTGCGCTTGGCCCCGGCTGGCCCGGCATCCTGCTGCACGAGGCCATCGGCCACGGCCTGGAAGGCGACTTCAACCGCAAGGGCAGCTCGGCCTTTGCCGGGTTGATGGGGCGGCAGATTGCTTCAAAAGGTGTGACCGTGGTGGATGACGGCACGATTGCTGATCGTCGCGGTTCGATCACCGTGGATGATGAGGGCACGCCCAGCGCGCGCACGGTGCTGATCGAAGATGGCGTGCTGACCGGCTACATGCAGGACCGCCAGAATGCGCGGCTGATGGGAGTTGCTCCTACGGGCAACGGGCGGCGGCAGAGCTATGCGCACAAACCCATGCCGCGCATGACCAACACGATCATGCTGGGCGGCGAAGCCGACCCGCAGGCCCTGGTAGCTGATATCAAGGACGGCATCTGGGCGGTTGGATTCGGCGGCGGTCAGGTGGACATCACCAATGGCAAGTTCGTTTTCTCGTGCACCGAGGCGTATCGTGTCGAAAACGGCAAAATCGGCGCGCCGGTCAAGGGCGCCACGCTGATCGGTGACGGGCCCTCGGCCTTGAAACGCATCCGCGGGCTGGGCAACGATATGGCGCTGGACCCCGGCATGGGAACCTGTGGCAAGGACGGGCAATGGGTGCCGGTGGGTGTTGGCCAGCCGACCGTCCTGATGGACGGGCTGACTGTCGGCGGTTCGGCCGCCTGAGTCGGACGCGGCGCAATCCAAGAGGCGCAGGGTTAACCCGGCGCCTCTTTTTTCACGAAGATCGCCTTTAGTGTTCAAAGCGCTCTTTTTGACTGAAAGTTTTCTATTTTATTTATTATCAACATCTTACATTCGACAACCCTGACAAGATTGTAAAAAATCACTTCTAATTTTCAACGATTCACAAGCTGTTAACTGCCTGTCCCGTAAACCAGTTCTGCAACAAGGCGGAGCAACGGATGACCGAAGAGCAGCTTTCTTCCAATCACCCCCCACTCCCACCCACCACGGAAGAGGACCGGTTTTCGTGGCTTCGTCTGTTGCGTTCTCGCAAGGTCGGTCCGGCGACATTTCGTCGGCTGCTTCGCGAACATGGCTCAGCGCAGAACGCGCTGGCTGCGCTGCCTGAAATGGCACGCGCCGCCGGTATAAAAGGGTATGAAACCTGCCCCCCCGGCGTGATCGAGGCGGAACTCAAGGCCGCAAAAGCCGCTAAAGCGCGGCTTTTGTGCCTTGGGTCCGCTGAATTCCCCCCGACCCTGGCTGAACTGAACGAAGCCCCGCCGCTGCTGTGGGCGATCGGAGATGTTTCGCTGCTGCAAAAACCAGCAATTGCGATGGTCGGCGCGCGAAATTGTTCCTCGCTCGGCGCGCGGATGGCGCGTGGCCTGGCCACCGAACTGGGCGGCAAGGGGCACGTTGTCGTCTCTGGTCTGGCGCGCGGCATCGATACAGCCGCGCACATGGCCGCGCTGGAGACCGGCACGGTGGCAGTCATGGCCGGTGGCGTTGATGTGGTCTATCCGGCCGAAAACACGGAACTGGCCCATGACATCGCGTCCCGCGGCTTGCGCATTTCGGAACAACCGATGGGCGTAACACCCCAGGCCCGGCACTTTCCACGCCGAAATCGGATCATTTCGGGGCTTGCGCAGGCGGTTGTCGTCGTCGAGGCTGCCGCCAAGTCCGGCAGTCTGATCACGGCACGGGACGCACTGGATCAGGGGCGCGAGGTTCTGGCCGTTCCCGGCCATCCGTTCGATGCGCGGGCCGCCGGCTGCAATCTGTTGATTCGTGACGGCGCCACACTTGTCCGATCCGCTGAAGACGTTATTGAAGCCTTGCCGAGGCAGGACGACCTGTTTTCCCGGCCAATCGAACAGCCCTCGGAACCATTCGCGCGTCCCGCAAGAGACCTGCACGAGCAAATCATCGCGCGGCTTGGCCCCTCACCCATCGCCGAAGATCAATTGCTGCGGGATATCGCGGCTTCGGCCGGTGAGCTTGGACCGGCGCTGATCGACCTTGAACTTGACGGGCGAATCCAGCGTCAGCCCGGAGGTCTGCTGTCGCTGGCAAGTTGATCGAACCCTCCTTCCGGCGTGCCCGGTTTCTGAAGATTTGTGGTAGCGCACTGAAATCACGGCGCTTTTCCACCGGCGAAAGGAACGCATTGACAATTCCCGCTTGCCCCACACATTTTGCACCACCATAGAAGGCGCCAAATTCGTCGAGCGAGGTTTCCCCTTAAATGCCCGTAGTTGTTGTAGAATCTCCGGCCAAAGCAAAAACAATCAATAAATACCTGGGCCCCGACTACACGGTTCTGGCCTCTTACGGCCATGTGCGGGACCTGCCGCCAAAGGATGGATCGGTCGATCCTGAACATGACTTCTCGATGAAATGGGAGGTCGGCAACGACAGCCGCAAGCATGTCAAGGCCATTGCCGACGCGTTGAAAGAAGACAATGCGCTGATCCTCGCCACCGACCCCGACCGCGAGGGCGAGGCGATCAGCTGGCACCTGCAAGAGGCGTTGACCAAACGCCGCTCGATCAAGAAGGATACGCCCGTCAGCCGCGTGACCTTCAACGCCATCACCAAGGACGCTGTGACCGAGGCGATGCAGAACCCGCGTCAGGTCGATATGCCGTTGGTCGAGGCCTATCTGGCCCGCCGCGCGCTGGATTATCTGGTGGGTTTCAACCTGTCTCCGGTTTTGTGGCGCAAACTGCCGGGTGCGAAATCGGCGGGTCGCGTGCAATCCGTCTGTCTGCGTCTGATCGTCGAACGCGAAATGGAAATCGAGGCGTTCAAGCCGGTGGAATACTGGTCGGTTCGGGCGCTGTTCGAGACACCGCGCGGGCAGACCTATGAGGCGCGTCTGGTCACGCTGGCCGGCAAGAAGCTGGACAAACATGATCTGGCCAATGCGACGCAGGCCGAGCTGGCGGTTCAGGCCATCACCAGCCGCGCGCTGAGCGTGACCTCGGTCGAGGCCAAGCCCGCCGCCCGCAACCCCAGCGCGCCGTTCATGACATCGACCCTGCAACAGGAAGCCAGCCGCAAGTTCGGCATGGGCGCGCGCCACGCAATGCAGGTGGCGCAGCGGCTTTATGAGGCCGGGTACATTACCTATATGCGGACCGACGGCATCGACATGGCGCCTGAGGCCGTGGCTGCCACGCGCGAAACAATCGCGGATCGCTACGGTGCAGAATATGTACCGGACAGCCCGCGCATGTATAAGAACAAGGCCAAGAACGCTCAGGAAGCGCACGAGTGTATCCGCCCGACGGATATGTCGCGCGATGCCAAGGCGCTGAAGGTCACGGACGAAGATCAGCGCAAGCTTTATGATCTGATCTGGAAACGTACCATCGCCTGTCAGATGGCTGCCGCGCGTCTGGAGCGCACCACCGTCGAGATCGGCAGCGACGACGGTCAGGTCGGCCTTCGCGCCACGGGCCAGGTGGTCATGTTCGATGGGTTCATGCGGGTATACGAAGAAGGCCGGGATGACGTCGCGGACGAGGATGAAAAGCGCCTGCCACAGATCACGCAGGGCGATCCGGCCCGATTTGCCAAAGCCTCTCTGAAGGATCAGTTTGCCAAGGCGACCGGCGAAAGCGGCGACAAGATCGCGAAAGAAGCAATCCTGTCCGAGAACGAATCCGTTCTGGCCCTTCAACACCACACCCAACCGCCCCCGCGTTATACCGAAGCGACACTGGTCAAAAGGATGGAAGAGCTGGGGATCGGGCGCCCATCAACTTATGCCTCGATCGTAACGACGATCCAGGACCGGGAATATGTCCGCAAGGACAAGAACCGGCTGATCCCCGAGGAAAAGGGGCGGATCGTTACGATCTTCTTGCTGAATTTCTTCCGGCAGTACGTTGGCTATGAGTTCACCGCCAATCTGGAAAAAGAACTGGATGACGTCAGCGCCGGGGAGCGAGACTACAAGGACCTGCTGGGCAAGTTTTGGCGTGATTTTTCAGCCGCGATTGGCGAGACATCAGAACTGCGGATTTCGGAAGTGTTGGACAAGCTCGACGAAGCTCTGGCTCCGCAGCTCTACCCGCCGCGCGAGGATGGGTCCGATCCGCGTATCTGCCCGAAATGCGGCACCGGTCAGTTGCACCTGAAGACCTCTCGTACGGGTGGGTTCGTTGGGTGCGGGAACTATCCGGAATGTACCTATACGCGCCCGATTGCCGGTGAAGGCGCGGAAGGTGACGAAAGGCTGCTGGGCGAAGATGCCGGGGATGAGATCTGGTTGAAATCCGGCCGCTTCGGTCCTTACGTTCAACGGGGCGAACCCACGCCCGAGAACAAAAAGCCCCCGCGCGCATCCCTTCCGCGCGGGTGGAGCAAGGATGACATGGATCTGGAAAAGGCGCTGACGCTACTGTCCCTGCCTCGTCAGATCGGCGAACACCCCGAAGGCGGCATGATCAGCGCGAATTTCGGGCGGTTCGGGCCTTACCTGATGCATCAGCTGCCGGAGGAGCCGAAGCCGGTCTATGCCAATCTGAAAGACCCCAATGACGTGTTCGAAATCGGCATGAATCGCGCCGTTGAGTTGCTGGCCGAAAAACGGGCAAACCCCGGTCGTGGACGGCGGGCCGCGGCAAAACCTCTGAAGGAGTTGGGTGAGCATCCCGATGGCGGCGCGATGCAGGTTCTGGACGGGCGCTATGGGCCTTATGTGAAATGGGAAAAGGTCAACGCGACGATCCCCAAGGACATCAAACCCGAGGACGTAACGCAGGAAATGGCCATCGAGCTTGTCAACGAGCGCGCTGCCAAAAAAGGCACCAAGAAGAAGGCTACGTCTAAAAAGAAAGCAACCACCAAGAAAGCAACAACCTAGGCGGTCAGGTGGTCGGGGTTGAACAGCCCCCCGCAATCGCCGTTTCGGCATTACGGGGGGCTGTCAGCGTGTTACTTGGGCTGTGGGCCGCACCGGACTTCGAGCGTCGTCTGCCAGTCTTCCGAGCTGCTTGAGCTAGGATAGTAGCCGGGTGCGCTGCCTGAGTTCTGGGCAGCAGCCGTCAGGACATCGATGATCAGGGCTGCATTCTTGTCCACCCCCTGATAGCCGGTGTCGCTGGCCAGAACGAAGGCTTCTTTGCCCTGCTGTGCGCACCGTGCGTTGGCGGTTGAAATTGCGGATTCAAGTGAAGACTTCTCAGAATAACCGGTTCCTATAACTTTGATCTTGTTATCGTCGAGCGGAAGTACGGTCGCTTGCTCAGGCTCACAGGCTGACATAGCCAAAAGCGCAACACCTGCGACCGTTCCGACCCAAATTCGTTCCATGTTTTCAATCTCCTATAAAGGTACGGCGCTTATGCTGAACCGTCCGGTTCATTGCAACAGCTCATTTCACTGGTAGAAATACCACCTCCCCCTTGGTTTCATTGACTTCCCCGTGACACGGCGGCACAACCAGCCCATCACCATGTCATTGGGGGAGTTTTCCATGAAGAAAGTCTATGCCAATGCCACCGAGGCGCTCGATGGGGTGCTGTCGGATGGCATGCTGATTGCCGCAGGCGGGTTTGGCCTCTGCGGAATTCCGGAACTGTTGCTTGAGGCCATCAGGGACTCGGGCGTCAAAGACCTGAGCTTTGCGTCGAACAATGCCGGTGTGGACGATTTCGGGATCGGCATCCTGTTGCAGACCAAGCAGGTGAAAAAGATGATCAGCTCGTATGTCGGTGAAAACGCCGAGTTCATGCGCCAGTATCTGAGCGGTGAGCTGGAACTGGAATTCAACCCCCAGGGAACACTGGCCGAACGGATGCGCGCCGGTGGGGCGGGCATCCCGGGCTTCTACACCAAGACCGGCGTCGGCACCGTGATCGCCGAAGGGAAAGAGCACAAGGACTTCAACGGCGAGACCTACATTCTGGAAGAAGGCATTTTTGCCGATCTGGCCATCGTCAAAGCTTGGAAGGCTGACGACACCGGCAATCTGGTTTTCCGCAAGACCGCCCGTAATTTCAACGTTCCTGCTGCGACTTGTGGCAAGATCTGCGTTGCCGAAGTGGAAGAGATCGTTCCGCGCGGTTCGCTGGACCCCGACTGCATCCACCTGCCCGGTATCTATGTGCATCGCATCATTCAGGGCGAACACGAAAAGCGCATCGAACAGCGCACCACCCGCAAGAAGGAGGAAGCATAATGCCCTGGGACCGCAATCAGATGGCCGCACGCGCGGCAGAGGAACTGGAAGACGGCATGTATGTGAACCTGGGCATCGGGATCCCGACGCTGGTGGCAAACTATGTGGGTGACAAGGACATCACTCTGCAATCGGAAAACGGCATGCTGGGCATGGGCCCCTTCCCCTTTGAGGGCGAAGAAGACCCGGACCTTATCAATGCAGGCAAGCAGACGATCACCGAACTGTCCCGCACGGCCTATTTCGACAGTGCCACATCCTTCGCCATGATCCGCGGTGGCAAGATCGCTGCGGCGATTCTGGGTGCCATGGAAGTGGATGAGAAGGGCGATCTGGCAAACTGGATGATACCCGGCAAGCTGGTGAAGGGCATGGGCGGCGCGATGGACCTGGTTGCAGGCGTCGGCCGAGTGATTGTCGTGATGGATCACACCAACAAGCATGGCGACAGCAAGGTCCTGAAGGAATGCACCCTGCCACTGACCGGAAAGGGCGTCGTGGATCGCATCATCACCAATCTGGGTGTGCTGGATGTGGTTGAAGGCGGTCTGAAAATCGTCGAACTGGCGGAAGGCGTCAGCGAAGATGAGCTGCGCGCCGCAACGGAAGCGACAATCGTTTCCTGATCAAATGGAAAGGCCCGCCGGATCACGGCGGGCCTTATTAGTTGGACGTCTGAAAAACACAGCCATCAGAAATCAGGTCTGGCGGCGTTGCGCACAAAGCCCGCGCGATCTGAAACGCGGCGAGGACTTTTGGCACGTAGTCCCGAGTTTCAGCATAGGGTGGCACGCCGCTGTGTTTGCGCACGGCCCCCTCTCCCGCGTTGTATCCAGCCAATACAAGTATTGGATCATTCCCGAACTCTTCCATCAGCCAGTTGAGGTATTTCACACCGCCCGCAATGTTCTCAGAGGGCTTAAGGCTGTCCTTTACCCCGAATCTGGCCGCTGTCGCGGGCATCAATTGCATAAGCCCCTGTGCGCCTGCGGAACTGACCGCGTCTGCACGTCCGGCCGATTCCACCGAGATGACCGCAAGCACCAGCGCAGGTGAAACATTAGTTCCCACAGTGGAACGGAGGATATCGATCCCGCGTTCCTTTGCGATATCTTGCAGCGATTGCAGTCGCGGTGATCTCACGTTGGTTGCGGCCAGGGCGTTGATCGCCGCGTCAAGCCGCCCGGCCCCGCCTTCATCAATGTGCGGTGAAATCCGGTTCCAGAAAGCCTTGTACGATCCTTTGGGATCTCGTTTGACTTCCGCACCCGGCGCTGGCAGCGGGGCGACTTTGGTACGCGCGATAATTTCCGGGACTACCAGTTCAGTGCCCGTGCTGGGCGCTGAAGGGTTAGCTGCGTGTTCTTCCGGAGTAATCTGCACGGTCACACGCGGACGTTCACCGGGTTTTGGGGCTTTGACGCGCTTGTATACGCCGCGCGGCTCTGTCTCGGTCGCATTCACAGATGCGGTGCCCGATATCAGAAACGCCAGCACACCGGCGCATTGAAGTGCGTTCCGGAGGTTCATTTGCCTGCCTCATGTTTTCTTTTTAGGCGATTTGAACCCCGAATCTTCCCGCAAGGCCAGAAAAACAAAGCGAAATGGGGCAGTTTCGCCTCATTTGGCGCAATTTTGCATCGCTATAGAGCCTTTGCTTCAATCGTTGTGATTTTTTTATCTTTTATTTTCATGATGTTATAAAAAATATAACCAAAAAGTTAAGCCGTGCGAAAAAAAATCTGTGTTTGGCCCAATTCCTGCCACGCCCAACGGTCAAACATAGTCCCATACCGAGACGGACATGAGCGGACTGAGAGAGAAAGCTCTGAAAGACGCCTAGGTTTGTTAAACTCTTTTTGATCCTTTAGGAGGGACGTAACATGATCAAGTTCATCAAGAACTTCCGCAAAGACGAAGACGGCGCAGTAACAGTTGACTGGGTTGTTCTGACCGCAGCAGTCATCGGCCTGGCCGCCGTTGCTTATCAGCAGATCTCGGCTGGCGCCACTGGCCTGGCAACCGGCGTAAACGAAGCGCTGAACGCCGCATCGCTGAGCACCGGCAGCAACACCGCGACAGGTGGTATCACCGGCGAAGGCAAAAGCAACTAAGTTGCTGATCTAGAGAATTTCCAAGGCCGCGCTCATCGGGCGCGGCCTTTTTTATGATCTGAAACTGCTCCATCCCAAGTTCGCTGGAGCCTGCCCGCGCGCAAGTTGTGAAGGCAATCGCGACGATCATGGCGTTTTGCTGTAATTGCCGCGTTTCTTCTGCTCCAATCAATTCGACTAACGCGCGAAACCTGGTAGGAGCTCAAAATTTCCCTACGAAATCAATATTTAGCCCAACTTTCGCCATCCATGCGAACCAGTTTTAGGCCAACCTGTTGTTAGCACTGACGCGACGTATTTGGAGATAAGCACATGTTAAGGTTCCTTAATCAGTTCAAATCTGACGAAGCAGGAGCGGTGACAGTTGACTGGGTGGTGTTGACCGCAGTGGTCATAGGATTGTCGGGCGCGACCTACCTTGTAATAAGCTCAAGCGTCGACAGCATGGGCGGCAATATCAACGGGGCCATGAACAGCGCCGTCGTCAGCACCGGCTCGAATACTGCACCTTCTGGTATTATCACGGCGGGAACTGCCGGCGGCGGCGGCTAAGTTGCAGCTGGTGCGCGCTCTGGCTGGTTTCCAAAAACGTCTTGCTTAACCCTTTCGAAGCAAAGCGCTGCGCCCGTTGGGTGCAGCGTTGTTTTGTTACGCTCGGTCCGCTGGCAATCATTGGAAAGGTAACAATAACCATGCGGAATTGTGCGGAAGAAGGCGCAGAAATCTGACAATCAGGCATTTTTGTCCCACATTTCGACACAATTTGCGGTTAGCAAATAGGCTGTTTCAATGTGGTTCCTTGGCCGCTAAGTATTCGACCAAACAAAAGAATGAGGTACACGCATGCGAGCAGTTTTCGGACTTGTCCTGATTGTCGGCGTTGCACTGGCCGGGGGCGCCGTATACATGGCGCGAAACTATATCGCGGCTTACCAAAGTGAACTGGCACGCCAAAGGCTTGCTGCGGAAGAGGCTCTGGCCAATGCCAAAGTCGATGTTGTTCCGACAGTCACTGTATTGGTGTCGAACCGCGCCCTAAAATACGGCGAGCGACTGACGGAGGAAGATATCCGCGCAGTTGACTGGCCGGAAAACGCGATTCCGGAAGGTACATTCACAGAGCTCACAGCCCTGTTCCCCGAAAGCGGCGCAAATGAACGTTTCGTTTTGAGGGCAATGGAAAAAGACGAAGCGATCATGGAGGTCAAGATCACTCGTCCTGGCGAAAAAGCTGGCCTGACGTCACGTCTGGAAAAAGGTATGCGTGCCTTCGCGATCAGCGTTGACGTAGCTTCTGGCGTTTCAGGATTCCTGCGGCCCGGCGACAGTGTCGACATCTATTGGACCGGTTCCAGTGGAACCATCGAAGGGAACAGCGGCGGAATTACCCGCCTGATCGAAACCAACGTGCAGCTTATTGCCGTCGATCAGACCGCTGGTTCAGACGTCACCAACACAACCATTGCACGTACAGTCACGGTCGCAGCCACACCTGAACAAGTCGCGGCACTGGCACAGGCTCAGAACACGGGGCGTCTTTCCTTGGCTTTGGTTGGGGTGCAGGATGAGTCCGTTGCCTCTACGATTGAAGTGGATCAGCGCAAGCTGTTGGGAATTCAAGAAGCCGCGCCGGAACCAGAAGCAAAAGCCGAAAGGGTATGCACAACACGTATTCGCCGCGGTGGCGAAATTGTAAATGTGCCTATCCCCTGCACAAATTGACGCCAATTCAGAACGTTACAGGTTCAGAGCCGCGCCCTTGGTGCGGCTCATTTTTTGGCGGATGTTGCCAATTCCCCACATAAGGAAACTTACGGAAACCATTGATTATTGCAATAAATTCGGATTTCGCGCAGTCTCTCCTTCCATAGGGCATAAGACCCAAAAAACGAGGCGTGATCGGAGAGGCAGGTCACATGACAATACGTACCTGGATCAGCGCAACCCTGCTGGGGTTGTCGCTTGTTATGGGCCCCATTGGCGACACCGCCTGGGCTGAAACTTTGCGCGTGGTGAAAAAAGGGACTGTGGAAACACTGGACGTCCCGATGAACCGCGCAATTGTCGTAGAAAGCGAACAACCTTTCGCAGAGCTCAGCATTGCCAATGCCGGTATTGCAGACATCTCGTCGTTGTCGGAGCGCACGATCTATGTTCTGGGCAAGGCGCCTGGCCTGACCACGCTGACACTGTTTGACGGCGCGGGCAATCTTTTGGCCAATGTCCGCGTCCGGGTCGCACCGGATGTTACAGAATTCAAGGAACGTCTGCGTCAAATCCTGCCCAACGAACCCATCGAGGTTCGCACAGCCAATGATGGCATAGTTTTGTCCGGTACGATCTCCAGCTCGGCCAAACTGGCGCGCGCGCTGGAACTGGCTGAACGGTATGCCCCCGAGCGTGTCTCGAACCTGATGTCGGTCGGTGGTGTGCAGCAGGTCATGCTGAAGGTCCGCTTTGCAGAGATGAACCGCTCGGTCGCCAAAAGCCTGACAGCGTCGCTTGGCTTCGGTGGAAGCGACGTTACCGGAGGCTTTAACACGCTCAACAACCAGTTCGCACTGAACAACGCTTTGGCGAACAACATTCCGGCAGTTCAGGCCAATACCGGTGCCATCCTGTTTGGGTTTGGCGCGGGTTCGACGCAGGTTCGCCTGTTGCTGGAAGCTCTGGAAACCAAGGGGCTGGCCCGCAGCCTGGCCGAGCCGAATCTGTCCGCGCTGTCCGGCCAGGAGGCATCGTTCCTAGCCGGTGGCGAAGTTCCCATCCCGGTACCGCAGGATGACGGCGTTGTGGCCATCGAATACAAGGCCTTCGGCGTTGAAATGGACTTCATCCCGCGCGTCGTGGATGGCGATCTGATCAACCTTGAGATGGGCACGGCTGTTTCAAGTATCGACAATAGCTCGGATTTTACCATCAACGGGGATTCGGTTCCTAGTTTCATCACCCGTCGGGCAAAAACAACGATTGAACTTCGCGATGGTGAAAGCTTTGCCATTGCAGGCCTGATCCAGGACGATTTCGCGGATCTGAGCAACCAGATTCCATGGTTGGGGGATGTGCCGGTTCTGGGCGCGTTGTTCCGCAGCGCCAACTACCAGCGCGAGCAAAGTGAACTCGTCGTTATCATCACCGCGCATCTGGTTTCACCGACTCGGGGCGAAACTCTTGCGCTTCCAACCGATCGGGTCAAACCGCCCAGCGAATTTGACTTGTTCTTGAACGGCCAGGTGGCGCGCACACAGCGCACGGGCGCCGGCGGAGCGTCAGAAGTTGCCAAGCAGAACTTCGGCAGCTCCTACGGCTACGTCCTAGATTGATCAGGAGGATAGGACCAATGCATAAGTGGATCATCACACTGGGTCTTTCGGTCGCTGTCGCCGCATGCACCCGCGAGGCCGGGTACGAGATCGATACAGGCACTTTCGGAAACGCGACGCTCAACAACGTCCAGGTACAAAGCGGCGAATTGACCTACGCGCAGATTCTCAGCCGCCGGTTTGCCGCGGATGTACCCAGCCAGGTGAACTTTGCGTTCAACAGCTCGCAACTGGATGCTTCGGCTCAGCGCATCCTTTTGCAACAGGCTGACTGGATCAAGCAGTTCCCCGAGGCCCGGTTCCGCGTTTACGGACATACGGATGCTGTGGGGTCGGCCAGCTACAACAAAAGTCTTGGCCTTCGCCGCGCGCAAGCAGTTGTCGCGTTTTTGGGGCAGCAGGGTATCTCGCGCTCACGGCTTGAGGCGGTGGTATCGTTTGGCAAAACGCAACCGCTGATCGCAACGCAAAACCGGGATCGCAGGAATCGCAGAACGGTCACTGAAGTTTCGGGATTCGTTGATCGCAACCCGCAGCTTCTGGACGGCAAGTACGCTCAGATCATTTACCGCGAATACGTGGAAAGTGCGACCGCTGTAAGCCAGATTCAGGAAGTGAACGCCCAAGACGCTGGCAGCGGTGGATAATACGTTTGAAATGGGCGACATCGTCGCCCATTTCCCTACAATTGGTTCTTTTGCGCCCAATTCTCGCCCAACTTCAAAGCAACATTGTGAACAATAGGGTGACCTGCGGCCAAATTTGACCGTATTGGGGCGACAGCACATCAATCTGGCGGATTTCGTTCATATGACATGCTGAGCCCTCACGACGAGGATAGTGTTTATGACCAGCGCGACGCCGCAAGACGACAATACTGCAATCTTGGCCTGCACCATCAGTCGGGATGTTCAGAATTTCGACCTTCTGATCGAAGACATGGAAGCCATCTTGGGCGAACGCTGGGGAGACCTGGGATTTGCAGAAGCGTTGGCCTTTTTCAGCCAACCCGAAGCAGAAACGCTGGAATTCGTAGCACTGGCGATCGACGGAGAAGACGAAGACAACCTTTCTCTGCTAGGTGAGATAATCACTCAAGCCAATGAAAAGAAAGTAAAAGTCGTTCTGATCGCCGAGGATGTTACTCCGGCATCCCTGCACCAACTGCTACGCAAGGGTGCTGACGAGTTCGTGCCCTATCCTCTTCCCGAAGGCGAATTGCAGGAAGCCATTGAGCGTATGAAGCAGCCCGACCCGGTTGCCGTTGCGCAAGCAGCCGCCGTTCCTTTGGCCGGCGGCGCGTCCAAAGAAGGCGCTTTGTTTGTCGTTCAGGGCCTGGCAGGTGGTGTCGGTGCAACGACACTGGCCGTTAACCTGGCTTGGGAACTGGCATGTGCCTCTGACAAAGACGCGCCGACCGTGTGTCTGATTGATCTGGACCTGCAATACGGGACTGTTTCCACCTATCTGGATCTGCCGCGACGCGAGACCGTGTTTGAAATGCTGTCGGACACCGATGCGATGGACAGCGAAGTATTCTCGCAAGCCCTTCAAACATATGAAGAAAAGCTTCAGGTTTTAACCGCACCCTCCGACATGGTGCCACTGGACTTGATCACTCCGGAAGACATTCAGCGCGTGATCGACATGGCGCGCGCGCATTTCGACTATGTCATTGTCGACATGCCAAAAACGCTGGTCCTGTGGTCGGAAACAGTTTTGCAGGCCGCCCATGTGTATTTCGCCCTGATCGAGCTGGACATGCGGTCCGCCCAGAATGCCCTGCGTCTGAAGCGTGCGTTGCAGGCAGAGGAACTGCCATTCAACAAGCTGCGTTTTGCGTTGAACCGAGCGCCGAAATTTACTGATCTGAACGGGAAAAGCCGCGTGAAACGCATGGGGGAAAGTCTTGGAATCTCCATCGACCTGCTGCTGCCTGATGGTGGCAAACCGGTCATGCAAAGTGGGGATCATGGTCTGCCTCTGGCAAATGCGGCCGCCAAGAACCCGTTGCGCCGGGAAATCGCAAAGCTGGCGAAGTCGCTTCACAGCCTCGGCAGCAGTGCCGAAGAAGCTGCGTAACATCATCCCAAAGGGGGGATAAGCCGTGTTTTCAAGATACAAAAAGCAACCTGCAGCGCAGCCCGTCAAAACGCCGGCACAACCGGCTGAAACAACGGCGTCTTCTGCACAGGCGACACCTGTTGCGACCGCGGTGGCGCGCAAACCCGTGAAAAAGATTGCAGGTGAGGTCGCAAGTTCAGACAAAGACCGCAAACGCAAGGAGCGGTTGGGTGAGATCAAGATCGAACTGCACCGCGAGCTGCTGGAGAACCTGAACCTGGCAGCGCTGGAAAACGCCGGCGAAGCCGAGTTGCGCACTGAAATCAGTGCTATCGCCAGCGAAGTTCTGGAAACAAGAAACATTGTTCTGAACCGCGAAGACCGGTCCCAACTGAACAAGGAACTGTATGACGAGGTAACGGGTCTCGGCCCGCTCGAGGCGCTGCTTCAGGACGATTCGGTCAACGATATTCTGGTGAATGGTCCACAACAGATTTTTGTGGAACGTGCCGGCAAGCTGGAACTCAGCGACATTACCTTCAAGGATGAGAAGCACCTGATGCGGATCATCGACAAGATCGTGTCCGCCGTGGGCCGCCGCGTCGATGAATCCAATCCGTATGTTGACGCCCGTCTCGCCGATGGATCGCGTTTCAATGCCATGGTGCCTCCGATCGCGGTGGACGGATCGCTTGTTTCCATTCGTAAATTCAAGAAAGACAAGCTGGGCATTGATGATCTGGTCAATTTCGGTGCGTTCACCGAAGAAATGGCCGCGTATTTGCAGGCCGCCGTGTCCACCCGACTGAATATCATCGTTTCCGGGGGTACGGGTTCGGGTAAAACAACCACGCTCAACGCCCTGTCCAGCTTCATCGACGATGCCGAGCGGATCCTGACCATCGAGGACACGGCTGAACTTCAACTGCAACAGACGCATGTGGGTCGGATGGAAAGCCGCCCGCCCAACGTGGAAGGCAAAGGTGAAGTCAGCCCGCGCGACTGTCTGAAAAACGCCCTGCGTATGCGTCCTGACCGCATCATCGTGGGTGAGACACGCGGCGCCGAGGTCATCGACATGTTGCAGGCCATGAACACCGGTCACGACGGATCAATGACCACGATTCACGCCAACTCGGCCCGTGACGGCATTTCACGTCTGGAAAACATGATCGCGATGGCCGGGATCGAAATGCCGATTAAGGCGGTCCGCAGTCAGATCGCCTCGGCTGTGAACTTGATCGTACAGGCCAGCCGCCTACAGGATGGTTCACGCCGGATGACCTCGATCACCGAGATCACCGGGATGGAAGGTGACGTGATTTCCATGCAGGAAATCTTTCGTTTTCAACGCGTTGGCCTGACACCAGACAACAAGATCATCGGGCATTTCACCGCCACCGGCGTCCGCAGCCACTATTCGGAACGTTTCCGTCTGTGGGGCTTTGACCTGCCAGCGTCCATCTACGACCCAACCACAATGTAGGAGAACCGGGTATGCAATTGCCTATGGAGGCGATCATTTATGTCGCCATCTTTGTGGGGGTTCTTGCCTTGGTCGAGGGCATCTATCTTGTCGCCTTCGGCAAGTCCATCAGCCTGAACAGCCGGGTCAACCGACGCCTGGATATGCTGGAAAAGGGTGCCGGACGCGAACAGGTGCTGGAGCAGCTGCGCAAAGAGATGCAGCAGCATATGAAATCGCAGAGCATTCCTCTGTACTCACTTCTTGCTGACAAGGCGCAAAAGGCTGCAATCGCGTTCTCTCCACGTCAATTGATCATGATCATGGGTCTGGTATCAGCCATGGCCTTTGTCGGTTTGAGCATTGGCACCGCTACGGACACGGCACTTCGTATCGTTGTTTCCATCGCAATCGGCATCGGCGGCGTTTACGCCTGGGTCAACCACAAGGCCAAGAAACGCATGGGTATGATTGAAGAACAACTGCCCGATGCGGTTGAGCTGATGGTTCGATCTCTGCGTGTTGGCAATCCATTTGTGTCGACGATTCAGGTGGTTGCAAACGAAGTTCAGGATCCGCTGGGAACCGAATTTGGCGTTATCGCTGATGAATGTGCCTATGGTCGCGATGTGGGCGAGGCGCTGAAGGACATGGCTGAACGATTGGACATGCAGGATATGCGCTTTCTTGCCGTAGCCGTGGGTATTCAGCAGCAATCCGGCGGCAACCTTGCCGAAATTCTGGCCGGATTGGCAAAGGTGATCCGCGCTCGTTTTCGCCTGTTCCGTCGCGTCAAGGCGATTACGGCCGAGGCACAATGGTCCGGCAAGTTCCTGTCCGGGTTTCCCGTTGCCTGTCTGATTTTCATCCTGGTCAAAGACCCGGGCTATTACGACGAGGTGCTGGATCACCCATGGTTTATTCCCGCGTGTTTTGTTGTCGCCATCTTGCTGACATTGAACCTGATCGTCATGAAAATCATCACCAACATCAAGGTCTGAGGGCAGCACAATGGAATTCCTGACCAGCATCAATGACCTGTTAACCCAGCACCTGGGCGAATTCGGCCCTCTTATCATTGTCGGCGTACTTGGCCTGCTTATGGTTCTGGTCGCTGTCACGCTGATGATGAAGCAGCCGGAAGACCCGCTGAAGAAACTGCAAAGATCGAATGCGGCTCCTCCCAAGCAGAAAAAAGGGAAGAAAGAGCAGCTTCGAAACTCAAGCCGAAACGAGCAGCTTGAGAAGTTTGCTACATTCCTTGAGCCCAAAAACGAAGAAGAATACTCGGCCGTCGAGCTGAAGCTGCGCCAAGCGGGCTACAGGTCGAAGGATTCGGTTCGGTTCTTCCACTTTGCGCAGTTTTCCTTGGGTATCCTTGGTATTTTCATTGGTGTTCTGCTGGTCACGGTCTTTTCCGGCGGCCAGGAATTTACCGGAACACAGATGATGATCCGAGTGCTTGTCCCCGGTGCGATTGGCTATTTCGCTCCAAAATACTGGATCACGCGCAGGGTTGAAGAACGGAAGGAAGCAATTACCGCTGGCTTTCCTGATACGCTCGATTTGATGCTGGTCTGTGTCGAGGCCGGCCAATCGCTTGATCAGGCCATCGTTCGCGTTGCCAGCGAAATGAGTGCGTCGTATCCGGATATCGCGCAGGAATTCGAAACTGTCGCGCACGAAATGAAGGCTGGTAAGGACAAGGACACCGTCCTGCGTGATTTCGGCGTGCGATGTGGTGTGCAGGATGTGAACTCTTTTGTCACCGTTATGATCCAATCGGCGACATTTGGTACATCGATTGCCGAGGCATTGCGGGTTTACGCCGGCGAGATGCGCGACAAACGCGTGATGCGCGCCGAGGAGGCCGCGAACAAGTTGCCGACCAAGATGACTCTTGTCACAATGATGCTGACGGTCCCACCGCTGCTGATTATTCTGGTTGGCCCGTCGGCGAATGTTATTTCGAGTTTTGGACGCTAGGTCGGATAGAACCATATGAAAGCTGAATTCAGGTGCTTCCCTTCCGGGTTTCGCCGAATGCTCCGGGCCACCATGGTTTTTGCCATGGTGGCTTCTTGCACAGAAGGCCTGTCATCCAACGGATTGGATGCACCGGGAATTGACGCCAAGGGTCAGGCAGAGGACAACATCGAGGTCGGAAACAGATTGATGGCCGCCGGAGAATACGAACTGGCGCTTGATACCTTTACCCGGGCCGCGCTTGAACAGGGTATGACGCCCCAGGTCCTAACCTCTCTGGGTACCGCAAATGTGGGGCTACGCCGCTTGGGACAGGCCGAAAAACTGCTGCGCAGAGCCGTCGAAGACGACACGGACTGGCCGGTGGCCTGGAACAATCTCGGTGTCCTACTGATGGAAAAACAGGAATACCCCGAGGCCGCGCAAGTGTTTCAGCGGGCCTATGCGCTGGACAATGGCGAAAGTGACGCAATCCGGGACAATCTGCGCTTAGCGCTCGCAAAAATGGAAAATCCTGTTAATAATACCCCACAAGAACAACAAGAATACACACTGGAGCAGCTTGGCGACGGGCAATTCACGCTACGCAAGATCCAGTAATTGAGGCGAGAGCAGTAAAGGACGCAAAAAATGCGCCAGCAATTCTTGATTCCGACTGTTGTTATCAGTGGTATGATCCTTTCGGCCTGTGCAAAGGAAACCGAAGAGGAAAAGGTTGAACGAACGTTTCAGGAAGTGAACGTCATTGACGAAACAAACCTGAACGATGTGCTTCTGAGCGCCGCAGATCCAAACGAGGCGGTGACCTATTTCCATGGTGCGGCACTCAAGAACCCGGACCGGATCGATCTTCAGCGCGGACTGGCAATTTCTTTGGGCCGCGCCAAACGCACGACCGAGGCCGTGACCGCATGGAAGCGCGTCACAACGATGAAGGGCTCGAACGCCGCGGACAAGGTTGAATACGCGGACGCCTTGGTCCGAAACGGCGACTGGTCGCAGGCCAAAACGGTTCTGGATTCGGTTCCCCCCACCTTTGAAACTTTCAAAAGGTATCGCCTCGAGGCAGTCGTTGCGGATTCCCGGAAAGAGTGGAAACGCGCGGATCATTTCTATGAAACCGCTGTCGGGCTGACGACGCGTCCGGGCAGTGTGATGAACAACTGGGGATATTCCAAATTGACCCGCGGCGAATACGCCGAAGCCGAGCGGTTGTTCTCGGAAGCGATCCGACAGGACAATTCGCTGTTTACCGCCAAGAACAACCTGGTTTTGGCCCGATCGGCGCAAGGCAACTACAGCCTGCCAGTCGTCCCGATGACTCAGGTCGAGCGGGCGCGTCTGCTCAACACGATGGGTATTTCGGCAGTCAAACAGGGCGATATAACCACCGCCAAGAACCTGTTCCGCGAAGCCATTTCAACCCACCCGCAGCATTTCGACGAGGCGGTCCGCTCGCTTCGGGCACTTGAAGGGGCCTGACACATGCAAATACCCGCAGTGGCAGCGGCCTGGTTTCTGCCGTTTGTGCTGCCGATCTGCTTTTACGTGGCCTTCACGGATATGCGTGAGATGCGGATCAAGAACCATGCAGTCCTTGCGCTTACGCTGGTTTACATCGTGATAGGTCTGATCGCCATTCCACCCTGGTCTACAGGCAGCCTCAGCGGCAATCTGGGGCCGGTCACCGTGTCTATGCCGATCTATTTCTGGCAATTGCTGCATATTGTCGTGGTTTTGGTTATTGGCATCTTCCTGAATGCCGCGGGCACCATGGGCGCTGGCGATGCCAAATTTCTGGCCGCCGCTTCGGCGTTTGTCTGGCTGGGCGATCTGAGAATTATACTGATGATCCTGACCGCGTGTGTTCTGGCTGCCGTGGTCACACATCGTTTGGCCAAAATCACAAGGCTGCGCACGATCGCGCCGCATTGGGAAAGCTGGAGCCGGGGCAAGCAGTTTCCGATGGGTTTCGCCCTGGGCGGATCATTGGCCATGTACCTGATTTTGGGTACTGTTCTCGGATCGTAAACTATCATCAGCGCGCCTTGTCGCTGCCTTTGTCCCGCCACAAAGCTGGTTCATTTTTCTTCAAGACGCCCTTTTTCGGGTTCTTGGCGTGACAAATTGATGGACGAGCACCGCGCATGAATATGCAGAATTCCTCTGTTATGGCCCCCCCTGCCCCCAAGGGTTTGGGCGAAATGAAGCTTCCGCTTGTAATGATGCGGGACATCCTTCTGAAGACGGTTTTTCGCAAAAACGCGAGCACGGTATCTGAAGTGGCCGAAGCGATCTGTCTCCCGGGATCGGTAACTCAGGAACTGGTCGATATCGCGCGCGATCAGAAACTGCTTGAAGCGACCGGGACACTGAACGCCAACAGCGGCAATGAGATGGGGTATCAGCTGACCGATGCAGGCAAGGCCCGTGCGCTGGATGCGCTGAGCCAATCCGAATATTTCGGCGCGATGCCGGTGCCGCTGGATGTCTATCGCGAGCAGGTCAAACGCCAGTCGATCCGAAATATTCAAGTCACGCGAGAGCAACTGGTTGGCGCAATGGGTCATCTCGTTCTGCCCGACAGCCTGCTGGACCATCTGGGCCCGGCGGTTAGCGCGGGCCGGTCGATTCTGATGTACGGTCCTCCGGGCAACGGTAAATCCTCGATCTCGAACGGCATCCGGGATGCGTTGGGTGATAACGTCTATGTGCCCTATGCTATCGAATATGCAGGTCAGGTGATCACGGTCTATGACCCGATCGTGCACACGGCGATCGAACAGGAGCCGGACGACCCCAACAGCCTGCGCCGTCGCAAGCGGTTCGATTCTCGCTATGTTCAGTGTGAACGCCCCACCGTCGTAACCGGTGGTGAGCTCTCGCTCAGTATGTTGGATCTGGTCTATAACCCGACCGCCAGAACCTATCAGGCCCCGTTGCAGCTGAAATCCACCGGTGGCATTTTCATCGTAGATGACCTTGGCCGTCAGGCCGAACCGCCGCAGGCGCTGGTCAACCGTTGGATTGTCCCGCTTGAAGAAAACAAGGATATCCTCGGCCTGCAATCAGGTGAAAAGTTCGAAGTTCCGTTTGACACGCTGGTCATCTTCTCGACCAACTTCCACCCCAATGAGATCTTCGACCAAGCGGCCTTGCGCCGGATCTTCTTCAAGATCAAGATTGACGGCCCCAATCAGGAGAACTTCCTGAAAATCTTTGCCATGGTGGCCCGCAAACGAGGTATGCCACTGGACGAGGCGGCCTTGGTACACCTGTTGAAGGTCAAGTACCCGACTATCAACAATATTTATGCCAACTACCAACCGATCTTCCTGATTGATCAGATGATCTCGATCTGCGAGTTCGAAGGCATCCCTTATCAGATGAGTCCGGACCTGATTGACCGTGCCTGGGCCAACATGTTCGTAAAAGACGAGAAAATCGTCAAATAACGCCGTGCCAATCCCTCCTCCGGGCGGGTAATCTGCAACCATGACGCAGATTCCCGCTCGGATTGGTACGTGGTTCTCCTCCAAAGGCTGGTCCATCCACCCGCATCAGAAAGAGATGTTCGACCGGGCGAAGGAGCCGGCAACCCTCCTTATCGCCCCAACGGGTGGCGGCAAGACCATGGCCGGATTTCTGCCTTCCCTGTCCGAGCTGGCCGACGGTGGCCACAACGGTTTGCATACGCTCTATGTCTCGCCGCTCAAGGCGCTGGCAGCGGATATCAAACGTAACCTGCGCACCCCGGTGGAAGAGATCGGCCTGCCCATCCGGATCGAGGATCGCACCGGTGACACCTCGGCCACGCAGAAAAAACGCCAAAGGGCTGATCCGCCCCATATCCTGCTGACCACACCGGAAAGTCTGGCACTACTGACATCTTACGAGGATGCGGCGCGCATGTTCGATGGGGTACAGCGGATCATCGTCGACGAAGTCCACGCGCTGGCGGAAAGCAAGCGCGGCGATCAGCTGATGCTGGCCCTGGCACGTCTTCACCGCCTCAACCCAGGTCTGCGTCGTGTAGGCCTGTCAGCCACAGTCGAAGACCCCGCGGCAATAGCCGGCTTTCTGGCGCGCCACCCGGACCCCTGCCAGATCGTGCAGGCCGATCCCGGCCCGGACCCGGACATCCAGATGTTGGAAACAACGGAAATGCCGCCCTGGTCCGGCGGAGGCGCGGCCTATTCGATTCCGGCTGTGCTGGACCAGATCCGGCGGCACAAGACCACTCTGATTTTTCACAACACCCGCGCGCAGGCCGAGATATACTTTCACAATCTGTGGCTGGCGAATGACGACGGCCTACCCATCGGCATCCATCACGGCAGCCTCGACCGGCAGCAACGCGAGCGGGTCGAGGCCGCGATGGTGCGTGGCGAATTGCGCGCCATCGTCTGCACCGGCAGCCTCGATCTGGGCATTGATTGGGGCGATGTCGATTTGGTGATTCAGATCGGTGCGCCCAAGAACGTCAAGCGGCTGGTGCAAAGGATTGGTCGGGCCAACCACCGCTACAACGCGCCTTCCAAGGCGCTGCTGGTTCCTGCGAACCGTTTTGAGGTTGTCGAATGCGTCGCTGCGCTCGAGGCTGCCAAAGCCCATGAACTGGACGGAGAACCCCGAGGCCCCGGCCCCCGCGATGTGTTGTGCCAGCACATTCTGATTGCGGCCTGTGCCGGGCCCTTTGACGCTGATGATCTATATGCCGAGATGACATCCGCCGGACCTTACGCACAGTTGACCCGACCGGAATTTGACGCCTGTCTGGATTTCTGTGCCACCGGCGGCTACGCCTTGCGCGCCTATGATCGATGGCAAAGGTTGCAGAAGCGTGCCGACGGGCAATGGCAATTGCGCGATCCTCGCGCAGCGTCGCGTATTCGCATGAATCTGGGCACGATTCAGGACACGGATACACTCAAAGTTCGCCTTAAACGCAGCCGTGGCGGTAAACCGTTGGGCGAAGTCGAGGAAGCCTTTGCTGCTTCGCTGACCCCCGGCGATACCTTCCTGATCGGCGGACAGATCGTACGGTATGAAGGTCTGCGCGAAATGGTGGTCGAAGTCAGCCGTCGCGCCGATCGCAAACCAAAGATCGCGACCTTCTCGGGCACGAAATTTGCGACCTCAACGCGACTCAGCGACCGCATTCTGCGCATGTTCGCCCAAACTGACTGGCCGCACCTGCCTTCCCATACGGCTGATTGGCTGGACTTGCAGCGCCAAATGTCCCGCCTGCCTCAACGCGATCGTCTGCTGATCGAAAGCTTTCCAAGCGACGGGCGAGAGCATCTGTGCGTGTACGGATTCGCCGGCCGCAACGCGCAACAAACACTTGGGCTGCTGTTGACCAAGCGGATGGAGGATACCGGTTTGGCGCCGCTGGGGTTTGTCGCCACAGACTATGCCACGCTGATTTGGGGTTTGGATGCGGTCACTGACCCACGCCCTTTGTTTCAACCCGAAGCGCTGCGTGACGGGCTGGACACATGGCTGGCAGGCAACGCAGTCATGAAGCGTACCTTTCGCGCGTCGGCCACGATTGCCGGTCTGATCGAACGCAACATGGCCGGGCAACGGAAAACCGGGCGGCAAGCCACGTTTTCGTCGGATATTCTCTATGACACTTTGCTGAAATATGATCCCGATCATCTGTTGATGCAGATCACCCGCGAAGAAGCCATGCGCGGGTTGGTTGACTTCGGTCGGATCGAGGCAATGCTGGCGCGCATCGGCGACCGCGTCGACCTGCTGCGTCTAGACCGCGTTTCCCCACTGGCCGCGCCGCTGTTTCTTGAGGTCGGAAAGGTGCCTGTCAAAGGGGCCGCCGAAGAAAGGCTGCTTGCAGAAGAAAGCGCACGCCTGCTGGAAGCCGCCGGGTTGGACCAGCTTTGAGCCCCTTGCGCAAGATGTGGAATCAGGTCAAGAACGTATCATGAACGTGTGCAAGTTTTCCTTTGCAGGCCAGCAACTCGATGCGTTGCCGTCTGGCGCATTATGGTGGCCGGCGCGGCGACTGCTCTGTGTTTCGGACCTGCATCTGGGAAAATCCGAACGTATGGCCCGTCGGCGCGGGGCTACGCTGCCGCCTTATGACAGTCGCGAAACGCTTGACCGGCTGGCCCGCGATCTGGAACACACCAACGCCGAAACCGTCATCTGCCTAGGTGACAGCTTTGACGATCTCGAAGCGGCCCAAGCCTTGCCCGACGCAGAAGGGTTGAGGATTGCGACTTTGCAGGCCGGGCGCCAATGGATATGGATCGAAGGCAATCACGATCCCGGCCCGATCGAGATGGGGGGCTCTCATCTGGTCGAATGGCAGTGCGGCCCTCTCGTCTTTCGTCACATCGCCCAGGATCGGCCGCAAGGTGAAATTTCAGGCCATTTTCATCCGAAAGCACAGATTCGGACGAAAGGCAGGCACATTTCACGACCTGCCTTTCTGCTGGACAGAAATCGGCTGATCCTGCCTGCCTACGGAACTTACACCGGGGGGTTGCGCAGTTCGGATCGGGCACTTTCCGATCTTTTGGGCGCGGACGCCATGGCCATTCTGACCGGCCAGCAACCGCAGATGATCCCAATGCCGCGTTGAGTTCAGATCAACCCGTCTTCTTCCAACTTCGGTTTGTACTTGCGGCTTACTGGAACCAGATCGCCGTTCATCAAGCGCAAAAAAGTTTTGCCCCCCGATTTTTCAACCCCAACGATTGATGCGTCCACCACCCAATGTGAACGGTGCGAACAGTGTCCGGGAACCGGCTCCATCTCGGCAATTGCGTCCGTAAAGCGCGAGCGGACCGTGAACGTGCCTTCCGAAGTGACAATATCCACATTGTGATCCCTGACCGTCAAACGATGGATTTGACCATGGAAGTCAGGCGGCAGACGCCTGATCAGACGCGGCCTCTCGGTTTCAGGTGTCGAGGCCATCAATGGGTTCAGATCATTGCGTTGCACAAGAACCAAACCCGTTGCAAACAGGACCCCATATACCGCGACGGTCTGGGCGCCTGGTGCCATGTGACCTCCGCAGGTGAACAGGATCCATGCCAACATCCAAAGGGACGGCGTGAACAGAACCAGGATCAGTGCCGCGAATGCCAGATCACGGACGGGAACATTCAACAGAACGGGGTTTTTTTGCATCAAGTTGCGCGCCAACCCGGTGACTGTCAGGGCAAGAACCATCACCCCGGTCCAGAAAAGAAGACGCAAACCGAAGCTCAGATCCGCGACCAGAAACGGAGGAAACGCGTAAGCAAGCAATGGAAGAAAGACAAGGCCCGCCGTCACTCGCTGTGGGGTACAAGCATTCCGAACAGTGTTAATCCCAGACGTCATACCGCTTTTGCGCATGACTTAATTAAATTCAACCTTAGCACGACAAGCACTGAAGCACCTTACCTGTAACCAACTGGGAATACAGGGATATCACGATTTTCTAAGCTGTCAAACCCATTCAGGGCAAATTGACTGGAGCGTCCGATGATTGTCCCGCGGGGTCATGCACAACCGAGGAGTGTGCCGGGCCGACATGATCGACCCGACCAGATTACCTTACGCCGTCAAACCTTCTGGTTCCGGCAGAGCGTTGGCGCGGCAGCACGCAGTCAAAGTGTTGGCCAACAGGCATGCAATGGTCATCGGACCTACCCCCCCCGGAACCGGAGTGATGGCGCCAGCACGCTGGGACGCGCTGGCATAGTCCACGTCACCGACCAGCTTGTTCTTTCCGTCGCGTTCGATGCGGTTGATGCCTACGTCGATCACGGTCGCGCCTTCCTTGATCCAGTCCCCCGGAACCATCTCCGGACGCCCCACGGCAGCCACGACGATATCGGCACGGCGCACGACATCCGGCAGATCCTTGGTGCGCGAATGCGCGATGGTCACGGTGCAGCTATCGCCCAGCAGCAGCTGCGCCATCGGTTTGCCCACAATGTTCGAGCGACCGATCACAACGGCGTCCATGCCGGAAAGCGAGCCGTGGTGGTCACGCAGCATCATCAGGCAGCCCAGCGGGGTGCAGGGCACCATCGATTTCTGACCGGTGCCCAGCAGGCCCACGTTCGAAATGTGGAAACCATCCACATCTTTGGCCGGGTCGATCGAGTTGATCACCAGATCCTCGTTCAGGTGTTTGGGCAGCGGCAACTGGACCAGAATGCCATGCACGGCCGGGTCGTTGTTCAGCTTGTCGATCAGCGCCAACAGATCTTCTTCCGACGTCGCGGCGTCCAGTTTGTGCTCGTATGAATTCATGCCGACTTCAACGGTCATTTTGCCCTTCGACCGGACATAGACCTGGCTGGCTGGGTCTTCGCCCACAAGAACCACGGCCAGGCCGGGGGTGATGCCGCTTTCTTCTTTCAGCTTTGCGACCTGATCGGCAACTTGACCGCGCACTTTTGCGGCAAAGGCCTTACCGTCGATAACCTGAGCTACCATACTTCGATCCCTTCTTTCAAAAAACGGATCGGGCGCACAGAACGCCCGGTCAGTCAGTCGGTGCCAATCACGCGCTCTTCGCGTGCAATCGACCAGTCAATCAATATGCGCCACAGCTTCTCGGCCAGATCCGGGTCCATCCCCAGCGCGTCCGAGCTTGCACGCACGCGTTGCACCACCTCTTCGACGCGTTCCGGGATACGGGCCGGAAGGCCCTCGCCCGGCTTCAGCTGCGATGCGCGGTCAATATACGTCGCGCGCGTCACCAACATTTCGATCAGTTGGCGATCCAGCTTGTCGATCTCAGCCCGCAGCTCCTGCATCGTGTTGCAGTTCTGAGGCGGTGTCAGAGTGGGCATCGTCATCTCCTCATGGCCCGGGAATGAATCCCCGGACCACGAGATGTCCTATTCGGCGGCTTAGAACAAGCCCTCGATCTCACCTGCGTCATTGAGGCAGATGGTTTCGGCAGCCGGTTTGCGCGGCAGGCCCGGCATGGTCATGATCTCACCGCAGACGACCACGATGAAGCCCGCGCCCGCGCTCAGGCGTACCTCGCGCACCGGAACCGAATGGCCCGTGGGTGCACCGCGCAGCGATGGGTCGGTCGAGAAGGAATACTGCGTCTTGGCCATGCAGACCGGCAGGTTGCCATATCCGGCTTCTTCCCATTCACGCAGCTGGTTGCGGATCTTGTTGTCAGCCAGAACCTCGTCAGCGCGGTAGATGCGCTTGGCGATGGTTTCGATCTTCTCGAACAGAGGCATATCGTCGGGGTAGATCGGTGCGAAGTTCGCGGTGCCACCTTCGACGATTTCGACGACTTTCTCGGCCAAAGGCGCAGACCCTTCGGAACCCAGCTCCCAGTGACGCGACAGAACCGCCTCGACGCCGTGCTCGCCGCAATAGTCTTTCACGGCCTGAACTTCGGCATCGGTATCGGTGACAAAGTGGTTGATGGCGACGACAACCGGCACGCCAAACGACTTCACGTTCTCGATGTGACGGCCCAGGTTGGCACAGCCTGATTTGACGGCCTCAACGTTTTCCGCACCCAGATCGGCTTTGGCAACGCCGCCGTTCATCTTCATCGCGCGCACGGTCGCAACCAGAACAACCGCCGACGGGGCAATGCCCGCCTTGCGGCATTTGATGTTCATGAACTTCTCGGCACCCAGATCCGCACCGAAACCGGCTTCGGTCACGACATAGTCAGCGACTTTCAGAGCGGTCTTGGTCGCGATGACCGAGTTACAGCCATGCGCGATGTTCGCGAACGGGCCGCCGTGGACGAAGGCCGGGTTGTTTTCCAGCGTTTGCACCAGGTTCGGCTGCATCGCGTCCTTCAGCAGAACTGTCATTGCGCCTTCGGCCTTGATGTCACGGCAGTAGACCGGTGTCTTGTCGCGGCGATAAGCAACGATGATGTCGCCCAGACGCTTTTCCAGGTCCTTCAGGTCGTTTGCCAGACAGAGGATCGCCATAACCTCGGACGCCACGGTGATGTCAAAACCTGCTTCACGCGGGAAGCCGTTCGATACACCACCCAGGCTGGCGGTGATCTGACGCAGGGCACGGTCGTTCATGTCGACCACACGGCGCCATGCGACGCGGCGGGTGTCGATTTCCTGCTCGTTGCCCCAATAGATGTGGTTGTCGATCATCGCCGACAGCAGCGAGTGGGCCGAAGTGATGGCGTGGAAGTCACCGGTGAAGTGCAGGTTCATCTCTTCCATCGGAACGACCTGCGCATAACCGCCACCCGCGGCGCCGCCCTTCATGCCGAAGTTCGGGCCAAGCGAGGCTTCGCGGATACAGATCATCGCGTTTTTGCCGATGCGGTTGAGGCCGTCACCCAGACCCACTGTGGTCGTGGTCTTGCCCTCACCTGCCGGGGTCGGGTTGATTGCAGTCACCAGGATCAGCTTGCCGTCTTCGCGGTCCTGAACCGAGTTGATGAAGTTCTGGCTGACCTTCGCCTTGTCATGGCCGTAAGGCAGCAGATCCGCAGAGTCGATGCCGATCTTGGCACCGATTTCCTGAATCGGCTTTTTGTTCGCTTCGCGGGCGATTTCGATATCGGATTTGTAGCTCATTGGCCGGGGTCCTTGATTGAATACCGTGCAAAACCGACGCGGGGCGTCGGCGCTGTGCATTCCATACCCTTGTGTACAATCCCGATAGCCATGGATTCCGACATTCTGGCGTCGCGAAGCGTCGTAAGTTCGTTTCAGGGGTTTCTAATCGGAAACAAGCCCGTTTTCACAAGCCCAGGCAGGTTGATCAGGAACAAACAGTTTCAGCCGGTCCCCCAGTTGAATGCGCCCCGGACGTTCGACCCATCCGGTGATGCCCCGACGCCCGGCCGCCGCAGGTTTGAAAGTTGCGCCATGCCCCGGTTGATCCGCTTCGATCTCGCGCCCCGGCAGAACACAAGGGGCGTTTTCCATGTCCACCGTTATTGTCGCCCCCCTCGTTGCCTGAAGACGTGAAGACGGGGGGATATGTGAGAAATCCGGGATTCCGCGCAGCACAATGGAAGCCCCAAGATAGGACGGATCAAGCTGATCCAACCCCATGTCCTGCGCAATTTGCTGCAACTCCTCCTCGGACAAAATTGAAAGCTGACGCACGTTGCGAATTTCAGTGCCTTTCGGGTAAAGGTTCGAGACCCTGACACAGGACGCCCGATTGAGGCCTTCGTGGCGCTCACCCTTCACGCCGTCAAAACCCAGATCCAGCGTGTCAACAGCCTTGGCCCGCAAGGAGGTTCCCGCAGGGACATGGCCAAGCCAGACTGCTTCGGCGGCAAACTCGGTTTCACGCAAAAATGGCATAGCCTTCCCTTTTCGCTCTTTTTCTTGCGTGCATATTGCCCGGCAAAACACCGATGAAAAGAAAAAAGACCCGGACTATGCGCCGGGTCTTTTTTGACTATGCGGTGGGTTCAGGCTCCATCCCGCCATCGGGCGGAGATTTCTTGGCCTTTGTCTTGGGAATGGCCGTGACACTGGGCGCGCTGCCTTCATCCGGCTTGTCGCCTTCATCATCATCCTCGCTGGGTGATTCACCATTCATGACACGCTTGATCTCATCACCCGTCAGGGTTTCGTATTCAAGCAGGCCCTGCGCTAGGCGTTCCCATTCTTCGCGCTGTTCGGTCAGAATCTGGTGCGCGCGCTCATAACCCTGCTGGATAAGGCGTTTCACCTCTTCTTCGATCAGCTCTTTCGTATGGGCCGACACCGAGAACCCTGCGGTGTTGCCCTGATAGCCTTCGTGCGCCTCGGCATAGTCGATGTTACCGACCTTGTCCGACATGCCCCAGCGCATCACCATGGCACGCGCCAACTGGCTGGCCTGCATGATGTCCCCGGCCGGGCCGTTCGAAACATGGTCTTCACCGTATTTGATAACCTCAGCGGCTTTGCCGGCCATGGTCATGGCCAGCTTTTGCTCACACTCATCACGGTGGTAGTTCAGGCGATCCATTTCAGGCAGCGAAACCACCATACCCAGCGCACCACCGCGCGGAATGATCGTGGCTTTGTAGACAGGATCGCACAACGGCAGGGTCAGGCCGACAACGGCATGGCCCGCCTCGTGATAGGCGGTTTTTTCCTTCTGGTCCTGGGTCAGCACCATCGAGCGGCGCTCAGCCCCCATCATCACCTTATCCTTGGCGTTCTCAAAATCTTCCATAGTGACAAAGCGGCGACCCACGCGGGCGGCCATCAGCGCAGCTTCGTTCACGAGGTTTGCCAGATCAGCCCCCGAGAAGCCCGGCGTGCCGCGTGCAATGATGCGCAGATCGACATCGGGGCCCAGAGGCGTCTTGCGCGCGTGCACGCCCAGAATTTTCTCACGGCCTTTGATGTCGGGGTTACCAACGGTCACGTTGCGGTCAAAACGGCCCGGACGCAGCAGCGCGGGATCCAGAACATCTTTGCGGTTGGTGGCCGCCAGAATGATCACGCCTTCGTTGGCCTCAAACCCGTCCATCTCAACCAGCAACTGGTTGAGGGTCTGTTCGCGTTCGTCGTTACCACCGCCGTAACCGGCGCCACGATGGCGGCCCACGGCGTCGATCTCGTCGATGAACACGATGCAAGGCGCGTTCTTCTTGGCCTGTTCAAACATGTCGCGGACACGGGATGCACCGACGCCGACGAACATCTCGACGAAGTCGGACCCCGAAATGGTGAAGAACGGAACGCCTGCCTCACCCGCGATGGCGCGGGCCAGCAATGTTTTACCAGTACCCGGAGGACCGACCAGCAGCGCGCCTTTCGGGATCTTGCCGCCAAGGCGGCTGAACTTCTGTGGATTTCGCAGGAATTCAACGATCTCTTCCAGTTCTTCCTTGGCCTCGTCGATGCCCGCCACGTCGTCAAATGTGACGCGGCCATGCTTTTCGGTCAGCATCTTGGCCTTCGACTTGCCAAAGCCCATCGCACCGCCTTTGCCGCCGCCCTGCATCCGGTTCATGAAATAGACCCAGACACCGATCAACAGCAGGAACGGCAAGAGCGTGATCAGGAAAGACTGGAAGCCCGATTGCTGTTGCTTGACCGCCTGAACCGGGATGTTCTCATCGATCAACAGCTTGGTGACCTCGGCGTCGCCGGGTTTGATCGTGACGTAAGTCGCACCGCTTTCGGTCGTATAGCGGATCTGTTCGCCGTCCAGCGTTACGTTCTTGACTTCACCGCTTTGCACGGCGCCGACGAAATCGGAATAAGTTCTTTCATTGCTCTGAAGCGTTCCGCCCGGTCCACTGAACAGATTGAACAGTGCAAGGATCAGCAGGAACAGAACGACCCAAAACGCGATATTGCGAGCGTTGCCCAAGGAAATTCTCCCAAAAGTTCCGGCAGGTGAGGAGCTGCCAAGTTACCTCTTAAAATAGAGAGGATTGTGGTATGTTCAATGCGATAAAAAAGATGCGTGGAACTCGGGCCATTCCGGCGTCGTGTCCGCGCGCCATCCATTCGCGAATCCCGCAAGCGGAGCGGCCAGCACCGCGCCCCCCTTCCAGACCGCGGGCGTCGCGCTCAAGGCCAACCTGGGCCGGCCTGTTTCGCGCCACTCGGGCACCTGTCGCAGCCCGTCTTCACCCAGAGCGCGGATCTCGGCACCGGAAATTTCGGGACCGGTCAAGACCCATTTGCCATCCCAAACTTCGTCAGGTGCTGAAACCCGAGCCTCCACGGCCTTGAATTCCCTGCAAATCCAAACACTCATCCCGTCCGGGACCAACAGGCAACCGCTGAGCGACCCTGCCCGCCCGTCGGTTATGGCCTTCATGGCCTGCTCGACCGCCGCCTGACGCGGGGGATATCCCTGCCCTGCGATCCAGCCAAGGCATCCAAGCAACACGCGGCGTCGGATTTCCTTGGGCAATGCGGCGAAACCGGCCCTGTCCACCTTCACGTCGCTTTGTTCGACCTGGGCGACATTCCGTGCGGATTCCTGCGCAAACACACCCAGGGCTGCATGGGCCTGCGCCAGATTTTCGGCCACTCGCGACAATGAAAGCGCGTCAATTCCCAGTGGTGCGAGGCCGGACATGGCCTCTCGTGCCTTGATCCGGTCGAAACGAGGGTCCTGATTCGACGGGTCTTCGACCCATGTTGCGCCGATACCGGTCAGGTAGGTTCTCAGATCCTTGCGTGTGATCCCCAGCATTGGCCGCAGCAATGTCACACCTTCCCGTTGCCGGTTTGCCGACATGCCGGACAGTCCCGTGACACCTGATGAACGACCCAGTCGCATCAGCAACGTTTCCGCCTGATCATCCGCCGTATGCCCCAACACGATGGCGTCGATTCCGCGCTGTTGCGCCCAATCGGCAAGCAGGCTGTAACGCGCCTTGCGCGCCTCGTCCTGAACATTGCCCGATCCGTCCCAACCCGCCCAATGCAAAATGTCATGCGGCAGCCCCAAAGCAGCGGCCTGGCGCGACACTGTCACGGCCTCCTGCGCTGCGTCGGGGCGCAAGCCGTGATCGACCGTGGCCACAAAAAGGGCAATCTCTTCGTTTTGGGCGACTTGATGCAATAGATGCATCAACGCGACGGAATCCCCACCGCCCGAGACCGCCACGCCCAGTTTAGGCGGAATCCTTTGGGGAAGCCGGGCGCGAAGCTCTGCAAGCAGGTTTTCGCTGTGACGGTTCAAGAACACCCCAGCGCAGACATCTCTTGCGTCGCATCCGCAAACGCCGGTGCGGATGGAAAGCGCACGCCAACTTCATTGAGCGTGATGCAGGCCTGATCGGTCTGCCCCAGACGCCCCAGCGCCGCGCCCAGCTCGAACAGGGCCTCGGGGGCAAATGCTCCTTCGGAATCTCCGGTAAAGCTTGCCAAGAACGCCCGTGCCGCTTCGCGGGTGTCGCCAAGGCCTTCAAGCGCATGACCCCGTTTCAGATTCGCTTCGGGCGCCAAAGGGCTGCCGGGATAGTTCGTATCAAACTGCGCAAACAAATCAGCCGCAGTCTGGTAATCCCCATCGGCCAGTGCTTGCGATGCCGCGTCGAAATCCGCCCGCTCGCCCACGGCCAGTTCACCCTGATCGGTTTGGGATGGCGTGGCAGGCGTGATGACGGCCGTACCTACATCTGTGCCCTCTCCGCCCAGTGTGCTGGTCGGTTCGCCTGAAATCTCGCAGTTTGCCTCAAGCTCGCACAGGCGGAACTCCAGATCTCCGATGCGATTGGTGCCGTCCGAGACAATGTTCTGCACACGCTGGTTCAGCTGCTCGGTCTGTCGGGTCAGGCGTTGCAGTTCCGCTTCAATGGCATCAACCCGTTCGAGGACCGAACTGCCGGACAAATTTGGAGCTGGCGATCCTGTGGTGGAAAACTCGCGCTTCAGACGCTGAATTTCCACATGCAGCACCGTCAGCTCCTGACGTATGTCGGCCAGGGTTTGCTGATCCTGTGCCTGTGCAACACCGGCTGTCGCCATGACCGCCGCCAATACCCATCCTGCCATACGCATTGTCTTACCCCAGTGTTGATCCGGTCAGCACAGTCACTGCGCGGCGGTTCTTGGAATAGCATTCCTCAACGCTGCAAATCTCGATTGGGCGCTCCTTGCCGTAGCTGACGGTTTTGAGACGGTTGCCAGCAACACCACGCGAAATCAGATACTCACGAGCGGCATTTGCGCGACGCGCACCCAGCGCAAGGTTATACTCGCGCGTACCCTGCTCGTCCGCGTGCCCTTCGATCGTGGCAACAAAATCCGGATTGGCCAGAAGCCAGTCCGCTTGCCCTTGCAAAACGGTCTGCGCCTGTGGTGTCAGGGTGGACTGGTCCACGGCGAACAGAACACGATCCCCGACGGTCTGCTGGAAATACGCAGGCGAACGCGGGTCACTGGGCGAGCCCGGTACGATTGCGCCTGTGCCGCCGGCACCGCTGCCGCCCAAGGCGGATGGGTCATTGTTCGTACAGGCGGCGATCACACTCAGCGCGCCCAACGCCAGGACTTTGCTCAATACATTCATTTCAAGTGCCTCGTGTTTTGATTGTTGCCGCCTGTCTACCACAGGGACGATTCGTTGTGAACTTTGCTGCGATCAATTCTGTAGTGGGCCCCATGACGGATCACTGCCGCCATCCGGTGTACGCACCGGGCGCAGGTTGCGACCCGAGATATCCACCGAATAAAGCGAGGCCCGGCCACTGGCGCCCTGCGTTTCACGGGTGAACATGATGACGCGGCCATTGGGCGACCAGGTTGGGCCTTCATCCAGAAACGAGGCGGTCAACAAGCGTTCTTCTGATCCGTCCGTGCGCATCACCCCGATGTGGAAGCGGCCCTGATTTTGCTTGGTAAAGGCAATCAGATCGCCGCGCGGCGACCATACCGGCGTGCCATAACGACCCGAGCCAAAGCTGATCCGCGTGGCCTCGCCGCCATTCGCGGGCATCACGTACAGCTGCGGCGTACCCGAACGGTCGCTTTCAAACACGATCCGGCTGCCATCCGGCGAATAGCTGGGGGCTGTTTCTATCGCCGGCGTGTTGGTCAGACGAGTGCTTTGCCCCGACGCTAGATCCATTTTCCACAGGTCCGTGTTTCCGCCCTGAATCAAGGAATACACGATCGACCGGCCATCCGGCGAAAAGCGGGGCGAAAAGCTCATGGTTCCGTCCTGCGTCTTCAGTTCCTGCCGTTTGACGCGGCCCACATCCAGAACATAGATGCGCGGGCTTCCGCTTTCATAGCTGGTGTACAGCAGCCGATCGCCAGTAGGCGAAAAGCGCGGCGCCAGAACGATAGCAGCACTGTCGGTCATGTACTGCACGTTCGCGCCATCATAATCCATGATCGCCAGACGTTTCAGGCGTTGGTTTTTCGGCCCACTTTCCGAAACAAAGGCCACGCGGCTGTCAAAATAACCGCCCTCGCCTGTAATCCGGCTGTACACCTGATCGGCCACTTTGTGGGCCATGCGCCGCCAGCCCTCGGTGGTGCCTGCCAATTGCAACCCATTGCCCAATTCCTGACCCGAAAACACATCCCAGACCCGGAACCGAACCGTGAGGTTCTTGCCCGAAACATTGACTGCCCCCGTAATCAGCGCATCGGCATTGATCGCTTTCCAATCGGCAAACTGAACCGGAGCCTCAAAGCTGCTGACCCGACTGATGAAGGCATCTGATGATATCTCGCGGAACAACCCGGTTCCTGTCAGATCAGCCGCCACCACGCGCGAGATGTCCTGTGCATATTGCGCCGCTGACGGGCCATCGGGGACAAAGCTCGGCACCGCAAAGGGCAAGGGTTCGATAATGCCCTGGTCCAACTCCAATCGCAGGGGACCGTTCTGTGCAAGAACCGGCGTAGACATCAGCGTCAGGCCGACAAAGAGGCTGGTCAGAAGTTTCATCATTTGATCCGCATCCTCTCGGGATTGAATGTAATCTCAACATCCTGCCAATGAGCGTATTTGTCAGCAGGCAAGTCATATCCTCTGGCCCCGCAGCGCAAAATCGCGCGCCGGGCGGCCTGATAGGCCTGATTGGCCGCGCCAGCAGACCCACCAGAACTGTCCAGCATCCGAATGCTGCCATCCACAACCGTACCATCACGGTTTAGCGAAAAAGCCACAACGACCACAGTACTCAGTGCATCCGTAGACAAAGAGCCCACATTCCAGCACTTGGACACGGCCAATCGCATCGCGTCCTTCTCGCCGCTGGTAAGCGGTGGGCCGGATGGCTGGGTTCCACTGCCCAAGGCTTCGGCCAGAGCGTCATTGATCGCGGCCTCGTCGGCCTGCGCGTTCGGTTCGGGCGCCGCCTCGGGCGTCTCTGCCACAACGGGTTCGGGCGGTGGGCTTGGGCGGTTCGGACGCACCCGCGGTCGCGGAGACGTAAGCGGAGACTGCTCTTTGGTTTCCTCTGCCTCGGTCACGATCTCGGGGGCCGCTTCTTCCGGCGCGGTCTGATCCTGTTGTTCCTGCTGCACCTCGGCGCCCTCATCCAGTGAAACGGGCGGCGTTTCGAAATCATCCGGTTTTGCCTCGGGCGGTGGTGGCGCTATGGCCTCGGGGGCAACACGATCGGACGGGCGCGGCTGCGCCTCAGGCCCCGGAGGCACAGGCTGTGCGACAGGTTCGACCTCGGGCTCTGTCAGTACCGGCAGCTCATCCGGCACGTCCGGTTCCGGCGGTGCTTCGACGATAACGGGCGCAGGCTCGGGTTCGGGTTCGGCAGGCACGACGGGTTCAGGGCGGGGCTGTTCCTCGACCACAGGTTCTGGCGGCGTGCTATCAGCCTGTGGTTCGGGCGGTTGTTGCAATGCCGCCGGCACCTCCGGGATCTCAGGCGCATCCCGCTGGGCCGTCATGGCCGCGAATTGTTCAGCGGTGATCACGGACACATCCTGTACGGCCATCGGCAAAGGCTCGGACCGGAAGGTACCGCCGAAAAGCGCCACTCCGATCAGGCTGACATGCGCAATCGCCGAAATCTTGGTGCCGGTATCCACCGTGCGCCCTCACTCTCCACCTTCGTCCAGCGTCGGCCCGCCCGTATCGGTCACAAGCCCAACGTTGGAAAACCCGCCCGCGTTCAGCGCGCCCATGACCTGCATGACCTGCGCGTAAGGAATCGCGCCATCGGCGCGCAGGAAAACCCGGTCACTGCTCCGCTCTGCGGCGATGGCCCGCAGCTTGGCGATCAGTTCCTCGCGCAACACGTCTGTTGTCTGGATCTGCACACGTCCATCTGCCGTCAGGGTCACGGTCAAAGGTTCTTCATTGTCACCGGGCAAAGCACTGGCGGCGGTCTTGGGCAGATCTACCGGAACACCGACGGTCAGCAATGGCGCGGCCACCATGAAGATGATCAGCAAAACCAGCATGACATCCACAAACGGTGTCACGTTGATCTCGGCCATGGGTTGCGCGCGCCCGCGACGCCGGCCGCGTCTGCGCCCGTTTCCACCCGAGGATTGCTGAACCGCCGCGCCCATTGTCAGCTGTCCAACTGACGCGACAGGATGGTCGCGAACTCGTCGGCAAAGGCTTCGTAGCCGCCCACGATGCGGTCACAGTCTGCACTGAGCTTGTTGTAGAAAATAACCGCCGGGATCGCGGCCAGAAGGCCAAGCCCCGTTGCCAATAGTGCCTCGGCAATACCCGGGGCCACGACCGCCAGATTGGTATTCTGCTGTTCGGCGATTTCGATAAAGGCATTCATGATGCCCCAGACGGTACCAAACAGGCCGATGAACGGCGCAGTCGATCCAACCGTGGCCAGGATTGGCAGACCTTTCTGCAAGGTCTCTGCCTCTTTCGCTATGGCCACATCCATGGACCGGTCTATCCGCGCGGTCGCTCCGGCAATCAATCCGCCATCATTTCGGTGCGACCTGCGCCATTCGATCATTCCGGCAGCAAAAATCTTTTCAGAACTGCCATCCGGCTGGGTTCCGATCTGCTCGAACAGCTCGTCCAAAGGGTTGCCGGACCAGAAGCTCTCGTCAAATGCCTGCGCCTCGCGACGGGCCGCGCGATAATTGATCAGCTTCTGAATGATGATGCCCCAGGACCAGATGGATGCACCGATCAGCATCAACATCACCAATTTGACGATAAAGGTCGCGCGGGCATACAGCCCCCACATGGAGAAATCGATCTCCTGCGCCAGCGCCAGCGTTTCAGCTTCCATGAACCTGCTCTTTGTTTTTGCCTGACGGCCGTTTGTTTGGCCTTGTTTTGCCAAACGCTATCGCAGTTGGGGCTGAAATGCCAACATAACCACCCCTGACCCGCAAATTGTTACATCAATGCGCGAATCTCTGCCGGAAGCCGGATCGGTCTGCCATCCTTGTTGATGCACACGGCAGTGACCGAGGCGCGAAAAATCTCGGTCTCGCCACGTCGGACCAGCTGCGCCATGGTCAGCCGCACACCCGAGATTTCCGTGACTTCGGTTTCGACGATCAGTTCGTCATCGAACCTGGCGGGCGAAAGGTAATCGGCCTCGACCCGCCGCACGACCCAAACAATGCCTTCTTCCCGCATCGCGTTCTGGTCATTGCCCAGATTGCGCACCCAATCCGAACGCGCACGTTCGATATACCGCAGATAGTTCGCGTGATAGACGACGCCGCCCATGTCGGTGTCTTCATAATATACGCGAACCGGATAGGTATGTTTCATTGTAGTGGCTCCAACCGGGCAAACAACCTGAGCGCATGAGACGCATCCTGAGCCGAACCAGGCAAAACCGGATCGTAAGCAGCCCGAATCAACGCAGCAATATCGGGGCGCAGGATCGTCGTTTCGCCCGCCACGGCCAGCGGAGATTGCGTCCGAAACGCAGTATCAGACCAAAGCAGGATGGTCTGCACCACCTGGCTCAGTGCCAGCGTTTCCGCCGGTACCTTGGACAACTGCTTGTCCATGCGCAGAAAAACAAAAGCCGCACGGATCGCGCCATCTTCCTCGAACCGGAAAATGCGATACTGGTTTGCATCCGCTTCAACCAAGCGCCCGACCAACGGTGCCAGATCGGGGATCAGACGATCAAGATCAGGCACGTCCAGCAGCTCTTGCCAATCCCGGAAGAAGAAGACCATGCAGTTGGCACCAAGTTCGGGGTCGGTTTCGGCCATTTTGTGACCGGCCAAGGTGACAACCGCCTCGAAGGCGCCCTTCACAGTGGACAGCGTTTCTTCTTCAACACCAAACACAATCGGCACGATGGGTCGTCCCCAGCGGGCAAACAGAAACTCACCGCTTTCGCGCGTGAACAGCGCCTCAATCTCTTCCGGTGTCACGGTCAGGCCTTCATCTTTTCGAAAATACTCTCGCCGAAGGCATAAAATTTCCAAGCGCAAGCTTCAACCGAACAGATCGCTTTGCCGTTTGGGTGCAGTCATGCCCAGATGCGTCCAGGCCTTTTGCGCCAACATCCGCCCACGCGGTGTTCGCTGGATCAACCCCTGTTGCAACAGAAAGGGCTCGATCACTTCTTCCAGCGAGTCACGGCTTTCAGACAGGGCGGCTGACATCGTTTCGATCCCGACAGGACCACCACCGTAATTCTCGGCGATCAGTTTCAGATACCGGCGGTCCGCACCATCCAGCCCCAAATGGTCCACCCCCAGCCGCGTCAAGGCTCCGTCAGCCAGTTCGCGGGTGATCCGCCCATCTCCTTCGACAATGGCGAAATCCACCACCCGCCGCAGCAGACGTCCGGCGATGCGCGGTGTTCCGCGTGACCTGCGCGCAATCTCGCGTGCGCCCTCATCATCTGCCGGAGCGCCGAGTTTCCGCGCGTTTCGGGTGACGATCTCATGCAATTCGTCCACGGTGTAGAACTGCAACCGGGTCGGAATACCAAACCGGTCGCGCAAAGGTGTGGTCAGCAAACCCATGCGCGTCGTGGCCCCAACAAGCGTGAAGGGTTGCAATTCGATCCGTACGGTTCGCGCAGCGGGCCCCTCGCCGATCACCAGATCAAGCTCGAAATCCTCCATCGCGGGGTAAAGCACCTCTTCCACCGCCGGGTTCAGGCGGTGGATTTCGTCGATGAACAGGACATCACGCGCTTCGAGATTGGTCAGGATCGCAGCCAGATCGCCCGCTTTCGCCAGAACCGGCCCGGACGTCATGCGAAAATTCACCCCCAGTTCACGCGCCATGATCTGCGCCAGCGTCGTCTTGCCCAACCCCGGAGGGCCATGGAACAATGTGTGATCCATCGCCTCGCCCCGCTGGCGGGCGGATTGGATGAAGATGCGCAGATTGGCGCGCGCCTCGGCCTGACCGATGAACTCATCCAAGCCCTGCGGGCGCAATGCGCGGTCGTTGTCCTCGGGCAATGGATCGGGGCGCACGGTGGGATCAGCGTCTACCATTCATTCAGCCTTTCGGAGCCAGCAATTGCAGCGCGGCACGGATCAAACCCGCTTCGTCTGCATCCGGGTTGTTGGCGGCCGCCTCGGCAACCGCGGCTGCTGCATCCGACGGCCCATAACCCAGATTGGACAAGGCAGACAGCGCACCCGCTGATGCCGCAGCGGCCCCAGAGGCCGGTTTTGGCGTCCGCTTCGCAACAGGCGCCGCCTCGACAGGCTCTACAACTTCGCTCGAGGGGCCATCCATCGCATCGGTCACGGCGCCACCCATGGCCATCACGCCCGGCGCCTTGTCCTTGAGGTCCAGAACGATCCGCTGCGCCGTTTTCGGGCCCACACCTTTCGCCGCCTTGACCGCCGCCCAATCTCCCAGTGCGATTGCGCGGCTGACACCGTCCGGCCCCAGCGCGCTGAGGATCGCCAGAGAGACTTTCGCTCCGACCCCCTGAACCGAGCACAAAAGGCGATGCCATTCCTTCTCGACCAGCGAAAGAAAGCCATAAAGCTGCATCAAGTCTTCGCGCACGACCATGTCCGTGTAGATCGAAACCGCCTCGCCCACGCCCGGCAATGCCGCCATGGTCCTGTCAGAACAATAGACGATATAGCCCACACCCCGGACATCGATCAGCACGTGATCTGCTGCGCGATAGTCCAGCCTTCCGGTGAGTTTTCCGATCATGCCCGCACCTCTTTCACACGCGCCTGTTGGGTCTTGCCGTAATAGGCATGGCAAATCGCAATCGCCAGAGCATCTGCTGCATCCGCCCCTTTGGGCTGACATCCGGGCAATTGCAGTTTGACCATGTGCAGCACCTGCTCCTTTTCCGCGTGCCCGACACCCACGACCGTTTTCTTGACCCGGTTCGGGGCGTATTCCCCCACCGGCAATCCGGCCTGTGCCAGCGTCAGCAACGCCACGCCTCGCGCCTGACCCAGTTTGAGCGTACCGGCACCATCCTTGTTCACAAAGGTCTGTTCGATGGCTGCCTGGTCCGGTTGGTGATCGGCGATGACTTCGACAATCTGGTTGTGGAGAGACAACAGCCGCTCACCCAGATCATCCCCATCCGACTTGCACAAACCGTTGGCCACGTGGCTCAGGCGGCTGCCACTTGATTCGATGACGCCCCACCCCAGGGTTCTAAGCCCCGGATCAATGCCCAGAATTCGCATGTTTTGCCTCGGCCTGCTCGGGTTCTGTGATCTTTTTTCAACGCCTAGCACGAAGCGTGAACATTTTCCAAGCGAATTGACCCAAAGCCTGAAAACGACACACCTGTCCTATAGGCGACTCAACACGCCATTTGCGACTTCAAAAAGTCCGAATTCGACACTTTTGTGAACGCGTTTTCACCAATTATTTAAGGGGATTACAGCCTTTTGGAGCATTGCAGGAAACGCATAGGACACATGCAAAAACTGAACTTGTGCGGGCGATTTGGCGGCACTAAATGCCGGGCAGATCGCAAGACCGCAAAGTGAACACCAACCAGAAGGAAACAGGATATGGCTGCACTGGACACCACCCGCTTCGCCTCCACTGGCTCGTTCGGCCTCGTTGGCCGTATCGGCGCATTTTTTGTATCGGCCGTGAACGCCGCCGTCGAATGGAATGACGCCCGCGTTACCCGCAACGCGCTGACCGGTCTAACCGATCGTGAACTGGAAGATATCGGCCTGTGCCGTGGCGACATCGACGCCATCGCCCAAGGTCGCCGGTAATACCGACCACCACTCGCATACGCCCCTTCCTCCTCCCTTGAGGGGCAAACAGAAACACCGCGCGCCCCGGGCACGCGGTGTTTTTCGTCCGAAAACTGAGTCAAAACTGAGATTCAGTATAAAATCTTGTTGAGTTGCACGGCAATCGCCTGCGACACCGGGTCAATCTGCATCACCCAGGCACCTGCTTTTTCGACCGATGTGCCTTCGTTTAAACTGTCGATCCGATATTGGTATCCGGTCGGGCCAAGGCTGGACAAAAGGAACGCCTTGAACGCCACAACACTCAGAAGCGTAAGCAACAGCACCCTGGCCGGCACTGCCGAGCTTACCCGCTGCGGCTTCATGACCACCAGGCCATCCTTTCGCATCGTCGCGCGATAGCCACGGCTCATCTTTTGATGTTTTTTGTTCAGGCGATTAACGCGCTGAGTGAACTCCAGTTGTTTACCCGTCATGGCAGCCTCCAAAAACCGCCCCCCTCGACTTCAGTCAGAAAACGGTAAAAAGAGATTACGACAAAAACGTGGCAAAATTCCACAAAACTCCTGCAAATGGCCTAGTTTGCGCCCTGTTTCGTTAAGATTAGGGTCGTCCATTCACCAATCTCGTCCCTATGGGTAAGATTGAATTCATTTTGAGAATAAACGGACACCACATCATCGGCCTGTTCGTTGAGGATCCCCGACAGGATTGCATACCCTCCGGGACGCAGATTCGCCGCGATTTCCGGCGAGAGGGCGACCAAAGGACCTTTGAGAATATTGGCAAAGATCAGGTCGTAGGGCGCGTGCGCCCTGAGATCGGGGTGGTCGAAACCAGCGGCTTCCACGCACCGTACGGCACCGGACATCCCGTTCGCCTTGAGGTTGGCTTCGGCCACGTCAACGGCCACTTCATCAATGTCACTGGCAATGATGTCGCCGTCCCAAACCCGGGCTGCGGCCATGGCCAGAACGGCGGTGCCGCAGCCGATATCCGCCACTTTCGTCGCGGTGAACCCTTCGTCCAGCAATCTGTCAAAGGCCTTGAGGCACCCCAACGTCGTACCATGGTGGCCGGTGCCAAAGGCCATTGCGGCCTCGATCAGCAATGGAATGCGGCCCTCGGGCAGCTTGTCGGCATCATGGCTTCCATAGACAAAGAAACGCCCCGCCTCGACGGGCGCAAGCTCGCGCCGTACATGCGCAACCCAGTCGGTTTCCGGCAGCTCTGAAACAACAAACGGTTTGGCCTCGAACGCCGCTGCCAGAACCGCCAGTGCGGTCTCGTCAGGGGCTTCGGTGAAATATCCGCCGACCTCCCACAGGCCGGATCCGTCTTCGACCTCGAATACACCAACGCCGGTTGGCTCGGGCTCCAGACGTTCCATTGCCTCGCCCAGACCTTCGGCGGCCTTCTTACCTGTCAGCGTCGTCAGTGCGGTGAATGTGGGCATTGGGGCCTCCTGTCTCGATTGACACCGCGCCTAGGACGCCGCGCCGTCAAGGTCAAGCGCCGAGACCTATTCCGCAGGGGCCGGAGCGTATTTGGTCAGGATGGTCTCGTTGCCGGGCTCGGGGTGACGCGGGATCAACAGCGACAACAGCAGCGAAACGATCGCCATCGCCGCAGCCAGGCCAAACACGGCGCCCGGCGACACGACCCAAAGCAGGCCAAGCAAAGCGGGCAAAAACACCGCCGCAATATGATTGATCGTAAAGGCCACCGCAGCGGTCGGCGCGATATCAGCAGGGTCGGCGATTTTCTGGAAATAGGTTTTCAACGCCAAAGCCAGCGCAAACAGCACGTGGTCGATCACATAAAGGATTGCCGCAAGCAGAACACCCCAGCCGAACCAATAGATGCCGCCATAGGCTGCGAACACGATGGCCAGACCGGTGTATTCAAATATCAGCGTGCGCCGCTCACCGAACTTTGCCACCGCCTTTCCCAGCAATGGGGCGGCCATCATGTTGATCATCAGATTGATCAGATAGAGGCTGGTGAGCTCATGCACTTTAAAGCCGAATTTCTCGACCATCATGAACCCGGCAAAGACGACAAATATCTGCCGCCGCGCGCCTGCCATGAACTGCAATGCGTAATACAGCCAATACCGGCGACGCAGGATCAGCTTCTTGGTCTGCGGCGTGGGCGCATCGAATTGCGGATAGGCGAACAGACAGAACAGTGCCAGCGCAGCCGTAACTCCACCCGACGCCATGAATACAAAGTTGTAGGACAGATCAAAGCGATCCCAGGTCAGTACGATCAGCCCATACACCACCATGGTCGCCGCCGATCCCATCGCAACCAGCCATCCCAGCACCTGCGGAGCACGATCCTTGGGCAGCCACTGCAATTGAAGCGACTGGTTTACGGTCTCGTAGTAATGGAACCCGATCGAACTGAACAAGGTCACAAACAGCAACCCGCCCAGGCTGGGAAACCACGCGGTCACCGCCGTTGCGACACCAAGCATTATCAGAGAGATCATCGCCAGCACCTGCTCGCGAATGAAAATGATGACGGCAATCACGCCAACCGCCAGAAACCCCGGAATCTCGCGCACTGTATGCAGCAGACCGATATCCGCGCCATCAAAGTTCGCCACCTCAATAACAAAGTTGTTAAGCAGCGCGCTCCAAGCGTTGAACGCAATGGGCATGGTCAGCGCCATCATGAACAACAGCGTGATGGGGCGGCGCCAGAACGGCAGGCTCTGCGCCTTGGTAAGGGGCATGGGTTTCAGCATGAGACCCCTCTACGCCCATTTCGCTGCTTTGGCGAGAGGGAAGCGGGCTGCGCACAATCACCCTGCACAGATGCAGAGGTCAGTAAAAATTCTGTGGGTCGATATCGACGGTCAGGCGGATATCGCCCTTCAGACGCAATGGGGCGATCCAGCGGGCGATGGCATCTTGAATCGGCGCCCCTTTCGGGGCTTTCACCAACAAGCGCACTCTGTGGCGACCGCGTATACGCGCAATGGGTGCAGGCGCAGGGCCAAAGACCTGAGCACCGATGGCGCGCAGGGGCGCATCGTTGCGGGCCATTGCATTGCCGATATCGAACACCGGCCCGACCTCGGGGCCCGACAACACGATCCCGGCCATGCGACCATAGGGCGGCACGCCTGCCGCCTGACGACCCGCTGCCTCGGCTTTCCAGAACCCTTCCTCATCACCCGACAGGATGGCCCGGATCACCGGGTGTTCCGGTTGAAAGGTCTGCAAAAGCGCCTGCCCCGGCTTGTCCGCCCGTCCCGCGCGCCCAGCCACTTGCCGCATCAATTGAAACGTACGCTCAGCGGCGCGCAGATCCGCGCCGTGCAGGGAAAGGTCAGCGTCAATCACACCGACCAATGTAAGCTTGGGGAAGTTGTGCCCCTTCGCCACCAATTGCGTACCGATGATGATGTCGGCATCCCCGGCGGCGATCTCTTCAATCTTGGCTTTCAATGCCCGGGCTGAACCAAAAAGATCGGAACTCAGCATCGCGATTTTCGCCTCGGGGAAGGTCGCCTCGGCTTCTTCCGCCAGCCGTTCGATCCCCGGCCCGACCGGGGCAAGCTTACCCTCCACGCCGCAGGAGGGGCAGGCTTCGGGCATCGGCTTGGTTTCGCCGCATTGGTGGCACATCAATCGCTTGAGAAACCGATGCTCGACCATGCGTGCGTCGCACTGATCACAGGCGATCTGCTCGCCACAGGCCCGGCACAAGGTGACCGGCGCATAGCCACGGCGGTTGATGAACAACAGCGATTGTTCACCTTTTTCGATCCGCTGCTGCACCGCTTGCCGCAAAGACGGAGAAACCCACGTTCCGGGCGACATCTGCTCGGCCCGCATGTCGATGGGCTTCATCTCGGGCAATACCGCCGCTCCGAAGCGCGAGGTCAGGTCAAGCCTTTCGTACTTGCCCGCCTCGGCATTGGCCCAACTTTCAAGCGAAGGTGTCGCACTGGCCAGAATCACCCGCGCGCCACAGATCGCCGAGCGCAGAACCGCCATGTCGCGTGCGCTGTAGTGCACGCCGTCTTCCTGTTTGTAGGACGTGTCGTGTTCCTCATCGACGACCAGAAGCCCCAGATCGCGAAATGGCAGAAACAGCGCCGACCGGGCGCCAACGACCAGTTGCGCATTGCCCTGCCCGACCATCCGCCAGACCCGCCGCCGTTCCGTCATGGTTGCGCCGGAATGCCATTCCGCCGGGCGCGCACCGAACCGCGCCTCGACCCGGGTCAGAAATTCTGCGGTTAGGGCAATCTCGGGCAGCAGAACCAAGGCCTGCCGCCCCATGCGCAGTGCCTCGGCCACAGCCTCCAAATAAACCTCGGTCTTACCGGAACCGGTAACGCCTTTCAGCAGCGTGGTGCCGTAATCGCCGGTCCGCTGCCCGGCCTGAAGCCGTTCGACCGCCGCAGCCTGATCCGTTGTCAGGTCTTTCCCGGGAAGGTCCGGATCAAGATGAGGATAAGGCAGGTCGCGCGGGCTGTCCTCTTCGCGCACGGCGCCTTGTTTGACCAACCCTTTGACAACAGATGACGTTACACCCGCCTGCTCGGCGAGTTCCTTCAAGGTAAAAGCCAGTCCGCCGTAGTCGCGTAATACCTCAAGAACCCGGGCCCGGGCATCGGTCATTCGGTCTGGTTGACCTTCACCCAACCGATAGACCTTGCGCATCGAGGGCGGATCACCCAAGCCCGGTGCCCGCGTCGCCAGACGCAGCATCGCGGGCATGGGAGTCAGAGTGTAATCGGCGACCTTTTCCAGAAACACCTGCATCTCTTCACGCATCGGTGCAACGTCAAGAACCCGGATCACCGAGCGCGCCTTGCTCAGGTCAAAGCCGCCCTGCCCCGGCCCCCAAACCACCCCCAGCACCTTGCGCGGGCCCAAAGGAACCTCGACAAAAGCGCCCAGAACGCACCCGCCTTCGGGCGCCTTGTAATCCAGCGTCCGGTCCAGCGGCTGCGTTGTAAGCACCGCAACCAGCTCTCCTTGGTCGAAAAATCCGTTAGCGCTCACGGCATATCCTTCGCAGGGGGTTCCAGCAGGGGTCTCTTTGAGGTAAAGCCATCCGCGACCAAGGCCAACCCATCAAAGGACTGCCCTCATGAAATTCTTCGTAGACACCGCCGAGATCGACGCCATTGCCGAACTGAACGATCTGGGCATGGTGGACGGCGTAACCACCAACCCTTCGCTGATCCTGAAATCAGGTCGCGACATTCTGGAAGTGACCAAAGAGATATGTGATCTGGTCGATGGCCCGGTATCGGCCGAGGTTGTCGCCACCGAAGCTGACGACATGATCGCCGAAGGCCGCAAACTGGCCAAGATCGCGCCGAATATCGCCGTCAAAGTGCCGCTGACATGGGCCGGCCTGAAAACCTGCAAGACGCTCAGCGACGAAGGCCAGATGGTCAACGTGACGCTCTGTTTCTCGACCAATCAGGCGATTCTGGCTGCAAAAGCGGGCGCGACATTCATCTCGCCATTCATCGGACGGCTTGATGATATCAACCTCGACGGCATGGACCTGATCGCAGACATCCGTCAGGTCTATGACAACTACGGGTTCGAGACCGAAATCCTTGCCGCATCGATCCGTACCGTCAACCACGTGACCGACAGCGCCCGCATCGGGGCCGATGTGATCACCGCACCGCCTGCCGTGATCAAGAAACTGGCCGACCATCCCTTGACGGACAAAGGCCTGGAAACCTTCCTCGCAGACTGGGCTAAAACCGGTCAGAAGATCCTCTGATCTCAGACCCGACCGCGCGGTGCCGAAAGGCGCCGCGCCCGGCCCAACGGCCAAATGCCTGATCTGTGATCGGGCATGGCGGGCGGGAGACCCTTGCCACAGCATGCAAGGAAATCCACCCTTGCGTGCATTTTTTCCAAGGCAAATCCGGTCCGGCATGTTATAAGCCGCGACAACAAAAAAGACCGGACGGGACATGAGCAGCACCCCCAAACTCGAGGATAACCTCCGCGCGGCGATTCTGGCCGAGCCGGATGTCGTACTGGACGACAAAGACCTGATGCAGGCGCTTGTCGCTGCCAACGAGCAAGCGCGCGGCGACAACGTGATTGACCTGCGCGGCATTGCGATGCAACGGCTCGAGGCCCGGCTGGATCGGCTGGAAGACACCCACCGTTCCGTCATCGCTGCGGCCTATGAAAACCTCGCGGGCACCAATCAGGTCCACCGCGCCATTCTGCGATTGCTGGAACCTGTCGAGTTCGAAGATTTCCTGCGCGCGCTGGGCGCCGATGTGGCGGACATCCTGCGCGTCGACAGCGTTACGCTGGTTCTGGAAACAACCGTGGTTCAGAACGATCCCGCAATCGACACGTTGGGCGGGGTCCTGACGATCGCGGAACCCGGTTTCATCGACCGGTACCTGACCATTGATCGCGGCGGTCCTGCGCGGGATGTGATCTTGCGGGAAATCCATCAGCCGAGTCGGCGTATTTTCGGGTCACAGGCCGATCAGCTTCGTTCCGAGGCCTGCCTGAAGCTGGACCTCGGGGCCGGTCGCCTGCCTGGCATGATCGTCATGGCCGCCCGCGACCCGCGGCATTTCACACCGCAGTTGGGCACCGATCTTCTGGCCTTTTTTGCCGGCGTGTTCGAACGCTCGATGCGCCACTGGTTGTCGTGAGCCTGATCTCGCCTGCCTGCCGCGACGCGCTTCAGCATTGGCTGGACGGCCTGAGCGCACTGGCCGGACGATCCGAGAATACGCTAAACGCCTATCGTGGCGACGTCGTCGAGTTTCTGACGTTCATGACCCTGCATCACGCCGAACGGCATGGCCTGAAGGCGCTGGAACGGATCACAGTGTCGGATATGCGCGCCTGGATGGCGGATCAGCGCGGCGCGGACGTCAGCGCGCGGTCTTTGGCGCGCAAACTGTCGGCGGTCAAAAGCTTCTACCGTTGGCTGGCAGAGCGTGAGGGGTTCGAGCCCACCGCCGTTCTGTCCACCCGCGCGCCGAAATTCACCAAGAAACTGCCCCGGCCACTGGCCGAAGATGCAGCCCGCGCCATGATCGATACGGTGGAACTGCAATCCACATCCGACTGGGTCGCGGCGCGCGACGTCGCGGTTGTGACGCTGCTGTACGGATGCGGCCTGCGCATATCCGAGGCGCTGTCCCTGACCGGAGCGGACGTGCCTTTGCCCGCCACGCTGCGCATCGTCGGGAAAGGCGACAAAGAACGGGTCGTACCGGTTCTTCCTGCCGCTCGCGAAGCGGTCGACAGATACCTGAAGTTATGCCCCCATCCACAAGCACAGGACAAAGCCCTATTTCGAGGTGTCCGTGGCGGGCCATTGAACCCACGTGCAATCCAAGGGGTTATGGCCAAGGCGCGTATGCAATTGGGGTTGCCCTCAACCGCAACACCCCACGCGATGCGGCACAGCTTTGCCACCCACCTGCTGTCAGCCGGAGGCGACCTGCGTGCCATCCAAGAGCTTCTTGGCCACGCCTCCTTGTCGACGACGCAGGCCTATACGGCAGTGGACACTGCGCGGTTGATGGAGGTCTACAACCGGGCGCATCCCAAAGCCTGACGTGCACATGACTCGAAAACCCGGGCTTTTGGTTTGCATCTCGGACGCGCATCAGTCATGACGCTCGCATGACACTCAGATTCAAAGCTCTTTCCGTTCATCTCTTTACAGCAACAGGCGCTGTTTTTGCCATGCTGGCCATGCTGGCTGCCGTTGAAGAGAAATGGAGCCTTATGTATCTTTGGCTTGTCGTGTCTTTCATTGTAGACGGTATAGATGGCCCGCTGGCGCGACATTATCACGTCAAGCACAACGCGCCCGAGTTCGACGGCGTTCTGCTGGATCTGATCATCGATTACCTGACCTATGTGTTCATCCCGGCTTTTGCCCTGTTCAAATCGGGGCTGATGGACGGCTGGACCGGATGGTTCGCGATCATCGTCATCACATTTGCCAGCGCGATGTATTTCGCGGATACACGCATGAAGACCAAGGACAATTCCTTTTCCGGTTTTCCCGGGTGCTGGAACATGTTCGTGATCGTGATCTTCGCACTGGAACCGAATTTCTGGATCATCCTGCTGCTGGTCACCCTGCTGTCGCTGGCCATGTTTCTGCCGCTGAAATTCGTTCATCCCGTGCGCACCGAGCGCTGGCGCAGCCTGACTTTGCCGATGGCGCTGGCATGGACGTTCTTCGCGGGTTGGGCCGCATGGGTCGATTTTCACCCCGAAAGCTGGGCCCATTGGGGGCTGGTCATCACCAGCCTGTACCTGACCTTCGCAGGCATCGCCCAACAGGTTGTTCCGCAGCGCCGCGCCTGACGCAGCGCTGCCCGTCCCGTTTTACAGAACGTCCTGCACCTCGAATTCGGTGCCGTTATGGGTAAAGACGTCGCCCTTTTGCAGACCTGCCATCGCCAGATATATCGGGCTTTGGGTTGAAATGCCCATATAGGTCTTGCCATCCACTTCAAACCGCGTTGTTGAAACACACACAACAAATCTGCGGTTGTTGAACTTGATCACAGCTCCTGGCCTGACCGTGTCGGCAAGGCTGAAATCGGTATTTTCGATGACATCAATCTTTGCATGATGCGCATGGACCGGGGCATCAAAGGCAGCCGCCAGATCGGCGTTTTCCCGCGATGCGGCAATGTCATCCTTGTCGTGACCTTCCCGGTCGTCCAACTGGGCATCTTTCAAAAATGCATCGTAATGCGCCTGCGCCGTTGCAAGCTCTTGCGCTTCAAGCGACATCAACCGGTCGATAATGGCCTTCTTGCGGGCTGCACGGTCTTGTTCAGTGGTCATGCAATGCGGTCCTTCAAATTCAGCAATAGTTACAAGTTGTGTCTGCAAAAAGCGGATTGCAACCGAATTTCGACGCTCAGATCAAAAGACCTGCCGCCCGCTCATGCCGCAACAGGGCAACTTTCGTCTCAACACCACCGTCGCCCGAAAAACCGCCCAGGCCATTTGCGGCCAGTACCCGGTGGCAGGGAATGATCACGGGAATGGGGTTTGATCCGCAGGCTTGGCCAACCGGCTGGGCGGGTTGCCCCAGTTCTTTGGCGATATCGCCATAGGTGCGCGTTTCTCCAAGCGGGATGGCATATATCAGGTCACAGACCTGCTTTTGAAACTCTGATCCGTCAATGCGATACGGCAGATCGAAACGGTCAAGACGCCCTTGATCATAGGCCCTCAACTGGGCGGCGGCTTCGCGCAGCAGCGTAGTCGGCTCACCCTTGTCCCTGCCGTTCCAGACAAGCCGTGTAAGGGCTCCGTCTGTTTCTTCAACACCAAGTCGTCCGAACTGAGTTTCAACGGAAATCATCGCCATGGACCGACGGTTTCAGATCATAGCGCCAAGCACAAGCGCGGGAATGTGCAAGACCACGCAAAACGTCATTTTTGGGCATTGGCGCCATTCGTGATACGCTCCTGCCGTTACTTAAAGAGATTTTGGAGAACGCAATGGGTCGACATTTGATCCTCACGGTACATGGAATCGGTGAACAAAAACCCGGCGAAACCGTCGATCAGGTCGTTGGCGCAGCAACAACCTGGCTGGATGGAAACCCCAGACCACCGATCGAAGTCGAACGCGGTATGATCGAACTGGCCGAATCCACCTTCGACGGAAATCCAAGAAATGCAGAGCTGTTCGAAGTCAATCTGCGCACGGTGACTGACCCGGCTGTTCCTCAGGACAAGGCCCTGTTTGCCGAAGTTTATTGGGCTGATCGCTCTCCGGCCCCGAAAGGAGCGATCAAAACCGTGCTGGACCTGATTTGGGTCGTTCTGGCGTTGGGATATCTGGCGATGGACAATGTCGAGCAAACCCACATCCGCAAAGGCGTTGCCTCGGACCAGCCCAATGGCAGGAATACACTTGCGGCACAGCTGGTACATCTTTTCACATGGATCTTCTTCGGTGCGGTTGCGACGCTGAACGTCTTTTTGTTGATTGGTGCCGCAGCGGTCATGACCGACCGGATACCTGTCTCGGTTTTCCAGAACCCTGCCCTGTTGTTCTGGCTTCTGTTCGGGCTGTACGCCGGCGGGGCCATTGTCGGGCTGGGGCAAAGCCGATCGGCGCCGACCTATCTCAGGCGGGTCTTCTGGCGTGGAATGCTCGCAATGGGAACAGCACTGACCCTGTGCCTGGTCATTGGGCCGCTGGGCCTGAAATTGTGGGCCTGCGTCCCTTCCAACACGGGAAATTGCCCGCCGGCCCTGGAGCAATTCGTGGCGTTTCAGGTTTTTCTGCTGTCCATTTTCTGGGCCACTCTTATCTTTCTGACAATCATTCTTTACGCGTTGTCCGCCTGGACGTTGCAGATCAATGACACACTTTCAGAGCACAGGCGGCTGTACCCCAGCATCTGTGCAGGCATGCTGGTTTTCTGGATGTTCTTCATTTCCGGCCTCTGGTTGACCATAGAGCAATTGCTGGACACTGTTTCGGGCCTGTCCGGCGGTCAGCTGCAACGTCTTTTTGAAAGCAATTTGAACGAGTCCATCGAAACTCTCAGCGTGGCCTTTGTGGCCATCGTTCTGTTGGGGTTCGTTGGCGTCGGGCTTTTTGCAGGTCGCAAAACGTACAAGGCCAACCTTCACACCCGCAGCGGTCTGATTAGCCGGGCGATTGTAAACCGGCTGGCGCAGTGGGTCTTTCTATTTGGTACAATCGTGCTGGTTCTGGTCACGATCCGAGAGATCGCAGCCAACCAGAGTTTTGAGGCCGCATGCAACGTGGGCATAGGTGAAACCAACCCGATCTCTTGGGCTTTGGACAGGTTGGCCTGTTCGCAAGGCGAGATCGGCCTGATCGTTCTTGGCGCAACTGCGTTGATGTACCGGTTTTCTGATTTTGTTTCCGCCGGGCTGGGCGTTGCACGGGATATCGTTACCTACGCCATTCGTGACAAATGCTATCTGGGAAAAGATCTGGAAACGCGACAACGCAACTATCCGGATCGCAAGGCGATAGACGAGCGTTTCTATCGCACGTTGTACTATGTTCTCGATATCTTTCCAGCGGATCATATTACGGTGATATCCCATTCGCAGGGCACCGTGATCGCCACACAGATGCTTGCTGACCCACGCGTCCAGAGACGCATCGGCGGGCGGACGCTGACACTCATCACGATGGGCTCTCCGGTCACGCATATTTATCAGCGCTATTTTCCCGAGATGTTCACCATCACCGCCAGTCAGTTGAACGCCGCGTGGTTCAACATCTTTCGGCAGGACGATTTTGTCGGAACCGAGATCGAGGGTGGGCTCATTTTTGCAAATCGAAACATCCCGGTCGATCCCGGCGGGCACACCGGTTACTTTACGGACTATCAGGTTTGGAAAGCCCTGTCAGATCCTGCCATTGGCTTTGATCTGTTCAATCCAACACCGCAATCTGTGCAGACATAGCCCAAAATGCCCCCCGACTGAATTCGGAGGGCGCGTTGATTTATCCCAGCGCCTCATTGCAGCGCCCGCAGACGCCCGCGTGGGTGTGGCGGCCCACATCAGGCAGGATTTTCCAGCAACGCTGACATTTCTCGCCTTCTGCTTTTTCGAACACGACGGCAACGCCTTCGATTTCCGGCACACGGAACGCCTCGGCCGGGGCGGGATCGCCGGTCACGGTCAGGCCCGAGGTGATGCACATGTCGTCCACGTCGAACGTGGCCAGCAGATCGCGGGTATCGCCATCCTCGACATGCACGATCGGCGCCGCCTCGAGGCTGGAGCCGATAACCTTGTCCTGACGCTGAACCTCGAGCGCGGCAGTCACGGCCCGGCGCACACGGCGCACCTTGGCCATGTTGGCCTCAAGCTCGGCATCGCGCCAATCGGCGGGCGTGTCCGGAAAGTCCACCAGATGGACCGAACTGTCGTCGCCCGGGAACCGCTCCAGCCAGACCTCTTCCATGGTGAAGACCAGAACCGGGGCCAGCCAGGTGGTCAGACGGTGGAACAGAATATCCAGAACAGTGCGCGCGGCACGGCGGCGTGTGCTGTCCCCGTCGCAGTACAAAACGTCCTTGCGAACGTCGAAATAGAAGGACGACAGATCAACCGTCGCAAAGTTGAACACGGCGCTGAAAACACCCTGGAAGTCAAACGCGGCATAGCCCTTGCGCACCTGCTCGTCCAATTCCGCCAAACGGCTGAGAACCCAGCGTTCCAGACGCGGCATATCCTCGTGCGCGACGCGGTCGGCCTCGGTGAAGTCGGCCAATGAGCCCAGCATGAACCGCATGGTGTTGCGCAGACGGCGATAGCTGTCGGCGGTGCCTTTCAGAATCTCCGGCCCGATCCGCTGATCGGCGGTATAGTCGGTCTGCGCCACCCACAGGCGCAGGATATCGGCGCCGTATTGTTTGACGACCTCTTCCGGCACGATGGTGTTGCCCAGCGACTTGGACATCTTGTTGCCTTTGGCGTCCAGCGTGAAACCGTGGGTCACTACGTTGCGATAGGGCGCGCGGCCCTTGGTGCCGCAGGCTTGCAGCATGGACGAATGGAACCAGCCGCGGTGCTGGTCGGTGCCTTCCATGTAGACATCGGCGATGCCATCCTCGGTCCCGTCCTCGCGATCGCGCAGAACAAACGCGTGGGTGGAACCCGAGTCGAACCAAACATCCAGCACGTCAAAGACCTGTTCGTAGTCGTCCGGGTTGGCGATTCCGTCGAGGATCTTTTCCTTGAAGCCGTCGGTGTACCAAACATCCGCACCGTCCTTCTCGAACGCCGCCTTGATGCGGGCGTTGAGTTCGGCGTTGCGCAGCAGGTAATCCGCGTCGGTGGGCAGAGCGCCCTTCTTGGTGAAGCAGGTCAGCGGCACACCCCATGCACGCTGGCGCGACAGAACCCAATCCGGGCGCGCTTCGATCATCGAATACAGGCGGTTGCGGCCGGACTGCGGCGTCCACTTCACCAGCTCGTCAATCGACCGCAGGGCACGTTCGCGGATGGTGTCGCCCATCTCGCCCATACCGTCATCCAGCTTGCGGTCGACGGATGCGAACCACTGCGGCGTGTTGCGATAGATGATCGGCGCCTTCGAGCGCCACGAATGCGGATAGCTGTGCTTGATCTTGCCGCGCGCCAGCAGCCCGCCGACCTCGGCCAGCTTGTCGATGACGGCCTTGTTTGCGTCACCCTCGCCGCCCTTGCGGGACAGGATGTATTTGCCGCCAAAGAACGGCAGATCGGCACGGAACGAGCCATCGTCCATCACGTTATAGGTGATGACCTGTTCCAGCATGCCCAGATCACGGTACAGCTCGAACTCCTCCATCCCGTGGGACGGCGCGCAGTGGACGAAACCGGTGCCTTCGGTATCGGTCACGAAGTCAGCGGCGCGGAAATCGCGGATGTCGTCCCATTCGCCATTGCCGCCTTCGGCCCCGGCCAGCGGGTGAAGCAGCTGAACGCTCTTCAATTCGTCGGCGGTCACATCGCGCACACGGGTCCATTGATCGTCGTTCAGACGGGCACGGCCCAGAACGTCAGCGGCCAGGTTGTCGGCCAACAGGAACTTGTCGCCTACCTTGGCCCAGCATTCCTCGGGCGTGCCGGTAACTTCGTAGAGACCGTAGGAAATGTCTTTACCGTATACGACGGCCTTGTTCGACGGCATGGTCCACGGGGTGGTGGTCCAGATTACCACATAGGAATCATCAAGATCGCCCGCATTCACGACCTTGAACTTCACCCAGATGGTGAAGCTTTCCTTGTCGTGATATTCGACCTCGGCCTCGGCCAGGGCCGTCTTTTCGATGGGCGACCACATGACAGGCTTGGACCCCTGATAGAGCGTGCCGTTCATCAGGAACTTCATGAATTCGTCCGCAATCACCGCCTCTGCGTGATAATCCATGGTGATGTAGGGATCGGCCCAGTTGCCGGTGATGCCCAGACGCTTGAACTCTTCGCGCTGGATGTCGATCCAGCCCTCGGCGAACTTGCGGCATTCCTGACGGAAATCGACGATATTCACCTCATCCTTGTTCTTGCCCTTCTTGCGGTACTGTTCCTCGATCTTCCATTCGATCGGCAGGCCGTGGCAGTCCCAGCCGGGCACGTATCGCGCATCAAAGCCCATCATCTGATGGGATCGCACGATCATGTCCTTGATGGTCTTGTTCAGGGCGTGGCCGATATGCAGATGACCATTCGCGTAAGGGGGGCCATCGTGCAACGTAAAGGGCGAGCGGCCCTTTTTCTCGCGCAGGCGGTCATAGACACCGATGGTCTCCCACCGTTCCAGCCATGCGGGTTCGCGCTTGGGCAGGCCGGCGCGCATGGGGAAATCGGTTTTGGGCAGGTTCAGCGTGTCTTTGTAATCAGGTGTCTGGATCGTGTCGGCGCACATTTGGGGCGTCCTTTGGATGATCTGGTCGTCTATTGGATCGAAGCGGTCGGTGCGAAGTCTCAAACACCTTTGCCCGGCGTCTCAGGAGGTCAGAGCGCCGGGGATATAATTCGAATAATGATGGCCATACGGTCATGCATGGCGCGCTTATATGACGCCTGCACCTAATGGTCCAGAGGTTCTGCCCGCTGCGGCGAATGGCGCAGTTGCGCCCACCGGTTCAGCCACGCAAGACCGGCCAGCGCAAGGCCCAGCGCCAACAGTGAAAACACCCGGATCAGGCCGCCCAGACCGGCGATGTCGATCAGAAAGACCTTGGCCACCGCCAGCCCGATCACCGCCAGCCCTGCCTTGCGCATCAGGTCGGATCGGCGGGCAAGAGATTGATAGAACAGAGCGGCCCCGATCAGCAGCAGCACCAAAGTGTAGGTATACAGTTCCGGCTGGGTGACGCCGTTGCCTTCATACATCCCCGCCGCGCCCTGCCAGACGTGACGGATCGTCAAACCCAACCAAACTGCGGCCAACGTCCCTGCAACGGCAAAGCTTGCTTGCATGATCGGTTTCGGCATTTCCCTGATCCTCCAGGCCGATCCGCCGATGGCCAATGCGGGCAACAGATAGGCAACGGCCAGCGTATTCAAAACCGGCGGCCCAAGCACCGGATCGGCATTCGGATCAAACAAGGGGTTCTGGTCCGCCAATGCCTGCAACAGATAGAAAAGGCCATGACCCGCAAAGAACAGAGCAAGCAGGTATCGCAAATAGTTCAGTTTGCCACCCAACCCGAACCTCTGCACCTGCGCGAACGCAAGCAAAAGCCAGATGACGGCCAACAGACCCAGGCCCCAATGGCTGTTGTCAGCGCCGCCCTCGCCGAAGCCTTCGAGCCAACGCAGCAGCAGCAAGGAAAGCAGGATACCCGCTGTCGCCCATGCCGCACTTTCCAGCAGCAGCGCCGCCAGTGGGCGATTCAACGGACGCAAAAGCCACCAGCCCACGACAAATCCCAATGTGGCCACGCCATAGACCATCGCCATCTCGGACACCGGAGCGGAATTGGCCCAGTCCAGCCCTGGATCAAGCACCAAACGCACCGTGACGGCAAAGACACCGGCCCAGATGAACCAGCTCATCGGCGGCAGGATGAACCTGCGGTCCAACGCGGCCGCAACCACAACGCTGGCGACCAAAGCAACGGTAAGCGCCGCCGAGCTGAGCACGATGACGCAGGCAAAGACCAGACACGACAGCATGGACAGGGTGGCCAGTGCCGCCCGCATCCGGTCATCGCCGTCAACGCGGGCAAAGCGTTCAGCCAGAACCACCATCAACACAGCCAGCGCAATCGCGTGGAGCGCCCAAGGATAAGCCCCGATCACCGAAGCCGGATGCCAGCCTATTTCCAGCGCGATGGCCAGCACCGGTGCAAAAAGCGCGGCTCCTCCGGCCCAGACGGCGCGATACTGGCTTGCCTTGAATGACCGCCACGCCATCAGAGCCGACATCAAACCTCCCAAGGCGACCAGAACAGTCACCACCATCGGATAGTCGGCCTCGGGCGTTTCCGCGTAAGTGCCCGCAAACCTGTCCAGAACCGCGCCATTCTCAAGCCCGTGAGAGGCGACAAAGACCACCAATCCAGCCGCAGGCAGGACGGTCAGGTCCCGGAGGGCCGGTGCATCCTTGGCCCATAGAAGCAGAGCCAGAACAAGGGCAGACAACAGGCTGACGCCCAACCAGAATTCGGGTTCCGTGTCCGCCCAATGCCAGGACAGGATCACAGTACTTGCCGCGACGGCCCCGGCGGCCAGTCGAGTTGGGAATTCTGGCCAGGGGCGGGCCTTTGGGCGGCGGATCATCTCAGTCAGCATGGGGCCCGCGTGATTTGGCCAAATGCGCCGCACCGGAATGGCGGTTGCCAAAAGCGCCAGCACCGTTGCCGCGATCAGGTATCCCGATTCCGTACTCGGCGCGCCCATCACCAGAAGCAGGTTCGCCGCATAGGCCCCGAACAGTGTCAGGACCGAGATCCATGCCCAGCGCCGTACCGTGTCGATACCCAGACCCAAGACGGCAACCAGCAGGAAATACGCGTAAAGCCACGACGGATCATCGGACGTGCCCCCGACTAGGAAAGGCGCCGCGAAGGCACCGATCAGACCGACCGCAGCCAGCAGCGGACCGTGGAACCACCCCAGAACGAGCCCCACCAGCGCGACAACGACCATCCCTGCCAGTGCCGTTTCGGCACCGATCAGGTTGTACAGCTGGCGCGCGGACAGGATGGCCCCGAACAAAGTGACAAGCCCGGCACCGGAAAAGACCGAGGGCAGATAGGCGGTTGCCACCGCTTCGCCATCACCGAACTTGCGGCGCAGGACTTCTCCTCCGAGGATCAGAACCGTGCCGAAACCCAGGGCAGCGACGACACGGGCCGCCGGCGGCAGCAAACCGTTTTCGACGCCGTATTGCACGAGGAAAATACCAGCCAGCGCCAGAGACAGGGCCGAAACCACATAAAACCAGTTCTCGCGCAGCCACGCGCCCAAAGCCGCAAACCTGTCATGGCGAAACACGACAGCCGGAGAAGAAACCTCTGCATCCTGAGCGTCGGCACTGTTGTCTTCCTGCCGTTTTGGAGCCGACCAGGGTGCCGGTCTGCGCGGCTTCTCTGCAGCAGCAGGTTGCGGTGCAGGCGTTTCCTGTTCCGGTTGCGGCAGCACGGTCGCATCGCCTGAGGCCAAGGCGTCGATTTGCGCTTCCAGTTGCTCTACCCGGCGACGCAAACGGGAATGCCCGACCAGAAGTGCGATCAATGTCACAGGGATGGCCAGAACAATCAGGCCAACAAGAACAAGCAGCGATTCCAACCGAGTCTCCGATCCTTTTGGAGGTCAGGCTATCTTGAGCCGTCCGAAAGTGACAGTCAGGAAAGCTGTGATCCGATCTAAAGCACCGAATTCGCCGGACACGCGATCGTCGGTCTGAAAAGGTCCGGGTTCTGCGGTAGCGCATGCCGCAAGAACCGTCATCCCAGCGCCGCAAAATTCATGGGTGGAACAGGGACCCGACGAGATACGCGATCAGCGCGGCCAGCCCGCCGATCAAAAACGTCTCGATCCCCGACCGCCACCAGGGGGCCAGTGACCACCGGCTTTTGAGCGCGCCAATCGCAAAAAAGACAGCCATGGTCATCCAGGCCGAGATCGCAAACGCGTTCGGCACGGACGCCAGGAACGGCAGCAATGGGATCATCCCCGCCACCAGAAACGCAAAGAAGGTGGCCAATGCGGCTTTCATCGGATGCGGGTCGACACTGCCCAGACCATATTCACCTTCGATCATCAGGTTGATCCAGTTTTCGGTACTCGAGGTGATCTCTGCCGTGGCATCGATCAGAATGTCGCCAGACAGCCCTTTTTGCGCAAGGATCTCTCGCACTTCTTCGCGCTCACCATCCGGGTACAACGCAATGTGGCGTTCCTCGACCGCGCGGATGCGGCGAATGTTGTCCAGCTCGGCCTTGGTGCCCGAATAATTGCCCGCAGCCATCGAAAACCCGTCAGCCAGAACATTCGCCAGGCCAAGCGCCACGATAACGAAAGGGGAAAGGCCTGCCCCTGCAACGCCTGCCACAATGGCAAATGTGGTGACGGACCCGTCGATGCCGCCATAGACGACATCGCGCAATACGCCGCGTCCGGGCGGCGCGTTGATCCGTTCGGCGATTTCCTGCGGGCTGTGACCGTGATCCGTCATGGCTGGCTCCTTTGACACATTCAGTGTGCCGAAGCGCAGGCCGGGGCGCCTTGCTTTGGATCAACCCTTGGAAAACAGGCCCTGCAAGGCGCGCTTGATGATGCCCCGCGTCGAAGGTTTGTGCCTGTCCGAGAAGGGCAACGGGCGGCACACCTCCATCGCGGCCACACCCACACGAGCGCTGAGGGCCCCGTTGACCAGACCCTCGCCGAACCGGCGTGACAGTTTGCTCAGAACGGAACCGCCCAGGACAGGCTCCAGCAGATCATCGCCGACTGCAACCGCCCCTGTCGCCACCAGATGCACAAATACACTGCGGGTCAGACGCCAGCCGCCCAGCGTACCCGCGCGCCCGCCATAGATTTCCGCAACCCGGCGGATCATCCGCAATGACGCGGCCAGCGCGGTTATCACATCCGCAAGCGCCAATGGCACCAATGCGGTCACGGTTGCAACTTGCCGGGCCGCGGCCTCGACCTCGCGGCTGGCGGCTTCGTCCAGAGGCGCCAACAGCTCAACTTCGGCAAGTTCCAGCAGAGCTGACGCATCGAACTGATCCGCCATCCGCTCGGTCAATCGTTCGCGGCCCCAGCGCGTGTCTTCCCGGCCTTTGTAGAATGCAATGATACGATTGGTGACTGCGCGGGCCTGAGCCAGATCGTCCTCTGCCAACGCGGCATCTGCGGCCCGGCGCAGGCCATCCACACGGGACAATCGCCCCAATGCGGCCAGTTCACGGATTGCGATCATAAGCGCCACAAGAACCAGCGCGGCGATCAATCCGGTTACGATCCAACCCAAAACAGGTGTTCGCGCCACCAGCGAAGTTGCAAAATCCCACGCGGCCACCGATACGGCCGCCCCGATCACCGCCAGAGCAAGCCCCCAGAACCAGCGTGCCAGAGCCGATGGTCTGCGCGCCGCCAGCCGCGCCGCGCCTTGCATCGCCTGCCCTTGTGGTTGCGCGATGTCCGGCACCGGCGGGGCCTTGGCGACATCGGCAGGGGGGTCATCCGTTTCAAGATCGATCAAAACCGGGCCTTTAGCCATCGATCACATCCTCGCTGCGCCAGACAAACCGTATGTCCGGCAGGTTTTCGTCGTTGTCCGCCCCATCGCTGCGGGCCACCTCGGCAAAGCCGTTACGTTCATAAAACCGGCAGGCTCGGGCATTGTTCTGAAACGCGTACAAGCTCAGCTCTGAGCGGGCCGATTTGGCGTGATCCAGCAATTGCCGACCAATCCCGCGGCCCCGAACCGAAGCATCCAGATAAAGCGAATGGATTTCGCGACCGTCGAGCGCCAAAAAACCAACAACGCCGGCCTCGGTTTCGGCCACGGTCACCCATTCCAGATCAATCATTCGACCACAGAAAGCGATCGTCTCGGCGCAGCTGTGCAATTCAGGCATCCAGTCGTTTTCCAAGGCGAAACCGTGCAGGATCGACCCGATGGTGCCCGCATCCGTCGGGCGAGCACGGCGTAGTATTGTCGTCACAACCGATCTCCGATCAAGAACTGTGCCGCCCTGTCCAACCGGATATGCGGCGGGCCATCACCGGGTTTCAGCGACAGTTTCGCCGGGGCAAAGGCCATGAAGCCATAATCTTCGCCCAACCACGCGTCAGCCCCGTTTCGGGCCGGACCCAACAGATGCGCTGGATCCTCGGGCAATTCACCCGGGTAGAAGGCGGCCTGTTTGCCGCTCTCCAACAGGGTACCCCGAACGCATGGCAAGTCTGTCCCGTCGTGGTGGCGCAGTTCTTCGGTCGTGGCACGCAGCGAAGCCAGAGACAAGGCCTCGGTCCGGGCTCCGGCGAAATTCGCCCGATCACGCGCCTCACGCGTCAACGCCTCGATAATCGCGGTCAGGCGGGGGTGCTGCATGTGGTGTAGGTGGTCCGCTTTTGTCGCCGCAAAAAGGATGCGTTCAACCTTTTTGCCCAGCAGCAATTGGCTGAGCCACGCGTTTCGGCCGGGGCGAAAGGCCGACAGGATATCAGCCATGGCGCGGCGCATATCCTCGACCGCCTGAGGACCTTTGTGAATAGCGCCCAGCGCATCGACCAAAACCACCTGCCGGTCGATGCGCGAGAAATGATCGCGAAAAAACGGTTTCACGACCTGGGCTTTATAGGCCTCGTATCGCCGTTCCATCTCGCGTTGAAGCGTTCTGCGCCGCGACGGGCCAGACACCACCAACGGCGCAAAGGTCAGAACCGGAGATCCGGCCAGGTCCCCCGGCAGCAGGAACCGCCCGGGAGTACAGTCGTAATACCCCGCTTCACGTGCCTGATTGAGATAGGTCGTGAACGACGATGCCAGTGCTTGCGCGGTCGGCTCGTCATGTGCGTCGGACGGGTCTGCGGCATGGACCTGTCCCAGATACTCGGCGGCCTCCGAGCGGGCCTCGATACGTTCCAGTGTTTCCCGAGACCAGTCTGCATAAGACTTGTCCAGCAGGGCCAGATCCAGAAGCCATTCGCCGGGGTAATCGACGATGTCCAGATGAACGGTGCGCGGTCCCTGCAAGCCGGCAAGCAAGCCGGCTGGACGGGCTTTGAAGGACAGGCGCAGCTCTGACACCGCGCGTGTGCTGTCCGGCCAGTGCGGTGTCGGACCCGTCAGGGCGGACAGGTGCGTTTCATAATCGAACCGGGGCACGGTGTCATCCGGCTGCGGTTGCAGATAGGCGGCATTGATCCGACCTTCCTGCTGCGCAACCAGCCCGGTCATGCGCCCCCGATCCAGCAGGTTCGCCACCAGCGAGGTGATGAAAACCGTCTTGCCCGACCGCGCCAACCCGGTGACACCCAGGCGGATGACAGGCTCAAAAAACGTCTCGGAGACGCTGTCGCCGATGGTTTCGACGCCGCGCACAAGACTGTCTGCCAGTGATGAGATGACCAATCCGTCGCCCCGCAATTATCGTTTCACCCAAGATAGGTAGAGGGTACCGCACATACCAGCGCTTTCGCCCCCTTGCCCGTTCCCGCGCCGCGCTGTACCAGCGGCACATGCCCAGATACGCGTTGAAAGTCGAATACCAGGGGGAACCGTTTGCCGGATGGCAGCGGCAAAAGGATCAGCCGTCGGTACAAGGTGCCATCGAAGAGGCCCTGTCCCGTATCCAGCCGGGTGCGCATACGATTGCAGCCGCGGGGCGCACCGACGCCGGCGTTCACGCGTTGGGTCAGGTTGCTCATTGCGACATGGCCAAGGAATGGGACCCGTTCCGCCTGTCCGAGGCGCTGAACTATCACCTCAAACCGCAGCCGGTGGCGATCGTGGACGCCGTGCGCGTGACCGACGATTGGCACGCGCGGTTTTCGGCGGTCGAACGGCAATACCTGTTCCGCATCCTGATGAGGCGCGCGCCTGCAACCCATGACAAAGGGCAGGTTTGGCAGATCAATCATCCGCTGGATGTCGAGGCCATGCAGGAAGCGGCGAACATGCTGCTGGGTCGCCATGATTTCACGACCTTCAGGTCGTCGATTTGCCAAGCGGCCAGCCCGGTCAAAACTCTGGATGAGTTGCGGGTTGAACAGGTTCAGGGCTTTTCCGGCCCCGAAGTTCATTTCCACGTAAGGGCTCGGTCATTTCTGCACAATCAGGTGCGCAGTTTCGTCGGAACGCTGGAACGCGTGGGCGCCGGAGCGTGGACCCCGGAAGAGGTGCGCGAGGCGCTGGAAGCTGCCGACCGTGCGGCCTGCGGGCCAGTATGCCCGCCGCAGGGGCTGTATCTGGCGCGGGTCGGGTATCCGGAACCGGTGTTCGACTGACCTAAATCGCACGCAGCAGCAAACCACTTGCGATCACGGCAATGATCAGCCCGGCCACCAGTTCGATGGTTGGGGCCAGCACCGATGCGAACCGAGTGGCTGAGGCTGAGGCCAGCAGACCTCCGCGAAGGCCAAAGGACGTCCATCCCACCAATGTCGTCACCAACGCCGTGCCCAATGCCATGGCAAAAGCCCCGGCGATACCGACCATCGCGATGCCCATCTGCCACGTCAGGATCAGCACGAACAAAGCCCCCGTGCACGGTCGCGCCGCGATGCCCGCAATCAGGATCAGGGCCTCGCGCAGTGAACCCACATTTGCAACTTCTTGCGCAGTCGGGCCATGGCGGTGGCCGCAATCTGAACAGACTTCTCCATCGTGGTGAGGGTGATGCGAGTGATCGTTTTCATGATGATGGTGCTCATGGGGCGACGTGGTATTCCGTCTCTTTGCAAAACTGCGCAAGGACCGGACCACCAGCCAAAGACCGATAAGTGCGATCGCTCCGTAGCTTATCGGAGCCATGACCTGTTCCGTCGTTCCAACAAGGCTTTCACGGGACATCTGGAACACCAACACCCCGGCATAGACCAAGACGACGGCCGTCACCGCCTGCCCCAGGCTGGACAATACACTGATCGCCGACAACCGCCAGAAGGCGACACGCCGACCCAAACCGTAACCCCCGATCAGGACCTTTCCGTGGCCGGGGCCGATGGCATGAAAGAACCCGTAGGCGAAACAGACTGTCAACAGCGTTGCCACCGCCTCGGGTTGCTCGGCACGCGCGGCACGCAAGGATCGGGCGATCTGGTTCTGGAATTCTCGTTGCTCCCCCGCAGCCCAGGCCGCAAGACTGTCAAAGCCTCCGCTGCCCCAAAACCAGAGCAGCAGTACAATCGCCAGGCCGACAGGCAGGATCAGGTAGCGGGACATGAAACGCGGATCTCGGTCGCAAAACGTTCACCGACCAGAGGGATGTCATTTTCCTCGAGGTCATAGTCGGCGTCCAGGGTCAGCAGAAAGGCCTGCATCTGGGCCAGTTCGCCGTCGATATCCGGGTCAAACCGGTCAATCTGGCACGCGGCGGGGCCCGTCACGGTCACGGGCCGCGTCACCTCGTAGGCGGTATAAAACGTCTCATCAAACGCTTTCGCAGACAGCGCCGCGGCCGCGACGGAACCGGCCTCCACCGCCCTGAGATGCGTGGTGACAACGCGCCCGTCTTCAACTGTCGCCTGCGCCTCCATCGGGCCCGACAGCGCGACGTGGTTTCCGTCTGCGGTAACGACAAGATCGCCGTTATATCCTTCCACCCACTGCGTATCGAACCCGGTCAGGAACCGTTCTTCGCTTTCCGTCAGAACGCCGTCAGCATCCTGATCCAGCTTCATGTCTTCCAGAACCAGCAACGAGTAGAATTCGTCATACGCCCAGGTCACGCGAACATGGGTCAGTTGACCAGCGTCATCCACGACGAACTCCAGCCCGGTATCAATGAAGACATGCGGGTGGGCGTTGGCCTGCATCGGCAAACAAAGGATCAAAGTGGTTATAAGGTAACGCATAGGCGCAAGATAGGTCTCCCTCCGCGTGGCGGCAACGACATTTTCACTCCCGATGCGAAATCCGGCCCAACATCAGGTCGGCGGAAACAGAACCAGTGTTTGCAGCGCTGTGCCCACCGGACCTTGTGTATCAAAGAGGACGGACTGAGACATGCCGATGCCGGAAGGCTGCCAATGCGAAATCGATTTTGAGGCCAGCCAATCCGAAACCGGTTCACGGTGGATATGCACGGTCAGGTCCGTATTCATGAATCCCATTTCAGTGGTCGGCGCATTCCATGAGATACCGTTTCCGCAATCGGCCAACGGGCACAGGGCCTGTATGGGCGATTGATCCTCGCCTTGCAAAAGCTGCGGAGTACGCATCCAAATCGTTTTGGGTCCGGCCCCCTGTTTTCCCCCTGCGGGATAGCGAATATCGCTGTAATGGGCAAAGCCTGGCAGGTCGTGGCGAATTTCACCTATCGGAAAAGGGCCATCGACAACGTCCTCTATTCTCGGCGCATCCATTTCGACATTCGGCACCTGCCCCAGATCGCGCCGCAACAGGTGCATGGTTGTTGCCGTGGCGCACAACGTATCGTCGAGATCGTGCACCGTGACCCGCGTAGTCCCGAGTGTCTTTGTGTGGCGCGTGGTCTCTGCCGCAACGCGAAGCCCGGCCAGCGGGAGCGGCCTCAGCAAATCGACAGTCAGTCGGGTCAGCATCTTCTCGGGGCCGATTTCGGTTTCTGCGGCCCGAACGATCAAGCCGCTGACCGGCCCCGCGTGGCAATGTGCGGCAGACCAAGGCCCGCGCGCGGCATCGTTGCCAACAAACGCCCCGTCCTCGCGCTGATGAAAATAGGTCGTGTTGGTAAAGTCGAGCGCTTCGGCCATGTGATCCTCAGGTCTGTTCTTGCGCAAATCGTTTCAGTTTGTCTGAACCCAGGCGTTCAAACACTTTCCCCGTTCCTACTTTGGCGGCGAAAACGCAGGACAAGCCGGCCTTGCGATCAGTTTCGCCATCACCGCAAGGGAAACATGTGTCATCCATCCGAATGACCTCGGCCCCGGTCATATCAGCAACGTCTTGCAGATGATCATGAATTTGCACGGCCAGGCTGAATGTCATGTTTTCGGAAATGTCCCTCTGAAGCACCGGGTCCGGGCTATACTTTTGCCGCAAGGATGGCTTAACTGCCCGGGCCCTGTCCACCGCAGTGACGGGACGTCACCACATCAAACATATGCAGGAGCCGCACATGGCGTTGTTGATCGAAACCGGGCTGTCCAACTGGATAAGTGATGACGAAATTGCCCGCAGTTTACAGGCCGTGTTACCGGATGCGGATATCCGCACCGCCGAAACGTTGGGCAATCCGGATGACATAACGATGCTGGCCGTGGTTGACATGCAACGTGACCACCCGACGCGACTGCCGAACCTGAAACTGGTTCAAAAGCTGGGCGCAGGGGTAGAGACCATTGTCAGCCATCCCGGTCTGCCCGGTCATGTTCGCATCGCCCGCCTGAAGCCTGACGCCCCGGCACAGGGCATTGCCGAGTGGTTTCTGGCCTATATCCTGCGCGCTCAGCGACACATGGCGTTTCACGAAGCGGCCCAGACCCGCGCCGAGTGGTCCCCGCGCGCACCGGTTTTTACGCCGGACACCGTGGTCGGTGTTCTGGGTCTTGGCCACATCGGCGCCCGCACCGCGCGGATGCTGCACGCCGTTGGTTTTCAGGTGATGGGCTGGAGCCGGACGCCAAAAGCCATTGACGGCGTAACTTGCATCCATGGGCAGGACGCGTTGCCCGCGCTTCTTGGCCAATGTGACCACGTTTGCGCCATCCTGCCCTCGACCCCTCAGACCGCTGGCCTGTTTGATGCCCGGATGCTGGCGGCGATGAAACCCGGCAGTCAGTTGCTGAACGCCGGGCGCGGAAATCTGATTGATGAGGACGCCCTCATCGCGGCACTGGACGCAGGGGTTCCGGGGCATGCCGTTTTGGACGTCACCTCGCAGGAACCTTTGCCACAAGACAGCCCGCTATGGCGCCATCCCGGCGTGACGATCACACCACATGTTTCAGGCTGGCATCTGGGCGACGCCTTGTCGGATGTGGCTGAAAACTTCCGACGCCTCAGTTCCGGCGCGGCCTTGCTGCATGAAGTCAATCGTGATCAGGGCTACTGAAATCCGAGCTGATGATCAGGGCGTAAGGATCCAATTGCCGTTGCCGTCATTGCAGCGGCGGGTTCGGATTTCCCTGCTCTGATCACCGCCTTCCGGCTGAATCACATGCTGAAGACCAACGCAATTTCCCTGTACCGATCGCACCCGGATTGTCCCTTTGGAACCCGTGTCGTCATTCTTCCATGACCGTTCCTGGCCCACGGAAGGCGTACCGCTGGTCAAAAGCGCGTTCGAGGCTGCGTTGACCACTTCGAAATCTGCCGGAGACAACCCCATCTCGGCTATGATTCGGGACAGGGGCTTGGCCTCGACCACAGTGCTCATCAAAAAAATGCCGCATGCGGCGATAGCGGTAAAACATGGGGCATTCATGGCGGCCTCGCAGAGCTGAAATCATTTGTGGCCAAGGTTATACCCCTAACCCGGCAGGGCCAAGCCCCTGAGGCGAACCTTCAAAACACCCCGGGCAGCCCTGTCTGCAAGACTTCTGTTCGCAAGCCCGCAACGCGGGCGATCCGGCGTGGTTCAGGCATTGGCGGCACAGGGGCTGCAACCGACATTTGCCATTGCCCACAGCTCGCCGGTAACACCTGCCCGACGGGGTGGCGTCGCAAATTTCTGACCTTGGGGCTTCACAGGCGGGCCGGAATTTGCTGAAATCCAAGTAAATTCTGATTTTGAGCACTGGAGATTGTTCCATGAAACTACGCCCTGCCCTGCTGGCCGTCGCAGCACTCGCTTCATCCGCGGCCCTTTTTGCATCCCCCATCTCGGCCAAAGAAGAAACCAAATCCGTGTTCGTCATGAGCCGCACCTGGGCGGTGACACAGGTTTCCGACGCGCCGGTCGTCTATCGCGCCACGCGTGACAACAACAACCTCAACCCATTCGGCCCGCCGCCGCGCCTGCGCACCGTTCAGGCCATTGCCGCGATTCAGCAGGCAACCGGGTGCAAACCGATCGTGGCCAGCATGTACCAGAACATCTCGGGCCAGTTTTTCTCGCAGGTCAGCTGCAACTGACACAGCGTCAGATCAGGCATTGAGGTCGCCCGACCGGCCTGCCATAGCTTGCGCATGAAACTCGCAATAAACGGATTCGGCCGTATTGGCCGTACGATCCTGCGGCAGGTTCTGGCCCTGCCGGAAGGGTCAGATATCGAGCTGGTGCTGATCAATGACATCGCGCCGCTGGACACCTGTGCTTACCTGTTCAAATACGACAGCACCTTTGGCCCCTATCCCGGCGATGTGTCCGCAGGGAACGCCGCGCTGATCGTGGATGGGCACTCGGTTCCCATGACCCACAGCGATGATCTGTCCCGCGTTGATCTGTCGGGCGTTGACGTCATGCTGGATTGTACGGGTATCGCCCGCAGTTCGGACGTTGCACGTCGCGGTTTGTCTGCGGGCGCAGGCAAAGTGCTGATCTCGGGCCCCTCCCCCGCTGCTGATGTCACCATCGTTCTGGGTGCGAACGAAGACCAGTTGGGCAGCGCCCGGATTGTGTCAAACGCATCCTGCACCACCAATGGGTTGGCGCCTCTGGTCAAGGTCATCGACGATATCGGCGGTATCGCGTCGGGGCACATGACCACCATCCACTGCTATACCAACAGCCAACCCATGGTCGATGCCCCGCGCGGCGACCTTGCCCGTTCTCGGGCCGGGGCGCTGTCGATGGTTCCGACCACATCGAGCGCGATGCACCTGATCGATGTCGTCCTTCCGCATCTGGCCGGGCGTATCTCGGGCGCGGCTGTCCGCGTTCCGACGGCCAGCGTGTCAGCCGTGGACCTCGTGGTCACATTGCAGCGCGGCATGAGCGCCGAAACCTTCGATCAAGCCCTGAAGCACGCCGTTGCTGGATCCCCGGTGCTTGGCTGGACTGATTTGCCGCTGGTCTCGTCCGACCTGCGGTCCCGCCCTGAATCGCTGGTTGTTGCCGGGCCCGAGACCCGTATGGTGGGTGAAAATCAGGTCAGGGTCTTTGGTTGGTACGACAACGAATGGGGCTTCTCGGCGCGAATGCTGGACGTGGCCCGCCTTATGGCAGCCGAATAGCCGGGCGGCAACCTCAACACAATTTGGCCGAAAAAATTCTCGTCTCATGTATAATTCCTTTCCCCATCCGCTTTCAGATGCTCTAACCTGAATTCAAAGGGCCGTGCACGACACGGACAAGAGAACTGGAATTGGGACAGTTGGGGCAATTCATGCAAAGGAGCAAGCGGCAATGCCGTCTGGGGCGCTGGCTGATGGCCACAGTTGTGACTTTGGCCCCAACCACGCTGGCGGCGCTGGACACCTCACTTTCGGCCCCCGGCGCATCAAAAGAACTGGTTGAACGCCTCAAGGAGACATCCTCGGTAACCACGGCTGAGGAACGCGGCCTCGACACCCCGCTTGAAATCCTCTCGGCAGCTTTGTCGGATTACCGTACGATTGTACAAATCCTGTACGACGAAGGGTATTTCAGCCCGGTCGTCAGCATCAAGCTTGATGGACAGGAGGCGGCCGAGTTGAGCTCTCTCACGGTGCCTGCACAAATAAACCGTGCTGCGATTACCATTGAAACCGGGCCAAGCTTCAATTTCGGCACCGCCACTGTCAAGCCCCTGGCCCCTGAAACCGAACTGCCCGAGGATTTTGCCCCCGGGAAACTGGCGACGACCGGTGCCATTCAACAGGCCTCCTCGGCCGGTGTTCAGGGTTGGAGGGACGCGGGCCACGCAAAAGCCGAAATTGCGGGTCAGACAATCATCGCGCGCCACGCCCAAGCCCGTCTGGATGCCCAGATCGACCTTGATCCCGGGCGCAGGCTGACATTTGGCAAGATGTTCATCAAGGGCAATTCAGATGTGCGCCACAGATCCATCGAAAAGATCGCCGGGTTTCCAAGCGGAGAGGTCTATTCCCCTGAGAAAATCCAGAAGGTGGGAACACGGTTGCGCCGGACCGGCACGTTCAACGTGGTCTCGTTGCAGGAACGAGAGACCCCAAACCCCGATGGCACACTGGATTTCGACGCCACGTTCGAAGACCTGCCCAAACGTCGGTTGACCTTTGGTGTCGAACTGGCCTCTCGCGATGGTGTGGATGTGACCGCGACGTGGACCCATCGCAATATGTTCAGGCGCGCAGAACGTCTGCGCTTCGAAGTGGCGGTTCGAAATATTGGCGGTGCAGAGGATATTGATGGCCGGATCGGATTGCGTCTGGATCAACCTGACCGGCTTGGCCCTGATGACAACACCTTCTGGAGCGTCCTGCTGGAACGCCGCAACACGGAAAACTATAACGTAACGGTGGCTTCGCTGGCCTATGGTGCGCGCCGCACATTTTCCGACAACTTGTATGCCGAGGCATCCGCCGGGTTTCAGCTGTCAGACGCCGACGACGCATATGGCACTGGTCGCAAGTTCAGGTATTTCATCCTGCCCTTCCGATCTGAATGGGACCAACGCGACAGCAAAGTCAGCGCCACACGCGGATTCTATCTGGACTCGCAAGTCATGCCCTTTGTCGGAATATCCGGTACGGATACAGGCCTCCGCCTTTTCTTTGATGGGCGGGCCTATACAAGCCTGGGGACAGGGGGGCGGATCGTTTTGGCCGGTCGCGCGCAGCTGGGATCCGTGATTGGCCCACCTGCCGATGGCGTCACGCCTGACTTTCTGTTCTTCTCGGGCGGCGCAGGAACCGTTCGCGGGCAACCCTATGAAAGCCTTGGCATTCCGGTCGGGACCGGCATCGCGGGCGGCAAGTCATTCATTGGCTTGTCCGGCGAGATCCGTGGCAAGGTTACTGACAGCCTGTCGCTGGTTGGGTTTTATGACTACGGTGTCGTCGATACATCTTCCTTTGTCGGCAGCGGCGCGCAAGAAGATCACTCGGGCGCCGGTATTGGCGTAAGATATGATCTGGGCGGGTTTGGCCCCTTGCGTCTAGATCTGGCCTATCCTGTCAGCGGTCCCACCGGGGACGGGCTACAGTTCTATATCGGGATAGGACAGGCATTTTGAGACGGTACCTTTCATACCCTCTGCTGATCGGCGCGCTGGCAATCGTGCCTGTGGCCGGACATCCGCAGGAGGACGAAGGCGGCAGCATGATCGAAAGGTTCCTGCAGGATACACTGTCGGGCGAGGATCAGAACGTTACTGTCAAAGGTCTGCAAGGTGCACTGAGTTCACGTGCCACGATTGCCGAGATCACCGTTGCCGATGACGAAGGGGTCTGGCTGACCATAAAGGACGCCGAACTTGACTGGAACCGGCTGGCTTTGATCCGTGGGCGGTTCTCGGTCAATGCCCTGACGGCGCAAGAGATCGACGTTGCCCGCGCGCCTGGCACCACCACCAAAGACACGCCGCCGCCAACCGCAGAGGCAAAAGGCTTCCAACTGCCTGAACTGCCTGTTGCCATCGAAATCGGTGAAATTCGCATCGACGAGCTGGCTTTGGGCGAGCCCCTGATCGGAGTGGCCGCAGAACTGGCGGTTAGTGGCAACTTGTCACTGGCCGACGGGACGCTGGACACCAACCTTGATATCACCCGGCTGGACCGGGCAGGTGATGAAATCAAGTTGACAGCGGGCTTTCAGAATTCAAACAGCCAGATCGATCTTGACCTTCAGGTGACAGAGGCAGCGGGTGGCCTGATCTCGACCGCTCTTAAAATGCCGGATACCCCGCCTATCGCGCTGACAGCGAAAGGATCCGGACCCGTAACCGATTTTACGGCCGATATCGGCCTCAGCAGCGATGGTCAGCCTCGGGTGACAGGGCAGGTTCGGTTACGCTCGGCCCCGACTGCCGCGGCCAGCGCAGAAGAGGGCATTGCGTTTACTGCCGATCTCGGTGGTGATTTGACACCTTTTGTCGCCGAAGAAATGGATACGTTTTTCGGCGCCAAAACACAGCTTTATGTGGATGGGCGAACCCAACCTGAAGGTGCGCTGGAAATTGACGAGCTTGAGTTTTCGTCACAAGCACTGAACCTGAAAGGCCAGTTACAGTTGGCGGCAGGTGGGCGATTGCAACTCGCGGCCCTGCAAGGACGCATAACGCCACCGGAGGGTGAAAGGGTAACTCTTCCAGCCTCGGGCGGTGACACGTCTGTTGGAGCAGCACAGATTTCGGCGCTGTACGACGAAAAAAACGGCAATCATTGGGACTTGAGTCTGACAGCAGATGCCGTGCAGGCCGAGCAGGTTGAATTGGAGCGCGCGCAAATTACTGCTCACGGGACCCTGGAACAGGGCGCAGTGCTAAAAATCAATGGCAACCTGCAGGCCGCGTTGGACGGTATTAGTCTGGCGGACGAGGCCCTGAGTGCAGCAATAGGCGACCTCGTCACACTGGATGGCACTTTCGAATATGGCAGTGACCAATCCCTGAACCTGACCGGACTCGAACTGGTTGGTGCGGATTACGAATTGGGCGTCGACGCATTGGTCAGCGGCCTGTCCACCGGTCTGGCCGTCGACGGCACCGCTACTTTGGAAGCCACGGATCTGTCTCGGTTTTCAGAACTGGCCCAACTGGAGCTGGGAGGCCAGGTCTCGGCCCGTCTAAACGGTCAAGGCTCACCACTGGAAGGCAGTTTCGACGGCACACTGGAGGTCGAAGGAACAGACCTCTCGACCGGGCGTGATGACATCGATCCGGTGATAAAGGGCAATACAACAATAACGCTCGACGCCAAGCGCGGCGCAGATGGCGTAACCATCCGAGATTTCACCCTGATCGGTGATACCTTGCGCGCCCAGGCCGACGGCACGGTAACGACCCCTGATGGCAACGTGACGATTGATGGTCAGGCGACGGTCAATTCCCGGGACCTGTCCGTGTTTTCCGGCCTTGCCAAACGCGAACTCGGAGGTGCAGTGCAAGCGAAACTGAACGGAAAAGGAACTGTTCAGACGCTGGAGTTTGACGGCACGGCCAGCGTATCGGGCCGGGATATCAAAACCGGTCTGGCCGAGATCGACCCGCTTTTGGTCGGTCGCAACGAGATCACGTTCGACGGTGCGCTGAGTCAGGAACAGATTGTGATCCGCGACGCATCGGTGAACGGTTCAGCCCTGACCGCCAAGGCCTCTGTTACCATAGACGACCCAAGGAAAGACCTTGCGATTGACGGGCAGGTCAATCTGAACATCCCGGACCTGTCACCGTTTTCCAGCCTTGCAAAACGCGATCTGGCAGGGGCGATCCGAGCGGATTTTGCCGGCAAGGGCGCAGTCGGCAGCAAAGCGTTCGACGTAAAAGGCAATTTGGCGGCGGACGACATCAAAACCGGGATCGACGCCGTTGACGACCTGATCCAGGGGCGAACGAACCTGACCGTGGACGCGATGAACAACGATGAAGGCCTGGATATCCGTACGTTCCAACTGATTGGAACCGCCCTTTCGGCGAATGCATCGGGCAAGCTGAACCGAGACGCCGGCGGTTTGGACTTTTCTGCCAAACTGGATGACCTTGCCCGTCTGTCGCAATCCTTGTCCGGCCCGCTGAACCTGAGCGGGAACGTCGCTCCGACAGGCTCTGGACTGGAAGGCACTGCTCGCCTGGACGGGCCTGACAGCTCTTACGCCAGCCTTCAAGGAACGGTCGGCCAGAATGGCTCGGCTGATGTGGATTTTGACGCCAAACTCAACCGGATCGAGCGGTTCGTTCCCGAATTTCCCGGCACTGTGGCAGCAAAGGGAACGGCCAAACGCGATAACGGTGTCTGGACGATTGACGCCAAGGCGCAAGGGCCTGCCGACATAGACACCACGTTGGCCGGCACTTTTGATGAAACCAGCAGTCAGGCGGATCTGAAGGCACAGGGCGGCATCAACCTTGGGATCGCGAATGTCTTCATCACACCCAACAAGATCGACGGGTCGGCGCGCTTCGATCTGGCACTCAAAGGTGCTCCGGCGCTGGCGTCGCTGAGCGGTTCGGTCACCACTTCGGGCACATCCCTTGCCATTCCGGGTGCTGGTCAGACCATTACCGGGATCAGTGGTCAGGTGGATCTGGCGCAAAGTCGCGCAAACATTACACTGAATGGCGGAGTTCGGGCGGGCGGCAACTTTACCGTCAACGGGCCTGTTGACCTGACCCCTCCGTTCAACGCCCAGATTACCACCACCCTGAACAACCTGGTGCTGACAGACCGGTTGCTGTATGAAACCACCCTGAACGGTCAGATTGCCATGACCGGGGCGTTGGCCGGAAACAGTTCGCTTGCCGGTCAGATCACGTTTGACGAAACCAACATCAACCTTGCCGCCGCGTCCGGCGCGGTAGGCGCGGCACCTATCCCGGACATCCAGCACATCAACGAAAGTCGCGCCGGTTTCGTCACCCGAGAGCGGGCCGGATTGGTCGTGACCGAAGGATCGGAGAAAAGCGCATCCCGTATTGCGCTGGATATCAGCCTGCTTGCACCTAAGGCGGTTTTCGTCAGAGGGCGTGGTGTGAACGCAGAACTGGGGGGGCGAATTTTCATCGGCGGCACCACTGCCTCTGTTGTGCCGTCCGGTCAGATCGAACTGATCCGGGGGAATTTCGACATTCTGGGCCGCAGATTGGCACTGACCAAGGGGATCGTCACGTTGCAGGGCGACCTGACCCCGTATATCGAGTTCGAGTCTTCAGCCAGCACGTCTGACGGCACCGCGACGATCGAAATTGCCGGCCCGCTGGATTCACCTGAGGTCAATGTGTTTTCCGACCCCGAACGTCCGGCTGAAGAAGCACTGGCAATGTTGCTGTTCGGGAACCGGTTTTCAGAAATCTCGCCTTTCCTGATCGCGCAAATGGCAGCATCACTGGCGCAACTCAGCGGTGCGGGAGGGGATGCAACCAAAGGTCTCCGCGACTCCACCGGAGTCGACACGGTCGACATAGGAGCTTCCGAAAGCGGCGCGGGCCGTTTGGGCGCGGGCGCGTACCTGGGTGAAAACCTCTATACGGATTTCACCGTGAACACCGAAGGTGACACCGAAGTGAACCTGAACCTCGATGTCACGGACAATTTCACGGTGCGCGGTACGGTCGATGGCCGAGGAGAGACGGGCGTGGGTGTGTTCTTCGAGCGTGACTACTGACCAACTGTCAAAAAAGAAACCAAGTTGAGCCATCCGTTCATGTCGCCCAAGCAGGTGACGGGTGTTCAAATTGCCTTGTCGACGCCTGATTCCGATTTCGTTGGTGGTCGCGATGCAATCGCCAGCGCGGGAAATTGCGCGGTGCCGCGGCCAAATGAAAACCCGACGAATTGCCGGGGCAAGTCAGATGGGGCAATCGTTTGAACGACGGCGCGGCAAAGAAAAAGCGGCCCCCTTCCAGAGGCCGCCCTTGTTCAGTCTGGCCGCGATCTTATTCCGCTGCCATCGCATCCTCGATCTTTTCGACACGAATGGCCGAGAACTTGAACTCGGGGATCTTGCCGTAAGGGTCGATGGCCGAGTTCGTCAGGATGTTCGCCGCCGCTTCGACATAGGCAAACGGGATGAACACCATGTCTTCGGCAATGGCCCGGTCGGCGCGCACCATGATTTCAATCGAACCACGACGCGTGGTCAGGCGGATCATTTCGCCCGGCTCTATCCCCATCAGCTTCAGCGTGCGCGGGTTCATCGAGCAGTTGGCCTCTGGCTCGACCGCGTCAAGAACCTTTGCCCGTCGGGTCATTGAACCGGTATGCCAATGTTCCAGCTGACGGCCGGTGGTGGCAATCATCGGGTATTCATCATCGGGCGCCTCATCAGGCGGGATGACATTGGCCGGAGTGAACCTTGCTTTGCCACCCGCGCGGGGGAAACCATCGCCGAACACAATAGATTGGCCGGGATCGGTTTCGCTGAGCGACGGATAGGTGATCGTCTCGGTTTCCAGCCGTTCCCACGTGATATTGTCAAGCGACTCCATGGTCAGTTTCATCTCGGCAAAGACCTCGGACACATCGGAGTAGTCCCAGTTCAGCCCGATGCGCTGCGCCAGTTCGACCGTGATCTTCCAATCCTCGCGCGCCTCACCCGGAGGCGCCACGGCCGGACGCACACGCTGTACCTGACGGTTGGTGTTCGACACCGTGCCGTTCTTTTCATACAGCGCCGAGGCCGGCAGGATGATGTCGGCATAGTTCGCGGTTTCGGTCAGGAAGATGTCCTGCACGATCATCAGGTCCAGCTTGGCCAGGGCCTCACGTGCGTGGCCAACATCCGGGTCGGACATGGCCGGGTTTTCACCCTGAATGTACATGCCCTTGATGTTGCCCGCATAGGCCTGGTCGATGATCTCGGTGACGGTCAGACCCTTCTCGTTCGAGAAATCATCCGATTTCCAGATATTGGTGAACTGCGCGCGAATGCCGTCATCCGTCACCGTCTTGTAGTCCGGCAGGAACATCGGGATCAGGCCGGCGTCTGATGCGCCCTGCACGTTGTTCTGGCCCCGCAGAGGGTGCAGACCCGCGCCGGGCTTGCCGACATTCCCGGTCATCAAGGCCAGTGAGATCAGGCAGCGCGAATTGTCGGTGCCGTGGATATGCTGGCTGACGCCCATGCCCCAAAAGATCAGACCCGCCTTGGCATTGGCAAAGGTGCGCGCAACGCGACGCAGCTGATCCGGTTCGATGCCGCAGATCGGCGCCATCGCCTCGGGGGTGAACTGGCGCAGATGCTCTTTCTCGGCCTCCCAGTTCTCGGTCCAGCGGTGGATGTACTGGCTGTCATACAGTTCTTCCTCGACGATCACGTTCATGATCGCGTTCAGCATCGAGACATCGGCACCGGGCCGGAATTGCAGCATTTCGTCCGCAAATTTGCGCATGCCGACGCCGCGCGGGTCCATCACGATCAGCTTGCCGCCGCGCTTGGCGAACTGCTTGAAATAGGTCGCCGCGACGGGGTGGTTCTCGATCGGGTTGGCGCCGATGATGATCGCCACATCAGCGTTCTCGATCTCGTTGAAGGTCGCCGTCACCGCGCCCGAGCCCACGTTCTCGATCAGAGCGGCCACAGACGACGCATGGCACAGACGGGTGCAGTGGTCGACATTGTTGTGTTTGAAACCCTGACGGATGAACTTCTGGAACAGATAGGCCTCTTCGTTGGTGCATTTGGCCGAGCCAAAGCCCGCAACGCTGCGCGGGTCTTGGTCGCGCAGGGCCATCAGTCTGGTGGCCGCCAGATCCATCGCTTCTTCCCAGGTCGCTTCGCGGAAATGGGTCGACAGGTTGCCGGGATCAACGTTCAGACCTTTTGCCGGTGCATCCTCGCGCCGGATCAGCGGTTTGGTCAGGCGATGCGGGTGGTGGATATAGTCGAACCCGAACCGGCCCTTGACGCACAGACGGCCTTCGTTGGCGGGGCCGTTGATGCCCTCGACATATTTGACCTTGCCGTCCTTGACCTTGAGGCTGACCTTGCAGCCCACCCCGCAGAAGGGGCAGACGCTTTCGGTTTCGGAATCGTAATCCTTGCTGTCGCCGTGCTGCTGGTCGTCCAGCACGGTGGCGGGCATAAGCGCACCGGTCGGGCAGGCCTGAACGCATTCGCCGCAGGCCACGCAGGTCGAATCGCCCATCGGGTCGTTCTGGTCGAACACCACCTGCGCGGTATGCCCGCGCCCGGCCATGCCGATCACGTCATTGACCTGCACGTCGCGGCATGCGCGGACGCAGAGGTTGCAGTTGATGCAGGCATCCAAATTGACCCGCATCGCCACATGGCTGTCATCCAGCAACGGGATCTTCTCGGGCTCTTTCGCCGGGAAACGGCTGTCGCTGACGTCGTTCAGCTTGGCCATGTCCCAGAAATGGCTCGAGGCATCATGCGGCTGCTCGGGCTGGTCGGCCACCAGCAGTTCCATCACCAGCGCGCGCGATTTCTCGGCGCGGTCGGTGTCGGTTTTCACCACCATCCCGTCAGCCGCCGGACGGATGCACGAGGCGACCAGCGTACGCTCGCCTTCCACCTCGACCATGCAGGCGCGGCAGTTGCCATCGGGTTTGTAGCCCGGCGCCGGTTTGTGACACAGATGCGGGATCACCAGTCCACGGCCATTGGCCGCTTCCCAGATGGTGGTGCCTTCGGGCACGGTGACGTCATCGCCGTTCAGGTTGAAGGTGACGGTCTTGTTTGGGCTTGCATCAAGCATGGCTCTGTCTCCCTCAGATTTCTTCAGCGAAGTGTTTCATGACCAGGCGGATCGGGTTCGGGGCCGCCTGCCCCAGACCGCAGATCGAGGCATCGCCCATCACCTGGCACAGGTCTTCCAGCAGGTCGGTGTCCCACGTCTCGGCCTGCATCAGCTTGACCGCCTTTTCGCAGCCCGCCCGGCAGGGCGTGCACTGGCCACAGCTTTCATCCTCGAAGAAGCGCAGCATGTTCAGCGCCGCATCGCGGGCCGTGTCCTGATCGGACAGAACCACAACCGCAGCAGACCCGATGAAGGTGCCCAGCGGCTGTAGGGTGTCAAAGTCGAGCGGGACGTCGTCGATGCTGGAGGGGAGAAGACCTGACGACGGCCCGCCCGGTTGATACGCCTTGAACACATGACCTTCGGCCATGCCTCCGGCGGCATCAATCACGTCAAGAATGGTCGACCCTGCCGGCAGCAGATAGACGCCGGGTTTCGCCACCCGGCCCGAGACCGAATAGCTGCGCAGCCCCTTGCGGCCATTCTTTTCAACTGAATTGAGGATCTCCGGACCTTCCCGGCAGATTTTGGACACCCAGTAGAGCGTTTCCACGTTGTGCACCAGCGTCGGGCGACCGAATACGCCGACCTGCGCCACGAAAGGCGGGCGGTGCCGAGGCAGGCCCTTTTTGCCCTCGATCGATTCGATCATCGCGGATTCTTCTCCGCAGATATAGGCGCCCGCGCCACGGCGCAGGTCGATATAGCCTTTCTCGACGATCCCGGCCTGTTCCAAAGCCGCGATTTCGCGCCGCAGGATTTCCAGCACCGCTGGATATTCGTCGCGCATGTAGATGAAGCAGGTCTGTGCCTCGACCGCCCAGGCCGCGATCAGCATGCCTTCGAGGAAAACATGCGGCGTTCGCTCCAGATAATAGCGATCCTTGAAGGTGCCGGGTTCGCCCTCGTCCCCGTTCACGGCCAGGAAACGCGGGCCGTCATTCATGCGGACAAAGCCCCATTTCTTGCCCGACGGGAAACCTGCGCCGCCCAAACCGCGCAGGCCCGAGGCCAGAACCTGTTCCTGAACCGCTTCCCAGTCGCCGCCTTCGCGCAGTTCCTTCAGTTTGGCGTAACCGCCGTTCTCGACATAGGTCGCGAAGGTTTCATAGGCGGGCAGATGGGCGTGGGTGTCCCCGGCGGCAATGGCGGCCTGCACCTTTTCAGGGGTCGCATGGTCGATGTGGTTGTGCCCGATTTCCAGCACCGGCGCCGTGTCGCAGCGCCCCATGCAGGGCGCGCGCAGAACGCGCACTTCGGACGGGTCCAGCCCATCCTCCAACGCTTTTTTCAACTGCTGGGCGCCAGCCATTTCGCAGGACAGGGAATCACAGACGCGAATGGTCAGCGCGGGGGGCGGCGTTTCACCTTCTTTCACCACGTCGAAATGGGCATAGAAAGTCGCGGTCTCGTAAATTTCGGCCTGGCCGATCCGCATCTCGACGGCCAGCGCGGCGATGTGGTCGGCGCTGATATGGCCGTGCGTGTCCTGAATCAGGTGCAGAAACTCGATCAGCAGGTCGCGGCGGCGTGGGCGGTCGCCCAGCAGGCGCGCAATTTCGGCCTGTGCTTCATCCGTAAACTGTCGGCCCTTGGGCGTGTGCCGCCCTTTGCCTTTACCTGACTTCCAGACGCCCTTGGGTGCGCCTGATGGCTTGGTGTCTAATGGTGCCATGATGCCCTCCGATTCAGGCCCCGTGTCTCATCAGGCAAGCATATCGTCAAATCGCTTTTTGCAATCGCACGATAACGACATCTTATCACCGTAAAGACGTCACCACGGCGCGCAGTGCCTGCACCGTTGGCAGTTCAGGGTCTCGGCTGAGGGTGGCCAGACAAATGGGTTTGCTGACAATCGGATCGACCAGCGGCAGCACCTTTGTCCCCTGCAACTCGCCCAAGGCCCGAATAAGGACACGTGGCACAACCGTAGCAGCCAGCCCCTCGCGCGCCATCACCATCGACGCGGTAAACCCGCTGGTTTCGGCGACCACGTCCGGGTGCAGCCCCTGTTCGGCAAAGATACGATCCAGAATACGCCGGTTTTGCATCTGCGGCTCGAGCAGGCTCAACGGAAATTCAGCCACGCGCGCCCAAGGCAAGGGGCCGGTTTCGTCCGTCATGTGTGACGGAACCAGCAGAACATAGGTTTCCTCGTACAAAGGTTGCACCTGTCGCAGATCGGTCCCGATGCTGTCGCCATATGTTATCCCGGCGTCCAGGCTTCCTTCGTCCAGCCGGTGTTGAATGGCGGTGGCAGACATGGTTTCGATGCGCGTAACGATGCGCGGATGCGCCTTCCGAAAGCGTTTGGTGAGGCGCCCGGTAAAGGCTATGGCCGTCGGAATCACGCCAAGGATCAGCGTACCGGTGATCTCGCCCCTAGTGGCCAGCACCTGCTGCTCGAGTGCTTTTGTGTCATCGAGAATACGCCGCGCCCGTTGGACAATCATCTCGCCCTCTTCGGTCAAGCCCTGAAACCGGTTGGCGCGGCGGACGATGGACACACCCAGCCGATCCTCGAGGTTGCGGATGCGCATGGAAAAGGCGGGCTGCGAAATCCCGCATTCCTCGGCCGCCTTTGCAAAATGCCGATGCCGTGCCAATGCACTGAGCAATTGCAGGTCGCGAATTTCGATCATTTGGAGAAATCTCAGATGGTAGCTCGAAACCCACTCTATCGGGATTTTTGCCTGCGAGAAAAGCTCGGAGGTGTAGAGGATGTCAGAATCGCCTCAGTTAAACAAAAACAGATTTGGCGCGGGACTGAACAGGATGTCACAGAACATCGGGGTTACTCCGATGTACTTTTGGGAGGAGCCAAGTCGACATCGCTTTTTAATGGATTGTCGGGCAGCCTTTGTTCCTCGGGCAGCGGCGTTACAGGCGGAGGGTCGAGAACCACAACGGGATATTCTTCAACCCAAGAACCGCCCCATAATACGCCACACTCACCCAACGCCGAAACAACCTCGGGCGGCACAAAGCTAGACGCAAAAATCAAAAGGTCGTCGTCTTGATCTCTCGTTTCATATGCGATCCATTCGCTAACGGTAAGATCAAGAAACGCAGCCCAAGTGCCATGATATCCGAGCCGTCTTCCTCCGATAAAGAAGTACCCATCCGCTAGTCGCTCCAACTCATGTTCCAATGGCAGCTCAAGCACTGCCTGCGATAATTCCCAAGGCGTTCCATACACCGGCTGGGAATGCCCATTCGCCGTGTTGATGCATGACACTATTTCAATTGCCTCGTCCGTTTTGTCGGCAACCACAGGAAGTGACGAAAAAAGAACAGCCGTGGTTATCGCCAATACGAACTTCACCATGCCCATAATGTAGCTAGTTCGGCTGCTTTTCATAGCCCGCTTGAAGCGCATCGACTGACCCGTTGCAGCATAAGCTTCGCAAAAATCCGCCTGTCGAGCGGTGTTCGTTCCCGGCGCACCCTTAAGTATTGAACAGGAAATGCATCACGTCGCCATCCTTGACGACATAGCTTTTCCCCTCGGCCCGCATCTTGCCTGCCTCTTTCGCCCCCTGCTCGCCATTGCAGGCGATGAAGTCGTCATAGGCGATGGTCTCGGCGCGAATGAATCCCTTTTCGAAATCACCATGAATGACACCAGCCGCCTGCGGTGCAGCGGTGCCGGTGCGGATGGTCCAGGCGCGGGCCTCTTTCGGGCCGACCGTAAAATAGGTTTCCAGTTTCAGCAGGTCGTACCCGGCACGGATCAGACGGTCGAGACCGGGTTCTTCCAGACCCATTTCCTCAAGGAACATCTGCGCCTCGTCCGCTTCAAGCAAGCTGATCTCTTCCTCGATCTTGGCGCTGATGATGACGTGAGAGTTGCCTTGGGCGGCAGCCATCTCGGCAACTTTCGCCGAGTATTCGTTGCCTTCAGCGGCTTCTTCCTCGGACACGTTGCAAACATAAAGAACCGGCTTGGTGGTCAGCAGCTGCAACATCTTCCAGGCCTTGGCATCCTCGTCCGAAACCTCGACCAACCGTGCAGGTTTGCCGCTCTCCAGTATCTTTTGCGCTTCGGCAAGCAGGCGGTCCTGCTGTTGGGCCTCTTTGTCATTGCCTTTCAGCTTGCGCACAAGGTTGGCACGGCGCTTTTCGATGCTTTCCAGATCGGCCAGCATCAGCTCGGTCTCGATGGTCTCGGCGTCGGCCACAGGATCGATGCGGCCTTCTACATGGGTCACGTCGCCATCTTCGAAACAGCGCAGGACATGGGCGATGGCATCGACCTCGCGAATATTTGCCAGAAACTGGTTCCCCAGCCCTTCGCCTTTCGAGGCGCCCTTCACCAGACCGGCGATATCCACGAATGTCATGCGCGTCGGGATGATCTGTTTCGACGACGCGATTGCCGCCAACTTGTCGAGCCGCTCATCCGGCACGGCCACATCGCCGACATTGGGCTCAATCGTGCAGAACGGGAAGTTCGCGGCTTGCGCGGCAGCGGTTTTGGTCAACGCATTGAACAGGGTAGACTTGCCCACATTCGGCAGACCCACGATTCCCATCTTAAAGCCCATAACGGCCTCCTGCATAGAATACGAACGCAGCTTCTATGCAGGTCCGCATCAATGCGCAAGTGATTGCCGGGCGACTTTGTTTGAGTCCCTTCGGCCACATCACGAAATTGTTCTCAAATCGTGTTCTTGTCGGTCCTGAAAAACGAAGGGTAGGATGAACAATTAACATAGCGCGACCAAATTAAATGGCAGAATATAATGGAAAAACTACTTCTTGCAGCCGTACTGACGGTCTCTACATTTGCTACAGCCCATGCTCAGACGGTAGTTTTTGGTGCCGGGTATTCAGATTTTTCCGAGGCGACGTCCGAAGATCAGGCACTGATCGCTCTCGAGTACCATCACTCTCCTTTTCACCAGGCAACTCGGTTCAGTGCTGGCTGGGGTGCTGCGTTTTCTGTGGACGAAGACGGGGATACGCATATCGGTGTGGGGCTGGTCGGGCTGTATTCTCTGGGTGAGCGCTGGTTCGTCGAAGGCAGTGTCATGCCAGGGTACTTCAATGCCAGCAACGACCAGAACGACCTGGGCGGAGACTTTCAGATCCGCAGCCTTTTGGGTCTTGGATATAACCTGAACAACGGCAACAGAATGTCAGTTGCGATCACGCACAAATCGAACGCCAGCACCAATGATGAGAACCCTGGTGTAAACGCGGTTCTGCTGCGGTACCATCTGGGCTTCTGAGCTATTCCTGCGTTGGCGGGATTGATTTTCGGTCAAAGTTTCTGCACACGGGTCCAAACCCGATTGCAAGGACATCCGATGACCCGTATCGACGCCAAGTTTGCCGCCCTGAAAGCCGAAGGAAAGAAGGCTTTTGTTGCCTATGTGATGGCAGGGGACCCAGACTATGACACCTCGCTCGACTTGGTCAAAGGCCTGCCCGGCGCGGGTGTGGACATCATCGAACTTGGTTTGCCTTTCACTGATCCGATGGCGGATGGCCCCACAATTCAGGCGGCGGGCCAACGCGCGCTGGACGGCGGGATGACGTTGCAGCGCACATTGGATCTGGCGCGCGCGTTCAGGGAAACAGATGACACGACACCAATTGTCCTGATGGGGTACTACAACCCGATTTACAGCCGGGGTGTCGAGGCTTTTCTGGCCGATGCCAAAGATGCCGGTATTGACGGGCTGATCGTTGTCGATCTGCCGCCCGAGGAAGACGAAGAGCTTTGCCTGCCTGCGCAGGCGGCCGGGCTGAACTTCATTCGTCTTGCAACACCTACCACGGATGACCAGCGCCTGCCGCGCGTTCTGCAAAACACCTCGGGCTTCGTGTATTACGTCTCAATCACTGGCATCACCGGCGCGGCCGAGGCGCAGGCAACGGATGTGGCCCCCGAGGTTGCCCGCATCAAGGCCGCGACCGAGTTGCCGGTGATCGTGGGCTTTGGCATCAATACGCCCGAGAAATCCCGCAATATCGCGTCCGTGGCAGATGGTGCCGTAGTCGGATCGGCGATCGTCAGCCAGATCGGCGCAGGCAAACCGGTCGACGAAGTGCTGGATTTTGTGAAGTCCCTGTCGGATGGCGCCCATAGCGCCTGATCCGGCAGATAAAACAACACACTAAAAAGCCTGCCGCAGACTGTTCTGGGGCAGGCTTTTTTGACAGCCCGCCGCCGGGCCAGATCATTGCAGGCTTTGACATGCATTGGTAAGGAAAACGAACCAGTAAGTTCGGAGGTCTGAGTCATGCCTGTGATAACCAATATTGAAGACCTCAGGCGCATTTACGAGCGTCGCGTGCCGCGGATGTTCTACGACTACGCTGAAAGCGGCAGTTGGACGGAACAGACATTCCGCGAAAACAGTTCCGATTTTGAAAAGATCCGCCTGCGTCAGCGGGTTGCCGTTGATATGTCCGGGCGTTCGACTGCCTCTGAAATGATCGGCCAGAAGGTGTCAATGCCGGTCGCGTTGGCCCCGGTCGGGTTGACGGGGATGCAGCATGCGGACGGAGAGATGAAGGCCGCCAAAGCCGCCGAGGATTTTGGTGTGCCCTTTACCCTTTCCACCATGTCGATCAACTCGATCGAAGACGTGGCCGAGCACACCGACAAGCCGTTCTGGTTTCAGCTCTACACGATGAAGGACGCTGACTATGTCAGCCGTCTGATCCAGCGGGCCAAGGACGCCAGGTGTTCGGCGTTGGTGATTACGTTGGATCTGCAAATTCTGGGCCAACGGCACAAAGACCTGAAGAACGGCCTGTCCGCACCACCCAAGCTGACCGCAAAGACTATCGCGAACCTGATGGCGAAATGGGCCTGGGGCATTGAAATGCTGCGGGCCAAGCGGCGCGAGTTCGGCAATATAGTGGGACATGTGCAAGGTATCTCGGACGCGTCTTCACTGGGGGCCTGGACCGCTGAACAGTTCGACCCCACCCTCGACTGGAGCAAAGTCGAAAAACTGATGGAACAGTGGGGCGGAAAGGTGATCCTGAAAGGGATACTCGACGCGGAAGATGCCAAAATGGCTGCCAAGCTGGGAGCGGATGCCATTGTCGTGTCGAACCATGGCGGGCGTCAGCTGGATGGTGCGCTCAGCTCGATCAGGGTATTGCCCGAAATCATGGACGCTGTCGGCAATGATGTCGAAGTGCACCTGGACAGTGGTATCCGCTCGGGTCAGGACGTGCTCAAGGCATTGGCGCTGGGGGCCAGGGGGACGTATATCGGACGCGCATTCGTTTATGGGCTGGGCGCCATGGGCCAGAGAGGCGTCACCACCGCGCTGGAAGTAATTCAGAAGGAACTTGATACAACAATGGCGCTGTGCGGTGAAAAAACCGTTAGCGCACTGGGGGCGCAAAATCTTCTGGTACCAGAAGATTTTGGTGGTCGCTGGCAAGGCTGAGCCCGCGGGAGATTTGGGGCTCTGCCCCCGCCGCCCGTTCCGGGCGTCTCCCCCGGGATATTTGTGGCCAGATGAAGCAGCGGACCCTTCACTGATCTGGCGAAGAACACTTCGGAGCGCGCGGCTGAGCCCCACAAAACGGCAAGCTGTGAATTACCCCTTTCCAAACCGGATGAATCGAGATAAGGACGCGGCTTCACGCGGGTATACAGCCTTGGAGGATACCCGCCCTAACATTGGAGAATTATCATGGCTGGAGAGATTCCTGATCTCGTAGCTCTGGAACGGACGGGGACAGGCAAGGGCGCCGCTCGCAAAACTCGCCGCGAAGGCATGGTTCCGGGCGTAGTGTTTGGCGGCGACAAAGATCCGCTGCCGATTCAGATTCCGTTCAACGAACTGTTCAAGCGCCTGAAGGCCGGTCGCTTCAAGTCGACCCTGTGGAACCTGAAAGTCGAAGGCCATGAAGACGTTCGCGTCATCTGCCGCGACGTTCAGCGTGATGTCGTCAAAGACCTGCCGACCCACTTGGACCTGATGCGCCTGCGCCGGACCACCAAGATCGCGCTGTACATTCCGGTTGAATTCATCAACGAAGATGAAGCCCCCGGCATCAAGAAGGGCGGCGTGCTGACCGTTGTCCGCCCGGAAGTCGAGCTGTTGTGCACCGCAGGTGACATTCCTGAGAAGATCACCGTCGATGTGGCCGGAATGAACATCAACGACGTCGTCACCATTTCGTCGGTTGAACTGCCCAAAGGCACCAAGCCGACCATCGACCGCGACTTCGTGATCGCAAACGTCTCGGCACCGACCGGTCTGTCGACAAGCGACGACGAAGAAGGTGAAGAAGCCGAAGTTGCAGTCGACGAAGTCGAAGTCGTCGGCAAAGAAGAAGAATAAATCCGGATCAAACGTCAGGATTTTGAAACGGGGTTCTGACGAGCCCCGTTTTTTTATGGCCAAGACGCGCGGCGCTGGCTGGATTTCCATGGCAATTCCGGGCATCACATAGCCTCGAGGCTACAGAGGCGGAGCTTGGTCATGAAACTCTTTGTCGGATTGGGAAACCCGGGGCAGAAATACGTCCGAAACCGGCACAACATCGGGTTCATGGCTGTGGAGCGGATTGCGGAAGATCATGGGTTTGGCCCATGGAAATCCAAGTTTCAGGGCGAAATCTCGGAAGGGCGGTTAGGGTCTGAAAAAATCCTTTTGCTGAAACCGCAGACCTTCATGAACCGGTCCGGTCAATCCGTGGGTGAAGCGATGCGTTTCTACAAGCTCGAGTCCACAGATGTTGTCGTGTTCCATGACGAGTTGGACCTCGCCCCGGGCAAAGTGCGGGTAAAGGCGGGCGGCGGACACGCTGGGCATAATGGTCTGCGCTCGATCCACGACCATATAGGCGCAGCATATGACCGTGTCCGGCTTGGGATCGGACATCCGGGCCGCAAGGAAATGGTCTCGGCTTATGTTCTGAGCGACTTTGCGAAATCCGAGAGTGACTGGCTGGACGACGTTCTTCGGGGTGTTTCGGATGGCGCGCCCCATCTGGCCCGGGATGATGGTGGAAAATTCATGAACGCGGTGGCCCTGCGCACTGCTCCGCCCCGGTCGTCCAAGACGGCCGCTCCGAAAGCTGAAACCGCATCTAAGGCACCTCCGAAGCCACCGGCCGACGAACGGTCGGCCATGCAGAAACTGTTGGACAAGTTCAAATAGCGCCCCGCCCTCTTTCCGTTACGTCGGCGTTGCGAAAGCGGGATGTCCACGTTCCAATACACGCAAACAAGGGAGGCTATGCGATGCGGTCCATACTGAAGTGGGTTCTGCGCATTGTGCTGGCGCTGGCTCTGGCCGCCGCTGCCGTTGGGCTTTGGAAACGCGAAGAGTTGCAGCGCCTGATGGCGGTGAACTCTCTGTTTGCCGAGGACAAGATCGTTCACAACTTTTCGCATATGGATGAAGCCTTTCTTACCGTGGATCTGCCGCGTGGAAACGCCCCAACATGGGAACTGCCCTACGGCGAAGGTTTCGATCTTCCGGAAGGCACCGACACTTGGATCAATGAACGCTCGGTCACTTCTTTGCTTATCATGCAGAACGGCAAGATCCGGTTCGAGGAGTACTATCTGGGCACCGGTCCCGATGATCGTCGGATTTCGTGGTCAGTGGCAAAAAGTTATCTGTCGGCGCTTTTCGGCATTCTCCTGCAAGAGGGCGCAATCGATTCACTGGATGATCCCGTCGTCAAATACGCCCCTAAACTTGCAGGCAGCGCATATGACAGGGCGACAATTCGAAACGTTCTGAACATGGCCAGCGGCGTCACGTTTGACGAAGATTATCTGGACCCGAAATCTGACATCAACAGGATGGGTCGTGTGATTGCCCTAGGCGGTGAACTGGACGATTTCGCGGCCTCATTGCAGGACAGTTTCGCGCCCCCCGGTGAAACCTGGCAATACGTTTCCATAGACACGCATGTATTGGGCATGGTGATACGCGGGGCGACCGGTCGCAGTGTCGCGGATCTTTTGACGGAAAAAATCCTTCAGCCCCTGGGTCTTGAGCGGGACGGGTATTATGTCACTGACGGCGCCGGTGTCGCTTTTGTTCTGGGCGGATTGAACTTCACGACACGTGACTTTGCACGGTTCGGGCAAATGATCCTGCAAGATGGGGAATTGAACGGCCGGCAAGTGGTGCCCGCCGACTGGATATTCGAGGCAACTCAACCCAGCGCCCCGACCGCTCGGGGGAAGATTGGATATGGGTACCAGTGGTGGATCCCGCGCGGCGCCCATGAGGGAGAGTTTCTGGCCCGGGGCGTGTATGGGCAATACATCTATTTCAACCAACCTCGCGGCGTTCTGATTGTGTCTACCGGCGCTGATCGGAAATTCCGCGACACTGGCGTAAACGACCAGAATATCGAAATGTTCCGCAAGATCGCAGAAAGCCTGTAAGGTGTGTTCATGCAGAAGCAAGAAAGTATCAATGTACTCGGCGGCGTTCTGGCGCCCTGCTCACGCGATCCTCTGACCGGGTTCTTCCGCGACGGTGCGTGCAATACCTGCCCCGAGGATCAGGGCAGCCATACCGTTTGTGCCGTGATGACGGCCGAGTTTCTGGCATTCTCGAAATACGTCGGCAATGATCTGAGCACGGCTCGGCCCGAATTCGATTTCCCGGGCCTCAAGCCCGGTGACAGCTGGTGTCTGTGTGCCGGCCGGTTCCTACAGGCCCATGACGAAGGATGCGCCCCAAAGGTCCACCTGGAGGCGACCCATCAACGCGCGCTCGAGATTGTGCCGCTTGATATCTTGCTTCAGAACAAGGCGAATGCCTGACAGCCATTGCGCCTGGGGCGAGTCCTGATCCGCGATCCAGTTTCGCCCCAATGTCAGAATGCCATTTGCCAGATCAGGCTGATGCTGTAGTTTTCAAAACCGCTTTCACCAATGCCATCGTAGAACAGGTTTGCTGCAAGCAAGCTGTTGTTTTCCAGCCGGTAATCCAGGCCCAGATCCGCACGGGCACGGGCGGTGTCGCCAATCGGTGTCACGCCCGGGGCGGTGCCGGTACCCGAAGTCGTGCTCCAAATCCCCGAAAGCCCGCCCGTCAGCATCATCTCTCCTCGTGACACTTGCAGCGGGTGGCTGAAATCCACGCCCAACCGTGCCGTCGTCAAACTGAAATCCTGCTGTGGAATCAGATTGCCCAGGCTGTCGGTATAAGCTTTCTGATCGTCACTGGCATAGCTTACGTCCAGCAAAGGCATCAATGTCAGGGCGCCACGCTTTATCTCGCCGGTTACGCGCGACTGGATCAGCCAACGGTCACTGTCGAAACTGTCCTCGTAGGTGCCAAACGGAGAGATGTTGTTGTCGGCCTGGCCATAAAGAACGCGCCCTTCAAGAAACACCGAATGATTGGGCAATTTTGCCACCACATAAGGACCAACCAGCCAGCCCGTACCGTCCACGCTGGCCGGGCCGTTTTCCGTTTCGGCATAGTCGAACTGAAGCATGGCACCGATCAACAGGTTCGAATTGATCTGGCGATGAGCGCCGACAACTGCCAGTGCATAGGAGTTGTCAAAATCATCCTGCGAACTCCAGTTGCCGGTCACACTGAACCAGACGGGGCGCGCCGGATCACTGGCGAAATTCAGATACCCCGACCCCTGCGTGACCGAAGCGTCCAGTACACCCGACCCCGAACCTTGCAGAAACTGGGTCAGTTTCGGCTGGTTCGTCACAAGGCTGTTGGCCCGGGCGTTCTGGAACGCCTGAATCTGACGTTGGGCATTTGTCACGGCCTGAAGCGTGCTGACCCTGTTTGATTCCAGGTTCAGATTCCCAGCCGCGTCCGAGAACACCCCTGCCGGAATGAAAAGTTCGATGGTGCCGTTGTTCTGGGGCGTCAAAGTGGCGACATAGCTGGTGCCGGACCCGGTCAGAGTGGCCGTTGCATTGGTGACGGACAGGTCGCCCACGGTGAAATCGGTGCTTGGTTCGCTCAGCGTAATGCTTGCTTGAAACGTTCCGCTGCCGGTCGGCGTCAAGGCCCCGATCGTTGCAGTTGGCTGTGTCGTATCCACCAGAACGCGTGTGTTGACGATTTGGGTGTTCGTTACACCGGACAACGCGATCTCATAGCGGTAAAGCGGCCCGCCGACGGTTTCGCGCGCGGTGAACGTAATCCCCATATACCCGTCTGCCGCATATGTGGAATCCGCGCCATCCTGACTGAGAATGGTTGCGCCGATATAGCCAAGGGAAGCAAGGCCGGCAGGCGTGATCGCACTCTGGTTCAGAATGCCGTTGTTGAAATAGAAACTGCCGCCGGGTACCTGCCCCGACCCCCCCAGCGAAACAAAGGCCGTTCCGGTAAATGGGATGTTGTTGAAAAAGATGCTTCCCCCGTTCGGCGTTGGAACCGAGGTTATGATGAAGCCGCCACCAAGGGCCGCACCCTCTTTCGCGCTTCCGATCATGAGTGCTGAAATCAGAAAACAGAGGCACAACAGCCTCGAAATAACGGACCTGACCATTTTACCTCCTACAACACCGCGAGGGCGCTAAACACCAGGGCGCCCGGGCAAAGACACTGTGCCCCGAACCACGTCATCCATTGTCCCATCCATTGCAGAGACGTCCCCTGAACCGGCCGCAACTACGCCAGTTACCCAATAGTTAATTCAATTTGGAGACACTGTATAGAATTGGAAACAACTCAACTTTGGCGTGCGGGCCACATGGCCATGCACAAACCGCAAGGCAAAGGCGAAAAATCCCCGGAAAACACTTCGGACCTCGGTGTTTTCAGGCTGTCTTCTAGGCGAAAGGTCACAACAAGCCGAGACTTTGCAAGTCATATGCTCAAGATATGCCGGATACAGACCCTCGGCTTTGACGGGATATTCGCAACAATCTCGGGCAGGGGTCGCAACTGGCAGTTGTTGGGAAACAAATGCAGGCACAATGATCGAGGTTTCACAGCAGCCGGCGATTCCTCGGGTTTCTGTGTTGTCCTTACATGCGCATTGGCGGCGGCCCTTTTTGCAGGGCAACCTGATTTCGGCGGACATGTCACATGTAGGACTATCCCGCCTGTCCTGCCTTGGAATTATCGCTTTCAGGACTGCTTGAGCCATCGACCCCAAGACAGAGCAACCGGGACATGCCGCCCCGGTTCACACTCAGTCCGCCGTACGGCCTTCGGTGTCTGACATATCGAAGTTCAGATATTTGGCCACGGTCTGAACGTCCTTGTCTCCACGGCCGCACATGTTCATGCAAATCAGGTGATCCTTGGGCAATTCCGGTGCGATCTTCATCACATGGGCCAATGCGTGGCTGGGTTCCAGCGCCGGGATGATCCCCTCGGTGGCGCAGCACAGCTGGAACGCCTCGAGCGCTTCCTTGTCAGTGATCGAGACGTAATTCGCGCGCCCAATTTCGTGCAGCCAGGAATGCTCGGGCCCGATGCCCGGATAGTCCAGCCCGGCCGAGATCGAATAGCCTTCAAGAATCTGGCCATCGTCATCCTGCAACAGATAGGTCCGGTTGCCGTGCAGCACGCCCGGCCGACCGCCGGTCAGCGAGGCGCAATGCTCCATTTTCTCGTTCACACCTTTTCCGCCCGCCTCGACGCCTATGATGTTGACGTCCTTGTCATCGAGGAAGGGATAGAACAGGCCCATCGCGTTCGAACCGCCGCCGATTGCCGCGATGATCGTATCTGGCAAACGGCCTTCAGCCTTCATCATCTGCTCTTTCGCTTCCTTGCCGATGATCGACTGGAAATCGCGGACCATTGCCGGATAGGGGTGCGGCCCAGCCACGGTGCCGATGCAGTAGAACGTGTCGCGCACATTGGTCACCCAGTCGCGCAGCGCGTCATTCATCGCATCCTTGAGCGTCCCACGACCCGAGGTCACAGGAATCACCTCGGCCCCCAGAAGACGCATGCGGAATACGTTCGGGGCTTGCCGCTGCACGTCGTGCGCCCCCATATAGACAATGCATTTCAAGCCAAACTTGGCACATACGGTGGCGGTGGCCACGCCGTGCTGCCCTGCCCCGGTTTCAGCAATGATCCGGGTCTTGCCCATGCGCCGCGCCAGAATGATCTGACCCAGCACGTTGTTGATCTTGTGCGCGCCGGTGTGGTTCAGCTCGTCACGCTTCAGATAGATCTTGGCACCCCCCAGATGCTCGGTCAGGCGTTCCGCAAAATACAGCGGCGAAGGACGACCCACATAGTTTGCCCACAGGTCATCCATTTCGGCCCAGAACGTCGGATCATCTTTGGCCTTGTTGTATTCCTCTTCCAGCGACAGGATCAGCGGCATCAGAGTTTCACTGACAAAACGCCCGCCGAAGATGCCGAAACGTCCCTGTTCGTCAGGGCCGGACATAAAGGAATTGAAAAGATCGTTGGCCATGGGTGTCTCCCTCGTCGTATCTGTTGTTCATAGGTGGTGGCAGCGGGATTTGCCATGGGCAAAACGCATCATTCCACAACCTGCGTGTTTTGACGCCAGACCTGAATCGCCTGTTCCGGCGAGGGCACACCAATGCACGGAAAATGATGAAACCTGTTCACATCCGCCAAACGATCGGCCGCCAACACGGCACGCCTGTGGGGGCCGGATTGGGAAAATGTCAGCATTGCTTCAATGTCTTGCCAGACACTGAATGAAAAATAGATGCCATCCTGCCTGAACAAGTCAGCGTGCAGGCACAATGGGTCCCCTTGCGCCTGCCGACAGGCCTGTCCCGCGCGCCAGAAAAACTCCGGCGCATGGTACCAGTGTTTCAAGGAAACGCCCCCGATTGCTGCGAGCATGCTCCATCCCTCCGTTTCGAGGGATACGCAACAAGATCTTTTTCAGATCACCTGAGAGCCGATGCAAAGTCGCGGATCAGGGCCGCATCTTTCACGCCCGGCGCGCTTTCGACACCGGATGACACATCCACCTGCCGGGCACCTGTCATCCGGACTGCTTCGGCAACGTTCAGGGGTGTCAGGCCACCGGCCAGCATCCAGGGTCGCCGCCAGTATTTCCGTCCGGCCAACAGCCGCCAGTCAAAGGCCAACCCGTTGCCGCCCGGCAATTCGGATTCTCTGGGCGGTTTCGCATCGATCAGCAGTTGATCGGCCACCTCCGAGTAAAGATCGATGGCCGCCAGATCCTCGGCCTCGGCCACTCCTATGGCTTTCATCACCGGCAAACCAAATCGCTCGCGAATTTCGGAAACCCGTTCGGGCGATTCCTTGCCATGCAGTTGAAGCATATCAAGCGGTACAGTCGAAACGATGCCGTCCAACTCTTCGTCAGTGGCATTCACCACCAAAGCCACTTTGGCAACGCCAACCGGGACCAGATGCGCCAGCTCTGCGGCCCGCGAAACATCCAGATTGCGTGGCGATTTCGGAAAGAAAACGAACCCGACATAGCCCGCCCCGGCTTCGGCCGCAGCGCGCACGTGATCCGGTGCGGTCAGACCGCAGATTTTGAACCGAACATCAGGCATAGCGGTCAGGCTCAGCTCGCCTCATCCAGAAGGGCAAGTACGTCGTCCTTGCCTTCGTTTTGCTTTTTCTTGAGTTTCTTGACTTCACGCTCAAGCTTGCGCACTTCGGTTTTCTTCACGGTCGCGTCGCGGCGGTGCTTGTGTTCCCGCAGCCATTCCCACAGGAAACCAATAACCAATCCTGCCGCAACACCCCCCAAAACCACCAGAAACAGCGGCAGTGACGCGCTGAGGTTAAAACCCAGAAGCTCGGCCAGAGCATCCGGCATCAGTTTCAGTTCAACGGACTGAACATTGGCAAGAGACACGGAAATCAGAATGATCCCGAGAGCCGCCAGAAAAGCATATCGAAGGTAACGCATCATGGTGTCAGGCTTTACCGTTCAATCGATCCCTGAGCAACTTGCCAGTTTTGAAAAACGGTACACATTTTTCTTCGACCTGCACCGTTTCACCCGTGCGCGGGTTGCGCCCAACACGTGCGTCGCGTTTTTTCACGGAAAAGGCACCAAAGCCCCGCAGTTCCACACGGTCACCGCGCGCCATGGCGTCTGTGACTTCTTCGAATACGGTGTTCACGATCCGCTCGACATCACGCTGATAGAGATGCGGGTTTTCGTCAGCGATTTTCTGAATCAATTCTGAACGGATCATGCGTGATACCCTCCCAGGCAGCCGGTGTGACAGGTCTACTGTTTTGACAGTATAGGAAAAAACCCGGAAGGGGGGAACGGATACTCTGAGTTTTGAGGCTTTATTTTGCCACATTCTCGCGCGAAATTTTATCTGTCAGGCCAATTTCCACACTTAATGCGCGATCAATCCCCTTATTAACCCTGCGGTTCGGAACATGTTGATTCGCAACAAAAACGGCCCCGCACTGTCGTACGGGGCCGAAATTCATGCTTGGGATACTGCCTTGGCTCAGTCGCCGGATTTCAACGCTGCACCCAGGATATCGCCCAGCGATGCGCCCGAATCGGAAGAACCGTACTGTTCCACGGCCTCTTTCTCTTCGGCGATCTCGCGCGCCTTGATCGACAGGCCCAGACGACGGGTCTTGCTGTCGACGTTGGTGACGCGGACGTCGACCTTGTCACCGACCGAGAAACGCTCGGGGCGCTGTTCGGCACGATCACGCGACAGATCCGAACGACGGATGAACGACTTCATGCCTTCGTATTCGACCTCGATGCCGCCATCTTCGATCGCGGTGACTTCGACGGTGATGACTGAGCCACGCTTCACGCCGCCCACGGCTTCGGCAAACTTGTCACCGCCCAAGGCTTTGATCGACAGTGAGATACGCTCTTTTTCGACGTCAACTTCCGAGACAACCGCCTGAACGACATCGCCCTTGCGGTAGTTCTGGATCGCATCCTCGCCACGCTCGTCCCAAGACAGGTCGGACAGGTGAACCATGCCGTCGATGTCGCCTTCGAGGCCGATGAACAGACCGAATTCGGTGATGTTCTTGACTTCGCCTTCGACCTCGGTGCCCTCGGGGTGTGTTTCTGCAAACACTTCCCATGGGTTGCGCTGAGTCTGCTTCAGGCCCAGAGACACGCGACGCTTGGCGCCGTCGATTTCCAGAACCATGACGTCGACTTCCTGGCTGGTCGAAACGATCTTGCCGGGGTGGACGTTTTTCTTGGTCCAGGACATCTCGGACACGTGCACCAGACCTTCGACACCGGCTTCCAGCTCGACGAACGCGCCGTAGTCGGTGATGTTGGTGACACGACCCTGATGGACCGAGCCCAGCGGGTACTTGGCAGCAACCAGATCCCACGGATCCTCTTGCAGTTGCTTCATGCCCAGGCTGATGCGGTGGGTCTCTTTATTGATCTTGATGACCTGAACCTTGATGGTTTCACCGATCGTCAGGATCTCGGACGGGTGGTTCACACGGCGCCATGCCATGTCGGTGACGTGCAGCAGGCCGTCAACGCCGCCCAGGTCAACGAATGCACCGTATTCGGTGATGTTCTTGACGACACCCTCGACGGTCTGACCTTCGGACAGGTTGCCGATAACTTCGGCACGCTGTTCGGCACGCGATTCTTCCAGGATTGCGCGGCGCGAAACAACGATGTTGCCACGGCGGCGGTCCATTTTCAGAATCTGGAACGGTTGCTTCAGACCCATCAGCGGGCCAGCGTCGCGCACGGGGCGAACGTCAACCTGCGAGCCGGGCAGGAACGCAACTGCGCCACCCAGATCGACGGTGAAGCCACCTTTGACGCGACCGAAGATTGCACCTTCGACGCGCTGGTCGTCGGCATATGCTTTTTCCAGACGGTCCCATGCCTCTTCACGGCGGGCCATCTCGCGCGAGATGACAGCTTCGCCACGGGCGTTTTCTGCGGCGCGCAGGTAGACTTCGACCTCGTCACCAACAGTGATTTCAGGGGCTTCGCCGGGATTTGCGAATTCTTTCAGATCAACGCGGCCTTCCATTTTGTAGCCTACGTCGATGATGGCTTGGCCGGCTTCGATCGCCAGAACCTTGCCTTTGACAACAGAACCCTCTTCGGGTGTGTCCATTTCGAAGCTTTCGTTCAGGAGGGCTTCGAATTCCTCCATGGATGCGTTAGCCATGTGGCGTTGTTTTCCTTTACAATACGTTTTTGCTGGCCGAGCGGTTGTCTCCGCCGGTCTTGTTTCATGATGTCTTCAGGCGTGATCCGGTGCGCCCCTGAGCAAACAAACACAAAGGGCCGAGGTAACCCGGCCCTGCTCAGAAACGTCATCCGGACGTTGACCGCCCTTGTATCGACAGCGCGCGTATAGGCGGATTCCCCGATATGTGCAAGGGCAAAGCCCATATTTTCAAGGTTTGGCGGCTCTGTGCCCAGGCGCGTTGCCGGTTTTGAAGGTCCAAACCCAGGCATCGCGCCGCAGCATGGCCTGTTCAATTGCGTCCAGTCGCATCAACGCTGCGGAAGGGTTGCGTGCGCCTCCGGCCCGGTTCCAGATTTTTTGCGCAGAAACGGGGCTCCACGGCAAGCTTGCCGAGGCCAACCACTGGCGCAGCCCTGACGGCAGAGAGTCGTAGACCTGCATAGGCGCTGCCTGTCGCCTCCGACGTTTGAGGGTGCTCTGCAAATTCCGGCCCCTTGTTTGCCCTTGTTTCTTGTGTTGTTGCAATACGGTCGCCCTTCGCAATATGTATGTAATTACATTACATAACAACAAGGCAGACGGAAGCAAAAAAGACGGGGAATTTGCGCCCCGCCTTTCCTGCAACCATTCCCCGCGCGACGGGCAGGAAGCAGTCAGAACAGTTGCAGATCCTTTTTGCCGCTTTGGATTTCAGCAAAGTTCGGCATGTTTTCGATGACAACAGGGGCTGGCGCCGTACCGGGCATCGCCACTGTCGGCTTCATTGCCGCCGCCATTCCAAAGGCAGGTTGATCAAGTTCCCCCCGGATATCGCGCAACAGTGTTTTGTGATCCGGCATGGATTTAACGATCTTCGCCAGATCCATTTTCGCGTTCTTCATACCCTGGAACCAAATCGGTTTCTTCAACGGTCGAAGACGATCACGGATGCCTGAACCATAGCCCGTATCATAAACCTGCTTTCCCAACAGAACGGTCTGATAAACGCGGCTGTCAAACAAAGTGGCGAACTCGATATCGTGGTCCATCGGCAGGCGATACTGCCACAATTCAAGGTTTTCGGCCAACCGATCCGGTATCTTCATCTCGGTGCGCGCATCGATCCAGTATTGGTCATCGGTACGGTTGCCCAACCGATAGTGCAAACAGATGAATTCCAGAACCTCATTATAAAGCTTGTCCATCTGCCGATTGTATCTGTCCCTCAGCGAAGGCTCGATGTCTCGCGTGGGCAAATGCTCGGCGAACCAGCGTATCGCATGGTCAATCATATGAATCGCCGTGCTTTCCAGCGGTTCAATGAACCCGCCGGACAGGCCTATGGCCACGCAATTCTTGACCCAGGCATTGCGCACGCGACCGACGCGCATCGGGATCACGCGCGGTGTCAAACCTTTGCCGCTGTCACCCAGCCACTCAAGGTATTCGTCCGCTGCCTGATCATCCGTGCGGTGTGCAGACGAATAGACATATCCTGTGCCCACACGGTTAAAAAGCGGCACGCGCCACGTCCAACCTGCGCCCAAGGCAGTGGATCTGGTGGCGCTTTCGATCTTGTCAGGATCCGGATGCTCGATCTGCAACGCCATGGCCCGATCATTGGGCAGGTAGTCAGAGTAATCCAAAAATGGCTCACCAAGTGCCTTGTTGATGATCAGCCCACGAAATCCGGTGCAATCCACGACCATCTCAATGTCATGGCGGCCTTTTGCCTCGAGCATGAGATGACTGACATTGCCCTGTTCATCCAGCTCGACCGTTTGCACCTCATCCCGGATATGCTCCACTCCGCGCTTCGTGCAGACCCTGGTCAGCATGCCTGCAAACTTTACGGCATCCAGATGATAGGCATAACCAAACCGTTGTTCGAATTCCGGCTGACCCAACTGACGCGCGCCCTTGCACAAACGGGCCAGATCATCATGGGGCGAGATGGACTGCGTGAAATCCCGGTCGCCATTGCCGAAGCGCAGGAAATACTCGGCGGCCTCCAGCCCCTCAAGCATCTGGCCGTGCGCAAAAGGGTTCATGTAGTCGATGCGATTGCCCTTGGCGTCATTGTTCCAATTGCAGAACTTCACACCCAGCTTGAAGGACGCGTTGGTCTCGCGGAAGAAACTCCGCTCTGAAATACCCGCCTGACGCAGCGTGACAGGCATGCGCGGAACCGTGGCTTCACCCACCCCCACGGTCGAGATGTTCGGGCTTTCGATCAGGCAGATTTGCGGCCGATCCTTGGGCGCTGACGTTCGGGAAAACACCATGTCCAGGATCAGCGCGGTCATCCATCCAGCCGTACCGCCACCCACGATGGTGATTTTGTTCAAACGATTGTTCATGTAGTTTTGTCCCTGTTGGCTTGGGAATTTTTTGCTGCGCCCCTGTTTTTTTGCAGGTTGTGTCGCAGCTTTCCCTTTTCGCTGGGAAGAAACTATAACAGCTTTCCTGAATCCATCTAGGGTCTATGAAGGCCCGGCCGCGCAACGTCGGCCAACCAGCAGGCGTCACGCCAGTCCCATATTCACGGTGCAGGTCAGATCTCTTCGCCTTTCTTCAGCAATTCTTCGATCAACTCACGTTGCAAATCGGTGCTGTCGCCACCTCCGAACTCTGCCGCGCCGCCGGAATACAGGGTGCCATATGTCCTGGCGATGTTCACAGTCTGGGCCAGCCCCGAGATCAGCTGGTCTTTTTCCAACAGGGACAACGGGTGGATAAACGCAGCCCACAAGGTGCCATTGGCAATCGCATAGCGGGCATCCAACGTGCTGTCGAAATTGGCCTGCATCATTCGGATCAAGTCTTCCTCCGACAGCGCCTCGGCGCTGCGGATCGGGACCATGGCCCGCATCCGATCCGCATTGGTGTCGGTGATGACCAAGACCTCCACCCCTGCAATCGTCAATTGAAACCCGGGGCCGCTCGGCTCTGCTTCGGGGTCAAGCGCGAAAAGAATGTTGCCCAGCCGTTCATACGTCATCGGCGGCTCGGCTTCGGGTGGGCTTTGCACGGGCTCTTGCGCGGCAAGGCTTCGGGCAATGAAAACAAGGATGAGGGCTAATCGGATCATGATGGCACTCCTGCGGGCATTCTTTCAGCATAGGTACGCAAAACCACACTGACCAAACAAAGCTTGGTGAATGCACCTTCTGGCCATTCAGATACTTGTACGATCTGCAATATCTGATGGCCTATCTGCGATTACACGTCCAGCTTTCATCCCCTAACTATGTTTCACCGGTCGACGATCCGATCGACCCGAACCCAGAACCAAGAGGAAACGTGTAATGAAAACTATCGTCTTCACCGCCCTGGCGGCCGCCATCGCCCTGTCCACTCCGGCTTTTGCCGCGGACGAAATCAACGTGTCGAACGGCATCTCGGCCGCAGGTGCCCCGCTTGCCGCACATGGGGTCGATCTGGTTGCTTTGGTCAATGATGGCAACCCGGTCGAAGGCTTCGCCACTCACTCGGCAACCTATGACGGCGCATCCTATTACTTTACCACCGCCGCCAACCTCGAGGCGTTCGAGGCGAACCCGGAGGCCTACCTGCCGCAGCATGGTGGGTTCTGTTCATTCGGCGTATCGGTCGGCAAGAAGTTTGACGGAGACCCGGATCAGTACCTGGTCGCAGATGGAAAACTGTACCTGTTCCTGAACGCCGAAACCCGCGCGGCCTTCCTGAAGGACGTTCCCGCCACCGCAAAAACGGCGGACGAACAGTGGGCAAACATCAAGAGCGTCGCCGTAGGCGAGCTGTAAACTCCGCCCCTGCCTGCGACGTCAGCGCGTCGCGGGCAGTTTTGCGCTTATGATTTCAAGCGCTTTGGCCAATGCAGCCTCGATGCTGAGGTCTGTTGTGTCCAGTTGCACTGCATCCTCAGCTGGCTTCATCGGCGCAGCGCTGCGCTCTGCGTCGCGGGCATCCCGCTCTTTGACATCTGCCAGAACCTGTTCGCGCGTCACGTCAGCACCTTTTGCGCTAAGCTCCAGAAACCGGCGTTCGGCTCGCACCTCTGGGCTGGCCGTTACAAACAGTTTCACCTCGGCATTGGGACAAATCACCGTCCCGATGTCGCGCCCATCCAAGACGGCCCCGCCCGAACTTCGGGCAAAGGCGCGCTGAAAATCCACCAAGGCGGCGCGAACCTCGGGGATCACCGCCACTTTGGATGCGGCCTGCGCGATTTCAGCCGTGCGCAGATCACCCTGCTCAAGCTCTTCGGCGGTCAGGGCTTGCGCTGCTTCAAGCGCGCCAAACCCTTCAAGAGTGCGCCGCCCAACGGCGCGATACAGCAAGCCGGTGTCGAGATGCGCGAACCCGAAATGCGCCGCAACGGCCTTGGAGATCGTGCCCTTGCCCGCAGCTGCAGGCCCGTCAATGGCGACAGTGAAGCTCACCTGCGCTCTACCCTTGCACCAAGCGACGCCATCAACGGCTCAAAAATCGGGAAGGATGTCGCGATCGGACCACCATCATCCACGCTTACCGGGTTCTGCGCGCCCATGCCCATGACCATGAAGGACATGGCAATGCGGTGATCCAGAAAGCTTTCGCACGTCCCGCCGCCCGGAACCTTGCCGATACCCAACCCTTCGACCGACCACCAGTCGTCACCCTCGTTGACCGTGACGCCGTTGGCCCGCAGACCGCGCGCCATGGCATCGATGCGGTCGCTTTCCTTCACCCGGAGTTCCTTCACCCCGCCCATCATCGTGGTGCCCGTGGCGTTTGCGGCAACCACGGACAAAACGGGGTATTCGTCAATCATCGAGGCCGCGCGTTCAGGCGGTACGTCAATACCCTTCATGTCTGGCGAGTATTTCGCGCGCAGATCGGCAACCGGCTCGCCGCCCTCTTCGCGCTCGTTTTCATAGGTCAGGTCGGCGCCCATCTCGCGCAGCGTCGTGAAAAGGCCCGCGCGCGTGGGGTTCAGGCCGATACCCGGCACCAGAACGTCCGAACCGGGCGTGATCAGCGCCGCGCAAACCGGGAAGGCCGCGCTGGACGGGTCGCGTGGAACGGCGATGACTTGCGGCTTCAACTCCGGGCGACCCGTCAAAGTGATGACCCGGCCTTCATCAGTGTCTTCCACCGTAATTTCGGCACCGAAACCGGACAACATCCGCTCGGAATGATCGCGGGTCGCCTCTTTCTCGATAACCACGGTTTTACCGGGGGCATTCAGCCCCGCAAGCAGAACCGCTGATTTCACCTGCGCCGAGGGCACCGGAACTTCGTACCGGACCGGAGTCGGGTCTGCCGCACCGACGATCGTCATTGGCAAACGCCCCCCCGAGCGGCCCACGGCCTGCGCACCAAACAGCGCAAGCGGATCCGTTACCCGCGCCATGGGTCGCTTGTTCAGGCTGGCATCGCCGGTAAAGGTTGCCGTAATCGGCGAGGTCGCCATGGCACCCATGATCAGCCGGACTCCGGTGCCGGAATTGCCGCAGTCAATCACCTGATCCGGTTCGGCAAACCCGCCCACGCCCACGCCATGCACGGTCCATTCGCCGCCGCCGTGATCTGTGACTTCTGCCCCGAAGGCCCGCATTGCCTTTGCGGTGTCCAAGACGTCCTCGCCTTCGAGCAACCCCGAGATCCTGGTCTCGCCCACAGCCATCGCGCCAAGGATCAGTGACCGGTGCGAAATCGACTTGTCGCCCGGCACCACTGCCGTGCCGGTCAGCGGGCCGCAGGGATGCGAAGTCATCGGGATGGGCGTTCCGTGTCCGGACATGGGGGCTCCTTTTGCGCTATCAGTGCTCAAGCCGATTAGCGAATTGGCACCGGTTGGTCCAGCGGCAATCAGTCTTTGCGGCGGAAGGTCAGGTAATGGGGTGTGCGACCTTCACGCAAGGCTTTCTGCTCGTAGCGTGTGGAAATCCAGTCGTCCCACGGCTCGCGCCAATCTGCGGGGCGTTCCGCCAGCCACTCGAACCCGGCGCGGGGGACTTCCTCGAGTGTCTGCCGCACATAGTCGGGGATGTCCGTGGCGACCCGGAAGATCGATCCGGGCTTCAAGACCCTTGCCAAGGGTTCAAGATGTTCCGGCGTCACGAAACGGCGACGATGATGCCGGGTTTTGGGCCACGGGTCAGGATACAGAAGGAAGGCGCGCGATATACTGGCCTCTGGCAGCACGTCGAACAGGTCTCGGGTATCGCCGGGATGCACAGCAAGGTTATCAACCCCCGCCTGCCGAATTTTGCCCAACAGCATGGCAACGCCGTTGATATAGGGCTCGGCCCCGATGATGCCGATGTCGGGGTTGCTTTGCGCCTGATGAACCAGGTGTTCGCCGCCGCCAAAGCCGACTTCCAGCCAGACCGGCTTGCCGCCGAACAACGTGTTCAGGTCCAACGGCCTGCGGTCGGGGTTTGTGTCCCAATCCACCGCACCGGGCGACAAAGCCGCCAGATCTTCGTTCAGATAGGTCTTTTGGCTGGGCTTCAGGGTCTTGCCCTTGAAGCGGCCATAGAAGTTTCTGCGCGGGCGTTGTGGGGTCTCGGTGCTCATGGCGGTCGCCATACTGCGCGCCAGAGAACGTTGCAAGGGCGCGCGGTACGCACAAGGAAAAAGCGCGCCCTGAAAGGCGCGCTTTGTGTTGTTCAGATCAGACTGCGGCTTTCAACGCATCGACCAGATCGGTGCGCTCCCAGCTGAAACCACCATCATCGCTCGGCTGGCGACCAAAGTGGCCGTAAGCAGCTGTGCGCTGATAGATCGGTTTGTTCAGTTGCAGATGCTGGCGAATGCCGCGCGGTGTCAGATCCATGACCTCACCCACAGCTTTTTCGATAACCGCATCCGCCAATTGGCCGGTTCCATGGGTGTCGGCGTAGATCGACAGCGGCTTGGACACGCCAATCGCATAGCTCAGCTGAATCGTGCAGCGTTCGGCCATGCCCGCCGCCACGACGTTTTTGGCCAGATAGCGTGCTGCGTATGCTGCCGAGCGGTCAACCTTGGTCGGGTCTTTGCCCGAGAACGCGCCGCCGCCATGAGGGGCCGCGCCGCCATAGGTGTCCACGATGATCTTGCGCCCGGTCAGGCCCGCGTCACCATCCGGTCCGCCGATAACGAATTTGCCGGTCGGGTTGACGTGCCATTCGGTTTCGGCCGACAGCCAGCCGTCAGGCAGGGTTTCGCGGATATAAGGCTCGACGATGGCGCGGATATCATCCGAAGACAACGCTTCATCCAGATGCTGCGTAGACAGAACGATCGAGCTGACGCCGACCGGCTTGCCGTCGCGATAAACGACTGACAGCTGCGACTTTGCGTCGGGGCCCAAAGCAGGTTCGGTACCATTCTTGCGTACTTCCGCCAGTCGCCGCAGGATAGCATGCGAATACTGGATCGGTGCGGGCATCAGCGCCGGAGTTTCAGTCGTGGCATAACCGAACATGATGCCCTGGTCGCCGGCACCCTCGTCCTTGTCATCCGCAGCGTCAACGCCCTGAGCGATATGGGCGGATTGTTCGTGCAGCAGGTTGGTTACTTCGACGGTTTCGTGGTGAAACTTGTCCTGCTCGTAACCGATGTCTTTGACACAGTCGCGGGCGATCTGTTCGATGCGACCCATGTAATCGTGCAGCTTGTCTTGATCAGACAGACCTACTTCGCCACCGATCACAACCCGGTTGGTCGTGGCGAAAGTTTCGCAGGCCACACGGGCTTCTGGTTCTTCATTGAGAAATGCATCAAGGACAGCATCCGAGATGCGGTCACAGACCTTGTCGGGATGCCCTTCGGAAACGGATTCCGAAGTAAATGTATAGTTCTGTCGGGACATAAATGCGCTCCATTAGGGGTTTCTCCGCCACGCCAGGAAGCCGTTGTGACAGATCACAGACGCATACGCTCGCTTAAAGATGGGGTCAATCTTAAATTATTTAGTCAGGCGACGGATGTTGAACCACGCCAATGCAGCAAGAAACAATAGCAGTCCAAGAACAGGGCTGTCCCCGATGCGGGAATAAACTGTTGGCTGATGTGGCTGCGGCAGGATGGCATCCACGTATCCCGCCTTGCCCAGCGCCAATGAGGCCGTGACCTGACCCAATGGGTCAATCATGGCCGATATGCCGGTATTGGCCGAACGGATCATCGGCAGACCCTGTTCAATTGCCCTCATCCGGGCCTGTGCCAGATGCTGAAACGGTCCCGAACGCATTCCGAACCACGCGTCATTTGTGATCTGCAACAGAAAGTCCGCCCGACCCGCCGCCCCGTTCACATCCTGCGGGAACACGGCTTCGTAACAGATCAGAGGCAGCGCCCTTCCCAATTTGCCAAGGCCCAAGAGCTCGGGCCCCGGCCCTGCGCTGAATCCATGCCCCGTTGTGGCCGCCATCCCATAAATCCCAAAACGGCCCATCAACTCGCCAAAAGGCACATATTCTCCAAACGGGGCCAGATGGTGTTTGTCATACAGACCGCCCTGCTGCCCGGCTTCATCCAGATAGACCATCGAGTTGAAAATCCTCGGGCCGTCTCCGCGCTGGATCCCCAAAACCACGGGCGTCCCCTGAGCGGCATCCGCAATGGCCGTCAAATACGATTGCGCGCTGCCCAGCCAGGCTGGAACTGCGGTCTCGGGCCAGACGATCAGGTCCGGTCTGGGCAAAGCGGCGGAATATTCAATCTGACGGGCAAAGAACAAGGGCGCATATGCCGGGTCCCACTTTTGGTGCTGCGGCGCGTTGGGCTGAACAACACGAACTGTGTGCGGGCCTTCCTGCACTATTGGCCGCATCGACGCATAGCCAACTGCCAGCGCCGCCGCCGCAGATGTAAATCCCAGTGGACGGAGCAGTGCCCGCAAGCGTCTTTCCTGAAGCAGTGCCGCCCCTATCGGAAACGCCACGGCAAATGTCAGCGCATTCAGGCCATACGGCCCTACCAGAGACAGCACTTGCGCCACGGGCGTATTCACCCAGATTTGCGCCACTCCGCCCCAGGGGAACCCGGTCAGCACGTATCCCCGTGCCAGTTCAGCCAGCGACAGCGTTGCGATCAGCAAAACGCTTTGCTGCATGGCGGTCGCGCCAACATGCCGCGCCAGTCGAAACGCAACCGCCCAGAACAGGGCGAGCCCGCCGGCCATGAATACCAGCGCAAACGGTGCCATCCAGGCGTGGCGCTCTGCATCCACCTGGAAGGGCTCGATGATCCAGCTGAGCGCATGGGCAAAATAGCCGGTGGCGAAGAACCAGCCGATCCACCCCGCGCGAGCACGGGTTTCACTGGCGAGGAACACCGGAACGATCAAAACCAGTGCAACAACCGTAGCGCCCCAATACCCATGCGGTGCCTGACCAAAAGCGCCGAAGGCGCCCAGTGCGGCGGCGGCAAACAATCTCAACGATAACGGCCAGCCCCGGACAGGCGTCATGCAGCGACGTCCGGCAGCATGACGCGCAACCGTTTGATGCGTCGCGGGTCGGCTTCGATCACTTCGAATTCCGGCCCTTCCGGATGAATCACGACCTCACCCCGTGCCGGAACACGCCCGGACAGCATGAACACCAGCCCCCCCAGCGTGTCGATGTCTTCTTCATCCACATCCTCGTGGCTGGTCAGGGATCTGCCGATCTCGGCCTCGAAATCCTCAAGCGGCACACGTGCCTGCACAACGTAACAACCCGGCTTTTCCTGCACCCAAAGCTGATCTTCGTCTGCATCGTGTTCGTCCGCGATCTCACCCACGACCTGCTCGATCAAGTCTTCGATCGTCAGCAGCCCGTCGACGCCGCCATATTCATCAATCACCAACGCCATATGGCGACGTTCGGTCTGCATCTTGGTCAGCAGGACACCGATCGGCATTGAAGGCGGCACGAACAAAAGCGTGCGCAACATGGATTTCAGGTCAAACTTGTCGGCACCGCCGTTGAAACCATGGGTCAGTGCGAAATCCTTGAGGTGAACAAAGCCCGACGGCGTATCCAGCGTTCCTTCATAAACCGGGATTCTGGACAACCCACTGTCCCGGAACACGTCGGCCAGTTCATCCTTGGTGATGGTGGAAGGAACCGCGATGATCTCGGCCGTGGGAATGGCCACGTCTTCGACGCGCATCCGGCGCAGGTTCATCATCCCGTGAGGCCGAGCGGCCGCTGCGCTCTGCCCATTCATCCCCGGGTTTTGCTGAGTCTCATGACCCGAAAACGCGTCGAAAATGCGGGAAATAAACCCGCTTTTCTCTTCTGTATCATTGCCGCTGTCCTGAGGTTGCGCGCTTTGCGCCGCCCTAGAACTGCCGTCTGTTTCGCCCATTACCTTGTTCCAACTGATCGGGTCACATGACCCACCTTATACCTTATATGGGTCATCGATACCCAATTTGCCAAGTATCTCGACCTCAATCCCTTCCATCAAAGCGGCATCGGGGTCACGAATGTGATCATATCCCAGCAAATGCAACGTTCCGTGAACAAGCAAATGGATGACGTGATCATCAATGTCCTTGCCCGCCTCATCCGCCTCACGCGCGCAGGTGTCGAAGGAAATCGCAATATCGCCCAAAGGAATTTCACCGGTGAAATCCGGCTTTGGCGGATGGGGCGCTTGCCCGGCTTCGTCCGGGGCCAAATCTTCTACCGGCCAGCTCAGAACATTGGTGGCGGCTGGTTTGCCGCGAAACTCGGCGTTCAGCTCCGAAATGCGCGCATCATCGCATCCCAGAACGCTGATCTCGCAAAGCTCAGGGTCCAGTTCCGCATGGGACAGGACGGCGGATATCGCTTGCCGCGACAAAGCTTCAAGCCCTTGCCACCGGTCGTCTTCGACAGTGAGTTCCAGATTCATCTTATCGCACAACAGCCCTGTGAATGAGCCTTGCAATCAACTGGTTTCGCGGCCCGCATCCGCCTCATACGCTTCGATGATCGCGGCCACAAGCGGGTGGCGAACCACGTCCTTGGACGTGAAATAGTTGAAACTGATGTTGGGGATCGTTTTCAACAGTCTTTCCGCATCCTGCAAACCCGACTGAACGCCGCGTGGTAAATCCACTTGAGACCTGTCGCCGGTGATTACCATGCGGCTGCCTTCGCCCAGACGAGTCAGGAACATCTTCATCTGCATGGTCGTGGCGTTCTGTGCCTCGTCCAGCACTACAAAAGCATTGGCCAACGTGCGTCCACGCATGAACGCCAGCGGCGCTATTTCGATTCGCTTTTCCTCGATCAGCTTGGCCAGCTGCTTGCCGGGCAGAAAATCATTCAGCGCGTCGTACAGCGGCTGCATGTAGGGATCGACCTTGTCCTTCATGTCACCGGGCAGATAGCCCAGTTTTTCACCCGCCTCGACCGCCGGGCGGCTGAGGATGATTCGATCCACATGCCCGCCAATGAACATCGACACGCCCACGGCGACAGCCAGATAGGTTTTCCCCGTGCCAGCTGGCCCGATGCCAAATGCAAGCTCATTTTGAAACAGTGACTGCACATAAGCCTTCTGGGCGTCCGTGCGCGGTTCCACCAGTTTCTTGCGGGTTTTGATTTCGACTGAACCGCCCTTGAACATTTCCAACTGATCGCCGTCGCGGCTGCCGGTCCCCTGTTCCGAACCACCCATCCGCAGTTCTCGGTCCACGTCCGCGGCCTCGACCTCGCGCCCGCCTTCCAATCGCGCGTAAAGCGATTGAAGCACCTCAATAGCCTGCTTCTGGGCGTCTTCATCGCCCATCACGACAAGCTGATTGCCGCGGCGCACGATCTGGACGGAAAGCTTGCTTTCGATGTCGGTCAGGTTGCGGTCGTATTCGCCGCACAGGTCAATCAACAATCGGTTGTCGGGAAACTCTAAAAACGCCTCGCGTTGGGGCATTTCGTCTTGCGGTGGGGTCAGGGCACCGATGGCCAATCCGTTCTCCTGTCTTGGCAGTTCTCCCCGAGCGTAGACAACAAATCTCGGTGGGCGCAAGCCACAGTTTCAAAAATAAGCCCACGGATGACAAAAGCGCCGACCATACAAAAGAAAAAAGCCTGTCAGACGCGCATCAGAACGTATAGTTCAGCCCGAATCTCAAGCCGCCGTATTTCGGTGTGGACTTCGTGGAAAAGCCCGAACCGAATTGAACGTCTTCAGATTTGAACTGGACGTATTCGTATTCGCCGGTGACCGACCAATTGTCTGTCAGCTTGTGTTCGGCACCGATGCTTGCGGTATATCCGCCCCGCCGATCCGATGCCGAAAAACTCTGTACTGTAGTTCCGGATGTGATGCTGTTGGTTGTTTCAACATCGCCCCACAGGTAACCGACGCTGAAAAAGTACAGAACTCGACCGTTTCGGCTTGTCAGGCCGCTTCGATATTTGAGGGACAAAACGTCAGATATCTCTGCCCCACCCTCAACGTTCGAACCGCCGATCTGGGTTCTGACACTATCGTCCAAGGATCCGAAATCATAACTGACTTCAAAACCATAAACGAAATCACGCCCCCACCTTGAAGGCAGAACACCACGCCAACCACCACGAAAGCCACCGTATGCCCCGGATACGTTCAGGTCGCCAATATCAAACAGTCCGGCGGGCGTTCTCAGACCAAATCGATCGTCCCAGCCTGAGGCGTAGCCGCCAGCAATCCCCAGATAAAATGCACTGACGTCACTGCTGAACTTCTTGGGGCTGATAACGACAGGATCGGTTGTCGTGCCCTTCAGGTCTCCGGCAATCGTCGCGCTGGCAAAAAAAGTGACAACCGAGGCCAAAGGCAAGGTTTTCACTAGGCTCAGGGTCCTGAAGCTGTTCAAGATTGGCACTCGTACCTCCATCACTCCGATCTTCGGATCGGCGTATAATCGTTTTTTGACGCAAAAACGGCGCGTGAAAAAACTTGGCTCCTCTCGGAGCATAGTTCCAAGCAATAAATCAAGGGTAAATTTTCGAAACAAACACCAACTATGGTGTCTGAACGGCGGAATTTTACCGACTCAGAGCAGCTCACCCGCCAAAGAATTGGCGCCCGAGTCGGTGATCCGGACCTCTTTCAGATCACCAACGGCAATCCCGGTGCCCTTCACGTGCACCGAGTGCAGATACTCGGATTTTCCGACCATCTGGCCCGGCAGGCGGCCCGGTTTTTCAAACAAAACGCGGACTGTACGACCGACCATACCGTCCTGAATTTCCCTTTGGTGCCGCGTGATAAGGGCCTGAAGGCGCTGCAATCGATCATCCGCCGCAGCCGAATCAACCTGAGCCCGTTCAGCCGCCGGTGTTCCCGGGCGTGTGGAATACTTGAAGGAATAGGCGTAGCCGTATTTGACCTCTTCAACCAAATCCAACGTTGCCTGAAAGTCCTCTTCGGTTTCTTCGGGGAAGCCGACGATGAAATCCCCTGACATTACGATATCCGGGCGCGCCGCACGAATGCGCTCGATCAGGCGCAGATAGCTTTCTGCCGTGTGGCTGCGATTCATTCGCTTGAGGATACGGTCCGAGCCCGACTGAACCGGCAGGTGCAGATATGGCATCAATTTCTCACAGCTGCCATGCGCCTCGATCAGGTCGTCGGCCATGTCATTGGGGTGCGACGTGGTGAAACGAATACGTTCCAGCCCGTCAACCTTGTTCAGTTCCCAGATCAGCCCGGCCAGGGTCATGTCTCCGTCGGGGCCGGCCCCGTGATAGGCGTTCACGTTCTGACCTAGCAGCGTGATCTCGCGCACGCCGCGTTCAACCAGATCATGGGCTTCGCGGATGATGCGATCCGCGGGGCGGCTGACTTCGGCCCCACGCGTATAAGGCACCACGCAGAAGGCGCAGAACTTGTCGCACCCTTCCTGAACGGTCAGAAACGCCGTCGGGCCGCGTTTGGCCTTGGGACGGTTTTTCAGTTTTTCGAACTTGTCTTCCTCGGGGAAATCGGTGTCCAGCGCCTTTTCGCCCGCACGGGTCCTGGCCTCCATCTCGGGCAGACGGTGATAGCTTTGCGGACCGACGACCAGATCGACCAGCGGTTGGCGGCGCATGATTTCTTCACCTTCGGCCTGTGCAACACAGCCTGCCACACCGATTTTCAGGTCAGGCTTTTCGGCCTTCAGACCCTTGAAGCGACCGAGTTCCGAATACACTTTCTCAGCCGCTTTTTCGCGGATGTGACAGGTGTTCAGCAGAATCATGTCGGCATCGTCAGGCGTTTTGGTTTCGACATAGCCCTGCCCGCCCAGCGCCTCGGACATGCGTTCACTGTCATAGACGTTCATCTGACAGCCATAAGTCTTGATAAACAGCTTCTTCGGTTCGGACATGGGACGGGCCTTTGCATTCGCTGGATCGGCGTCATCTATACGCTTCGAACGCCGCTTGCAATGCGGGCGCAATTACCCGAATTTGGCAGGACTTTCCAGCAAGGCCGGACCAAAAAGCACCCGATGACGTACGATTCCCTCGACCATTTCCTGAAATCGGGACAGGCCGCACTGTCCAAAGGCCCCGTAGCATTGATTTTTGCCGAGGACGACGTGGAGCTGGCCAGCACGCTGCACCATCATCTGAGGCTGGGTTTCAAATCCGTCATCGTCTTTGCCCCGGACGAGTTTCACCTGGCAGAGGACCTGTCGGCCAAGGTGCATCGGGTCAATTTGAAATGTGTTCCCCGGCTGGTCGTGTTCGAAACCATAAACAGGATCATTCAGGCCGCACCCGGCATCTGGATGTATTATTGCTACAACGCCGAATACCTGTTCTTTCCCTACTGCGAAACGCGCAGCGTGGGCGAGATGCTTGTCTTTCATGGTGAAGAGCGTCGCAATGCGATGCTCAGCTATGTCATTGACCTGTACGCCGAGGACCTGACCGCACATCCCAATGGCGTGGCCCCCGATCAGGCCATGTTCGACAGCGTTGGGTATTATGCCCATACCCGCCACGACCCAAGCGGCCAACCGCTGGACCGTCAGATGGATCTTTCCGGCGGGTTGCGATGGCGGTTCGAAAACCACATTCCCTACGAACGTCGCAGAATCGACCGCATCGCATTGTTCAAAGCGCAAAAAAACTTGGTGCTGAGACCCGATCACACCTTCAACGAACCGGAATACAATACCTATTCCTGCCCCTGGCATCACAACCTGACGGCCGCCATTTGTTCCTTCCGTGCCGCAAAGGCGCTGAAATCCAATGCAGGGTCAACCTTTGACATCCGAAGCTTTCGCTGGCGCAACTCGGTGCCGTTTGAATGGCAGTCCCGCCAGCTGCTGGATCTCGGGCTGATCGAATCAGGCCAGTGGTTCTGAGCCGGCCTGACGCTGCAACAAGATCGGAAACCAATCCTCGCGCAGGCGCTGTCCCGGCGTCATGTCATGACCGGGAAACGGGGGCGAGGTTCGGCCGGGGCGCTCTACATACCGGGCATCGTCGCCCACCAGCCGCAGTGAAAAGGCGCGGCGACGGCTGTCCGACTGGTTTCCGCGCGCGCCGTGCAGCGTGCGATAGTTGAAAGCGACGGCATCGCCGGGCTCCATCTCGAATTCGACGATCTTCATACCTTCGGCATCCGGATCCGGCACGGGGATGTACTGACCTTCATCCGGGAAAAAGCCGTCCTCGGAAACCCATCGGGTCGGCAGAACTTCTTTCTCCCATCGGTGCGACCCGGCGACACACCGCAGCGTCGCCTGCCTGACCGGATCAAGCGGAGACCAGAAGCTGATCGTTTGCTGACCCTCGACGAAATAATATGGGCCGTCCTGATGCCACGGTGTCGCCATCGACGTACCGGGTTCCTTGACCAGCACGTGATCGTGAAACATCTGAACGCGTCTCGATTGCATCAGATCCGCGGCAACCTCAGCTGCGGGAGACGTCTCGATCACGTCGCGGAACTGCGGAATCCGGGTCCAATTGCAGTAATCATCAAAGAAACGACCTGTTTCACCCGCCTTCTTGTTTTCCGAGGCATAGGGACCGGGATCGGCCATATTCGCGGCCACACCATCGCGCAGTTGTTCCACGTGATCCGCAAACAGCCCTTTGACCAGTACGACGCCGTCGAACTGATAAGTGTCGATCATCTGCTGAGAAACAAGAGGGTGTGGCATCGGAAGCTCCTGAAGTTTTTTTGTTTTTGCCCGGAAAAATGTATTCTGTTCAAATCATATCTTTCGAAGTTATTATTAAGCTCATGTTATATATTTCGCTGCGCCAATATGAATATGTCTGTGCAGTCGGCCGTCACGGCAGTTTGTCGGCGGCAGCCCAGCATCTCAATGTTTCGCAACCGGCCCTGTCCACTGCGCTGACGCGCGTTGAAGCCCATTTGGGGTATCCGCTGTTCGTTCGCCGCCGAGGCGCAGCCATGGCACTGACACCTCAGGGACGTACGTTCATAGACCGGGCCGAGGTCTTGCTGAAAAATGCTGCGCGAATCGAAACGTCCGATACCTCCGCGCCGGGCACCTCCAGGCTGAGATTGGGCTGCTTTACGGACCTGGCCCCCTTCCTTTTGGCCCCTGCCCTGCAACTTCTCCGCGACAGGTTCACCGATATCAACCTTACATATGTGGCCGGGTCCTTCGAAGGGCTGCTGAATGGATTGATGGATGGCCAGATTGACATCGCAATCACATACGACCTGACCATGGATGCGGGGTTCGCCCGTACAAAGCTGTTCGACAGCAGACCGAAGGCTTTGATGTCCCCGGATCATCCATTGGCGACCACTGCGGAAGTCACCCTTGCAGCGCTGGAAGGTTATCCGCTGATTCTGTCTTCGGAAGGTTTGTCCGCCCAACACATTCTCGGCCTGTTCCGGCAAAACGGGCTGCGCCCTACCGTCGCGCACCGGGCGGCATCCCTTGAGATTCAACGCAGCCTTGCCGCCCATGGTGAGGGAATCGGGATCAGCTATGCCAGCCCACCCAGCAGCTTCAGTTATGACAACAAGCATCTGGTCAGCGTACCGATTGCCAATCCGGAAACAGCAGAATCCGTCGTTCTGGCACGGCACGGAACGGGACCCTCTGACACGGTCATAGAAAAGGCCGAACGTGTTTTGGTGGCCGGGCTGACAGGCGTTTAAGGTCTTTTACTTCTTGCGCAAGCGAATGACGACATCGACAGACGCGATTTCGACACCTTCCGGCGCCTCGGGAAGGCGCTGAATGACCAGCTGATCCGACGGCGCATCACTTAGCCTTGCGTCGTCTTCCCAATAAAAATGGGGGTGATCATGCGTGTTCGTGTCGAAATAGCTTTTCGATCCGTCCACTGTGATTTCTTGCAGCACACCGGCATCGCAAAAAGCGCGCAGAGTGTTGTAGACCGTTGCCAGAGACACCGCATCCCCGTTCGCCTTTGCCGATTCAAAAAGGCTTTCTGCGGTGACATGGCGATGGCGGCCGTCGCCCACCAGAAGCTCGGCCAGCGCCACGCGCTGACGCGTCGGTCGCAAGCCCGCATTCACCAGCCAACCTGTTGCGATTTCGCGGCTCTGAGGTGTCATTGATCCGATACCCGTTATTGCTGCCTTTATATATAGGGGCGCATCACCGGCAATTACAAATGAAATTCATTCGCAAGATAAGAACCAACACAACATGATGTGGCGCGCCGCTCTTGCAGGACCTTGCAAACGGGTGTTAGACGAAGCCAGATGTAAAGACAGACCCCCGGCAGGAAAGGTGGCAGAATGGCCCAGTTCCCTAGCAGTTTTGACAAAGATGATCTGCTGAAATGCGCTCGCGGTGAGTTATTTGGCCCCGGCAACGCACAATTGCCCGCCCCACCGATGCTGATGATGGACCGGATCACCGACATCTCTGCCGATGGTGGTCTGCACGGCAAGGGCCATGTGCTGGCCGAATTCGACATCACACCCGACCTTTGGTTTTTTGAGTGCCACTTTCCGGGCAACCCGATCATGCCGGGCTGTCTGGGGCTGGACGGGCTTTGGCAACTGACCGGTTTCAACCTTGGCTGGCGTGGATGGCAGGGGCGCGGCATGGCCGTTGGCGTCGGCGAAGTAAAGCTAACCGGCATGGTGCGCCCGGACCGCAAGATGCTGACGTATAAAATCGATTTCAAAAAAGCGATTCAAACGCGCCGCCTGACAATGGGTGTGGCGGATGGCATTGTCGAAGCCGATGGCGAGATGATTTATGATGTCAAGGACATGAAGGTCGTTCTATCCGAGGCCTGAGCCCGAACGGTCTGAAACAAGGAGTGCGCACATGCGTCGAGTAGTCGTCACCGGTCTGGGGGTTGTGTCCTCGATCGGGAACAATGCCGAAGAGGTTCTGACCTCGCTCAAAGCAGGTAAATCCGGGATCGTGGCCAGCGAACAGATGGCGGAACATGGTTTTCGCAGCCAGATCGCGGGAACGCTCAAGATCGACGTGGCCCAGCATGTGGACAAGCGCACATTGCGCTTCATGGGTCCAGGGGCGGCCTATGCACATATCGCCATGAGCCAGGCGATTGCCGATTCTGGTCTGACCGAAGACCAGATCATCAATCCGCGCACTGGGCTGGTTGCGGGCTCTGGCGGACCATCGACCAGCGCGATGCTGACGGCGCATCAGACTGTTCTGAAGACGGGCGCGACCAAGCGCATCGGGCCGTTTGCCGTGCCGAAATGCATGTGCTCGACGATCTCGGCCAATCTGGCGACCGCGTTCAAGATCAAGGGCATCAACTATTCGATCACGTCGGCCTGCTCGACCTCGCTGCATTGCATCGGCAACGCGGCCGAACAGATCATGCTTGGCAAGCAGGACGTCATGTTCGCCGGCGGCGGTGAAGAACTGGACTGGACGCTTTCCTGCCTGTTCGATGCAATGGGCGCGATGTCGTCGAAATATAATGACACACCCGATAAAGCCTCGCGCGCGTTCGACGAAAACCGCGATGGTTTCGTGATTTCGGGCGGCGGTGGAATCGTTGTTTTGGAAGAGCTGGACCACGCGCTGGCCCGCGGCGCCAAGATTTATGCTGAAGTTACGGGTTATGCCGCAACTTCAGACGGCCACGACATGGTGGCCCCTTCAGGTGAGGGCGGCGAGCGCGCGATGAGACTTGCTCTGAGTACCCTGCCCGAGGGGCGCAAGGTCGGCTATATCAATGCCCACGGCACCTCGACCCCCGTCGGCGATGTGGGAGAGGTAGAGGCGGTGCGCCGCATCTTTGGCGAAGGCAACGTACCCCCCATCTCCTCGACCAAGTCGATGACAGGCCACGCTCAGGGCGCGGCGGGCGCGCTTGAAACTATTTTCTGCCTGCTGATGCTGGAAAATGATTTCATTACACCATCGATCAATGTCGACACGCTTGCCGAAGGCATTCAGCCCGGTGAAATTGCAACTCAAGTGGTTGAAAACGCAGGACTGGACAGTGTCATGACCAACAGCTTCGGCTTTGGCGGCACAAACGGGTCCATGGTTCTTTCAAAGTATAACGGGTGAAAGTAATGTCGGATCTCCTCAAAGGTAAACGCGGCCTGATCATGGGCGTGGCCAATGACCGCTCGATTGCGTGGGGCATTGCCAAGGCCATGCACGAGGCTGGCGCCGAACTGGCATTCACCTATCAGGGCGAGGCATTCGGAAAACGGCTGGAGCCGTTGGCTCAGAGCCTGGGCAGCGATTTCATGGTCGATGCGGATGTCACCGACGACGAGTCGCTGGATCGCGCTTTTGGCGAGCTGGCCGAACGTTGGCCCACCATAGATTTCCTGGTCCATGCTATCGCCTATTCGGATAAGTCCGAGTTGACAGGTCGGTTCCTGAATACCACACGGGCGAATTTCAAGCATTCGATGGATGTTTCGGCCTATTCCTTCATCGAGGTCGCGCGCCGCGCCTATCCGTTGATGAAAGACAATGGCGGTTCCCTGCTGACCCTGACTTATCAGGGTTCCAACCGGGTTGTGCCCAACTACAACGTGATGGGTGTCGCAAAGGCTGCGCTGGAATCGGCAACGCGCTATCTGGCCAACGATCTTGGCCCCGATGGCATCCGCGTGAATGCGATTTCCCCGGGGCCGATGAGAACCCTTGCCGGTGCAGCCATCGGCGGCGCACGCAAGACCTACAAATTCTGCGATCAGAATGCACCGATGCGCTCTAACGCCACACTTGAAGCTGTCGGCGGAACGGCTGTGTACCTGACGTCAGATGCCGGTGCCTGCACGACGGGTGAGATCATCCGCGTTGACGGTGGTTTCCACGTTCTGGGCATGCCTCAACCCGAATCCATGTGACCATATCTTTCCCTGCCGCTGCCCAGATTTTACCATCATTAAGCGGCAGGTAATCGATATGAGCAAACTTGACCAAATCATTGCAAATAATGCACGCGTGACGCAAAGCAGGCGAAAGCCCGGCTTTCTCAGCCAACGGGCCAGGGTGCTATTGCTTACGTTGACTTCGCTGCTGCTGGTATTTGTCTTCTTTACGCAGCCACAGGTGCGGGCCGCGATTCACACTCTGATAGGGTGAGATCCGGGCCGGACACCCGGCCCGATCCATGTCTCAGTTGACTGAAACGACTTCGATCTCGAAAACCAGATCCTGCCCTGCCAGCGGATGATTTGCATCCAGGGTAACAGTGGCTTCGTTTGAATCCACAACCGTTACAGGCACGGCCTGACCTTCTGGCGTTTGCATCTGCAACTGTGTCCCGGGATCCAGGGGGATGTCGTCTGGAATGCCTTCACGGGGAATTTCCTGACGCATCGCCGGGTTGATCGGGCCGTAGGCGTCGGTGCAGGCAATCTCGACCCGCGTCTTGTCCCCGGTGGACAGGCCCGGCATGGCACGGTCCAGACCGGGGATGATCTGGCCCGACCCGACCACGAATTCCAACGGATCCCGCCCGTCCGAGCTGTCAAAGACTTTGCCGTCCAGCAACGTCCCGGTGTAGTGGATGCGAACCGTGTCGCCTTGTTTGATTTCGGTCATCGTGGCCTCCGGCCGTTCCAAGGGGTTAAGCGGCCAACCCTATAGGTTGACACAATGTTGTAAACCCTCGGCTCTTTCACCCCCTGCGCCGATGTGCCAACCTGCGCGCAATCAAAGGAGGATCATATGGCGATCACGACCTGTGTGTTCGACGCCTACGGAACATTGTTCGATGTCGCCGCGGCTGCCCGACAGGCGGCAGACGAGCCGGGTTTCGAAGCCCTGAAAGACAAATGGACCACCGTTGCGGGGCATTGGCGCCTGAAACAACTGCAATACACATGGCTGCGCGCCGTGGCGGATGCACATGCGGATTTCTGGGACGTCACCCAGGACGGGCTGGATTGGGCTCTGGAGGCCGCAGGCCTGCAAGGCAACCCGGAACTGCGCCAACGTCTGCTTGATCTCTATTGGGAATTGCAGGCCTATCCCGAAGTTCCGGCCATGCTGAAAGCCCTCAAGGATGGTGGGCTGCAAACGGCGATCCTGTCCAACGGGTCGCCCCCCATGCTGGACGGAGCCGTAAAGTCCGCCGGAATCGGCGATGTATTGGATGATGTTCTGTCGGTCGAAAGCATCGGCATCTTCAAACCCCACGCCCGTGTCTATGATCTGGTGCAAGACAGGTTTGGCTGCGCACGCGATGAGGTCTTGTTCGTCAGTTCGAACGGCTGGGACGCTGCCGGGGCAAGCGGTTACGGTTTTGTGACCGCATGGGTCAATCGGATTGGTGAACCCATGGATCGCCTACCCTGGACACCTGCACATGTGCTGTCCGATCTGACCTCGATTCCCAAGCTGGCCGGTCTCTGATGTCAGAATTCATGACAACGGACGGCAGGCGCATCTATTTCGAAGAGGCCGGCACCGGCACGCCGCTTTTGTGTCTGGCCGGTCTGACCCGAAACAGCCGCGACTTTTCGTTTTTTGCGCCACATGCAACGGGCCTGCGCATGATCGCCATGGATTACAGGGGGCGCGGGCGTTCGGAATACGACCCCGATTTCATGAACTACAATATCTTCCGCGAATCCCATGACGCGATTGAGCTGCTCGATCATCTGGGGATCGAGAAAGCAGCCATTCTGGGCACATCGCGCGGCGGGCTGATCGCCATGGCGCTGGCCGCAAGCCACCCTGAACGTCTGGCCGCCGTAATTCTGAATGACGTGGGGCCGGTAATCGAGCCGTCGGGTATCGCCAAGATCATGGCCTACGTGGGGGCGCAGCCCACGGCCAAAACCTATGATGAAGCCGCCGCCGCATTGAAACACGTAATGGAGCCGCAATTTCCCGGTGTTCCACTGGAGACCTGGCGCAAGCAGGCAGAATTTCAGTATGAAATGCGCAAGGATGGGCTGAAGCTGCGATATGATCCAGCCTTGCGCAAAGCGCTTCTTGAACAAGCTGCAAGCGGGGCAGCCCCTGATCTATGGGTGTTCTTCGAAGCCTTGCGCGACATTCCCACCGGTGTGATCCGGGGCGCGAATTCCGATGTTCTGGGCGCGGACACTCTGGCCGAGATGCGGCACCGACACCCGGGCCTGATCTCGGTCGAGGTACCGGATCGCGGGCACGTTCCGCTCCTGAACGAACCCCAATCACTGGACCTGATACAGAAGGTATTGAAGAACGCCGCATGAGCACATTTGAGATGATCGAAGCCGCCGCAGAACGGCTGAAAGGACACGTTCGCGAAACGCCGATCCTGTCGTCGCCCTTTCTCGACACGCTTGCGGGCCGCCGGATTTGGGTCAAACCGGAATGCCTGCAACATACAGGCAGTTTCAAGTTTCGCGGCGCGTGGTCGGCCATTTCGGCGCTGGATGAGGGCATACGCCAGCGTGGTGTGATCGCATATTCATCAGGCAACCATGCGCAAGGCGTTGCGATGGCCGCCGCGAAGCACGGGATTGCCTCGGTCATTGTCATGCCGTCGGACGCGCCGCAACTCAAGATCGACAACACCCGCGCGCTGGGCGGCGAAGTCGTTTTGTACGATCGTGCGAATGAAAAACGGGAGGAAATAGGCGAGGCCATCGCTGCCGAACGTGGTCTGACCCTGATCCGCCCCTATGACGAACCGCAGGTCATCGCGGGGCAAGGTACAACCGGGCTGGAAATCGCCTGGCAGGCAGCGGAAATTGGGGTTTCGCAGGCGGATGTTCTGATCTGTTGCGGCGGCGGAGGTTTGACCTCGGGCATTGCGCTGGCGCTGGAGAAAAACGCGCCGAATTTGCGGGCGCGCCCCTGCGAGCCGGAAGGGTTCGACGACGTCAAACGATCCTTGGCGTCAGGTCGCATTCAACACAACAATGCGGCGTCGGGTAACATATGCGATGCGATCCTGACACCGCAGCCCGGCGATATCACCTTTCCGATCCTTCATCGTCTTTGCGGCCCCGGACTCTCTGTCACCGAAGACGAGGCATTGCAGGCGATGGCATATGCCTTTCTGCGCCTCAAAATCGTGTTGGAACCCGGCGGCGCCGTAGCCCTGGCCGCGGCCCTTTTCCGGGGCGACGAGATCGAAGGCGACGACGTGATCGTCGTCACATCGGGCGGGAATGTCGATCCGGGAATTTTTGCTAAGGCGTTGGAATTCCTGACCTGACATGGGTGCGAAAGCTGTGCAAATTGCATCAGGACCGCATGACGACAAGGACCTTTGTCATGATGATCGCTGATCTGGGCGACGTGAAACTGAACTATCGCATCGACGGCCCCACGGACGGTGCACCCATTGTGTTTGCCAATTCCCTGGGAACCGATCTGCATCTTTGGGACGCGGTGCTGCCATACATGCCCGACGGGCTGCGCATCATCCGGTATGACAAACGTGGGCACGGGCAATCCTCGGTGCCGCCTGCACCTTATTCGATGGGCGCTTTGGTGCGGGATGCCGAGGCGCTGCTGGATCACCTTCAGGTTCGCGATTGCGTCTTTGTCGGCCTCTCGATTGGCGGGATGATCGCGCAGGGGCTGGCGGTCAAACGCATGGACCAGATTCGTGCGCTGGTGCTGTCGAACACCGCTGCCAAGATCGCCACGCCTTCGATCTGGCAAGAGCGTATTCAGGCGGTGCGAAAGGGCGGGATCGAGGCTCTGGCCGATGCCACGATGGAGCGCTGGTTCTCGCGCGAATACCGCCGCGCGCAAGACCACCTGCCTTGGCGCAATATGATGGTCAGCCAACCAGTCGAAGGGTATCTGGGCTGCTGTGCCGCCATTGCCGGTACCGACTTTTATACCCCCACAAGCGGCCTGCGCCTGCCCACGCTTGGGATTGCGGGCAGCGAAGACGGATCGACCCCGCCCGATCTGGTGCGGGAAACGATTGATCTTGTTCCCGGATCCCGATTTCGGCTGATGCGCCGCGCAGGACATTTGCCTTGCGTTGAGAAACCCGCGGAATACGCAGAGATCCTGACCGGATTTCTGACCGAGATAGGACATGTCTGAAGGAGAATGACAATGGCGTCCTTCCTGTTGGTCCATGGCTCGTGTCACGGCGCCTGGTGCTGGCGCGACCTGATCCCCGCTTTGGAAGCCCTGGGCCATTCCGCCCGCGCCATCGACATGCCCAGCCATGGTGCAGACCCCACGCCGGTGGCCGACGTCACGCTGGACAGTTGCCGCGATGCCATTTTGAACGCCTGTACACCCGATACGATCGTCGTCGGCCATTCCTGGGCCGGCTTTCCGATCAGCGCCGCAGCCGAGGCGCACCCGGATGCAATGCGCGCCTTGATTTACCTGTGTGCCTATGTCCCTCGGGATGGTCTTTCGATGGCGGAAATGCGCAGGCGCGGGCCACGGCAAACCATTGCGCACGCAGTGGAAAAATCTGCGGACGGGCTTTCCTATACCGTGTCCGTGGATGCGATCCCACAGCTGTTTTATCACGATTGCCCGGACGACGTCCTGCCATACGCATACGCGCGCCTGTGTCCGCAAGCCATCCTGCCACAAGAAACACCGCTGCCTGTCGGTCCACGCTTTGCCAAAGCTCCCAAGGCCTATGTCCGAACAACCGACGACCACACGATACCGACCGAGTACCAGGCAGACATGAGCGCCTGCGTCCCCGAAAACCTTCGACGTACAATCGACAGCTCGCATTCGCCGTTTTTTTCACATCCGCAGGAATTGGCTGAGCTTCTGTCCGAACTAGCGGGCAAACTCTAGCAACCTGCCGCAACGACATTGGGTGTCCGGCGGAACTGTCTCTTTCCTCATTCGTCGGGCATGACTAGGGTGCCGCTCACAACTCATTTGTTCAGGTCCCATGCGTCTGCCGTTTTTCTTCATCCTCGGCATCGTCATGATCGATGCTATGGGCATTGGTCTTGTGATGCCGATCATGCCGCAACTGATTGTCGAGGTTCAGGGCGGCACCCTGGCCAATGCCGCGATCTGGGGCGGTGTGCTGAGCACAGCCTTTGCCGCGATGCAATTCATCTTCGGCCCCATTCTGGGAAACCTTTCCGATGCTTACGGGCGCAGAACGGTATTGCTGGTGTCCTTGTTCGTCATGGCGCTGGACTACGTCGTCATGGCCATGGCGGGCAGCATCTGGCTTTTGCTGGTCGGACGTATCGTCGGCGGCATCACGGCGGCCACCCATTCGACAGCGGCGGCTTTCATGGCCGATGTGTCCGCCCCAAAAGACAAGGCCGCAAATTTCGGCCTTCTGGGCGCGGCATTTGGCGTGGGGTTCGTTCTGGGTCCGGTGATCGGCGGATTGCTAAGCGAATTTGGAACCCGTGCACCATTCTGGGCTGCTGCGGGTTTGGCGGCGCTGACCTTCTGCATCGGATGTTTCGTGATGCCCGAAACGGTGACCGATGAAAACAGGCGTGCCTTCAACCTGCGGCGCGCGAACCCGGTGAACTCGCTTCGCGCCATAGCATCATTGCCCGGCATCCAGCCGATGCTGTGGGTCTATTTCCTGTATTCGGTTTCAATCTACGTCTATCCGGCCATCTGGTCCTATTTCACGACCGAGCGCTTCGGTTGGTCCGCGCAGATGATCGGCCTGTCGCTTGGAGTCTATGGTATCGGCATGGCCGTCGTGCAAGGCGGTCTGATCCGCCCGGCCATCCGGCTTTTGGGCGAGCGGGCAACAATCATCTATGGCATGATCTTTGAAATCATGAGCTTCGCCATTCTGGCCTTTCTGACCAACGGCCTGATCGCACTGCTTCTCATTCCGATTACGGCCATTGGGGCGGTCATCACACCCGCCCTTCAGGCGATGATGTCACGGGCCACACCAGATTCGCAGCAAGGCGAATTGCAGGGTGTCCTGACTGCGTTGCATGCGCTTTCGATGGTGATCTCACCGTTGGTGATGACCAGCGTATTCGCGCAGTTCATTCGACCTGACACCCCGCTCTACCTGCCCGGCGCCCCTTTTCTGCTGGCACTTTTGTTGATGCTGGCAGGGTTCCTTCTGTTTAGGCGGTCCCGGCCTGTCGTAGCGTAACAACGACACGCAAATGGCGGTTTCTGCCTTGCGAGCCGCCTTTTCCCGCGCCACCGTGAACCCAACGGGAGTGAGGGACAACATGCAAAAAATCAAAGCCGCAGTCTGCCGGGCATTTGGCGAGCCACTGGTGATCGAAGACGTTCATCTGGCCCCCCCTGGCACGGGCGAGGTCGAGGTGACACTGGATGCCGTGGCCATCTGCCATTCGGACATTTCCTATGCCGAAGGCGCATGGGGAGGGTTCCTGCCAGCCGTTTATGGGCACGAAGCCGCAGGCGTGATCACAGCAGTCGGAGAGGCGGCCGGGGATTTCAAGGTCGGCGACCCTGTGGTGGTGACCCTGATCCGCGCCTGCGGGTCTTGCCCTGCCTGCGCAGGCGGGCAACCGACAATTTGCGAAACACCCTACGACACTGTCAAAGGTCCATTGAAAACAGGCGATGGCGGCCCGCTTGAACAAGCGATGGCATGCGCGGCCTTTGCCGAAAAGGTCGTGGTAAGCCACCGCCAGATCGTCAAAATCCCGGATGGCCTGCCCAAGGAACTGGCCAGCCTGCTGTCCTGCGGTGTGATCACCGGGGTCGGCGCTGCGGTGAATGCGGCAGGCGTGCGCCCCGGCCAGGACGTGGTGGTCATTGGGGCAGGCGGTGTCGGCCTGAACGCAATTCAAGGCGCGCGGATTGCAGGCGCCCGGCGGATCGTGGCCGTGGACATGACCGAAGAAAAGCTTGAGATCGCCAAAGAGTTCGGCGCAACCCACGGCGTCCTGGCCAGCTTGGATCAACCTTGGAAAGCCGCATACAGGGCGCTGGGGGGGCGCGGTGCCGATGCCGTTCTGATCACTGTCGGCGCGGTTCCCGCTTATGATCAGGCTCCGCGTTATCTTGGGCGCGGCGGCAAGGCGATCATGATCGGGATGCCACATTCCGGTGACATGGCCAGCTATGAACCTGTTGTATTGGCAGCCCTGGGCCAGGGTGTCGTCGGGTCGAAAATGGGCGACGTGGTCATTCAGCGCGACATACCCTGGATGGTGGACCTGTATAAACAGGGGCGGTTGAAACTGGACGAGCTGATCTCGGGCCGCTGGTCTCTGGATCAGATCAACGAGGCCATCGCCGACACCAAAACCGGATCGGCCAAGCGAAATGTGATCCTGTTCGACAGGACCTGACCCACCGAAAGGATTTGGGATGAAACTTCAGGATCTAGACGTCATCGTCACCGCCCCGCCCGCACCTGGCTGGGGAGGGCGATACTGGATACTTGTCAAAGTGACGACCGATACCGGCATCACGGGATGGGGTGAATGTTATGCCTCGTCCGTAGGCCCCGAAGCGATGCGTCATGTCATTCAGGACGTGTTCGACCGGCATATGTTGGGAGAAAACCCCGAAAACATTGAACTCATGTTCCGCCGCGCCTATTCCAGCGGCTTTACGCAGCGCCCGGACCTGACGGTGATGGGCGCATTCTCGGGGTTGGAAGTCGCCTGCTGGGACATTCTGGGCAAAGATCGCGACAGGCCGGTGCATGCGCTGCTGGGCGGCAGGATGAATGACCGGATCCGGGCCTATACTTACCTTTACCCCCTGCCCCAGCACAACCTGAACGATTTCTGGACCTCTGCCGAACAGGCCGGTGAAACGGCGGCGGAAATGGTAAGCCGTGGCTACACCGCCGTGAAATTCGACCCCGCAGGCCCCTATACCATCCGCGGCGGGCACATGCCCGCGATGCGCGACATTTCCATGTCCGTCGCCTTCTGCAAGGCGATCCGCGAGGCCGTGGGGGACAGGGCCGATCTGCTGTTCGGCACCCATGGCCAGTTCAACACAGCCGGTGCAATTCGGCTGGGGCAGGCGTTGGAACCATACCAACCCCTGTGGTTCGAAGAACCTACGCCGCCGGACAATATCGAAGACATGGCCCTCGTCGCGCGCAATGTACGCATTCCGGTTGCAACCGGAGAACGGATGACCACAAAGGCCGAATTCGGAGCCGTCCTGCGCGCCGGAGCCGCCGAAATCCTGCAACCGGCCCTGGGACGCGCAGGCGGAATCTGGGAGATGAAGAAAGTCGCTGCCATAGCCGAGGTCTTCAACGCGCAGATGGCTCCGCACCTGTATGCCGGCCCGGTGGAATGGGCCGCCAATATTCATCTGGCGGCGTCCATTCCCAACCTGCTGCTTCTGGAAACCATCGAAACACAGTTCCACGATCAACTGATCAAGGGCTCGATCCGGGTCGAGAATGGCTTTGTCGCCGCCCCGGATGCTCCGGGCCTTGGGATCGATGTCGATGAAGACCTGGCCCGCGCGCACCCATATGACGGAGACGGTTTGCATCTGCAAATGCAGGAAGACCCATGCGATTACGTTGAAGGCAACGCTTTTCAAGGGGGCGCCCCGGCAACCGAGGGGTGACAATATCAATGGCCTTGATGCATATTGGCATCACGAAACGCGATATGACGGTCAGAAAGTGGCACTCAACGAAACCGAACCTCAGGCACACCCAACAGACGCTCTGCCAGACATGAAAGACAATGCTGCACGCGCGGCAGCATTTCTTAAAACACTGGCGCATGAGGGGCGCCTGATGATCTTGTGCCATCTTGGTGGTGGTGAAAAATCCGTTGGCCAACTTGAAGAGCTGCTTCAGCTGCGGCAGGCCGCAGTCAGCCAAATGCTTGCGCGCCTGCGCGAGGAAGAGTTGGTCTCGACGCGTCGGGAAGGCAAAACGATCTATTATTCATTGCGCGACGGCGCCACGGAAAAAGTGATCAGTCTGCTTTATGATTTGTTCTGCAACACGGACTGCTGATCGCTAATTGGACACATAGCCGGCGATCACCTGCAACAGCTTGAATGCGGTCGCCGCGTCGTTTTCCACAACGGCAAGGAATTCTTCTTCACCTATCCGCAAGCAGGAAAGCTTGGTTTCCGCCACCATGCTCAGCGCACGCGGTTCTTTTCTGATCAGGCCCAACTCTCCGACCAAAGCACCAGGCCCGACTTTGGTGATCAATTGGTCAGGCCCCTGTTCTTGCGGCAGATACAAACCTGCTTCGCCCTCCAGCACAACATAGGCACCGTCGGTGGGTTGGTCATCTTTCAAGAACACCACCTGCCCCGGCTCGGCATCAAACCAGCGCGCACCAAAGGCCAGCAGGCGCAGCTGCCGCCGATCCAGGCCCGAAAACAACGGGGTTTGTTCCAGAGCGCGCAGTTTCCGCGTCAAATCCGCCGATGCCGCACTGTCTTCCTCCACCTCTACAGGCCCTCCGTCCGAGACCACACGACCTTGCCGGATTTCCACATACATGTCGAATGCACCGGGGTTTTCGAACTGATCATTCAGATAGACAACAGTGGTGTCCGGCAGCAGTTCACGAAGCCGTTTATAGACAGCAACCTGCGTTTTCATGTCGTAGCTGGCCAGCGCATTTTCCAGAATCAGGATGTCAGGTTTCTTGATCGTCGCACGGGTAAAGGCCAAGGGTTCGGCAAATACCGCCGGAAGATTCTGACCGCCCAAAGCAACCTGCACATCATAGATCAGCTCTGTTACCAATGGGCGCGCGCCGTTTTCAGCCAACACATCGACAATCACCTTGCGGGCTTCGTCCGAACGGGAACCGCCAATCTGGCTGACTTTTCCGAACAGCGCATTTTCCATGACCGTCAATCCGGGCGCAAAGACGTTCGGATCCAATGGAACGAAGACGTCTTGCAAACGCTCCATCAGTTTCTCGGAATGGCTGTGCCGGAGTTCGAGGATGCGATCCTTCAGTTCATCCGTGAACGCAGGTCCGATCTGTTCGGCAGAGATCACAAATGGCACCGCCAACATGTTGGCAAGCTGTTCGTCATCCAGCCCGTCCGAACCTTCTTTGCGGGTCTGGTCCACCAGATCCACCGCAATTTCATAGGTTTTTGCATCAAGACCAAGCTTTTGGAACAACGGGTGGTCGGTTCCATCGATCCCGAAGATCTGGCGCAGCATGTCGATCACATCGCGGGTCAACGCGATCAATGTCTCGTCCAGCCCCAGTTCACGCAACTGTCCGAGAAAGACCTTTTGCTGCGCAAGCAAAGCTTGTGTCACAGGAACACGTGGCGTTGCGAAAAGCAGATTTTCAGCCACAGGCAGAGCCGCGTTATAGGTGTTCCGGTCAAAGACAAGCGCCTGTTGTTCCAGCCCGGCCTCCCGAACGGCCTGCTGCAAGACCGGGCGCAGCTCGATCAGTTTCTTTGCCAGTTCACAATGCTCGGCCGCATCGAAACTTTGTTCGGCGCCCCGTTGGAACAGCGCTGCGCCAAACCCCATTCCATCAATCAACTGCAGCCACCAGGCACGCAGTTCTGCGGCGTCCTGAAAGCCGGCCAGAGTTGGGTCCAGCCATTCCGCCCTGAACGGATCGGCACTGTTGCCCGCCCTCAGAGTTTCAAGAAAATCCGGATCGTCCGGCGGGTCAGTCAGCGGTTTGAACCGCATCGGCATCATCACGTTGTCGCCCAGCGTACCCTGAAACATGACAGGGCGTGATGTGACATACCCGATACGCGCGGCGACAACCGCCTGATGCAACTCGGCCAGTTTCAGGTCTCCGATCCGAACCTGGCCAGCACTTGGACGTATTTCCCGTGTCAGCAATTCGCCGATGGCGCGTCGATCTTCCTCGCTGGGGGCGGCGATCCCAATTGTCTTTCCGGCAGGAAAACTGAGGTCCAGATCATCGAGCACCTGATTGCCATCCATGTCACGCACCGAAACGTGGTCCAGCACGATGTTGCCGTTCAGGTGCGGCCACTCGGCAGGTTCACCTTCAAACAAGGCTTCATCGAGCATTCCGGCCGGAGCAAACCGGTCAATGACCACATCCCAGCGCAGCGACATGTCCTGGGTCTGGTTGTAATAGGTCAGCAGCTCTTTCCATGGTGAGCTGAGATCCTTGTACGCGGCCAATGCGGCAACCAGCGCCCCCAGCGAAACCGAACCCTGAAGCACCAACAGACCGCCAACCAGATAGAACATGAACGGTGTAAGTTGCGAGATGAAGTTGTTCAGGAACTTCATGAAGAACTTCTTTTGATAGATCTGGAAACGGATGCCGAACAGGCGTCCCAATTGCTCCGAGACCATCGACCGGCGATAACGCCAGCCGCCATTGGTCCGCAGGGTGGACGCGCCCGCCGCGTTCTCGCCGATCTGCGCCGCCAGAACCCGAACCTCCTGAATGCGTTTTTTGTTCAGCAGGTTTATCTGGCGTTGCAGCTTGGGGATCAACCAGGCCTGCAAGGGTATCAGCGCCACGGCGGCCAGCCCGAACCAGACGCTTTGCAGGAACAGGAAGGAAAGTATGGTGATCATTTGGCCGGCCTGAAGAACCGGCTGGCTGATCGCATCGCCCATCAGGCCGCCCATCGGCTCGCTTTCGGCGGTGATCATTGATACCATTTCACCCTGGCTGACACGCTCGAAATAGGGTTGAGGAAAGCGCAGCGCCCGGCTGATCAACTGATAGCGAAAGCGCCGCAGCATCCGTTCACTCAGCACGCCCTTCATGGTGTTGATGCGCATTTTCATCAGGCCGTGGCACAGCACGGCCGCCAGAAAGGCAAAGCACAGAACAACCAGAAAATTGGTCTGCGACATGGAATAGCCCAAGATCGTCACCTCAGAGGTGGACGACCCGATCGCGTCATTGATTATTCGTTTTGGCAACTCAAGCGTGAGGTACAGCAAAGGAAACAGCGTCGCCGTCACGGCCAGCAGGATCAGCTGTTCGCGCTTGGAGTATTTCCAGATAAAGCGGAAAATTGTGCGTTCTATGGAACCTGCCCCTGCTGCTGACCTTCGACGTGGATTAAACGCAATGCATGCAATTTCAACAGCATGAATCAAATATCATCCAGACAGGATAAGCAAATTTTTCCCTTTTGGAAAATTTCTTGACCGAATGTGAACTAGTTCATTTACGCGTGCCCGTTTTATTGCCTAATGTTGGCGTCAGAACGATATCGGGAGGGTTCTTTTGACTGCCAGTATTGGCGCAGTGTTTCTTATGCTTTGTCTTTTGTTGATCAAGCATATGTTCGCTGACTACTACCTGCAGACACCGAAGATGCTTTCCGGTCGGGGAGAGTATTTTCACTTGGGACGCGCGCAACATGCCGCTGTGCATGTTGTGGGTTCTGTCGTCGTTTTTTTGGTGTTCGGCGCGCCGTTGTCTTTTATTCTGATTGTCGGGGCGCTGGAATGGTTCATCCATTTCAATATCGATTTCATCAAGGCCAGCTATTCAGACAAAAAGCGACTTGAGCCAACGCAACCCGCTTTTTGGCGCGCTGCAGGTTTGGATCAGTTGATGCACAACTTAACTTATGTTGCGATGGTTTGGGCCTGGGTTACCTTCGCCGCCGCCTGAACGGTGTCAGGCCGCGTTCTCCGATACGGCAAGCCGATAGGCCCTTAGCCACATCCGATCCAATGCGTCAATCGCAGCAGGGTCGAACCGGTGTTCGACTTCCCAATACCGACCCGAGGCTACATAATATCCAAGATCATCTTCCATTCGCTGCACATTGTGCATGGCTGCAATATCGGGAAGCGGTGCGGCTGTCAGGTCAGATATGTTGACGGATGGAAATACCAGCCGGCTTGGCGCGCCGGATAACCGTACGGTTCTGCACCCCTGAGCGGCTGCAAAAAGACCCAGTCGGGCGGCCTTCGCTTCAAGCGAACGCAGTGTCACGTCCTCTCGCAAAGGGTCCGCCGTGCCATTTCCGTAAAAATGTGTTCGCCCCGATCCTGAATACATCATGTCGCAACCGGAAAAAGCCAGAACATCCGGCTTCAGGGCTGACAAAGCCCAATAGCCTGCCGTGAAAGCCATCGTTCCGCCGGCATAGACGAACCCGCCATAGTCATTCTGTCTTGGGACATATTCGTCGGCAGTGACTATGTGTTGAGTGCCAAGAACTTTTTCAGGGCGGCGCTCTGCCGGAAAGTCTTCGGGGTGGATCAGGTAATCCCAGTCTTCTCGGATGCGCCACGCGTTGTTGATGGCGACGATATGCGTGAAAGGCGCGCGCGACCATGCCCGCGCCTCCAGCGCCGATGGGGCGCTGCCAAGGATCAATACGGTTGTCTTTCGGTCGGTCATGTCAGGGCCGGGCTTGTTGACAGCCCCACATGACATAGACCGTTTGCGAAACGCGACTAGCCCAGAACCGAGAAACTGCTTTCCTCATTGATCGGGCGTTTGCGCGAGTAGAAGCCCACGTCGATTGTCCGCTTGATGTATGGCAATTCGAACTGCAACGGTTTCGCGTCATGATCGGCGCCACCTTCACAGTAGTCGATCAGTGCCGCCATCATCTTGCCCGCAATCGGCGCATTCTTGTATTGGTTTCCGCTTGAACCACAGGCCATGTAGAACCCCGGCAGGCTGGATTTGTCATAGATCGGAATCCAGTCGGTAGACGCATCATACAGGTCAACCACACCCCGCGTTTTTGATGGAATGCCAAGGCTGGGCACACGCTGCGCATACCGCATGGCCTGCGTGGTCCATTGATCGGTGAATTCACGATTGTAGTTCACATCGTCCTCGCACCACTGATGCGGATCACATTCCGGATCCTCAGATCCGACAAGGATGTGATTGCCGTGTTCCGGGCGGGAATAGCAGGCAATGTCACTGTCCGAAACGATGGTTCCGTCGTGTTCAAAATCGAACCCTTCAGGGGCTGGAACGTGCACGACCTCTTGCCGCAAGGGCCGGGTTTTGATGGTCATATCGTCCAGAACGCCGGCCATCTTGTTGATGATGGACGAACCAGGCCCTGCCACATTGACCACAACCTTGGCGTGGATTTCCTCGCCCGCGGCCAGCTTGACGCCGGAAACGCGCCCGCCCTCGGTCAGGATTTCCGTGACTTCAGCGCCGGTTCGCACCTCGGCCCCGTGCAGCTTCGCTGCATCCATCAGGTTCTGCGCCGACAGGGCCGGGTCGGTGACATAGCCCGCCTTAGGCCAATACACCCCGCCCGTCATTCTGCGCCCGTTGGGTTGGCCGAATTCAGGGTCGTCCATTCGGCGCGCGGGGGCAAAGCTGTCCAGCGAATAGACCGGCAAGCGTTCCAGCACTTTTTCACCTGACCATTCCTCGAACGGGCAATCCAGCTCGGACGAATTGCGCATGTGCTTTTCCAGCATCCCGTTCGCCTCGGTTTTCATGACCAGACAGCCGGTTTCGCGGAACTGCGCAAGGTTGGCGTCTTCCGGCAAGCCAAGATACGCGGCCCAGTCGCGCCAGTAATGGTAGCCTTCCCAGGCAAACGCGGTTCCATCGAATGTGGAATAATGCATCCGGATAATAGCGCAGGACCCCGCGGTAGAACCGTGCCCGACCTGAGAATTCCGGTCCAAAGACAGGGTTTTCCATCCCGCTTTGGACATCTCGAACGCAATGGCCGCGCCGATCACGCCGGTTCCGATGATGATTGCGTCTGGTTGGCTCATGTCTGGTTTCCTTTCCAAAAGCGCAGGGAATATGCGCTGAATTCTTCAACTTCCTCGGGTTTCGGCTCGACGCCTGTGAAGGCGTAGAGGTAATGCGGCACCATCGACAGCCGCATTTCGATAGGTTCATTCAATTGCGCCAGATCATAACCGATCTGCATGTAATACAGCACGCGCGCCCGGGTTTCGGCTTCGATCTCGGAATAGCCGTAGCGGGCGAACATGGTGTGCAGCGCTTCCAGCCTGCGGGCGTCCGACTGGTCCAGCATACGCCGCACCTTGCCTGATTTTCGCGCCCAGTCACGTACCGCAAAATCCAGCGCCGTATCGAACAAATCGGTGTTCACCACGCACCGATGAACGTTGCAGACGGCCGCCGTTATCGTCTCGGCCGGTGCTTCGGCCTGCGCGACCAAAGCGGCTGTGTTGGTGGCCTGCCAACGCGCCAGCAATGCATCCAGCAACTCTTGCCGGGATTTGAAGTACCAATAGAACGACGACCGCGATACTGCCATCCGTTCGGCCAGGTTCAGGACCTTGATCTGGTCCACCCCGTCCGAAATCAGCACATCCATCGCCACGTTCAACCAGTCGTCACGCGTGACCTTGATGTTGCCGATCAATGGCTCGGCCTCGGGGTCATCGCGATGAAGGATCGGTTTCGGGCTCATTCAACTCTCCGGTGGGGCACCGCCCTCGGCGGTACGACGGGCAATGAAGTCATGTAAATCACCTGTCCGATCATTGTCGACAGCGGGTGCCCGGAAGTCGTTCAAAATGCCTTTCCAAACATCCGTTGCCCGATGGTTCGCGTCCACCGACCCGCGTTCGGCCCAGGTGCCGAAATTGGCGTAGTCATGGACATGCGGTTGATAGAACTCAGTATTATAGCGCTCCATCGTCTGGCTTGATGCAAAGAAGTGGCCACTGGGTTCAACCTCGCTCAATGCAGTTTCGAACCCGATCTCGGACGGCCCTGCCCGCGCACCTGCGCACAGTTCGGCGACCATATTCAGCACTTCCGCATCGCAGACCAGCTTTTCGAAGGAAACCGTCAACCCGCCTTCCAACCAGCCTGCGGAGTGGATGATCACCGTTGCGCCGGCCATAAGGCATCCCCAAAGGCCAAACTGGTTCTCGTTTGCGGCCTGTACGTCGTTGGTGTTTGACGCCGATCCGGCAGCCGACCGCCAGGGCAAACCAAGATGCCGCGCCAGTTGACCGGCAGCCAGCGATGCCTGAAAATGCGACGGCGTCCCAAAGGCGGGCGCGCCGGACTTCATGTCCACGTTACTGGTGAACGTGCCATAACAGACCGGCGCACCAGGATTGGCAAGTTGGGTCAAAGTCAGCGCGGCAAGGGCCTCGGCATGAGACAAGGTGATCGCCCCGGCCACGGTGATCGGCGCCATCGCGCCCATCAGGGTAAAGGGTGTGATGATCGACATCTGACCGTGGCGGGCAAAGTCGATCAGACCTTGCGCCATCGGGATATCCAATGTGCGCGGGCTGTTGGTGTTGATGATCGTATAGCAATGCGCATGACCCCGGAACGCATCATCCGAAAGACCGCGTGCCGTGCTCAGCATCTCAAAGCAGTCCATCACCTGCGGGGTTCCACGCGAAAAGAAGAACGGAAACTTGTCCGTCAATTCCATCTGCGCCCGAGTCGTGAAGTAATGGCGCAGATGGGTCGGCACATCCTGCGGCTCGACCTGTGGCGAAATCATCTGGAACACGTCGAAATGATGGGTGAGCTTCAGGAACTCCAGATAATCCTGACCTGTCGCCGGGCGCCGACCACGCTCAAGGTCGGTTGCGTTCGGCGCGCCGGCTCCGGGTTGAAACACCAGCGCGCCCAGTTCGAGCGTAAAATCGCGACGCCGCGAGCCGGCGCGACAGGCGATGGATTTGGGCGCTGACGCGACTGCGGCTTCAACCATCTCGCGCCCGATAAACACCATCTCAGTGTCTTCATCCACCCGCGCGCCGCCCTGTTTGAACAGTTTCCGCGCCTCGGGCAGCAGGGTCTTTACCCCCAACTCTTCCAGTGTCCGCAAGGCGGTGTCATGCATGTCCGCGATCTGATCGGCCGGGAACACTTCCATCTGTGGGAAAGGGTTCCTGAGCTGGCGATAGTTCACATCGCGACCGGGCTGCGGGGCGGCTTCAGCCCCCCGCCCCCGCCGTCGGCGCCCGCGCTCTGCAACAGTCATGATCAGCCTCGCATCGCTTTGCCTTCGGGGTCATAAGGCGACGGCGCGATCACACGCGCCGGACGTTCAACGCCCACCACGTGGACGGACAGTTCCGTGCCCGGTTCCGCCTTGTCCCGATCGATCAGGGCCATCGCCAAAGACTTGCCGGTATAATGCCCGTAGCCGCCCGAGGTTACGAAGCCAACGCGCTCGCCATTGGCCCAGACCGGTTCGTATCCGCTGGCATCTGCATCCAGTGCATCAATTTCCAGTGTCGCCTGAATTTGCGCGGGGCCGTTGCCGTCACGTTCGGCAAGCGCGCCCGCCTTTCCAACAAAGTCCTTGTCCCAGTCGATCCAGCGATCCATTCCGGTCATGCCCGGTGTATAGGCCTGCGTGAACTCTGCCGACCAGATGCCAAAGCTTTTTTCAAGCCGTGTTGACAGCATCGCGTTGAAGCCACATTCGCGGATGCCTTCCTCGGCCCCTGCGTCCAGCAGGATGCGGCGCAGCTTGATATGGTCGCCATAGCGGCAGTTGATCTCGTACCCCTTTTCTCCGGTCACCGACATGCGGGCGACGCGGGCGCGCACGAGGCCGATATCGAAATCGCCGCACCCCATGAACTTCAGGCCCGAGATATCCTGTTCCGCCAGTTTTTCCACAACCGCCTGTGACTTCGGCCCAACCACGGCAAAGCCGCAATATTCCTCGCCCAAATCACGGATATTGACGCCATCCATCACGTGATCGTCGAACCAGCGCATATGCCAGGCCCGCAGGTAGTAACTGCCCATGATCCACCAGGTCCCGTCGCCCCAGTTCAGCACCGTCAGATCGCCCTTCAGGCGTCCATCCTCACTCAACATCGGGGCCAGTTTCGCACGGCCTGGGCCGGGGAGCTTGGACGCCATTACCATATCCAGCCAGGCTTCTGCGTTCGGACCTGAAACCTCGAACCGCGAAAAGCCCGTAATATCCAGCAAGCCCGCACCTTCGCGGATCACTTTGCATTCCTCGGCCACGATGTCATGCGCGTTCGAACGCTTGAGCGTCGGGGTTTCCTCGAACCCTTTCGGCGCGAAATAAAGCGGTACTTCAAGATCCCAGCTGACGCCCCATTTGCACCCTGCCTCGGTCATCGCATCATGCGCCGGTGCCATTTTAAGAGGCCGCCCGGCGGGCAGTTGCTCGTTCGGATAGGTCATCACGAAGCGGCGGGAATAGAACTGCCCGGTCGTCTCGCGGATATAGCGCTTGTTCTGGGCATAGTCGCCATAGCGCGCCACGTCCATCGGCCAGGCGTCGGCCTCGGGCTCGCCATGGATCATCCATTCGGCCAGCGTCTTGCCGACGCCGCCGCCTTGCAGAAACCCGGCCATCACCGCGCAGGCGGTCCAATAGCCGCGCTTGCCCGGCACCGGACCGACCAGAGGGTTGCCGTCGGGCGAGAAGGTGAACGCGCCGTTCACCCATGTCTTGATGCCCACGTTCTGGATCGCCGGATAGCGTTCGAACCCCAGCGTCAGTTCGTTTTCGATGCGGTCCAGCTGTTCCTGGAAAAGCTCTTCGCCATAGTTCCACGGCGCGCCGTCCATGGCCCAGTGTTCGTGATCCACCTCGTAGATGCCCACCAGAACGCCCTTCTGGTCCTGCCGCATATAGGTGAAGCCCTCGAGGTCCACGGTCATCGGCATCTCGAAATCGGCCGCCGCGACCTCGGGCACCGTGTCGGTGATCAGGTAATGGTGTTTCAGCGGAGAAACCGGCAGTTCGACCCCAGCCATGCGCCCCACCTGCTTGGCCCACAAACCGGCGGCGTTGACCACATGTTCGCAAGTGATCGTGCCCCTGTCGGTCACCACCTGCCAGCCATCCGCCGTCTGGATCAGTTCCTCGACCTTGGTTTCTTCATAGTATTCCGCCCCGCGCTTTTTCGCGGCTGTGGCATAGGCCTGCACGGTGCCTGTGGTGTCGATATAGCCTTCGCGGTCGGCCCACATCGCGCCCAGAATGCCATCGGTGGACATGATCGGGCAGCGTTTCTGCGCCTCTTCAGGGCTCAGCAGTTCACAGTCATCAATGCCGATGGACTGGAAGATACGGTAATTGGCCTGCAACCACTCCCACCGCTCGGGGGTTCCCGCCAGCGTCAGACCACCGGTCATGTGCAGGCCGATATTCTGGCCTGATTCCTTCTCGATCTCGCTGAGCAGATCAATCGTATAGGCCTGCAAAGACGCCATGTTCGGATCGGCATTCAAAGCATGAATGCCCCCCGCTGCGTGCCAGGACGACCCAGACGCCAGCCGCCGCCGCTCCAACATGACGACATCCGACCAGCCAAACTTGGCCAGGTGATACAGAACCGAGGCCCCGACAACGCCTCCTCCGATGACCACGACGCGATATTGGGATTTCATCCCGACCTCCCCTGAACAGAATCTGAGGAGACGCTAGTGGCACTGTTCACATCTGTCTAGACATTTCTGTACAGTGCCGATCACAACGCAACACGGCACGGTTCGGCAGGTTTACAGACTTGCGCTTGGACGAGATTGGATGGCTCGAAACCACGCCAGGGTGGCCGCGTTGTCTTCCGGGATACGCATCTTGATGACGCGGGCGAAATCGACAAAAACGAATGCCGAGATATCCGCCAGGGAAAACGCGTCACTGGCCACAAAAGGGCTTTTCGTCAGACGTGATTCCAGCATTTCAAAGAAGGATGCCACACGCTCGCGCCCGCGCAGTGCAAGTTCGGGAATCTGCGCATGATTGGAAGGGCCTGGAATGGCGCGATCCTTGAAGGCAGGATGTCCATTGCGCAGAGCCTCGGCAATCGGTGCCCCGCCCTGATGTTCGACGATCGCGTTCCACATCAGAACCAATCCTTTTTCTTCGGGGGTTCGGCCCATCAAAGGCGGTTCGGGAAACCGTGCCTCCAGAAATGCCGCAATGCCCAGATTTTCTGTCAGAACGGTTCCGTCATCCGTTACCAGAACCGGGATCGTGGCCCGTGGGTTCACGGCGCGAAAGGCTTCGCTCAATTGTTCACCTTTCGCAATCGAGACCTCATGCGTTTCGATATCCAAACCTTTTTCGGCAATGAACATCCGCGCACGACGGGGGTTTGGAGCAGTGGAGCAATCGTAAAAAATCATGCCGTTACTCCTTTTCGGTCAGCGGCGATATATGAAACAGCGCCCTTCGACGGCGCCTTCGGGCAACGGCATCTCGGTCAGCCCTTCGAAATACATCCGATCACTTGAGACCATCAGCCCGCCCGGAGCAAGCAAAGGCTCGATGAGCGGAGATACAAACCGCGCGAATTTGTCATTCTTTTCGCGATTGTGCCCACCAAGATCCGCGTGGATCAGGCTGGCTGACGCGCCGAACCGCTCAACCGATGCAGGCAGGGTATCCCGCACATCGCCCAGAATCACGTGATCTTCGGGCGGGGTCGAGTCGGGGTGCGAAGCCACCGCGCGTTCGAACACATAGACCGGGCGGCCATCCATGTGCTGCACAAGATGGTGATACGTACGCCCGTTGCCCAAACCCAATTCGAACACCGGACCTGTCATGCCCGCAGTTTGCCGGATTGCGTAATCCAGACAAGCGCGCTGTGACACCATGCGATCGATGAACAGATCCAGACGGCTTTGATTCTCGGACACCGGAAAATATCTCCTTGATACCATTCGAGAGCATAAATGCGCCCGATGCCGTCCTTGATGGCAAAATCTCAAGACTTTGTGTAGCGACGAAGCCCGTAGTTTCGCGATTTCGCGACATTTCGGCCCAAGAACGGGTTTGACTAGACGGGCGGAACCGCGCGACACTGAACAAAAAATCACGGGGAGTTGAAGTAACCGATGTCATCGAACGGTCAAACGGGTGGAAAACCCGCATGAGCGCGTTGTTGTCCGTAAGAGACCTCAGCATCGGCTTTGGTACGGGCAATTCCGTGGTCACGGATGTGAACTTCGATGTCCAAGCCGGACAGACGCTTGCCCTTGTCGGAGAATCGGGATCGGGAAAAACAATCACATGCCGCGCAGCCTTACGTATCCTGCCCCGCACGGCGCAGATTCGAAGCGGCACGATTACCCTGAACGATTCCAAGGGCATGTGCGAGCTCACCACGGTTTCCGAACGTGAGCTGCGCGACATCCGCGGCAATCGGGTTTCAATGATCTTTCAGGAGCCCATGAGATCGCTGTCCCCGCTGCACAAGATTGGCAATCAGGTCAGCGAGGTTTTGTGGCTACATCGTGGGCTGTCCGAGTCCGCGGCACGCAAAAAGGTCCTGACGCAATTCGAACGCGTCGGGTTCCCTGATCCACAGCGCGCCTATGACTCCTACCCTTTCGAGTTGTCCGGCGGTATGCGCCAACGTGCCATGATCGCCATGGCCATGGTGTCAAAACCAGAATTGCTGATCGCGGACGAACCGACCACCGCACTGGATGTGACCACGCAGGCGCAGGTTCTGGGCCTGATCAAGGAATTGCAGCGTGAAACCGGCATGGCGCTCATTCTGGTGACTCATGATCTGGGTGTCGTCGCCAACATGGCCGAGCAGGTCGTCGTCATGCACAAGGGACGTATCATGGAGGCCGGCCCTGCCGCCCCGATCCTGACCGCGCCCGCACACCCGTATACCAAGCAGCTTTTTGATGCCGCGCCGGAAATACCGGACCAGGATGCGGTGGGTATACCGATGCCCGACACGGATCTGATCCTTCAGATGAAGGATGTGTCCAAGACCTACACCATGCGGTCCAGCAAAGGATGGCAGTCCGACAAAGCAATCTATGCCTGCCGAGGAGTCGACCTGAATCTGGCGCGCGGCAAGACTTTGGCAATTGTCGGTGAAAGCGGATCGGGAAAGACGACGGCGGCCCGCATCGCCCTGGGGGCTGAATTGCCCGACCCCGGTGGTGAAGTCCTGTTTCGTACCGCCCCCGATGCCGACCCGATCACGGTGCACAACATGACCCGAGCCCAGCGCACAGCGTTTCAGCGCAAGGCACAGATGGTTTTTCAGGACCCTTACAGTTCGCTCAGCCCCCGGATGCGCATTCAGGACGCCATGACCGAACCACTGGAAATCCACCGCATCGGCACAACAGCCGAACAGCGGGACAAGGCCGCCGAGATGTTGCAGCGCGTCGGCCTGACGGGTGATATGCTCAAACGCTATCCGCACGCGTTTTCCGGAGGGCAGCGACAGCGCCTTTCAGTGGCGCGGGCCATGATGCTGGACCCGCAGTTGATCGTGTGCGACGAACCGACCTCGGCATTGGACGTGTCTGTTCAGGAACAAATCCTGACCTTGCTGGAAAACCTGCAAGACAGCCTGAACCTGTCCTACCTGTTCATCTCACATGATCTGGCCGTTGTCGCACGGATCGCTGACGAAGTTGCTGTCATGAGGCGGGGTCTGATCGTCGAACAGGCACCGCCCGAAACTCTTTTCTACAATCCGCGCCATCCATACACCAAGGCGCTGATTGCCGCTCAACCCGAACCCGACATCAATCGCCCGATTGACCTTCAATTGGTTTCTCTGGGTGCCGGCGCGCCGGACAGTTGGGATGAAGCCTTTCGTTTCTCGGACACCGTGATACCCTCACTGGTGGAATTGGAACCGGGCCATAAGGTACGTTGCCATGTTTAATACCATTCGCCCTCTGCTGCTGGCTGCTATGCTGGCGTTTTCAGGGATCCTGCCCGCGGCGGCAGATACAATCCCAACACCTCAGGAAAGCGCCTTCTGGAGCGCCGAGGTTGAAAGCGGCAATCTTCCGCCAGTGCAGGAGCGTTTGCCCAAGGACCCTCTGATTGTGGATCTGGCCGCAAAAGGAAGAGAATTCGGGAAACCGGGTGGCACTCTGCGCACCATGGTCACGCGATCCAAAGATATCCGGCAGATGGTTGTCTATGGCTATGCAAGGTTGGTTGGGTTCAACCAAGATTACGAATTGGTACCCGACCTGCTGGCCTCGTATGAAAACGAGGGCAATCGCAAATTTACCCTGAAACTGCGCGAAGGGCACAAGTGGTCGGACGGCTCACCCTTTACCTCGGAAGACTTCCGCTATTGGTGGGAAGACGTCGCCAACAACGAGTTGCTCAGCCCGTCAGGCCCACCCGATTTTCTGATCGTCGAAGGTAAATTGCCCACCGTCACGTTTCCCGATGAGACCACAGTGATCTTCGAATGGGACGACCCGAACCCGAACTTCCTGCAATCTCTGGCACAAGCACGACCGCCATTTATTTACCGGCCGGCCGCGTTTCTGAAACAGTATCACGAGAAATACGCGGACGCGGAAGAGCTTGCCTTTCAGGTTGAAGATGCCCGGGTCAAAAGCTGGGCGGCGCTGCACAACAAGCTGGATAATCTTTACAAGTTCGACAACCACGAACTTCCCACGTTGCAGCCATGGCTGAACGCCAGTTCGGGCAAGAAAATCCGTCACAACTTTGTGCGCAACCCCTATTATCACCGCATCGACAGCAAGGGGGTGCAGCTTCCCTATATTGACGTGGTCGAGATGGAGATCGTCGCCCCCGGTCTTGTTGCCGCCAAGACCAACGCCGGTGAAAGCGACCTGCAAGGCCGTGGCCTTGCCTTCCGAGACGCGTCGATCCTCAAGAAAGGCGAAGCACAAGGTGGGTACAAAACGCTGTTGTGGAAAACCGGCGTGGCCTCGCAGATCGCGATCTACCCGAACCTGAACTTCTCTGATGACGTCTGGCGCAATGTACTGAGGGACGTTCGCGTGCGGCGCGCCTTGTCGCTGGCCATCGACCGGCAGACCATCAACCAGGCGCTTTACTTCAAACTCGCGCACCCCGCCGCGAACTCGGTTCTTCCCGCCTCGCCCTTCTACAGTAAAGAAAACGCCGAGGCCTGGGCGCAATACGATGTGGATCAGGCCAATGCGCTTTTGGATGAGGCTGGTCTGGATCAGCGCGACAAGAACGGCATCCGCCTGTTGCCTGACGGTCGTCCGATGGAGCTGGTGATCGAAACCGCAGGTGAGCGGCAGGAAGTCGAAAACGCGCTTCAGATCGTAACCGATACCTGGCGTGAAATCGGTGTCAAACTGGTCATGCGCCCGCTGGACAGGGACATCCTGCGCAACCGCGTTTTCGCGGGCAATTCCATGGCGTCCGTCTGGTTCGGTTGGGATGATGGTATTCCGCAGGCGCATACGTCCCCGGCTTATCTGGCCCCGACAGATCAGGTGTTCCTGGCCTGGCCAAAATGGGGGCAGCACTATCAGACCGGTGGCGAAGCGGGTGAAGCCCCCGACATGCCAGAGGCGCAGCGCCTGATGGAATTGGCGCATGAATGGCAAATCGCCACGACCGATGAAGAACGCGCGGCTGTCTGGACCGAGATGTTGAAAATCCATGCCGATCAGGTCTATGCCATAGGCATCCTGAACGGCGCCCCCCAGCCCATTGTGGTGTCAAACCGCCTGCGAAATGTTCCGGAACAGGCTATGTGGGCCTGGGAACCCGGTGCACATTTCGGCATTCACCGCCCGGACGAGTTCTTTTTCGCCGACTGAGCAGGAGCAGCTAAATGATCATGCTGCGCTACGTGGTGTATCGCTTTTTCACGATGCTGCTGACTTTGTTGGTGGTCTCGGTTCTGGTTTTTGTAATCATCAACCTTCCGCCCGGCGACTATCTGAGCAACCAGATCGCTGAACTTCAGGCCTCGGGCCAGTCGGCAGGTGTCGCAAAGGCAGAGTTCCTGCGCGCTGAATACGCTCTGGACCGTCCGATGTGGGAACAATACCTGATCTGGATGGGATTCTGGCCCGGACCGCACGGGTTTTCGGGGTTGATCCAGGGCAATTACGGGTGGTCCTTTGAATTCGACCGTCCCGTTTCCGAAATCGTCGGCGACACGCTTTGGTTGACGGTTGTGGTCAATCTGGCTGCGATCCTGTTTGTTTATGCCGTCGCATTGCCGCTGGGCGTTATCGCCGCCGCGCGGTCCCGGACATGGATCGACTATACCTCGGCCTTCGTGGGATATCTGGGGCTGGCAACGCCGAACTTTTTGCTGGCGCTGATCCTGTTCTACTATGGCCACCAGTATTTCAACCTGCCGATCGGGGGCTTGATGGATCCCAGTTTCGAAGGCCAGCCAATGAGTTGGGAGAAACTGAAATCCATCCTCGTCCACCTGATCGTACCGACCTTCGTCATCGGCACTTCAGGCGCATCGGCGATGATGCAGCGTCTGCGCGCGAACATGCTGGACGAACTCGGCAAACCCTATGTGGAAACCGCCATCGCAAAGGGTATGGCCCCGTCACGGATGCTGACCAAGTATCCGCTGCGGGTGGCCTTCAACCCCTTTGTCGCCGATATCGGCAACCTGCTGCCGTCGATGGTGTCCGGCTCGGTTCTGGTATCGGTCGTTCTGGGCCTGCAAACCATCGGCCCCACACTGCTGACTGCTTTGAAGACGCAGGATCAGTTCCTGTCGGCGTTCATCCTGATGTTCGTCGCCCTGCTGACGCTGATCGGCACGATGATTTCGGATATCCTGCTGGTGATGCTGGATCCGCGCATTCGGTATGAGGGGCGCGAGGCATGACTGATCGTCCTGACAACCGCTATGTCGATGACGCGCCGTTTGATCCGCAGGCCTCGATTCAGCAGCTGGAACGCGCCGATCTGGATGCCCCCAACTGGGTTCTGGTCTGGCGCAAGTTCAAAACCCACAGGCTGGGCCTGATCTCGGGCATCTTCCTGCTGTTTTGCTATCTGATGCTGCCCTTTGCCGGGTTTATTGCGCCTTACGGGCCGAATGACCGAAACGGAGAGCACCTGTACGCGCCGCCACAATCGGTAAACTGGTTTCACGAGGGTGAGTTCATCGGCCCACATGTCTATCCGATCGTCGCCGAGGCGGACCTTGAAACCTTCCAATGGAAGTTTGTCCCCGACACGGAAGACCCGCGCCCGATCCGGTTCTTCTGCGAAGGCTCTGAATACAAGCTGGCCGGTTTCATACCGTCGGACACACACCTGTTCTGCCCGCCAGAGGGGACAACGCTGTTCCTGTGGGGATCCGACCGTCTGGGCCGAGACATCTTCAGCCGTATTCTCTATGGCGCGCAGCTGTCTTTGACGGTGGGTCTGATCGGTATCTCGGTGTCCTTCTTTCTTGGCATCCTGTTCGGTTCGATGGCCGGCTATTTCGGCGGGCGTATCGACTGGACCATCAACCGCGTCATCGAAATCCTACGTTCGTTGCCGGAACTGCCGCTGTGGCTGGCCCTTTCCGCCGCCGTGCCTTCGAACTGGAGCCCGGTCGCGGTGTTCTTCATCATTTCGATCATTCTGGGCATCCTCGACTGGCCGGGTTTGGCGCGCTCGGTTCGGGCGAAGTTCCTGTCTTTGCGAGAAGAGGAATATGTCCGGGCCGCCGAGATGATGGGCGCAAGTTCGGGCCGTGTGATCCGCAAGCACCTGCTGCCCAACTTCATGTCGCACCTGATTGCGTCAGCCACATTGTCGATCCCAGCCATGATCCTGGGGGAAACGGCGCTCAGCTTTCTTGGCCTCGGCCTGCGCGCACCCGCGGTCAGTTGGGGCGTGATGCTGAATGACGCGCAGAACCTCGCGTCGATAGAGATCTATCCATGGACGGCAATCCCGATGCTGCCGATCATTGTCGTGGTATTGGCGTTCAACTTCCTTGGTGACGGGCTGCGCGACAGTCTCGACCCCTATCAGCAATGAGTCTGCTGGCCACGCTTCCCGCTGCCGGCAGCTATCACAGGGTCGGCGCCGGTATGCTGCCAAGCGCCTTCGCCGTTTCCGAACTGGCCACCGCCAGTTTCGCAGCCGTGGGGCGGGAAATGGCCCGGCTGACCCAGGCGATCAACCTGTCCAGGAACGCACCCGAAGTCTCGATCGATCATCGGCTGGCATCTCTGTGGTTCGGCTATTCCTTCAAACCGGAAGGTTGGGACATGCCCAGTTTGTGGGATACGGTCGCGGGCGACTACAAAGCCGCGGATGGCTGGATCAGGCTGCACACAAACCTGCCCCGCCATCGCTCTGCCGCGTTGAAAGTCCTTGGCACCCGGCCAGAGCGTGAAGCCGTGGCAAAAGCTGTCAGGTCTTGGGCGATGTCGGATCTGGAAACGGCGGTTGTTGCCGAAGGTGGGGTGGCCGCTGCCATGCGCAGCCGGACGGAATGGCTTGATCACCCACAAGGCCGCGCCGTGTCGCGCGACCCTTTGATCGGATGGCAGGGACCGCGCTATGTCAATCTGCGCGACAGACCTCGGGCCACCGCTGATCGGCCTCTGGCCGGGTTACGGGTGCTGGATCTGACGCGCGTTCTGGCCGGCCCGGTTTCTACCCGAACGCTTGCAGGGTTCGGAGCCGAGGTCTTGCGCATCGACCCACCTGGCTGGGATGAACCCGGGGTGATCCCCGACATATCGCTGGGAAAGCGCTGCGCCTATCTTGACCTAAAATCCGAAACCGGCCTTGAACGATTGCATGGGTTGCTGACTCAGGCGGATGTGTTCGTACACGGGTATCGACCCGGCGCGCTGGAGGCACTGGGTCTGACCCGGGCCAAACGTGACGAGCTGGCTCCGAACCGGATCGAAGTCACGCTGGATGCCTATGGCTGGCAAGGTCCATGGTCGACCCGGCGCGGGTTTGACAGCCTTGTCCAGATGAGCGCGGGTATCGCCCATGCCGGGATGGAGTGGGCGAACGCGGACAAGCCGACCCCGTTGCCGGTTCAAGCTCTGGACCACGCGACCGGCTATCTGATGGCGGCTGCCGTCCTGTCCGCACTGGCCGAGGCCGCATCAGGCAATTCCATCATGCACGCGCATCTCTCTCTGGCGCGCACCGCCGAACTTCTGGCCGTGCTCGGCAAAGACGAAGCACAATCCGCGCCCATCACCCCGGCAACAACGGATTACGGCACGGCGACGGAGGTGTCCGGCTGGGGGCCGGGCCATCGCCTCAACCCTGCGCTGAGGGTCGGCGAAGCGACGATGCGCTGGGATTTGCCTGCGTCGAAACTGGGCAGTTCAGAACCTGTCTGGCCGCTCGACGCCAACTGACCATCCGGTACGCAGCCGCGCCCCTATCGATCATCGCCCCCAGGGCCGATATCGTCCAGGTAATCCTCATCGATCGCCGCCTGCACCGCGCCTGTTACCGCCTCACGCTGTTTCGGCGTCAAGTCATCGGCCTCTTTGCCGTCCGCCAACCTCACGGTGACTTCGCGATGCGCGAATTTGATGCCTTCCCGCGCGAACAATTCGCGAATTTCCTGATAGACCTTCTTGCGCACCAACCACTGATCGCCCGGTTTGGTCATGAACTTGACCCGGATGATCATCGCTGAATCCTGCATCTCGATCACGCCTTGGGACTTCAGCGGCTGTATGAAGTTTTCGCCGATCACAGGATCGCTCAGCAACTCCTGCCCCAGCTTCTTGATCAGCTTTCGCACCTTTTCCACGTCAGTGTCATAGGTCACGCGCAGCGGCAGTTTCATGATCACCCAGTCACGGGAATAGTTCGTCAGAACCTTGATTTCGCCAAAAGGAATCGTGTTCAGCGCGCCAAGATGGTGACGCAGCTGGAAGGACCGGACCGAGATCTTCTCGACCGTTCCCTTGACGTCTCCGATATCGATATACTCACCCTTCCGAAAGGCATCATCCATCAGGAAAAACGCCCCGGAAAAGATGTCTCGTACCAGTGTTTGGGATCCGAAACCGACAGCCAGACCAACCACACCGGCACCGGCAAAAAGCGGGCTGACATTGATACCAAGTTCCATGAGAACGATCAGCATGATGGTCACGACCACAACGGCCAGAATTGCGCCGCGGAACAATGGCAGCAGCGTCGCCAGCCGGCTTTGCCCGCCTTCCCCGCCCTCATCGCCCAGTTCGGCCTCGGTGCCATCATCGACTTCTTCCGCTATCTTGCTGTCGATCCAGATGCGAAAGAAATGAAACAGGATGTAGCCGATGAAAATGATGACCATTACATCCAGCACGCGTGCAACCGGCAGGTCCTCGCTCCAGTCCGCATCGGGGTACCAAATCACCACAAGGGCATAGACACCAATCACAAAGGCCAGAATTCCGGCCACCCGGCGCGCCAGATCTTCATAGGTCAGAAGATACTGTTTGCGCTGTTCTGCCTCGGGCGTTTCCACGGGCTCGGCATCCGCTTCGGCAGCGGCGGTTTCTTCGTTTATCTCGTTGATCTTGCGCGAACGGTCAAAATACCGCTCCAGCACGTAGTTCATCGCACCATAGGCAACGACGACGGACATGAAGATCATATAGCTGCTTGCGATCAGCGGCAGCGGCGTAGGGTTCTCCAGTGCAAGATCAACCGCCAGACGGAACCAGCTGAACACGACATAGACGATCAGTGCAGGTGCCCAGCCGAAGGATACGAACCGCAACAACCACGAGACCTGATCCGGCGCTCTTCCGCCCCGGATGGCATTTGAAATGGCCCGGGCATTGAACAGGATCATCAGAATATTGCCGAAAGCGCCCACCATTGTAAGGCAGCCATAGACCATGGCGTAGACGTTGTAGTTCAGCCCGAAATCCGCAACCCAGGTCGAAAACAGGACAACCGTGATGTCATAGGTCGCGAGTGCCGAAGCCCACAGATACAGCCGCTTGGCGTCCCGGTCCGAGAACGGTGGCAGCCGGTATTGGCTCAGGTAAGGTGACAATACCATCCGCCAAAGATCGGACACCGTGCGCGACAGGAAGAACGCCGTGAAGATCGCCGTGACCGTGAACTGGATCGAGATATCGTCCGCTTCGCCAAAAAACAGGTATCCGACGATCAGGGCCATGAGCATGGCAAATATCGTCGCTCCGATCCCCATCAGGAACCGGAACAGAAGGAAGGGCATCTTTTCTCGGTAACCCTGCGGTTCATCCTTGATCCGCGCCACGACCCAGCGGCGCGCGATGCGTTTCCCGTATATCTCGATAGACAGCCAGCGGCCCAACAACAGGAACAGAATGTTCCAGCCCAGAACTTCCACATAGGTCTGAATGCGACCGTCCGGACTGGTCTGGCGCAGGATATACTTCACTTCGAACACCGAATACGGCAGCGCCTCAAGCCGTGATTGCATGGACTCACGGAATTTCGAGAACCGCTCCTGCGCCTTCATCAGCTGCGATCCCTCACCCATGGGATTGTTCGAATCGCCCGCCGCATCATTCGTGCCCGCATCCGTGCCGCCTGCCGTTGTCACAACCTGCCCGGCGCTGTCGATGACGATCACACTGGCCCCGGCTTCGCTGGCGGCGCGAATTGCGGCAGCCAAGTCGCTTTCCTGCGTAGACGCAGACGAACTGTCCGCGTTGTATCCCGGAATCAAGGATGTTTGCGCTGAAACGCTGACCGGAAACGCCAGTACAAAAGCCCACAAAGCCAGAAGTGTAGCGGCCAGAAAGGTATGTTTCATGGGGTTTTGCATCCAGTTTTTCCGATAGCAGTCAGATTACAGAAGGGTTTCAGACAGTTCAAACGCTCGGGCGCACCCTGCTCAATATCGTGTCCGGGCGTGTTCTTGGCGCACTGCCTGATTCCGGATGTTTTCAATCTGGCGAAAATTGAATATGAACGGGATCTGTAGGCCCTGCCCCTTTGCCAGTTCACCGGTTCTTTTGCGATCCCTCTCAAGCCTTGCTGCGACATGACGCGAAACCGTCAATATGCTGTTGCCAAATCGCAATGCTTGGAACATTTGCGGAAGAGCAATTCCTCCTTTGGCAAGCGTGACGGGGATATATACAGTAACGCTTGCAAACGCGCGGATTTCGAACCGGGATCAAGAAGACAGGCAACACTATGAGCCTAGGCAAAACCAATTCCAAACCGGGCCGCGCACCGCGTATCCTGTTTTACAGTCACGACACGTTCGGGCTGGGCCATCTTCGCCGGTCTCGGGCCTTGGCGGCCGCGATCACGCAGGCGGACCAAAGTGCGTCCGCGCTGATCCTGACGGGATCACCCGTGGCCGGACGGTTTACCTTTCCCCGTCGCGTTGACCACGTGCGCCTGCCCGGTGTCACCAAACGCGCAGACGGGTCTTATGCTGCACGCACGATCGGGATGGGCATCGAAGAAGTGACCGAGTTGCGGTCGGGTCTGATTCAAACCGCTGTTCAGCAGTTCGACCCTGATGTGCTGATCGTCGACAAGGAACCGACGGGGTTCCGGGGTGAGCTGCTGCCGACACTGAACCACCTGCAACAGAACTGCGGAACCAAAATGGTGCTTGGGTTGCGCGATGTTCTGGATGAACCCGAAGTCCTGGCCGCCGAGTGGGCGCGCAAGGAAGCGGTTGAAGCCACCGAACGGTTTTATCACGAAATCTGGGTTTACGGTTTGCAGTCGATTTACGACCCGACAAAGGGGTTGCCGCTGAGCGCCGCGGCACAGTCCCGCATCCACTGGACGGGATATCTGCGCCGCGATCTTGGTCCGGTCGGTGAGCCTCCGCAACAACCCTATATCCTGATCACGCCCGGCGGCGGCGGCGACGGCAAGGCGATGGTCAACCTCGTCCTGTCTGCCTATGAAAAATATCCAAACCTGTCGCCGCGGGCGGTTTTGGTCTATGGCCCCTTCCTGTCCGGTGAGTTGCGCGAAGATTTCGAAACCCGCGTTGCCGCATTGAACGGTCGCGTCACCGCCGTTGGGTTCGAATCCCAGATCGAAACGCTGTTTGCAGGGGCCGAAGGCGTCGTCTGCATGGGCGGCTACAACACGTTCTGCGAGGTTCTTTCCTTTGACAAACGCGCTGTCATCGTCCCGCGCACCACGCCTCGTCTGGAACAGTGGATACGGGCCTCGCGCGCAGAAGGGCTGGGACTTGTCCGAATGCTGGATGAAAACCGGGATGGCCTGACGCCGGACGCGATGATCCGCGCCATTCGGGAATTGCCGCACCAGTCCCTGCCGTCGCAGGCGATACAAAGCGGATTGCTGGACGGGCTAGACTATGTCACCGACCGCATCGAAAGCCTGCTGACCTGGGAACAGGAACGAGCCACCGGATGACCTCAGATTCTCCTCGATTGGCGGTTGTGGTCAAAGGCTGGCCACGACTGTCCGAAACGTTCATTGCGCAGGAACTTGTCGCCTTGCAGGAGGCCGGGCATCGCTTTGACATCTGGTCTTTGCGGCACCCGACCGATACGAAACGCCATCCCTTGCACGACCGGTTCACAGGACAGGTTCGATACCTGCCCGAGTATCTTCACGACGAACCCAAACGGGTCTGGGCGGCACGGGCCCTTGCCCAAACGCTTCCCGGTTACGACAGGGCCTATCGGATCTGGCGTCAGGACTTGAAGCGCGACCCGACACCCAATCGCATCCGACGGTTTGGGCAAGCCTGCGTTCTGGCCGCGGAATTGCCAGCCCGGACGCAAGGGTTGTACGCTCATTTCATGCACACGCCGTCATCCGTTGCCCGTTACGCCGCCATCATGCGCGGATTGCCGTGGAGTTTTTCGGCTCATGCCAAGGATATCTGGACGTCGCCGGATTGGGAAAAACGTGAAAAGCTGCAAGCCGCATCCTACGGGGCCACGTTTGGCGCCACCTGCACAGCCATCGGAGCCGAGCATCTGCGCAGCCTGGCCGATGACCCCAAGCGCGTGGACCTGATCTATCACGGTTTGGACCTGTCTCGCTTTCCCAAGCCTCCGACGCGAAAGCTGCGTGCTGTGAATGATCGTTTTCACATGATTTCCGTCGGGCGGCTGGTCGAGAAAAAAGGCTTCGATCGTCTGATCGCGGCTTTTGCATTGCTGCCCGATGACCTGAACTGGCACTGGACACATATCGGCGGCGGCGCATTGGGTGACGTTTTGCGGGCACAGGCGAACGCAGCCGGCATTGCGAACCGGATCACCTGGAAAGGGGCTTGCGACCAGCCCGAGGTCATCGCAGCAATGCGGGATGCCGACCTGTTCGTTCTGCCCAGCCGCATCGCGAAGGACGGAGACCGCGACGGGTTGCCGAATGTGTTGATGGAGGCCGCGTCTCAGTTGTTGCCAATCCTGTCGACACCGGTCTCGGCGATCCCCGAGTTTATCGAAACCGGAACACATGGGGTTCTGTCCGATGACGCCCCCTCTGCACTTGCGGAAGCCGTGGAACGTTTGTCAGCCAATCCGCAGCAAGCGTCAAAGATGGCGCATGCGGCCTATGATCGCCTGATCGCCGAGTTCCGGATGGCCCCCGGCATCGCACGGCTGTCGGAACACCTCAACTCCATGTGCATGGAAAACGCGTAATGGCGCGGGTCGCGTTTTATGCCCCGATGAAATCTCCTGACAGCCCGAAACCTTCGGGCGACCGTGAAATGGCCCGGAATCTGATGCAGGCGCTGACCGCCGAGGGTGATACGGTCGCTCTGGCGACCGACTTGCGCATCTATGACAAAAGCGGCGACGAAGACCTGCAACAAGCCTTGAGGCGCGCGGCAGAAGATGAAGCGAAGCGACTTGTCTCTGACATGCCATCAGATACCGATCTGTGGGTGACCTACCACAATTATTACAAGGCACCTGACCTGCTGGGCCCTCGGGTTTGCAAGGCACGTGGCATTCCCTATGTGCAACTGGAAAGCACCCGCGCATCCAGTCGGTTAAACGGGCCGTGGGCTGAGTTCGCCAAGGCGGCGCATCAGGCCTGCGATGCGGCGGATGTGATCTTTTATCATACGGCCAACGACCTGATCACTTTGCAGCGGGATCGCTTTGGCGATCAGGCTTTGGTCGAACTGCCTCCGTTCCTGCCCATCTCGGAACTGCCTCCGGCCGCCACAGGTGGCGCACCCATGCTGACCGTCGGCATGATGCGGCATGGGGACAAGCTGGCATCCTATCAGATATTGTCCGAGGCCCTGGCGCATTTGACCGGGGACTGGCACCTGAACATCGCAGGAGACGGCCCGGCGCGCAGGCAGGTTGAGGCGCTGATGGCGCCGTTCGGACAGCGGGTGCGTTTTCTGGGTCAGCTTGACCGGGAAGAACTGCAACGCGTCTATCAACAATCATCTCTGCTTGCATGGCCCGGAGTGAATGAGGCTTACGGCATGATTTACCTCGAGGCGCAGGCCGCGGGGTTGCCTGTGGTCGCTCAGGACCGGCCCGGCGTACGCGATGTTCTGTCCCCGGCGGCCTATCCATCCGTCGAAAGCGGTGCCAGGGGATTTGCGGATGGCATGCAGGCCCTTTTGTCGGATTCCATGCTGCGCCACACTCTGGGCGCTGCGGCACGCAACTACGTGGCAGAGCGCCACCTGATGCCACAGGCGACCGAGCGCTTGTGGGCAACCCTCCGCCCCCTGCTGAAGGACGTATCATGACCCGGCTTGCACTGCTCCGCCACGGGCACACCCATTGGAACCGCGCGGGACGGATCCAGGGGCGCAGCGACATACCGCTGGACGATGACGCCCGAGCCGAATTGGCGGGCTTTGGATTGCCGCAGGACTGGGCCGAGGCTGACATCTGGTCCAGCCCCCTGCACCGCGCCAGTGAGACGGCGCGGATTGTGACAGGTCGCGACCCGAACACCTCGGACGCGTTGACCGAGATGAACTGGGGCGATTGGGAAGGTCAACGCGGGGTCGACCTGATCGCGGACACATCCAGCGGATATCGTCATATCGAGCATTGGGGCTGGGATTTCCGCCCACCAAACGGAGAAAGCCCGGCCGAGGTTCGGGACAGGCTTCGCCCCTGGCTGTCCGCGCTGCGGCAAGATACGGTCGCGGTCTGTCATATCGGTATCATGCGGGTCATTCTGGCTTGGGCATGGGGTTGGAATTTCGAAGGACCTGCCCCCTTTAAGATCAAACGCAATCGGCTGTATATCGTCGACATGAATACCATGACCGCCGACGCCGACCCCGTTCGCCTGATCAAACACGAGCCCCCGCAATGAAGGTGATGATCATCGTCACGCACCTGTTGGGCACCGGGCATCTCAGCCGGGCGCTGACATTGGGGCGGGCCTTTCGGGATGATGGCCACGACGTCATGGTCGTGACGGGTGGCATGCCAGCGCCGCAATTGGACAGCACGGGCATGACCCTGTTCGGCTTGCCGCCGCTCAGGTCAGACGGAACCAACTTCACCCGTTTGCTGACCGACAGCGGCGACGAGGCTGACGCGGCCTATCACGCCACGCGCGAGGCCGCCCTGGTGCAGGCGGTGAACAGCTTCCAGCCGCAGATCCTGATCACCGAGCTTTACCCCTTTGGTCGCCGATCACTGTCGGCCGAGTTCGATGCAGCCCTGAATGCGGCAAGCGCGTTGCCTGAGCGTCCCGTCATTCTCGGATCGGTCCGCGACATTCTGGCTCCGCCCTCCAAACCCGCCAAGGCCGAGCGCGCGGATGAAATCGTGTCTCGGCATTATGACGGCATTCTGGTTCATTCCACCGAAAGCGTCACGCCCCTGTCGGTCAGCTGGCCGGTGTCGGACCGATTGGCCAAGCGACTTCACTACACCGGCTTTGTGGCGCCTGCATTGCCCCAACCTCACCCCGACGCGGCGGGTCAGGATGAAATCCTGGTCAGCGCTGGCGGCGGATCCGTCGGGCAACCGATCTTTCGCGCGGCCATCGAGGCCGCCCGAAAGATGCCCAACAGGCGCTGGCGCCTGCTGGTCGGTGGAACGGATGCAAAGGCGCGGATCGCGGAATTGTCCCGGATGGCCGAAGGTGCTTCGGTTGTTTTGGAACCTGTGCGGCCGGATTTCCGCCAGATGCTGCCCCTGACAGCGGCATCGGTAAGCATGTGTGGCTACAACACTGCCATGGATATCCTTCAAAGTGGCACCCCGGCCGTGTTTGTGCCTTTCGACGACGGCAAAGAGGTGGAACAAGGGCTGCGCGGGCAGAGCCTGTCCGATCTGCCCGCAATCGAAGTTCTGGAAAGCAGAGCGTTGAGCGGGGCGACATTGGCTCGGGCGGTGGAGCGTGTCGTGGCCGACGGCCCCCGTGTACAACAGGATTTCGGTTTTGACGGGGCCATCCAATCCGTCCACATCGCCAAGCGCCTGCTGGAGCAGCGCACATGAACCCCGACTGGCGCCCACTTGACGTCGAGTTGAACCATTGGCGTGCCGAAAGCTTGCCCTTGCCTGTGTGGTGGCGCGATGATGATGCCATTGCGCCAACACCGCAATTGGACCGCCTTTCCGAGCTGGCCGACAAACTGGGCCTGCCCGTGCATCTGGCCGTCATTCCGCGCGACGCGACGCCCGCGCTGGCGGAATACGTCGCCGCGCGCGCGTCTCTTGTTCCGGTCGTGCACGGGTGGGCGCATACAAACCATGCGCCCCGCGGCGAGAAGAAGGCCGAGTTTCGGCTCGACCGTCCGCTGGGCGTGATGGTGACGGATGCGCAGGCAGGGATGGCGCGCCTTCGGTCCCTGTTTGGTGACAATATGCGACAGATGTTCGTGCCTCCCTGGAATCGCATTGCACCCGAGATGGCCAAACAGCTGCCAAAGCTGGGATACCGCATCCTGTCCACCGCAACGCCCCGCAATTCACGTCTGGCCGCACTGGGGCTTGAGCAGATCAACACCCACCTCGATCCGATCGACTGGCGCGGGTCGCGTGGCTTGATCTCAGCCGACGCCCTGATCACGCAGACTGCTGGTCTTCTGCGAGACCGACGCGAAGGCCGTTCAGACAACACCGAGCCCTTCGGCATATTGACCCATCATCTGGTCCATGATCAGGACATCTGGGCCTTTACCGAGGCCCTGCTGCGCAAATTGCTGAGCGGGCCCGCCACAGCCTGGGTCGCGCCAGAGAACGAATGAGGACATCACCATGAGCCGATTGGATTCCATGCTGCGCCGACTGACGGCCCAACGCGACGGATTGAACTGGGCGGCCGAGCGGATCAGCGGCCAGCCGGGGGATGTGCTGGATATGGGCCTGGGCAATGGCCGCACCTATGACCACTTGCGTGAAATCCTGCCAGAGCGCCGGATCTGGGTGATGGACCGGGTCCTGCAATGCCATCCGGACAGCACCCCCCCGGCCGAGGATTTCCTGCAAGGTGAGGCTGAACCGATGCTGCTCAGACTGGCGGCCGACGGGCATAGGATCGCGCTGGCGCATTACGATTTCGGACGCGGCATCAAGCACGAGGACGTCGCCGAAGCAGAGCGTCTCAGCCCGCTGATCGCGAAAGTCATGCAGCCCGGAGGGTTGTTGATTTCAGGTCAGCCCCTGGTCGGCTTTGCCCAGATCCAGGGGCCCAAGACAATCGCCCCGGACCGTTACCTGTTCTACACGGCCTGATCACGCCACGCGTCGACCGCGCACCCAGACCGAACTCGGGACGGGTACACCCGCGCGCATCCGGAAGCGGATGACATCGGCGCGGGCGTCGGCGCGCAACTCGCCCCGCTCCTCCAACCCTGCCGCCCGAGCCGGGGCCAGCGTTACCGTCTTCATCCCCCGCGCCAGGTCGCCCCAGATCTCGCCCAGCCTAACCGCCGAAAGCAACAAGGCCGACGGCACATAATCCGAAGACAGGATGTCCAGATACCCAAGCTGGGCCAGCTCGTGGGCAGCAACATTGCCAGAATGCGATCCCCCACGGATTATGTTCGGCGCGCCCATCATGACCCGAATGTCGTTCTTGTGGCAGGCGCGTGCCGCTTCGACGGTTGTGGGGAACTCGGCCAGACGGATGCCGTGACCTGCGGACACTTTAACCTGATCTTCAGTCGTGTCGTCATGGCTGGCCAATACTGCTCCGAAACGGCGGGCAGTTTTGACAGCTTCGACCTCGTGCAGTGCGCCATTGCGATCTCGAAGCCCTTTCAATTGCGCCACGTGCTGAAAGAACGTGTCATCATCCATGGCATATTTGCCCTTCAGAAAGGTCTCCAGCTTGCCCATATCGCGAAACTGACGCTGACCGGGTGTGTGATCCATTATGGACACAATGCCAACCCTGTCTTCCGGCCCAAATTCGCTCAGCTCTTCAACCAGAGTTTCCGAACACACCTCGGCCCGCAAGTGCAGAAAGTGGCTGATCTTGAGCGCATCCTGTTCGCGCAGATCCCATAACTCCTGCGACAGGCCGCGGGCGTATTTCCCATACCGCCGCGCGCCCGACGGGATCGATCCAACCCGCATGGCATCGAACACTGTCGTGATCCCGGCGCCGGCCAATTCCGCATCATGCGCAAGAATTGCAGCGGCATGGGGCCAGTTCACCTGTGGGCGCGGTTGAATGTGACGTTCAAGGTTGTCGGTGTGCAACTCGACAAGCCCTGGGCTGACATAGTCGCCTTCGCAATCTATCGCGCCCGCGGGAACCCTGTTTCCGGTGTCGATTTCAGCGATGGCCTCACCCACAATCCGGACAGTGCCGGTTACGGTTTCATTCGGCAATACAAGCGTGGCATTGGCAAGGATCAAGTCTTCTGTCATCTGAACTTCACGCATGTTGAGACCGAGGAAGGCTACGCAAAAGGAGGCCGATATGACATTCACGCGATACGCGATCTATTTTGCGCCGCCCGCGGGAAAGGAATGGGCGAAATTTGCAACCAGCTGGCTGGGTTGGGATATCGAGGCGGGAAAGCCGGTTGCCCATCCGATTGTCGAAGGCATCGACGTTGCCGCCGTCACGGAGGTGCCGCGCAAGTACGGGCTGCACGCGACGCTGAAGCCACCGTTCAGACTGCGCGACGGCAAAACATTCGAAGCCCTGCAAGAGGCGTGCAGCTCGCTCGCCTCCCGCCAACCACCTGTGTCGCTGGATGGCCTCGAGATCGCCCGGTTTGGGCGTTTTCTGGCCCTGCGTCCGCTGGGTGAGATCCAGGCGCTGAATGCGCTTGCCGCGGCCTGTGTTCGGGAATTGGACTGTTTTCGTGCGCCTACCTCCGAGGCCGAACTGGCCCGCCGCCGCGCCGCCGGGTTGACCCCGAAGCAAGACGCCAACCTGGTTCAGTGGGGCTATCCTTACGTACTGGACGCGTTCCGCTTTCACATCACGCTGAGCGGCAAGCTGGACAAACCAACCCTGAGAGCAACTCGGAACGCGCTGCAAACCCATCTGGCCCCATTGCTGCCGCAGCCCTTCCAGATCACGGATCTGGCCCTTACGGGCGAGGCTGAGGACGGGCGCTTCCACCTTATCCATCGCTACGGGCTTTCCGGTTGAAGGTGCGACAGGATTTCGGCAACCGTATCTTCCATCGCACCGGAGTTGTCGATTTCCAGGACCTGGTTCAAACCGTTGGGCAAAGACGTTTGGGCCCGGTCCAGACGCCGCGTCTGTTCCGCCTTGCTTTCCCGCCCTCTTAAGGACAAGCGTTCGGACAGAACCTCGGGCTTTGCCGTCAGGGAAATCACGATCAGATCACCAAACACCTCCTGCGCCTCAAGCAACACCGTTCGTGACAGGTTGACCAAAACGGCCTCGGCCACCTGCCGCTGCCGCGTGATCGTCTTCGGCACACCGTAATACAGCCCATGCGCATGCCAACTCAGCGCAAACGCGCCATCCCGTTCCATCCGCTGAAGTGTTTCGGCCGAGACGCGGTCGAAATCTTCGCCGTCTTCGCCTTCGGGACGGGTAATCACCCGCCGCAGCCTCTGAACACCCGGCGTCCGGGCCACCAGCGCGTTCATTACGCTGTCCTTTCCGACCCCCGAAGGACCCACGACCGCTATGACCGGAGCAAGCGTCATGCAGCCATCCCCGGCGTGAAGTCCGAGACATCGACCTCGCGGTCACAGACCCGTTCGCGCGCGTCGAGATCGTGAAAAATCCCGACAATCGTCACGCCATTGTTCTTGGCCTCTTCGATCAGGGACAAAACGGTTTCCCGGTTCTGCGCATCCAGGCTTGCGGTCGGTTCATCCAACAGCATTGCCGGATATTCATGCGCAAAGCCCCGCGCAATGTTCACTCTCTGCTTTTCGCCGCCCGAGAAGGTCGTCGGGCTGAGGGTCCACAGACGTTCGGGAATATTCAGCCGTTTCAGCAACCCGGCTGCCCTGTCCATTGCCGCTTGCCTGTCACAGCCCACGGCCAGCAGCGGCTCTGCCACAACGTCCAACGCCGACACCCGAGGCACGACCCGCAGGAACTGGCTGACATAGCCCAAGGTGTCACGACGCAGCAACAAGATCTGCCGCGGTTCAGCCCTGGCCACGTCCAACCCTGCGACCAGCACCTGACCAGTGGCCGCCAGATAGTTGCCGTAGATCACACGCATCAGCGTGGATTTGCCTGCACCCGACGGCCCGGTCAGGGCGACGCACTCACCCGGCTCCACTTTCAGAGACGCGCCTTTCACCACCGGGATCGTGGCGCCGCCCTGATTGTGCAGGGTGAAGCTCTTGCTGACGTCAACAAGTTCAATCATCGCTTCATCCTTCCCCAAAGCCTCAAACCTGCAAAACGCTGGACACCAGCAACTGCGTATAGGCATGTTGCGGGTCGTCCAGTACCTGATCCGTCAGCCCGGCCTCGACCACACGACCGCTTTTCATCACCATCAACCGATCCGCCAGCAGACGCACCACGGCAAGATCATGGGTGACGATGATCGCACTCAACCTCATCTCACGCACAAGTCCGCGCAACAAATCCAGTAAACGCGCCTGTACCGACACATCCAGACCACCGGTCGGTTCGTCCATGAACACCAGCCGAGGACCTGTCACCAGATTGCGCGCGATCTGCAAACGCTGCTGCATCCCGCCCGAAAACGCGCTGGGGCGGTCATCGACGCGGCTCTCGTCAATCTCTACCCGGCCCAGCCAGTCAATGGCCTTGCCCCGAATGCTGCCATAGTGGCGTCCGCCGACGGCCATCAGCCGCTCGCCAATGTTGCCTCCGGCGCTGACAGACATCCGCAACCCGTCGCGCGCGTGTTGGTGGACAAAGGCCCAGTCGGTGCGGCTTAGCATCCGGCGCTCTGGCTCGGACATTGTGACCGTATCGACCGGGCCGTCTGCACGGGTATCAAAGATCACCTGCCCGGCATCCGGCTTCAGAAGGCCGGCCATACAGTTGAGCAAGGTCGACTTGCCCGACCCACTTTCACCAACGATTCCCATCACTTCTCCGGGGAAGAGATCAAAATTCACATCCGCGCATCCGATCCGGCGGCCATAGCTTTTTTCAATTCCTTTGGCTTGCATCAGAGGGATCATTGCGCGTTCCCTTCGGCCAATCGGCCTACATGGCCCGCCTCGCGGCGTGACCGGCAGTAATCCGTGTCGGAACAGACAAACATCCGGCTGCCCGCGTCATCCGTGATGACCTCGTCCAGATAGCTGTCTTCGGCCCCGCACAGGTCGCAGGGATGATCGGCCTTGGTGGCCTCGAACGGGTAGTCCTCGAAATCGAGGCTAACGACTTTGGTATGCGGAGGCACCGCGTAAATCCGCTGCTCGCGCCCGGCACCAAACAGCTGGATCGCGTCCATCTCAAGCTTTGGATTGTCGAATTTCGGAATTGGGGACGGGTCCATGACATAGCGTCCAGCCACGTTCACCGGATAGGCATAAGCGGTCGAAATCGCCCCGTGCTGGCTGATATCCTCGTACAGTTTCACATGCATCAGCCCGTATTCCTCAAGACTGTGCATCTTGCGTGTCTCGGTCTCGCGCGGTTCCAGAAAGCGCAGAGGTTCGGGAATCGGCACCTGATAGACGATGATCTGGTCTTCGCGCAGTTTCGCCTCGGGGATGCGGTGGCGGGTCTGAATGATCGTGGCCTGTTCCGTCTTTTCCGTGGTGGCGACCCCTGCGGTGTTTTCAAAGAACTTGCGGATGGATACGGCGTTGGTCGTGTCGTCTGCGCCCTGATCGATCACCTTGAACGTATCCTCGGGCGTCAACGTCGCGGCTGAAACCTGTACGCCGCCGGTACCCCAGCCATAGGGCATCGGCATCTCGCGGCTGGCAAACGGCACCTGATACCCCGGTATGGCCAGGCCTTTGAGGATCGCCCGGCGGATCATCCGCTTGGTTTGTTCGTCCAGATAGGCGAAATTGTACGCGCTCATAGGCAGCCTCTTTCGATGAGGGCATGTTCCAACGCTTGCGGCGCGGTGAAGTGGATCCCATCCATGCCCTCCGCACGCGCGCCTTCGACATTGTGCAGCCCGTCATCGATGAAAATGCAGTTCTCGGGTGAAAGCCCGGCCCGCTTGCACAGCAGATGGAAAATCTCTGGCTGAGGCTTCAAAAGCTTCTCCTGCCCCGACACGACGGTGACACCAAACACTTCGCCCAATTCGGGATGTGCCCCCACGCCGACAGGCCAGGTTTCCGCTGACCAATTGGTGATCGCGTGAACCGGAGTGCCCTGCTCTTTCAGGCGGTAAAGCAGGCGCCAGCTTCCCTCGATCTTTTGCGGAACGGTTCTGGCATAACGTTCAACGTAAACACTGAGGCGCTGCCGATCTTCCGCATTTTCCAGTTCAGCGGCCAGATCGGCGAACATCTCTCCTCCATCGGCCCGCAGGTTGCGTTCGGGGAAATTGATGCGCGCCAGGAACTCTGCCACCGCCTCGCGGCTGCCCATCTCCTCCAGCCATGCCAGATGCGGATCCCACTTGACCAAAACGTTTCCGATATCAAAAACGACGGCTTTCATTCCACGGCCTCCTCTGACATGCGCTCTTGGGCCTTTCGGCGCAGTTTGCGGACCAGTTCCAGCTCGGACTGGAAATCGACGTAATGCGGCAGCTTGATATGTTCGAGAAAACCGGTGGCCTGAATGTTGTCCGCATGGCTCAGGACAAATTCTTCATCCTGCGCAGGCGCGCCCACGTTGTCTTCACCCAACTCTTCCCACCGCAAGGCCCGATCGACCAGCGCCATCGCGATGGATTTTCGTTCAGACTGGCCAAAGACCAGCCCATAGCCCCGCGTGAACTGCGGCGGCTCCGTTTTCGAACCGGTGAACTGGTTCACCGTTTCACATTCGGTCAGCTCGACCTCGCCGATGTCGATGGCAAAGCCCAGCTCGGGGATGTCCAGCTCAACCACGACCTTGCCGATACGCAATTCTCCGACAAAGGCGTGGTTGCGGGCGTAACCGCGCTGGGTCGAATAAGCCATGCCCAGCACAAAACCCTCATCCCCACGGGTCAGCGACTGAAGGCGCACCGGGCGGGTGGACGGGAACCCCATCGGTTCACGGGTCAGATCGCCCGGAACGTCATCGCGGGCCGGTTCATCCTGAATGATACCCTCGTCCTTCAGGAATGCGGTAATATGTGGCGTCGGTTCCACTTGCGCAGGGCCTTCAGGCGCCTTTGGAATTTCGCCCTCGGCCGCCAGCTTGAAATCCAGCAATCGGTGGGTGTAGTCGAAGGTTGGCCCCAGAACCTGACCACCGGGGGCATCTTTGAACGTGGCCGAGATCCGGCGATCACAGGCCATATCGCCGGTTTTGACGGGGTTGGAATGGCCGAAACGAGGCAGGGTCGTGCGGTAAGCGCGGACGAGGAAAATCGCCTCGATCAGGTCACCGCGCGCCTGTTTGATCGCCAGCGCAGCAAGGTCGGGATCGTATAACGACCCCTCGGCCATGACCCGGTTCACCGCAAGGCTCAACTGTTCGCGGATCTGCGCGAGGCTCAGTTCCGCGACATCTGTCGCACCACGGCGTTCTTCGGCAAGCCACGCATGGGCGTTTTCGATGGCTTTTTCGCCCCCTTTGACAGCGACATACATGGCTTACCCTTTCGACCTGATTTGCGTGCTACGCGGCAGGGCCGCGACCGCCTCACCGCAGGTGAAGAAAAAATCACACCCCAAAGGGTAAAGCCGCGCATTGTTCTGAAGAGCCGGAACATCCGGCAGAGAAAGCCGCGCCGTGTCCCGGATGCCGGGGCCGCTCAGAACCGCGCCGTTCTGCTCCAGGCGCCTGCATTCCACAACAAGCGTGGCGGACCGGTCCGGGTATTCCGGCGTCCCGATACGATAGGTGTTGAGCGGCGCCAGTGCATCCCACGTACCAAGGACAAAATCAGCATCTTCCGCCGCCACTATCGGTGCACCCGTGTGAAAGGTCAGCCATTCGCGCACCAAATCGGTGTCGGCTTCACCCGCCAGATGAACGTTTGTCTCGGCGTCGCAAAGCGTCAGAAGCAGCGTGCCGGCCGCAACGGACAGGGGCGCAGGTGGTTCACAGCCAGTCAGGGCGCGGATTTCACCCGGACGCGCCATGACGGTCATGGCCGCGCGGAATGCATATGCCGCGTCGACAGGTGCGTCTTGAAAGCCCCCCGAGAACCGCATTTGATCCGGCATCAGTCTTCCCCCCGAGCCAGCGTGAAAAACTCGACCTTGGTGGCCGCTGCCTTTGCGGCGCGCGCTGTCTTGATCGACTGCATTTGCAGCCTCAGCGGATCAAGCAGCCGTTCCTGCAAATCATCCGCAGCGGCCGTCTGCATCATCGCATCAATCAATGCCGCCGCTTCTGCCTTGGATTTCGACCTGCCCTGAACATATCCGTGACCGACCGCACCATCCTGCAACACGACCGAGCAGCGCGTAACGGTCATTTCGCCCAGGTTGAACAAAGCGCCGGTTCCTCCGATGCGGCCACGCACCATGACACCACCCACCTCGGGCCTGCGCAGCCATTCGAAACTCGGGCAGTCCTGAATGCCGTCCCACAGCGTCATCAGGGCGGCGTCCGGCGCGCGCGCCAGCAGACCCATCCATTCCTTCCGGGCCTTGATCCCGATTTCCGTCTGGTTTGCCATCAAAGCCTCTTGGACAGGTTGTCTACATGAACTATACAACTAGACAAATATTAACCGACAGGTTGCCAAAACGCAATCTGCGACCGTTTGAAGGTTTGGTGAAATGAGCAAAACGCCGATCTGGAAAAGTATTGCCCTGCGCCTGACCTCGGACATCGCCGAGGGGCGCTATCAAACCGGAGATCGCCTGCCCACCGAAGCCCAGCTGGCCGCCACCTATGGCGTCAACCGCCACACGGTACGGCGCGCTTTGGCTGACATGTCTGATCAGGGTCTGGTTCACGCCCGGCGCGGTGCGGGCGTTTTTGTTGCGGCACGGCCAACGGATTATCCGATCGGCAAAAGGGTGCGCTATCACAAGAACATCTCGGCCAGCGGCAAGATACCGGGCAAGAGAATCCTGGCTTTGACCACGCGCATCGCCGATGAAGCCGAAGCCGAAGCTCTGGGTCTGAACGAGGGTGATCCAGTGCATGTCTATGACGGATTGTCCCTGGCAGACGGGCAGCCCATAGCCCTGTTTCAAAGCGTTTTCCCCGCGGTACGATTTCCGGATATCTTGCAGACATTGGCCGAAACCCAATCCGTCACCAAGGCGCTGCAAGCCTGCGGCGTCACGGATTACGTCCGCGTGTCGACTCGCCTGACCGCGCGCGGGGCGACCGCAACGCAGGCGCTGCAACTTCAATTGTCAGAAGGCGCTCCTGTTCTCTTCTCGGTCGGCGTCAATGCCGACCCGGATGGACGGCCAGTCGAGTACGGCCGCACGGTTTTCGCGGGTGAGCGTGTAACGCTGACCCTGAACGAGGCATAAGCGAACTAGGGTTCTCAGCCGCTTCCGACCGCCGGTCCCAAGTCTCAACCCATTGGGTCAGATGCCGCGCGGTGAAAGTTTTGTGGCGGCACGGCGTTTGCGGGGGCTATCCATCCCACCGGCGCAGGGGTATACGCATCCGCGACTCTTCAGCTGATACGAGGCCACCATGAGCTTTGACCGCACCATCAAGATCGCGCCGTCTATCCTGTCCGCCGATTTCGCCAATTTCGGGCAGGAAATTCAGGCCATCGAAGCGCAGGGCGCCGACTGGGTTCATGTTGACGTGATGGATGGCCATTTCGTTCCAAACCTGACCTTTGGCCCTCCAGCCGTGAAAGCCTTTCGCCCGCATGTGAAAACGGTGATGGACGTTCACCTGATGATCACGCCGGTCGATCCCTACATCCAGGCCTATGCCGATGCCGGAGCGGACATTCTGACCGCACATGTCGAAGCCGGCCCCCACACCCATCGCACCTTGCAGGCCATTCGCGGCGCCGGAATGAAAGCCGGCGTTGCGCTGAACCCCGGCACCCCAGCCGAAGCGGTCGAGCATCTGCTGGACCTCATGGATCTGGTTTGCGTGATGACCGTGAACCCCGGCTTTGGGGGCCAGAAATTCATCGACATGACCGGCAAGGTCAAAAAACTGCGTCAGATGATCGGTGATCGTCCGGTGCATATCGAGATTGACGGTGGCGTCGACCCCGAAACCGCTCCGCTTGTGGCAGCGGCAGGTGCGGATGTGCTGGTGGCCGGTTCCGCGGTGTTCAAGGGCGGATCGGTTTCAACCCCACAGATTTACGGAGACAACATCCGTGCCGTCCGGGCAGCTGCTGAATCAGCGCTGTCCTGATTTGCAATCACCGGCGGCTGTTAGCAAGACTGTCAGCCGCCGGTATGGATCGCAGCCCTTGTCAAACAAGGACTTAAGCCCGCGCGGAACACGCCCAAATAAGGCGCTCTGCCCGTTTCCTTGACATTGCGGTTGAGAGGATGACAGACGCGCATCACCACCCTTCATCAAACCCAAATGGCGGGAAACATCCCACCTTGACGTTCTTGTTGAGAACCCGCGTGTATTGGTGAGGTTCGCAGGACTTGGCAGAGGGCGAAATGCGACCAGGACCCCAATACGGTTTGTAAAATGGGTGATGAGCCACCGCGCAACGTAAAAACCGATAGACCCTACCCAGTTTCAGGATCGTTTTGGGATTGACCCAGTTCCTCCAACTCGCTCCAAACCGCATCCGGAATAGCCCAGTTGGCCCATTCGAATGTTTGGTCCACATGTTGCGGCCATGTCGCCCCGCAGATTGTTGAAGCAATGTCTGCGTTCTTGACTGAGAACTGCAACGCAAGCGCCCCCAACGGTACATCGTAACGAGAACAGATACTCTCAACTGCACGAACCGGGCCCAGAACGGCTTCGGTCGCCTGCTGATAGACGTAATAATGATGAGCAGAGCTTCCCTTGGCCAAAATTCCTCCAGAATAGGGCGCCGCATTCAGAACCGCCACACCTTTGGACCGCGCAAGCTCGATCATTGGAGCGGAGTTTACGTTGACCACCGTATGCCTGTTGTGTGTCAGAAGGACGTCAAACTCGCGATCACGCAGCATCGGCATCAGGACGTCAATCCGGCCGCCTGCAAGCCCCACTGCCTTCGCCAGACCTTCTTCCTTGATCCGGAACAGCTCATCAAGTGCACCGCCGGTGCCGGTCACCTCCGAAATATCTGCAGCGTATTCGGGGTCATGTAGATGAAGAATATCCACCTGTTCCACCTCGAGGGCCTGAAGACTTGCTTCAAGTGACCTTCGCGCTTGTGTCGCATCAAACCTGTTGCTCTCCATGTCCCGGTCCAGTTTCGTGGAAAGAACCCGGCCTTCAGGCCACCCCCCCAGCTCACGAATGACTTGCCCAATACGCTCTTCGCTTCGACCCATCGCGTACCCACGCGCTGTGTCAATGAAGCCATCCGGGCGCTGGAGAATTGCCCTTATTGTGTCCAGCGCACGGCCTTCGTCCACCTCGTACCCATATATCTGAGGTATGCTTCCCAGGCCTGTTGAACCGAACCCTATTTGCGGCAGCCTGACTCCAGTCCGGCCGATTTCAACATGCTTGGTCATCCCACCATCCTCCCCTACAGGACATTTCTGCCTGCAATTGTGTCGAGGGTCGCCGTTCAACGCAAGCTTGGCGTATTGGCTTGCTATCTCGAAATCGAGACAAGCATGGCATTGGAATCCTAACAAAAAGGGCGCCCCGCGGGACGCCCTTTCCGTCTGATCATTCGCTTGCGCGAATTATTCAATAATCTTCGACACAACGCCGGCGCCGACGGTGCGGCCGCCTTCGCGGATGGCGAAGCGCAGGCCGTTTTCCATCGCGATCGGCGCGATCAGCTCAACGCCGAACGACACGTTGTCGCCGGGCATGACCATCTCGGTGCCTTCGGCCA